>NZ_BSTA01000002.1:0-322975 GCF_030269265.1 Kineosporia sp. NBRC 101677
GTGGAAGCAAGGACTAACGACTTGTGAAGCTGACCGGTACTAATATGCCGATGACTTACAACACTCCGCTCTGCACACGAAGCGAAGATGACTCACGTCCACTATGCGGTTCACGGGAAACGACCGTCACGCACCCAAGGGTGACAACGGTTGTGCCGAGAGAGTTACGGCGATCATAGCGGCAGGGAAACGCCCGGTCCCATTCCGAACCCGGAAGCTAAGCCTGCCAGCGCCGATGGTACTGCACTGGTTACGGTGTGGGAGAGTAGGACATCGCCGGACAAAAATTGAAGACAGTGATGGCGGCCCCCGCCTTCAAGCAAAAGCTTGGAGACGGCGCGGGCCGCCATCACTGCGTTTGCCACTGACCAAGACGCCGTGAAGGTTGCGGCGGTAGAAGGCGCTCTACCGCCGCAACCGTGACCTCAACGCGCCGAGCGCTGAGGAAGGTTCTCGGCATGCCGGATCCGCACCGGTTCACTCAGGCCGGCCGGTTCGAACCCGAAGACCTGGCCGTAGAACGAGAGCTCCGACTCGAACGCCCGAATGATGTTCTCGGCCCTACGGAAACCGTGCTGCTCCCCCGGGAAGAGCAGGTAGCTGTGGGGCACCTGCTTCCCCGCCAGCGCGGCCACGATCATCTCGGCCTGTGCCGGGGGGACGACGGCGTCCTCCTCGCCCTGCAGGACGATCAGCGGGCGGTCGAAGCCGTCGATGTGTGACAGCGGCGAACGCTCGGTGTAGACCTTCTTGGCCTGCGGCCAGGGGCCGACCAGGCCGTCGAGGTAACGGGACTCGAACTTGTGCGTGTCCTCGGCCAGGGCTCCGAGGTCGGCCACCCCGTACAGACTGGCTCCGGCGGTGAACACGTCCCGCGTGGCCAGGGCGGCCAGAACGGTGTAACCACCGGCACTCCCGCCCCGGATCGCCAGACGCGAGGCGTCGGCCAGGCCCTGGGCGGACACCCAGAGAGCGGCTGCGCAGGCGTCCTCGACGTCCACGATGCCCCACGATCCGTCGAGCAGCTTGCGGTAGGGCCGGCCGTAACCCGTGCTGCCGCCGTAGTTCACGTCGATGACCGCGAAACCACGGCTCGTCCAGTACTGGGTCTGGAGCCGGAACGCGGAGCTGGCCGCGCTGGTGGGTCCACCGTGCACGGTCACGATCAGCGGCGGGCGCTCTCCCTCAGGGGCGCGTACCGAGGCTGAGGCCGGCGGGTAGAACAGCGCATGGGCATCGCGCCCGCCCACGCTGGGGAACGTCACGTGCCGGGGTACGGAGATGCCGGCTGCGTCGAGGCGATGGTCGGGGACCTCGTTCAGGATGCTCCAGCTCAGACGCTTGTCTGCGCCTACCCGGAACTCGACCACGGCCAGTTCGGCAGTGGCCTGGGCCGCCAGGGCGGTCAGTCGCGATCCGTCCGGGGCCAGGCGGAGCTGCGCGAGGGAGACGAAGGGCAGTGCGTCGGACTCCGTCGAGTCTTCGCTGACCCGAACCAGATTGGCGCCCTTGTCGTCGGTGTAGGTCATCCAGACCAGGCGATCCCGGTCGACCACGTAGTCGCTGTCGCCGAACACCCAGGCAGGACGGCCGACCTCGTGGTGCAGCGGGAAAATCTGGGTCAGTTGCCCACTTTCCTCCTCGACGCGGTAGACGTTCCACCACTCGGACACGTCGGAGATGACATACAGCCGTCCGTCCGGCCCGAAACTGGGCTGCATCAGGGACTGTCCGTCGCGACTGGCGGCCCGGCCGCGGCCGACCCGGGATGCCCCGGTGAGCAGACGGGCGTCGGCGGTCTGCAGGACATCACCCTCGACCAGCTCGGCCATCCACAGAGAAGTGCTGTCCCACGGCATGTTCGGGTGCTGCCACTCGATCCAGGCCAGTCGTCGGCTGTCCGGGCTGATCCGCGGGGCCGCAACGAAGTCGGTCCCGCTGACCAGCACCGTTGGCGTGGGGTCGACGGTGTCTGCGGGGGCCGCCGGGAAGGCGACGATCTCGTTGCGCACCTCGCCCGCCTCGTGCGACTCACGCACGCAGACAACGGTCTTGCCGTCGGGGGTGACCCGGCCGTCGGCGTAGCGCCAGGCCGCCTCGGCCGGCGGGACCGGGGTGATCGGCACCGGCCGCTTGCCCGGCTCGACCCGGTAGAGCCGCTGGTCGTCCCACTTCACGGCGAACACCACGTCGCCCGAGACCCACCAGGCGGCACCGCCGTACTCGTGCACCCTCGTCCTTACGTTCCACTCCGGCCCCAGCACGTCGGTGATCGTGCCGTCGGCCGCCCGGAACACCAGTTGCTCCCGGCCGCCCTGATCCGGCCGGGCCTGGGTCCACCAGGTGCCGGTCTCGCCGGGCCAGGCCTCGACCGGGCGCACGACGCCCGAGACCAGATCGGCCGCACTGATCGGGGAGGGCCACGCGCCGTAGGGCACGACGGGGAGCTGGGAACCCGTTGAGTCGCTCATGCCCGCACGCTACTGCGATCACTGGGCGACGGTGCGGTGAGTTGTCCGGACCAGGAAGAAGCCGAGCGGGGGACGCCGACGGCCCGCCGCGCCGGACGCCGGGGATGGGAGCCGGCACCAGGCGCCGCCGCCCGACGTCCCCCGTCGGTAGCCCTGGCCTTACCTCACTCCGGCCTGCGGACGTTGAAGGTGTGCTCCACGTCCTGGTCGGTGCTGCCCTTGCCCTCCGGGTCGATCAGCACCCGAGCGCGGACCGAGCTGCCCTTCTTCACCTTGCTGCCGGTGAGCCAGCTGCAGTCGTCGACACCGAGCAGCTCCCGGTCGACGGTGGCGAACTTCTTGCCCTTCGCGGCCACCTGGAGCAACGCGCGGGCCGAGGCGTCACCGGTGTTGCAGACCCGGGCCCGGACCGCGCCCGAGGCCGACAGGCCGGTCTTGGACACGGTGAGCTCGTAGTCCGGTTCCGGGCAGGCCACCTTCTGCTTCAGCAGCGCGGCCCCGGTGAGGGCCGAGTCGACCCGCAGCGTCCACGGGCCGGAACCCTTGAAGCGCACGGTGGCCGGAAGTTCCAGTTCGTCGTCACCCGACGTCAGTGCGCTGGGGTAGCTGCCGCTCAGCCGCACCGTGGCGCCCTTGGCCGAGCACACCGCAGCCGCGGCGTTGATCGTGCCGAGGGCCAGGGGGACGGCCTCGTACCGGCTGCTGACCTCCTGGGCCGAGTCCAGGCAGTCGACGGTCACCGCGTAGTCACCCAGCTCGGCATCGGCCGGGATCTTCAGCTGGGTGGCCGGCCAGGTGCCCCCGGTGAGCTCGAGAGGCAGGCTGACGATCGCGTCCGGGTCCGCCTCCGCGCCGAGACCGCTGACGTCCTCCTCCTCGTCGCCCTCCCCGTCGTCGCCGCCCTCCCCGTCGTCGCCACCCTCGTCGTCAGGGACCGACATCGCCGGGCTCACCTCGACCCGGGCGGAGGCGGCCGGGTCCGCCGAGGCGGCGCACACGTCCACCGGCGCCACCGAGATCGTGTCGCCCGGCTTGGCCACCACGTTGGTGACCTTGATCCGGGCCGGGTTGCCGACCGCGGTCAGCGGGACCGTCTCGTAGGAGAGGGTGACGTTCTCGTCGTCCTCACCCGGGTCCGGGTCCTCGGGATCGTCCTCCAGGCCCCGCAGGGGCGGATCGATCACGGCCCTGCGCACCTGGCCGGGCATCACCGACGAGCCCCCGCGCGACTTCACCGCGGCCACGAAGTCCGAGTTCAGGCAGGTCACGTCGACCGTGCCCGGGCCCGTCGCGACCTCCGGCTCGTCCCAGGCGCCGGCGTCGTCCAGCCCGGCCACCGGCAGCCGCAGCCTCGCCGTGCTCCAGTTGCCCAGCTCGTCGGTGGTCATCGAGGCGAGCTGGTGGGTGGTGTCCTCGCTGTCGGTGTAGCTGATGTAGACCACCTGCTCACCGGAGCTGCTGGGGCAGCCCGTCGGTGGGCTCAGGGTGAACGACGTACCGGGCCGCACCGTCTGCACACTCAGCTCCGGGGCGGCGGCGGTATCGGCCGCCCGAAGCGGCGCGGGCGCGGCGAGGGCCGACCCGGCGGTGGTGATCAGCACGGTGGTGAGCGTGATGGTTCCGGTGACGAGGACGCGGCGAATCATGGCGATGTCTCCTCCGGTGGCCTGACCCCAGACCCTCGACCGCACCGGCCGGAACCTGAACCCCAGGGTCACCCGACCGGGCCGTTCTGCGGACGGGTTTCCGCCGGGTGCACGACCCTGAGGGCCACACGCTGAGACGGTCCGGCACGGCCAGGCAAGGTGGCCCTAACCTTGCGCCTCATGGCGACTGGTACCCAGCCCGCAGCGGTTACGGCGCACGACGTCGAGGATGCCCGGCACCGGCTCTCCCAGGTTCTGGCCCCCACCCCCCTGCAGCGGTCCGACCGGCTCGGTGCCCGCACGGGGGGCGAGGTCTGGCTGAAGCGGGAAGACCTGCAGCCGGTCCGCTCGTACAAGGTGCGCGGCGCCTACAACCTGATCTCGCAGCTCGGCCCGGATGCGCGCGCGGCCGGGGTGGTCTGCGCCAGCGCCGGCAACCACGCCCAGGGCCTGGCCTACGCCTGCGCCCGGCTCGGTGTGTCCGGCCGGGTCTACCTGCCGCGCACCACGCCGCGGCAGAAGCGGGACCGGATCGCCGTGCTCGGCGGCGACCTGGTGGAGATCCGGGTGCTCGGCGACACCTACGACGACGCGGCGGCCGAGGCCGTGGCCGATGCCGCGCGTACCGGGGCCACGCTGGTGCCGGCCTTCGACCATCCGCTGACCGTGGCCGGGCAGGGCACGGCCGTCGCCGAGGCGTTCTCGCAGCTCGAGGAGCTCGGCCGGGCGCTGCCCGACATCGTGGTCATCCCGGTGGGCGGGGGAGGGCTGCTGGCCGGGGCCGCCACCTGGCTCACCGAACGGCACCCGGAGGTACGGCTGGTGGGGGTCGAGCCCGCCGGGGCGGCCTGCATGGCGGCCGCGCTGCAGGCCGGGGAGCCGGTGACGCTGCCCGAGATCGACGGTTTCGTCGACGGCGCCGCCGTGCGCCGGGCCGGGGCGGTCACCTATCCGATCATCCGCGACACCAAGGTCGAGGTGGTGAGCGTCGCCGAGGGCCGGGTCTGCAGCGAGATGCTCGAGCTGTACCAGGCCGACGGCATCATCGCCGAGCCGGCCGGGGCGCTGGCCGCCGCCGCTCTGGGCGAGGTGGTCCGGCCGCACCCGGAGGCGAGCGTGCTGGTGCTGCTGAGCGGGGGCAACAACGACGTCAGCCGCTACGCCGAGGTGGTCGAGCGGGCGCTGATCCACGAGGGCCGCAAGCACTACTTCCTGGTCGACTTCCCGCAGGAACCCGGCGCTCTGCGCCGATTCCTCGACGACGTGCTGGGCCCCGACGACGACATCACGCTGTTCGAGTACGTGAAGCGGAACAACCGGGAGACCGGGCCGGCGCTGGTCGGGGTCGAGCTGGGCAGCCCGGCCGACCTGCCCGCCCTGCTCGCCCGGATGGAGGCGTCCCCGCCGAACATCGAGAAGATCCCGGCGAACAGCCCACTTTTCCGTTACTTGCTCTGAACTGAAGACGTTTGTGGGCACCTGGGTGCCCACAAACGTCTTCAGGTCTCAGGACTCGATCTCAGAGCGGTCGCCCGCCCACAGCGTGTGGAACGACCCTTCGGCGTCGACCCGGCGATAGGTGTGGGCGCCGAACAGGTCTCGCAGGCCCTGGATCAGGGCTGCGGGCAGCCGGTCGCGGCGCAGCCCGTCGTAGTAGGCCAGCGAGGACGAGAACGCCGGGGTGGCAATGCCGTTCGTGGCCGCGGCCACCACCACCCGGCGCCAGGAGTCGGCGCCCTTGCTCACCGCGTCGGCGAAGTAGGGCGCCACCAGCAGGCTCTGCAGCTGGGGGTCGTCGTCGTAGGCCTCGCGGATGCGATCCAGGAAACGCGCGCGGATGATGCAGCCGCCGCGCCAGATGGTGGCCGTCCTACCCCGGTCGATGTCCCAGCCGAACTCGTCGCTACCGGCCTGGATGTGGTCGAAACCCTGGGCGTAGGCGACCACTTTGGAGGCGTAGAGCGCGGCCCGCACGTCTTCGACGAACGCGTCCCGGTCTTCCTCGGCGACCCAGCCGTCGCTCACGCCCGAGCCGAACGCCTGCTGGGCGGCGGCCCGCTGGGCGGCGTGCCCGGACAGCGAGCGGGCGAAGGTGGCCTCGGCGATCCCGGTGATCGGCACGCCCAGTTCGAGCGCGTTCTGCACCGTCCAGCGCCCGGTGCCCTTCTGCTCGGCCTGGTCCTGCACCACGTCGACGAAGGCCTGGCCGGTGCGGGCGTCGGTGTGGCTGAGCACGTCGGCGGTGATCTCGATCAGGAACGACTCCAGGTCGCCCTCGTTCCAGCCCCGGAAGATCTCCGCGATCTCGGCCGGGGTGGCGCCCAGGCCCTGGCGCAGCAGGTCGTAGGCCTCGGCGATGAGCTGCATGTCGGCGTACTCGATGCCGTTGTGCACCATCTTGACGAAGTGCCCGGCGCCGTCGGGGCCGATGTGCGTGCAGCACGGCGTGCCCTCGACCTGGGCGGCGATCGACTCGAAGATCGGGCCCAGCCGGTCGTAGGCCCACTTCGAGCCGCCCGGCATGATGCTCGGCCCGAGCAGCGCGCCCTCCTCGCCACCGCTGACCCCGCAGCCGACGAAGTGCAGGCCGTGCTGTTTCAGGGCCTCCTCGCGACGCCGGGTGTCGGCGAAGTGCGCGTTGCCGGTGTCGACGACGATGTCGCCCTCCTCCAGCAGCGGCACCAGTTCGTCGATCACCGCGTCGGTGCCGGGGCCGGCCTTGACCATGACGATGACGACGCGGGGCTTGCTCAGCGAGTCGACGAAGTCCTCGAGCGACTCGCTGGGCACGAAGGTGCCCTCGTCGCCGTGGTCGGCGACCAGGCTCTCGGTACGGGCGTGGGTGCGGTTGTGCACCGCCACCCGGTGACCGTGCCGGGCCAGGTTCCGGGCCAGGTTGCGGCCCATCACGGCCAGGCCGGTCACCCCGATCTCGGCGGATCCGGTCTTGCTGGTGACGTCGGTGTCCGGGCTCGTACTCACCGTTCTCCTCAGGTGTCGAGACAACCAGTCCCGACAGGCTACTTACCGGTCAAGGAACCCGGCAGTCCTCAGGGTGGCCCGGAAAGGGCCAGGCAGAACGGGAATTTCAGCAGCGCTCCTCGTACTCCACGACCAGCATGCTGACCGGGACCCCGTCGAACGTCTCGCCGGCCTTCGGCTCCTGCGAGCAGACCCGGTAGTCGCCCAGGTTGCCGTCGACCTCGTCGCCGTCCTCCCGGTCGATGAAACGCACGCTGGCGTTGTCGCCGAGGATCTCACTGGCCATGTAGGCCGTGCGGTTCTTCAGGTCGGGCATCTCGGTGGTGGCCTTCTTGTACAGGGCCTGGTCGCTGGAGGGGCACTTCTCGTCGATCTGGACGGCCCCGAGCTCGACCGGCTTCTCCGGGTCCTGCGAGCCGGCGCCCGGGGTCTGGAAGCAGACCACCCAGTCCTTGTCGTCGCTCCAGCGCCGGTCGCGGCCGAGCGCGTCGTGCGTCTCCACGTCGTCGAAGCCGGAGGCGTCGGCCTTGTCCTTCGCCCACTCCAGGCCCTTGCCGACCAGGTTCGGCAACTCGGCCTTGGCGGCGGCGGTGTCGCCCCCGCCGCTGCCGATCAGCCAGAAGATCAGGATGAGCACGACAGGTGTCGCGAGCACCGCGATCAACACGATCGTCGGAGTGCTCGGACCGGTCCGTTCACCTGCCATCAGCGCAACAACCCTTTCGGCCGCAGTACCCGGGTCCAGCCGGCCGCAAAACGGGAGTTCTGGGCCGTCTGGAATTATCCCGGACCCGGCGGATGCATATCAATCCGCCTCGCGGCCCCGGCCCGGCACGGATTCTGCATCAGGCCGGCCGCCGCCGGGCTCAGGAGCGGTCGGTGCGGGCCGGGGGATCGGTCGGGGTGAGGTCGAGGTCGGCCGGGCGGGCCTCCTCGGTGGAGCCGGAGATCGGCCGGGCCGGGGGCTCGGCGTCCTCCGGCAGGGCCGCGATCTCGGTGGCCGGGGGCAGGTCGCGGTTCTCGCGGGCCTGGCGGGCGGCCTCCTTGGCCTCCTCGATCTGGTTGAGCTCGGCCTCGTCGAGCGGATGCACCTGGACCCGCAGGATCGCCCGGGGCGTGACCTCCAGGGCGGTCAGGCGCCACTGGCCCACGACGGTCTCGGTGCCCGCGGGCGGGAACTCGCCGAGCGCCTCCAGCATGATCCCGGCGATCGTGGCGCTGCGCCCGGCGTCCAGGTCGATGCCCAGGTCGGGCAGGTCGTGGGCGGGGAAGGAGCCGTTCAGCTCGACGTCACCGTCGGGCCGGTGCACCACCTGGGCGGTGTCCAGGTCGAACTCGTCGTAGATCTCGCCGACGATCTCCTCGAGCAGGTCCTCCAGGGTGACGATCCCGGCCACCGCGCCGAACTCGTCCATCACCAGGGCCAGCTGCCCCCGCTGCTGCTGCATCCGGCCCAGGGCCTGCAGCACCCCGGCCGAGTCGGGCAGGACCAGGGCCGGGCGCACGTAGTCGGCGACCGTGCCGACCCCGGCCACCAGCTGCCGCAGGTGCACGAAACCGATGACGTCGTCCTCGGTCTCACCGATCACCGGGGCGCGCGAGCGGCCGGCCTCGATCAGCAGGTCCCGGGCCCCGGTCGCGTCCTGCGTGGCGGACACGAAGACCACGTCGGTGCGGGGCACGAGCACCTGGTAGAGCTTGCGCTCGTCGAGCTCCAGGGCGCCCTCGATGATCGAGCGCTGCTGCTCGGGGATCGACTCCTGGGCGGCGATCATGTCCTTGATCTCCTCCTCGGAGACCTCGTCGCGGGCCGCCTTCGGGTCCAGGCCGAACAGTCTCACGACCAGTTCGGTGGAGCGCACCAGGATCCAGACCAGCGGACGGGCCAGGGTGGCGATCAGGTTGATCGGGCCGGTGGCCCGCAGCGCCCAGCCCGGCGCGGTCTGCATGGCGATCCGCTTGGGGGCGAGCTCACCGAGGACCAGGGTGAGGTAGGTCAGGATCACCGTGACCACGAAGACGGCCACCGCGTCGGCGGCCCCGCCGAGGAAGCCGAGCGGCTCGATCAGCGGCTGGGCCAGGGTGACCGCGGCGGTCGCCGAGGCCAGGGCGCCGGCCAGGGTGATGCCGATCTGGATGGTCGACAGGAAACGGTCCGGGTCGGCGGTGAGCTTGGCCAGGCGCTTGCCCTTCTCGCCCTCCGCGGCCATCCGGTTGACCTGGCTCTCGCGCAGCGAGACGAGCGCCATCTCCGAGCCCGAGAGCAGGGCATTGATCAGAATCAGCACCGCGACCAGCGCGATCTGGACCCACATGGTGAGCTCGGCTCCTTCGGGCTGATGCGATCAGCGTGAGAATTCGTCGTCCGGCACGCTGATCATGTCGCTTCCCGGGGCTCTTCGCAGATCCTGACGTGAACTCGTGACCGATCCGCTCCCCTGCGTGTCCGCGAGGTGACCGATGCGCCCCGGGGGCTCACCATCGTCCCCAATTCTGCTCTTGCCGTCCGCGGCACTCCGGGTGAGTTTGGGACCGGAGCAGTCGTCGCCAACAACCGGTGAACACCTGGCCGTTGCGCAGTGAACCTCGCCTCGGTGACCTGTTCGCCGCGCAGCGGACGGTGCGAACGTCGGAGGCTGGCATCGCGGCCCTCGTGGCCAGCAGGAACGGAGAAGGAACAGATGGAGAACGCGCCTGCGACCGAGCAGCCGGAGAGCGGACCGTCCGAGGTCGGGGCCCCGTCGCAGGACGTGGCCGAGGTGATGGCCGGGCTGGACAGCGAGCGGATGGCCCAGATCCGGGAGCGGATCCACGTGCCCGGCGGCGGCACCCCGCTGGAGGGTCTGCCGCTGGAGGGCCTGCACGTCGACGACTCGGACGACGACGACCCGGTCCTGATCACCGCGGAGGGCTCCCCGGTGGACACCTGGCGGGAGGGCTACCCCTACGAGGAGCGCCTGCGCCGGGACATCTACGAGGCCGAGAAGCGCCTGCTCCAGATCGAGCTGCTGAAGCTGCAGAACTGGGTGAAGAGCTCCGGCGAGAAGGTCGTGATCCTGTTCGAGGGGCGCGACGCGGCCGGCAAGGGCGGCACGATCAAGCGGTTCATGGAGCACCTGAACCCGCGCGGCGCCCGGGTGGTGGCGCTGGAGAAGCCCAGCGAGCGCGAACAGGGCGAGTGGTACTTCCAGCGCTACATCCAGACCCTGCCCACCGCCGGCGAGATCGTGCTGTACGACCGGTCCTGGTACAACCGCGCCGGGGTCGAGCGGGTGATGGGCTTCTGCAGCGCCCCGGAGTACCTGGAGTTCATGCGGCAGGCCCCGGAGCTCGAGCGGATGCTGGTGCGCTCGGGGATCCGGCTGGTGAAGTTCTGGTTCTCGGTCTCGCAGCTGGAGCAGCGCACCCGGTTCCTGATCCGTCAGGTCGACCCGGTGCGGCAGTGGAAGCTCTCGCCGATGGACCTGGCCTCGCTGGACAAGTGGCAGGACTACACCGAGGCGAAGGAGGCGATGTTCTTCTACACCGACACCGCCGACGCGCCCTGGACGGTGGTCAAGAGCAACGACAAGAAGCGGGCCCGGCTCAACGCGATGCGCCACGTGCTGCACCGTTTTCCCTACGAGGGCAAGGACAAAGAGGTTGTGGGCAACCCCGACCCGCTGATCGTCGGCTCGGCGTCCGACGTGTTCGAGGACGGTGAGCACACTTCGCGGTACTTCCCCCGGCTCTGAGCCGTCCGGCCCGGCCTGTCGGGAACGATGGACGATCGGGCGGGCGTCCGCAGTTGGCGTGCGGATTGCGGCCTTCCGTGGCTTTGCGGACGCGATCAGGGCATCCTGTGCGGGTGTCTGAAGCCCGTACGTCACCGGAGTCGGCCCTGACCGCGATCCCGTCGCCGGGGAGTCACCCCGCGCCCGTGGGGGCGGAGGTGGAGATCTGGTGGTCCCGGGTGGACGTCGGGAACCTGAGCGGTTCGCTCCGGTCCGAGCTGACGTCCCACCTGGACCCCGACCGGGTGGCCAAGATCGGGCGCTACCGCCGCCCGGAGGACCGCGACCGTGGGCTGGCCGCGCACTCGCTGCTGCGCCGGGTGCTCTCGGCCGTCACCGGCACCCCGCCGCCGGCCGTGGAGCTGGGCTCGTTCTGCATCTCCTGCGACGAGCAGGGCCACGGCAAGCCGTACCTGCGCACCGGTGGGACGAGCCGACCGGTCGAGATCAACCTCTCGCACTCCGGCGAGATCGTGATCGTGGCGCTGGCCGCCCCCGGGGTGCAGGTCGGCGTGGACGTGGAGCAGGGCCGCACCGTGGACTGGGAGGCCATGCGCAGCTCGATCTTCGCCGACCAGGAGTGGGCCGCCACCGAGCGGCGCACCGACCGTGAGCACCGGCGGCTGTTCACCTGGGCCCGCAAGGAGTCCTCGGTCAAGGCCAGCGGGCACGGGCTGTCGCTGCCGCTGCGCGACGTGGTCACGGTGGAGGAGACCGACGGCACCTGGTCGGCGTCGATGCCGGCCGGGGTGGGCCGGGTGGCCGGGGCCGACCTGGACCTGGCCCCGGACGTGGCCGCGGCGGTGGCGGTGCTGCGGGAACAGGGCTGGCCCGAGCCGCCCGTGCTGCATCAGGTGCAGATCGGCTGAGCCGGGGGATGAGCTGCTGAATGCCGGACACCACCATCGCCACCAGCACCGAGGAGCAGCAGCGGGCGGTCGTCGGGCGCACCGAGCGCCTGCGGGCCGCCCTGGGCCAGGTGACGCTCGAGGAGTACCGCAGCGAGGACGCCCGGTTCGAGCGGGACTCCCGGCTCGGCCGGGAACTGCTGTACCTGGTGGCCAACAACTCCTGGTGCCGCCGGACCACCGAGGTGCTGCGGCTGCACCTGGCCGAGGCGGTGGACACCGACGTGGTGGTCGACGTGGACCTGTCCTACGCCGACCACGAGGCCTTCGAACTGGACGCCGGGCTGACCTGGCTGCCGCTGCTGGCCCTGCCGCCGATGAAGGCCCGCGACACCTCCCGGACCCGGGAGGCCGGGCTGTTCAAGGAGTTCGCGGCCCGCAACCAGGTGCCGATCGACCGCTGGGCCGACGACGAGGCCGATCCGATCGCCAGCCTGGAGGTCAGCGACGGTGACGGCACCCGGATCCACCGGCTGACCCAGGCCGAGGTGCGGCAGCGGCTGGCCGCGGCGCTCGCCGAGATGATCCTGAACGTGATGACCCGGCGGCCGCAGCAGGTCGGCCCGGAGCCCGGCGCGGCCGTGCAGCGGGCGCAGAAGCTGTTGCTGTCAGCGGCGATTCGCCGGATGCTGCCGGGCGCCTCGCCGATGACCGAGGCCGGGCAGCTGCCGGCCGGCGGTACCGTGCCGGACGGGATCCGCGACGCCCGCACTCTGCTCGACGAAATCCTCGCCGCCGACGTCGAACTCGCTCTTTCGGGTGCTGACGAGCCGGTCCGGCAGCCGGTTTCGGTTCCGTTCTCCTCCGACGGCGGTTTTCTGGCGCCCGGGGCAACCCCTTTCGGCCGAGAGCAGCCGGGGACGGCTGCCGACGAGACCGCCGGCACTCAGGCGCGTGAAGCGTCCTCAATTCCTGATCAGTCGGGGACGGCTGCCACCGGGACGGTCGATGCCGAGGCGACCGTGCCGATGCGGGTGCGACCGAAACCGGGCCTCGACACCGAGGTGATGAAGGTCCTCACCGGGCCGGGCGCGACCGACGCGCCGGGGACCGGGCCGATCACCGGGCCGATCACGATCGACTCCTGGCTGGAGGACGGCGGCCGGTTGCGCCCGGTACTCGGTTCGCACGTCGGGGAGATCCTGGACGCGCTGATCGGCACCACCCTGGTGGTGATCGCCGTGCGCGACCAGGGCCGGCCGATGTCCTACACGGTGCACGTGCCCTCGCGCCGGCTGGTGCGGCGCGGGCGGGCCTGGTTCCAGCCGCGCGCCCTGCTGAGCATCGACCTGCTGGCCCCGACCGCGCACGCCGACCGGCAGATCCGGCTGGTGCTGCCCGAGGGGGTGGTCTGCCGCGGCGACCGGGTGCAGGGGCGGATCGACGTCGAGCTGCCCGGGCCGTTCGAGCGGCTCGAGGCGCTGATGCGCAGACTGTTCCCCCGCCACCTGCCGCCCGACCGGCCGGCCTCCTGGGTGGACGTGCAGATCGCCGAGATGGCGCTGCACAAGCTGGATTCCGCCCTCGACAGCCTGCGCTACTACCTGGTCGAGGCGACCCACGACGAACTGGCCGACGATGGTGAGCCCCGGGGCCTACGGCAGCTGCTGACCCGCACGCCGCGCCGGCCCTCGCGTGAACACCTCACCCGGCAGCTGGACGAGAAGCTGCGGGAGCTGCGGGTGCACCTGGACCGGGTCCGGGCCGCCGGCGTCCTGGGCGACGGGATGGCCGCGGTCTGGCGGGCCTGGGACTCCGGCTCGTGGTTTCCGCGCTGGATGCGCCGCCGGGTGGACGTGAACACGGCCAGCGTGAACCTGGTGATGCTGCGCGCCTCCGCGGTCGACGACATCGCGATCCGGGCCCGGCCGATCCGCGCCCGGATCGAGGCCGACCTGGCCCTGTCCGAGGTCTCCGACGTGGCCCGGTACACCGGTGGGCTGAACCTCGCGGTGCTGGGCGTCCTCTGCCTGATGCTGCTGAAGTGGCCTCCGCACCAGAGCGGCGCCGGCGACGCGATCCAGGTGCTGGCCACCATCCTCACCCTGTTCGCGGCGGTGCTGGCCGGCCGGGTCGAGCTGGGGCAGGCCTTCACCCTGCGCGGTCTGCTCACCCGGGCCACCTACTGGCTGATGTTCGGCTCCGTGCTGCCCACCGTGCTGCTGGCCATGGCGCTGGCGCTGATGCCGGTCGGTTACGCCTTCGAGGCCGCGCTGACCGCGTTCACCGTACAGGCCCTGCTGATGCTCCGATTCCGCCCCACCGAGCTGCGCCGGTCCCGGCCGGGGCGGCGCTCGCGCTCGGCCCGGATGCGGGTGATGAGCGCCTACCAGCCGGACTACGCCCGGGTGGACATGCTGCGCGGGCGGCGCAGCCGGGCGCTGATCACCGAGGCCCTGCTGCTCGGCCGGGACGCCTTCGCCTACGTGGTGACCCGCCCGGCCGGTGAGGGGCAGCTGCTGAGCCTGCTGGAGCGCTCGCAGGCGGGTGGCAGCCCGGTCACCGGGCTGACCCGGACGGCCCGGCGGTCGGTGGCGCGGCTCCTCAACCCCCGTGGGATCGAACAGGTCGTCTCTTCGGAGCGGGTGAATCTGCTCGGCGCGGTGCAGTCGGCCACGGCCGGGCGGGCGATGACGTACCTGGTGTTCCGCGACCAGCCGGTGGAGGACTGGCGTTCGGCCGAGGAGGACAAGGACGACGTGGTGGCCCCGGTGCCGCTCGACCCGGACCGGGTGGCGCCGCAGGAACCGCCGGAGTGGCAGCTGCAGATCCTGATCGGTGTGCCGGTGACCCCGGTCGCGGTCACCCTGGGCCGGCATCCGGTGATGGCCGTGGTCTCCGCCGCCGCCCGCTACAACTTCCAGGTCAGCAGCGTTCAGCTACCGACGGCGCCGCCCCCCGGGCGCTCCGGCGAGGCGCTGCGCTGGATGCAGCTGAGCGTGGGAGTGACCTACCGGCGCGGTGACTCGCTGCGTGGGCTGGGGTCGTTCCTGCACCGGGTGCACCGCATGGACGGGATGGCCTTCGGCGCGGGCCGGCTGTCGATCCTCGTGCAGATCAACGCCGACAGTCGTCCCCTGCCCGCGCTGTCGGCGTCGAAGCCGTTGAGCGACAAAGACTTCGACGTCGTGCCGGACGACGAGGCGGCCAGTGACCCGGAACGCAACTGGCGCACCCTGGTGCTGACCGCGCACTCCCGGGTCGGGCTGCTGCGGGATGTGCTCCACGGGCTGAGCGCTCAGGCGCCGAACTTCGAGCTGGCCGGGCTCACGGTCGAGGGTGTCTATGGCCAGACGGTGCTCTTCCTGGTCGGGCGGGACCGCTCGACCAGTGACCCCTCGCTGCGCGAGGGACTGCAGCGCTGGATGCGGCCTTCCGACCGGCTGATCGTGGCGGTGGACCGGCGGCTCAGCGCCCGCACCCTGGACGGCTCCGCAGCCCTGCGGGAACGGCTGCTGCTGCAGGTCTTCCTGCGGACCCCGGACCGGCCGGGGGTGCTGCGGGAGACGCTGAAGAACCTGGCCCGGGCGCTGGAGGTGTACGGGCCCGAGGGGCACTCCTACGGCGAGGCGATGGAGCGGATCGACGTCTGGTTCGTGACCATGGAGGTGGCCAACGGGCGCACCTTCCGAGGGCGCCTGACGGTGCGGCTGCCGGGCGAGCCCGACTCGTGGGCGCAGTGGGCCGCGGTGGACTGGCCCGCCGTGGAGCGTTCGCTGAGCCAGGCGTCGGCCCAGGCCGCCCGGGGTGAGGGCAACGACGCGGCGATGGGCGGCGCGGTGGCGATCATGGACGACACGGTGATCACGGTGGAACTGATGCGGATCGCCGACCAGCGGCTGCGGCCGCTGAGCCCGCCGGACTGAATCAGGCGGCGGGGTCGGCGGAGTCGGCGAAGGCCGAGTCGTTCAGCCGCCCGAGCTTCCAGCGCACATTGTCGGCGGTGTACTCGGAGAGCTGGACGTTGCGCCCGGTCTCGGGCGCCTGCACGGCCAGGCCCGGTTCCACCACGATCATCACGTGCCCGGCCGAGCCGCGCTGGCCGAGGGCGCCGAACAGCAGGTCGCCGGGCTTCTCCTGACCGGGTTCGATCATCGTGGAGTTGTCCATCATCTGCGCCGCGGTACGGATCTTCAGCGGGTGCCCGACCTTCTGGTACGAGTACACGATCAGGCCGGAGCAGTCGAAGGCGTCCGGGCCGACCGCACCCCAGACGTACGGGTCGCCCTGCTGCTCCAGGGCCACCTGGAGGAAGTCGCCGATGGTGCCGTCGGGCAGGCTGGCCCCGACGATGTTCCGGTCGCAGCCCAGGGCGTCGTCCCCGACCACCGACTCGACCAGCGAGGCGGCCATCGACTCCCAGCGGGCGTAGGCGTAGGGGAAGGCGGAACGCTGCACCGCCTGGGCCGCGTCGGTGATGGCCATCGACTGCCAGTCGCTGATGTCCGTCAGGCCGGGCTGGCCGGCCTGGCCACCGGCGTAGAACATCCGGGAGGCGGTCTCGGGATCGGTCCGCTCCGACGCCGAGCCCCAGGCGGCGCGCTGCTGGAACAGGCCGAGGCTGTCCCGGTCGCCGTACTCCAGGTTGCGCAGCGTCGACTCCTGCATGGCGGTGGCCACCGCCACCACCAGACCGCGGCTGGGAATGTCCAGCTCGACCCCGGTCTCGATCACCGTCTGCGCGTTGGCCAGCTGGGCGTCGTCCAGCACCACGTCGGTGTTGCCGGTCTGGGCGATCCGGGCGCAGCTGACGCTCGAGGTGCCGTCGGTGGTCTCTTCCGAGACCCCGGCGATGCCCATCATCATCATCGCCGGGACCAGCACCAGGCCGGCCCCGAACAGGCTCAGGACGACCATCAGGACGATGACCAGGCGCAGCGGAATGCGTCGTTCCATGGCTTCAGTCCCCGGTGTTGGGCTGTACGTCGGACACCTTCGGCTCGACCGTCCCTTCGCCGTTCACCACCGTGACCAGCACCGAGGTACCTCCGGCGAGCGGTACGGCGATCATCGCCGACTCCTGGGCCAGGAACCGGACCACCGGATCGCCGTCCGGCTGCACTCCCGGCAGGGTGGACGTGTCGGTGGTGGTCAGGGCCCGGGCGTAGTCCTGGGTGGCCAGCGGGGTGAGCCGGGCCAGCCACTGCTCCTGGCTCTCGCCCGCCTCGGGCTGGGCCCAGAGCCGCACGAACTCGACGGCCGCGGCCACGTACTCACCGGCGTCGGGCACGGCCGCGTTGGTCGAGCCCACCGTGACCGAGCCGGGATCGGCCCCGCCCCCGGTCGGCCGGTCGTTGCCGAACAGGGCGCTGCCGCCCACGAAGACCAGGATGATCACGGTCAGCGCGACCACCACGAGACGCCGCGGGCTGGCGAACAGCCAGGTGCGCAAGTCAGCCGACACGGGACGCCAGCCGGATCGTGTGCTTCATCTGCGGTGCTTTTCCTACCTCTGCCGGGCGTGGTCGTCGGCGTCCGCGGCCGAGCGGTGCGGCCGGAACACCTCGTCCAGCTCGCTCTCGAGGGTGTCCGGCGGCACGCTCTCGGAACGCTGGAAACCCTTGTCGCCCGGGCGGATCACCGGCGCCCCGTCGTCCTGCGGGCGCCACCCCTCGCTGCCCACCGGCACCGGCGGGTCGGTGGTGAACTCGCGGTTGAGCGTGTCCGGGCGGGTGTTCTCGACCCGGCCGGCCAGTTCGTCGCGGCTGGTGTTCTCCCGCTCGCCGGCTCCGCCGCCGAAGCCGGACAGGGCGTCGCGGGCCGCGGCCCGGCCGCTCGCCCGCCCGGCCCCCGCCCCGCTGCCGCTGACGGTGGCCGCCTCTACCCGGCTGTTGCCGGCCACCGGGGCGTAGATCTCGCCCTCGGCCGGTGCTGCGGCCTCGGCCGGCTGCTGCCCGCGGACCACGGTGACCTGGCCGGCGTTGACCGTGACGGTGTTGGAGAGCGCGGCCGGTTCTGCCGCACCCTCGGCCGTGACCGGGGTGGGGTAGTAGCCGATGCCCTCCACCCGCTGCGGGGCCCGGCCCTCGGCGGCCTGCGCCTCGGCGATGGCCGCGGCCGGGTTGGCCCGCTGGGCCGTGGAGACGCCCAGGAAGGTGCTCAGGGCGCCGGTCAGGATGCGGCCGCTGGTGCGGGCCGCGCCCTTGGCACTGGTGGAGACCCCGTCGGCGGCGGTGGAGAAGTGGTTGTCCCGGTTCGAGACCATCTGGGTGAGCCGCCGGAACGGGCGCAGGGCGACCCACATGACGATGGTCAGCAACAGCATCAGGATGACGCTCAGCCAGCCCGGGGTACCGCTGGTCGGGGACAGCAGGACCCCCATGCCGAGCACGGTCACCGACGCCCCGATACCGAACACCATGGCGTTGATCAGGGCCGCGGCCATGGTGCTGCCGATGCCGGTGACCAGGGTGCGCATGGTGGGGAACAGGCCGAGGGTGGCGAAGGCGGGGAAGAGCATCACGCCGAAGCGCACGATGATCAGGGCGCCCAGCACCAGCAGGCCGGCGACGAACAGGAAGGGCACGGTGCACAGGGTGGCCAGCAGGGCGAGCATGGCGTAGCCCACGCGGCTGTCGGAGCGCTTGCCGGTGAGGTACTCGTAGGCGTCCGGGTCGGCGGCCTTGATCTCGCCCGCCGCGGCCTCGAACTTGTCCTGCTTGGCCTCGATGATCTTCCGGCCCTGGGCCGGGTCGGACTGCATGATCGCGGCCTCGCGCCAGGTCAGCGCGGTGGCGTCGAAGACCACCGGGCCGTACTTCTTGGCCACGTCCGAGTCGGTGCTGCCGAACGTGCCGCCCAGCCACGACTCGTACAGCAGGGCCTGGTGCATGCCCGAGGTGGCCGCCGTGCCGGCGTCGGCGCTGCCGTCCTCCGAGCGGCCGTTGAGCCCGCTGGAGACGGCCGACAACGTGGTCGCGACGGTCTGGTCGGCGGCGTGCCCGGCGACCAGGGGCCAGCGCAGCACCATCGTCACCAGCACCATGACCAGCAGTGCCCAGCCGATGGCGCCGGCCGAGGAGGCCAGCGCCGCGTGCCGGGAACGCCAGATCAGCAGCAGGCCGACGGCCGCCACGACCACGAACGCCCAGCGCTCGAACACGGTGCGCTGCAGGGTGTCGACCACGTTGGTGATCAGCGGGTCGAAGACCCCGAGGAAGTCCGGGGTGAAGGCCGCGTCCAGCACCGCGCCGGTGGCGGCGATCATCGTGGTCGGCACCTCGAGCATCCAGTTGCCGATCGCGGTGCCGATCGAGGCGTCCGGGTTGCGCACGATGTCCGAGCCGCAGCCCAGGTCGTAGGTGTTCCAGCGGACGCCCGCGTAGCCGTAGACCTCGTAGATCGAGACGTCGGCGTTCTCCGCGAACGGGTCGGCGTCCGGCGGCAGGACCTTCGGGGGCGACTCGAAGAAGCCCACCACCCCGCGTCCCGGTACCTCCGGCACCGGGGCGTCGGCGCAGTCGGCCAGGGGTACGGCCTTGGGAGCGCTCGAGGCCAGGGCGGCGGGGGCCGCGAACGTGCCCAGCACCGTGAGGGCGAGAGCGGCCAGCGCGGTCACCGTGGCGCGCCGGCGCGGCCTCACGGCTGCCCGCCGGTCTCGTCGGTGGAGCGGGTGCGCTCGGCAGAGCTCTCGCCCGGGCCCGTCGGCCAGCCGTTGCCGTTGGTGTTCGGCGGGGTGCCGATCACGCGGTGCGACCCGGTGCCCAGGGCGGCGTGCTCGCCGGTGGAAGGGCCACCGCGGGCCCGCATACCGTGCCGCGGGCGGCCCGCACCGACTGGCAGCGCATGTCGTGACCCTCCTGGTGGAGTCTGTGGATCGGAACCGGTACCGGTGGCCCGCCGCGACGTCCAGGAACCCCCGACGCCACTGGCGATCGGCCGCCCCGAACCCACCGGCGCACCGGAGGGGTCGAGTTCGACCGAGGTCAGGTCGAGCTGGTCGGTGCGCGGCTCGCGGATCGGCCGGGACTCCGGCGGCCGGGGCGGCGCGAGCGGGGCCGCGGTGGTGTCCAGCGCGGCCAGCACGTGCGGCAGGTGGTCCAGGTCCACCCGCATCCGGTCGACGTTGCCGTCCACGTCCCGCATCACGAACTCCCGCAGACCGGAACGGGTTCCGGTGACCGACCGGGGGGAGAGCCGGGCCAGCACGCCCTCGTAGCCCACGCCCGGCGGCACCCGCAGCATCCGCAGCGCGTCCGCGGCCACCTGGTCGTCCTCGATCCGGCCGACGAACGCGGCCGAGATGAAGTTCGAGACCTCCATGCCCAGCACGTCGGCCGGGTTCTGGGAGGCGGCCAGGACACAGGTGTTCCACTTCCGGCTGTCTCGGCCGAGGCGGGTGAACAGCGCCCGGCCGGCGCCCCACTCACCCAGGAAGTGGGTCTCGTCCAGGGCCACCAGCTTGCGCTCGTTGCGGGGCCGGCCGTAGATCGTGCGGGTCGCGTACCAGGAGGCCAGGTGCAGCAGCGGCACCGCCATCTGCTCGCTGGTGGACCAGTGCTCGCGCGGCACCGAACCGGGCGGCAGCACCAGGCCGGGCATGGTCAGCACGGTCAGCAGGGCGTCGTCGTGGATCGGCTCGGTGCTCGGCCCGATCGGGAAGAACAGCCGGGCCAGCGGCATCTCGGCCATGTCGCGCAGGTAGGCGGCGATGTCCGCGGCGTGGTCGTCGTGCCGCGACTCCAGGTGCTCGACCACCGTCCAGAGGCTGGTCTGCGGGGCCCCCTTGGTGGCCCGGATCGCCTCGGTCAGCAGCAGCCGGGTGCGCGGGGCCGAGGCCAGGCCGGCCGGCAGCAGCATGGTGGCCACGTCCAGGGCGAGCAGCTTGCGGTCCTGGGCGGCCAGTGTCCGGGCCTCTTCCAGGGCGTCCAGCGTCGGGTAGTCCTCCGGCCGGGGCTGGACCACCACCGCGTAGGGGTTCAGCGTGCCCGAGGGCGCCGACGTGAGGTCGATGTGCCGGGCCCGGCCGCGCAGTTCCGGCAGGTCGGTGAGCCGGGCCAGCGGGCCGGAGGGGTCGAGCATCACCGAGGTGATGCCCCGCCGCACCGCCTCGTAGGTGATCAGCCCGGCCAGGACGGACTTGCCCGAGCCCAGCGCACCGACGATCGGGACCAGGCCCGAGGTCTCGCGGACCTCGGTGGCGAAGTGGGTGTCGAACATGACCGCGCGCCGGCTCGAGGCCGCGGTGTGACCGATGTACGGGCCCCGGCGGTCTCCGAGCGACGACGAGGCGGCGGGCACCCCGGCGGCGAAGTAGAGCGTGGGCAGCCGGCGCCGGTAGGCCGTGGACGACAGCGGCTCGCCCGGGATGAATTCCCGCAGCAGGCCGTGCTGACCCTTCGGGTGGGCGATCGTGACCTGGCGCTTGCGGTAGGTGTCGACCACCTGGCGGGCCCGCTCCAGGGCCTCCTCCTGCGTGGCCCCGGAGACCGCGATCCGGAACCAGCCGTGCACCCGGGAGGCGGTGGTGTCGCCACCGGTGCTCATCTCGTCCTCGATCGCCCGGGCCTGCCGGGCCTGGCGCTCCAGGGCCAGCGGCTCGTCCAGGTCGTGGTCGCGGTAGTGGCGCTGCATGTCGCGCACCACCAGCAGCTTGCGCTGCACCGCGTCGAGGGCCTGGTCGCCGTCGAGCACGTCGAGCCGGATCGACCACTCGACCGCGAACGGCAGTCGGTCGGCGTGCACCAGCCAGGGCTCGTGGGCCGGGTCGGGGATCTCGATCTCGTCCACCCGGCCGACGGTCAGCACGCTGACGTACCGTTCCGAACCGGCTCCGCCGGGGTCCCGGCGGGTGATCTTGACCGTGGGCGCGAACGGCTCGGCCTCGTGCACCACGCCCTCGGTGAGCTCGTACAGGTCTTCCGTCTCCCACCGGCCGTCCTGCACCGGGGAGAGCGCGCCGGGGGCGGGCAGGCCGAGCCCGAGCGAGCGGCGCATCAGCCACTCCAGCTCGCGCGGCGTGACCGGGCGGCCGTCCAGGCCCGGCCCGGCGATCGCCTCGGCCACCAGCGCCGCGTCCTTGTCCACCTTCTGCAGCTCGCCCATGGTGGGCCGGCGCAGCATGCGCTGGGTGAAGTTGGCCACCTGGGACCGCTCGCTGACCTGGACGCCGAGGTAGACCTCCTTCTCGGCCATGGTCGAGGCGCGCACGTGCTGCTGGGCCCGGACCAGGTGGTCGGCCCAGGTGTTGCCCTCGACGCCGGGCAGCGGGTCGGGGGTGCGCGCGTCCAGGCCGCGGGCCCACGACGCCGCCGGGTAGGGCCGCGACGTCACCCGCACGTGCAGGCGGCGGCCGGACAGCGCCGCCATCCGGGTCGCCGTGTCGATGATCAGGTTGAGCCGGTCGCCGTCGGCCCGGAACGCCCAGCGCTGCGTGGGCAGCGCGAACCAGGCCCACGCCGCCTGGTCGGTGAACGCCAGGTTGCCCTCGATCGTCCGCAACGCCAGTGCCATGTTGGCGGCCCGGGACTGGCCGCTGCTGAAGATCCCCATGAGGTGGCCGCGTCTCTCCCTAGCTGCTGGCCCTGCGTGCCCGGGCGGGGGTGCGTTTGTCGCGGACCCGGACCTTCGGCTGCAACCGGTACTTGCGGGCGCGGCCGGCCCGGGGAGCGGTGAGATCCGAGACGAAGGTCTGCCAGACCGCCTTGGCCGGGCGCTCGTGGTCGATGAACCCCATCAGCCCGTAGGTCGCGAGCGTGGCGAGGCAGATCTCCCAGACGGGTGGGATGTTCACCGAGAGCGGGGTGACCGCCTCGACGAGCAGGATGAGCAGGAAGGTCACCAGCCAGGCGGCGTACGCGATGTACCTGGCCGTCCAGGGAAAGGTCAGCCCGCTCGGCCCGAGCCACACCGTGTTGACCCGGTAGACCTCGTCATCGGGGGTTACCCGCATGCCTCAGCCGTCCCCGAACACCAGGTTCGTCAGCTGCCCGGCGAAGCCGTACAGCACGGCCGCACCGGCGATGACTCCCATACCGAGCATCACGTTGGTCAGGGTGTTCGCGTTGTCGCTGATCCTGCCTTTTCGGGCGGAGGCGATGATGCCTATCCCGATCACCAGCAGCACCAGCGGGATGATGTTCTTGACGCCCCACTCGACCACTCCGTTGGAGTTGAGCGAGGGTCCATCGTTCGTCGTGTTGGCGAGAAAAACTGCTACCGACGTCATGACGGCCATTCGTACCTCCAGGGCACCGGTGAACCCCTCCGTTACCTCGGCGCCGTCACGCTGCTTCAGGCTCCGCTGATCCGCACGTTCTGTTACGACCTTGCCACGTCATGTCAGATCGATGGTAGGGGTTCTGTCACGATTTGCCGAATGATCCGTGTGACAGATTAGCGCTGCCCGGTCGATCGTCCTGTCCATGTCGCACGTGTCAGCTTAAAGCTACGCATAACCAGACGTCAGCGGCGGCCGCCACACCGCGCGCCGGGCGATGTGGCTACTGATACCCAGCTTGTCCGCTGTTGAACGCGTTCCTGCAGGTAGCCGCCCGGTTGCCGTGCGTGGTGAGGGGCCGCGCGGAGGTTCGCGTGGGGGCATGAAGAGGGCCGGGCCGGGGGAGCCGGCCGGAGCGCTTACAGTTCGTCTGTGGCAGAGCTGGTCTATCCCCCGGTCATCGTCCTGGCCCGATCGGTGTTCCGTGCCCTCGGCATCCGGTTCACCGTCGAGGGCTCCGAGCACATCCCCGCCGAGGGTGGGGCGGTGCTGGCGAGCAATCACGTCAGCTACCTCGACTTCACCTTCTGCGGCCTGGTGGCCCGGCCGCAGAAGCGTCTGGTGCGGTTCATGTGCAAGGAGTCGGTCTTCGAGCAGCCGGTCGCCGGCCAGCTGATGCGCGGCATGCACCACATCCCGGTCGACCGCTCGGCCGGTGCCGCCGCGCTCAGCCACGCGGTGCGGGCGCTGAAGGAGGGGGAGATCGTCGGTCTCTTCCCCGAGGCCACGATCAGCCGGTCGTACACCCTCAAGGAGTTCAAGAGCGGCGCGGCCCGGATGGCGGCGGAGGCCGACGTGCCGATCGTGCCGATGGCCATCTGGGGCGGGCAGCGGATCTACACCAAGGCCCGCAAGCCCGACCTCGGCCGCGGCAAGGCGGTCATGCTCAAGGCCGGCGAGGCGTTCCGGCCGGAGCCCGGGGCTGACCCGATGGCCACCACGGCCGAGCTGCACCGCCGGGTCGACGCCCTGCTGCACGAGCTGCAGGACCGCTACCCCCAGGAGCCGACCGACGATGCCGACCGCTGGTGGCTGCCGGTGGAGCGCGGCGGCACGGCGCCCACCCCCGAGCGGGCGAAGGAACTGGACGCCGCCGCGGTGGCCGCCACGGCCCAGAAGCGCCGCGAGAAGCTGCAGAAGAAGAAGCGCTGAGGCCGGGTTCCGGAGCGTCCACGGCGAACCGGGCCGAACCGGGTCGAGCCTGGCCCGGTCAACAGCCCGGCCGGACCCGCAAACGAGAAGACGCCGGCTGACGTGAGTCAGCCGGCGTGTTGTCGGAAGCGCCCGCCCCTAGCTGGAGAGCACGCTGTCGAAGAACGTTCCGATCGAGTCAGCGGCGTCTCTCACCCAGTCCCAGATGTCACCGACGAAGTTCCCGGACTGACGCGGGTCGTTGACGACCGCGTAGATCAAGAAGACAACCAGGATGACCACGAGCGCTCGTCGGGTCCTCGTCACTGCGGCCTCCCCAGAGTGGTGTACTCAGGACAAATGTAGCGCTACGAGTATGTTCTATCCGTGTTGAGCTTGTCACGCATGGCTACGACGTCGGTGTCAACCTCAGGTCGAGGTCGATAGTAGCCAGTGCGGGATCACACTACGCCGTACAGGCGGTCGCCCGCGTCCCCAAGACCAGGGACGATGTAGCCCTGGTCGTTCAGGCCCGGGTCCATCCCGGCCAGCACGATCTGCACGGGGGCGTCCTCACCGACGGCCTTCCGGACGTGCTCGACGCCTTCCGGTGCACCAAGGAGGCAGATCGCGGTCACGTCGTCCGCGCCGCGCTCCATCAGGTAGCGGATCGCCACCGCGAGCGTGCCGCCGGTGGCCAGCATCGGGTCCAGGACGTAGACCTGACGCCCGGTCAGGTCGTCCGGGAGCCGGTTGGCGTAGGTGCTCGCCTCCAGCGTCTCCTCGTTGCGGATCATGCCCAGGAAGCCCACCTCGGCGGTCGGGATCAGCCGGGTCATGCCCTCGAGCATGCCCAGGCCGGCCCGCAGGATCGGGACCACCAGGGGCTTGGGCTGGGTGAGCTTGACGCCCTTGGCCGGGGCGACCGGGGTGGAGATGTCGTGCTCCACCACCCGGACCCCGCGGGTGGCCTCGTAGGCCAGGAGGGTGACCAGTTCGTCGGCCAGGCGCCGGAACGTCGGCGAGTCGGTCTCCCGGTTCCGGAGAGTGGTCATCTTGTGGGCGACGAGAGGATGGTCGACGACGTGCAGGCGCATGCGGGCAACCTATCGGTGTCCAGGGACGGTGTCGGTGCAGTGGCGGGATACGACATGGATACAGACAGCAGGACGCCGCCCCTGGGGCGGTGGATGGGGCTGGCTCTGGAAGAGGCGGCGCTGGCCCCGGAGACCGGTGACGTGCCCGTGGGGGCAGTGGTGCTCGACGAGTCCGGGGTCGTTCTGGGCCGGGGTCGCAACGAGCGGGAGGCGAGGCAGGACCCGACCGGGCATGCCGAGCTGGTGGCCCTGCGCCGGGCCGCCGCCGCCGTGGGCAGTTCCCGGCTGGACGGCAGCACCCTGGTGGTCACGCTGGAGCCCTGTGCGATGTGTGCCGGGGCGATCGTCCTGGCCCGGGTGGCCCGGGTGGTGCTGGGCACCTGGGACCCCAAGGCCGGAGCCACCGGTTCGACCCGGGACATCGTGCGCGATTCCCGGCTGAACCACCGGGTCGAGGTGGTCGGCGGGGTGCGGGAGGCGGAGGCGGCCGCGCTGCTCACTTCCTTCTTCGCGGCGCGTCGCTGATCTTGTGGTTGCGGCACAACCGGTTTCGGCGATCGATGGTCCGGACGGCGGGGTGGATTCGGTGAAGCGGCCCCTGGTTCGGTAAGGTTCTCCGCGGTGGCGTGTCCGAGCGGCCGAAGGAGCACGCCTCGAAAGCGTGTGAGGGTTTACGCCCTCCGTGGGTTCAAATCCCACCGCCACCGCCGACGAAGGGCGCGGTACCCCGATCCAGGGGTACCGCGCCCTTCGCTTTTGCTCTTCGGCTTCAGCGTGTCAAGACCGTTCGCCGATAAATGCATCGCGGGTGCAGAGAAAAGGCCGCATTGCCGTAGCGATGAATGACGGTGACATTTGATCCCGGAGAAACGCCTGGTATCCGCTGTGGTTCTGGAAACCCGAGGGAATCCGGTGACTGCAGCAATTCGGTGTGGCTGAATTCGGCGTCAATACCGGCGTGACCTCAGAGTCGCTTCAGGCCCTCGAGAACCCGCAGGGCAATGGCCACCCGGCTGTTCGGGTCGAGATCCTCGGGCAGGGGGATCGGCGGCGGTGGTGGTGGGGCCGGGGCTGCCGGCTTCTGCGGTTCGGCCTCGACCTTGTCCGTCTCCACCGTTCGCGGCCGCCGGCGAGGCAGTCGGTCCGGTGCCGGAGGGGTGGTGATGGGCTTGGAGGCGGTCAGGATCGCGGAGGCCGACACCGGGCGGTCGGCCGTGTCCAGCGGGCCGGTCTCCGGGGCCTGGGGCCGAGGGGCCGCCGGGATGTCGGTCGGCGCCGGGGCCGCCGTCCTGGTGGCCTCGGCCGGAGCCTCGGTGTGCACCAGCTTGGCCACTCCCGACGAGATCATCGAGGCGATGCTGGCCAGCGTTGCGGTGAGCGGAAGGCCGGAACGGCGGGCCAGCACCCGCGGGCTCTGGGCGCTGGTGAGGCGCCCGGTCAACGCCCATTCCTGGGAGTCGAGCACGACCGTC
Source organism: Kineosporia sp. NBRC 101677 (assembly GCF_030269265.1). Taxonomy (NCBI): domain Bacteria; kingdom Bacillati; phylum Actinomycetota; class Actinomycetes; order Kineosporiales; family Kineosporiaceae; genus Kineosporia; species Kineosporia sp. NBRC 101677. Next base: position 26,699 of record NZ_BSTA01000002.1, read on the forward strand.
CGGCCGCGCGGCAGCCAGCACAGCCGGACCTCGTCGTCCGGGCTGATCCCGAGCCGCCGGAAATGGGCGATCAGATCGGTGATCTCGGCCAGCAGGTGCTCGACCGCGACCCGGCAGCGCAGGCCGGTCCAGTGCCGTCGGCCCGGCCGGAACAGGGGCCGCTCACCCTCGGCGCGGCGCCCGGTCAGCATCTCGACGCCGGCCTCGAGGATGGTCGAGCGGATCATCGAGGGTAGTTCGGGATCGGTGTCGCTGTTCTCGGGAACCGGTGGCACACCGATGGTCTCGGCGTAGGTCACCTCACCCTCGTGCAGGAAGAACGCGCCGCCGGGCAGGCCCCGCACCTCCAGGGCACCCGAGCTCCGGCTGATCGCGAGCACCCGCAGAACGTCGATCGCCGGATGCTCGGCTTCCTGGACCGTCATCGCGGGCAGCCGACTTTCGTTGAGGTGGACGGGTGGGGCGACCGGCTCGCGGCGACCGTGCTCGGCCGACGCGAACCGGGCCGGGGGCGGCTCAAATCGCGAGCTCGCCCTCGATGCGCTTGAGGTGGTGACGGGCCAGGGCCAGGTTGGCCTTGGTCTTGTCCAGCGCCAGGTACATGAACAGGCCGCTGGCCGCCTGCCCGCGGATCAGCCGGATGATGTGGTACTGCCGGCCCAGGGTGATCAGGATGTCGTCGATCGTCTCCTGCATCCCCAGCGACTCCAGGGTGCGCATCTTGGCCCGGACCACCTCGGTGTTGCCGGCCGAGGCAACCTCCAGGTCGAGGTACTTGCCGCCGCCCAGGCTTCCGAGCGACATTCCACTTCCGTAGTCGACCAGGCTCACGCCCAGCGCTCCGTCGATCTCCATGGCTTCTTTGAGGGCTGTGTCGATGTCCACGGGAAGAACTCCAGTCTCATTTCGACGGTGACACAAGCATGTGTCGGGTAAGGTCGGAGTGCCCGTTTCGGCGTATCACGCGAGTTCACCGGATGCGCTTGACAGGCTGCGGATCGAACCTGATGTAACGGGGCGCTTGTAACAATTCGTGAGCGGCAGAATACTGCACTCAGGCGGGGGCATCGTCAAGAAGTCGTGAAGAAGACGAAAGAGAATCGAGTTCGATATCTGTGCCTCGTGATAGCGATGTGATAGTGCTTTGCCGGTTGTCACAGCAGCCGCTGAGCAGGGTTTGATGCCGGTGAACGCACCACCAGCCTCCCTTGGCGTCCCCTCGGGCGGCTCCGACGCGGTCCATGCCGTCCTGGCCCGTTTGCAGAGCCTGGACGGGCTGGTCACCGCATGCCTGGTCGAACCGGATTCGGCCTTCGTGCTGGACACCGTCGTGGGCAAGCCCGCCAACGACGCCGACAGCGGTGCCGACGTGAGCGACCAGGGGGCGTTCGCGGCCACGATCTCCGCCGCGGCCAGCGACGTGGTCCAGGTGATCGGCCTGATGACGTCCAGCCTCGGCGACCCGGACGAACTGGAGGATGTGACCATCACCTTCGGCCGGCGCCACCACCTGATCACGCCTTTGCCCGAGGCCGGGGTGGATGGTCTGCTCGTGGTCGTGAGTCTCGACCGTGCGCGGACCAACCTCGCTCTGGCCCGGCAGCAGTTGCGCGCCCTGGGGCCGTTGCTCAGGCACGCGACCCAGCCCCCGGCGATCGAGTCCGGCAATGCCTCCTAGCGTCTGGGGGCGCTGGACCGGCCGGGGCCGCTCCAGCGAGAGCACCCAGCCACCGGTCCCGCCCCCGCCCGAGCCGGAGGAGACCGCCTACGACCGGCTCTTCGACCTGGCCGACGACCAGGCCACCGGCGCGCTGTACCTGAACGGCCGCTGGGGCGGGACGGTCTACCTGGTCAACGGCCGGATCGGCTACGTGGAGTCGGTGCTGACCCCGGGGATCGAGGCGTTGCTGCTGCGGCCCACCTACACCGACGAGCGCAGCTGGGCGCGGCTGGTCTCGTCGTTGCGCCGGGGCCGGATCGACGCGGCCGTATCGGCCGCCTCGCAGTTGCTCGGCGGCGAGGCCACCTCGGCCTTCGACGCCGAGGTGCTGCGCCGCACCGCGCTGGCCGATGCGGCGCTGGTCACGCTGGGCGCGGTGGTGCCCGATGCGACCGGCGCGGTGGCCCGGTTCCGCCCCGGTGCCTGGCACTGGTGCGAACCGGTGCGCACCTTCAGCGTGGCCGAGGTGCTCACCGAGGTGGAGCGCCGAAAGGCCGTGCTGGCCCGGATGACCCGCGGCGTGCGGATGGACGCCCCGATCCAGCGGGCGCCCCAGCTGCCGGTCGAGCGGATCCGGCTGACCGCCACCCAGTGGAACATCGCGGCCCTGGCCAACGGCACCACCACCCCGCTCGACATCGCCTGGATGCTCGGCCACGGCGTCTTCGCCACCACCGTCGCGATCCACCAGCTGGCCCGGCTCGGGGTGATCAAGGCCGGCCCGGCGCCCACCTCCACGGTGACGGTGCCGCCCAGCGCCGTGCCGCCCACCTCGATCCCGGTACCGGGGACCGCGGTGACCTCACCGAACGGGATCCGGACCGGGGTGGGAGCGCCCAGCCCGGCCCGGCACGTGCCCTCCTTCCTGCCCTCCCGGCCCCTGCGGATCGACCTGGACGCCGTCGAGGCGAGGCCGGCCGGAAGTGTCGGCAGCGTGGGAAGCGGGCACGCCTCGGTCTGAGCCGCCCGGTGCAGCGGCCGCTGCTCAGCTACGCAGTGGCCGGCCGAACACCGGCTGGCACCAGTGCCCGTCGGCCCAGCTGTGTTCCCACGGCCAGTGGCCGCCGTCGTCGGTGTAGACCACCTGCAGGGCCGGGACCAGCCCGGCGGAACTGGCGTAGATCTGCTGGGCCTGGGCCAGCAGCCGCGGATCGTGGACCCGGACCAGCTGCAGCCGATGATCCGGGCAGCACTGCTCGGCCAGCACGTCACCGTCGGCCAGCCGGAGCCCGGCCCGCACGTCCTCGGCCAGCTCACTTAGCAGCCCGGCTGCCTCTTCGGCCTCGAGCCCACTGACCACCAGCTCCGGATGACCGTGGAACCGAGTCAGCCCCACGGTGTAGGTGAGCCCGGCCTCGGCACCGCCCTCGACGTGGATCAGACCCCACCCGTGCACCTCGATGTCGCGCCGGCTCCTGGCCAGCAGCTCCTCTTCGCTCCACCCCTGGCACCTCAGGCACATGGCGACCCCCCGCCTGCTCGTCGAGCCGTTCGGTGGTGCCGTTGAGCACCACCTGATGACGTTTGACGACAGTACGCACCACCACCGACAGTCTTGCCCGTTCCGTCGTCCGGGCTCGGCCCGGGCCGCAGGGCGTGCTCTTTTGCGGGTCAGGTGGAGCCGGCGGGCCGGCAGCCGCGCGGAGTCGCGACCGGGGCGAGGGCGGCGGCGGCCCGGTCCCGGGTCTGCATCTGCCGGTAGCGGCCGCCGATCACCACGTCCACCGAGTGGTCCTCGCGCGCCTGGGGGTCCGGCAGCATCTTCACCTCGCCGGAGAACTGCAGGGCGACGGTGTGGGCCCGGATCTCGTCGCCTGCCCCGTAGCGGATCGACACGGCGGTGGCGATCACGCCGGTGGTGGGGTCGTTACCGATACCCAGCACCCGGAATCGGCGCTGCCGCAACTCTTTGGCCACGGCGTTGGCCAGACCGCGCCGGGCGGTCGCGTTGAACACGGTCACCGGAACCTGGTTGGGAGGGCTGACGGTCTGCGCCGGGCAGGGCGGACGCTGCCCCTGGGAGGGCCCGATGTTCCACCACTGCAACCAGTTCCCCAGTGCCCCGACCGTGACCAGCAGCACCACCACGAACAGGGCGGTGAACGTCAGTGCCTGCCGCCTGCGGGTGCGCCGGCGCCGTTCTTCGCGCGAGAGCACCTCGGTGCTGAACCCCATCGGCCACGCCCCCCTCGGGCACGGACGGCTCAGCTCCTGGGCGCAGCCCCCACTTTGCCGTCCTGAGCATCCACGACCAGCACCCGGGCGTGCAGCACGGGCCGCTGGTGCAGCGCGGCGCGGACCGCGCGGTGCAGTCCATCTTCCAGGTAGAGCGTGCCCCGGTACTGAACGACATGGGCGAACAGGTCACCGAAGAAGGTGGAGTCCTCGGACAGCAGAGCGTCCAGGTCGAGGGTGCGCTTGGTGGTCACCAGGTCGTCCAGCCGGACCTGGCTGGGGGGCACGTCGGACCACTGCTTGGACGTGCTGTACCCGTGGTCGGGATACGGACGGCCCTCGCCGACTGCCTTGAAAATCACCCTCGGGATTGTGTCGTCTCAGTCGTCCTCGGCGCCAGTTGCCTGACTCTGGGCCACCGGATCGCGACGCTTCGTCCTCAGAAGGGGGGGAGCTGCCCGGGTCGGCCCGTTCTCGCACGTGTCCGAGCGAGAACGGGCCGCCGCAGCTGGCGGAGGATAGGGGATTTGAACCCCTGAGGGCGTTAACCCAACCCGCTTTCCAAGCGAGCGCCATAGGCCACTAGGCGAATCCTCCGTGGGAGAGTCTAGCCACCTCCGGGGAGTGCTCGTGCACGTGGGGGGTTCCCGGCGGTTCGCGCCGTCCCCCGGAGGGCTCACCGGGTGGGGGTGGTCGGACGGCCCTTCCGGATTCGGTACAGTGATGCGCAGACCCCTCGTGCGGCGTCATCCAGCTGAACCCCCCCAGGGCCGGAAGGCAGCAAGGGTAGGCGGGCTCTGGCGGGTGTGCGGGGGGTCCTTTTCTTTGCCTGGCCGGCCCGCCCGGTACGGGCATTCGGGTGCAGTTGTCCCCGACCTCGGATCGGACCTGAACGGGCCCGCCCGACTGGCCTAGGCTGACGGCCGTGACGACTGCTCTCTACCGCCGTTACCGGCCCGAGTCCTTCGCCGAGGTGATCGGTCAGGAGCAGGTCACCGGTCCGCTCTCGGTGGCGCTGAACAAGAACCGGGTCAACCACGCGTACCTGTTCTCCGGCCCGCGCGGTTGCGGCAAGACCACCAGCGCGCGCATCCTCGCCCGCTGCCTGAACTGCGAGCAGGGCCCCACCTCCACCCCCTGCGGGGTCTGCCCGTCGTGCGTCGACCTGGCCCGCGGCGGTCCCGGCAGCCTCGACGTGGTGGAGATCGACGCGGCCAGTCACGGTGGTGTCGACGACGCCCGTGACCTGCGCGAGCGCGCGGCCTTCGCCCCGGTCCGGGACCGCTACAAGGTCTTCATCATCGACGAGGCGCACATGGTCTCGCCGCAGGGCTTCAACGCCCTGCTGAAGATCGTCGAGGAGCCGCCGGAGCACATCCGGTTCATCTTCGCGACCACCGAGCCGGAGAAGGTCATCGGCACGATCCGCTCGCGAACCCACCACTACCCCTTCCGGCTGGTCCCGCCCGAGCGGCTGACCCAGTACCTGGCCGAGCTCTGCGAGCGGGAGGACGTGCAGGTCGGCAAGGGGGTCCTGCCGCTGGTGGTGCGGGCCGGCACCGGCTCGGTGCGGGACACGCTGTCGGTGCTGGACCAGCTGATCGGCGGCTCCGGCGAGGAGGGCCTGACCTACGCCACCGCGATCGGCCTGCTCGGCTACACCGACTCGACCCTGCTCGACGACGTGGCCGACGCCCTCGCGGCGGGGGACGGGGCCACCGTGTTCCGGGTGGTCGACCGGGTGATCGAGTCCGGGCACGACCCCCGGCGCTTCGTCGAGGACCTGCTCGAGCGGCTGCGCGACCTGCTGGTGGTGGCCGCGGTCCGGGACGGCGGGCACGCGGTCTTCCGGGGCATGCCCGACGACCAGCTGGAACGGCTGCGCAACCAGGCCGCCCGGTTCGGGGCGGCCGAGCTGTCCCGGGCCGCCGACGTGGCCAACGCCGCCCTCACCGAGATGACCGGCGCGACCTCCCCCCGGCTGCAGCTGGAACTGCTCTGCGCCCGGTTGCTCCTGCCCGGCGCCGACGACGAGCAGCGTGGTCTGGGCGCCCGCGTCGACCGCCTCGAACGACGGATCAGCTCGGGCCTCGCGCCGGCCGCCGGTACGGCCGCCACCGTCCCCGCAGTCCCCGCCGTTGCCCCGGCCGGCCCGGCTCCGGTGGTCGCCGATCCGGCGAGCCCGCAGGGCAGGTCTTCGGGGCTGGCTGCCGTGCGAGCCGCGATCGGTCGCCCGAACGGCACCGGCACTGCACCCTCCACGGGCGCCGAGGCAGGTTCCGGCCAGGTCGGCGAGAGCAGTTTGAAGACGTCGGTGGGCCCCGGGCCCGAAGGTTCCGGTCTGATTCCTTCCGCGGCACCCGCTCCGGTCGAGGCCACCCCGCCGCCCGCTCCGGCGGCCGCCGCGCCGCACTCCGCGCCCCCGGCTCCCCAGAGCGCTCCGGCCGCTCAGCCGGCCCCGTCCGCTCCCGCGGCGCAAGCCGGTGGGGGTGACCTGGAAGCGGTCCGGCACAACTGGACGGGCGTGCTCGACGCCGTGCGCTCGATCAAGCTCAGCACCTGGGCGCTGGTCTCGCCGAACGCCCAGGTGCTCGACTACGACGGGCGCCGGCTCCTGCTCGGGTTCAGTTCGGCCGGTCTGCTGCAGACCTTCGGCCGGGGCCCGCACGCCAACTTCATGCGGCAGGCCGTGCACGAGGTGATCGGCCTGGAGTGCGTGGTCGAGGCCATGGTCACCAGCGAGTTCCGTGGGGGAGGTGGTGGTGACGCCCGCCCTAGCAACCCGCCCGGGCCGCCCGCGCCGCCAGGCGGTCCCTCAGCCGCCCCCGCAGCTGCCCCCTCGGTAGCTCCGGCGGTGGCCACGCCGATGGCCTCGGCCGCGTCCACCCAGCCGACCGCACCGGTGGCCTCGCACCCGGCTCCCCAGCCCCGCGCGGCCTCCACCGGGGGCTGGGCCGAGCGTCCTTCCAACCCGACCGCGCCGCAGGCCTCGGCCTGGAGCGAGGTTTCCCAGAACCCAGCCGCCCAACCCACCCAACCCGTGGCTGGAACCGGCTCAGAAACGTCCTCAGGCGGGGTCGGGGTTGCCACGCGACCGGCGCCCCCCGCTGCCACGCTGGCCCCCACCGCTCCGGCGGCCCCGGCCGCTGCGCCTACCCCGCAGCAGAAGCCCCCGGCGGCCCAGCCTCGTTCGGGGGGCGCGGCAGCGGCCCGAGCGGCGGCTGCGGCCGCGGCCGCCCGGGCGCAGAACCAGAACGGCCGCGCACCGGGCGCTGCCCCGGCCGAGAACCGGTCCGGCCGCAACACCGGGCCGGAAGAAGACCGGGGCATGCCCACCCCACAGGCCACCCCCTACGACGACATCCCGCCCGACCTGAACGAACCCATGCGGGAAGACGAGGCTCCGCCGGACGCGGGCTGGTCCACTCCGCAGTCCCGGCGCCCCCAGCCCAAGGAGGCGGCCGAGCCCGACCGGCGGCCGAAGGGGCGCGTGGTCGACCTGGCCAACGACATCGTCAGCGCCGACGACGCCGACTTCGACGCCTCTCCGCTGGTGGGCGTCCAGGCCGTCGAGCAGCTGCTCGGCGGGCGTGTGATCGAGGAACGGGAACTGTGAGCGCACTCTCCGGCATCGACGACTGGGAACAGCTCTGGGGAGTACCGAACACGGCCGCCGCCGTGGTCACCGCCACCGGCGGGGTCGAGGCCGCCCGGGGCGAGGCGGACCGTGAGTTCGCCCTCGCCTCGGTGACCAAGCTGCTCACCACCTACGCCGTCCTGGTGGCGCTGGAGGAGGAGGCGCTCGCGCTCACCGACCCGGCCGGGCCCGAGGGCGCCACGGTCGAGCACCTGCTGGCGCACACGGCCGGCTACGGGTTCGACTCCGGCTCGGCCCCGGTGGCCCGGCCCGGTGCCCGCCGGATCTACTCCAACCAGGGCATCGAGGTGCTCACCGAGCACCTCGCCCAGGTCACCGGCATCCCGTTCGTCACCTACCTCACCGAGGCGGTGCTCACCCCGCTGGGCATGAGCAGCACCTCGCTGCCCGGGTCCCCGGCCGCCGGCGGTCGCAGCACCGCGGCCGACCTCACCCGGTTCGCCGCCGAACTGCTCGAGCCCCGGCTGATCGCCCGGCAGACCCTCGACGAGGCCGTCCGCGTGCACTTCCCCGGCCGGGCCGGCATCCTGCCCGGCCTGGGCCGCTTCGACCCGCTCGACTGGGGGCTGGGCTTCGAGCGCAACTTCGCCCGCCCCGGGCACTGGGCCGGGAGCCGGGTGTCGGCCGGTGCGTTCGGTCACTTCGGCGCAGGCGGCACGTTCCTGTGGGTCGACCCGGAGCCCGGCCTGGCCTGCGTTTGCCTGTCCGACCTGGCCTTCGGCGACTGGTCCCGGCAGGCCTGGCCGGCCCTGGGCGACGAGGTGGTCACGGCACACCGGCCCTGAACCGGGCGACGCCGTCGTTCCCAGCACGTAGGCTCGTACCTGTGTATGAGGGCGTGGTGCAGGACCTGATCGACGAACTGGGACATCTCCCCGGCGTCGGTCCCAAGAGCGCGCAGCGGATCGCGTTCCACGTCCTGCAGTCCGACCCGGTCGACGTGCGCCGGCTGGTCGCCGCCCTCACCGAGGTGATCGAGAAGGTCCGGTTCTGCGTCGTCTGCGGCAACGTCTCGGCCGACGAACTGTGCCGGATCTGCAGCGACGCCCGGCGCGACGGCACGGTGCTGTGCGTCGTGGAGGAGTCGAAGGACGTCGTCGCGATCGAGAAGACCCGGGAGTTCCGCGGCCGCTACCACGTGCTCGGCGGGGCGATCAGCCCGATCGAGGGCGTCGGCCCGGACGACCTGCGGGTCAAGGAGCTCGTCACCCGGCTGGCCTCGGGCGAGGTCACCGAGATCATCCTCGCCACCGATCCGAACCTGGAGGGCGAGGCCACCGCGACCTATCTGGCCCGGCTGCTGAAGCCGATGGGCCTGAAGGTCACCCGGCTCGCGTCCGGGCTGCCCGTCGGGGGGGACCTGGAGTACGCCGACGAGCTCACCCTGGGCCGGGCCTTCGAGGGGAGAAGACTGCTCGATGTCTGACGAGAACAACGGGTTCGACCCGCTCCAGCGGCCCACCACCGGCCGGGACGCCTTCGGCCGGCCCACCGGGCCGCGTGGCCGTCACGAGGCCCTGGCCGGCTCGATCCCGCAGGCCCGCACCCGCGGCAGCGCCTCGATCGACCTGACCGACGAGCGCGCCGACGAGGCACGTGAGCTGCACCACCTGGCCGACGAGACGGCCACCGACGCGCAGACCTACCTGAACGCGCTCACCGAGGTCGCCGCCGGTTCGTCCCCGGACACCGCGATCCCGGTGCTGCTGCTGGCGGTCTCCCAGATCCTGCTCGGCGGGGCCCGGCTGGGCGCGATCACCGACGTGGTACCCAGCGAGCGGTTCGAGCCGGACGCCGGGCCCGACCCGGACATCGACCCGCTGCGCACCGGCCTGGCCAACCTGCTCGAGGGCCTGGACGAGTACGCCGACATCGTCGACCCGCTGACCTCCGGCGAGCTGATCCGCGGCATCCTGTCCGACGACCTCGCCGACGTGGCCGCCGACCTGGCCCACGGCCTGCGGCACTACCGCGACGGCCGGGTCGACGAGGCGCTGTGGTGGTGGCAGTTCTCCTACCTCTCCACCTGGGGCGTGCGGGCCACCAGCGCGCTGCGGGTGCTGCAGTCGATGCTCGGTCACCTGCGGCTCGACGTCGAGGAGGACACCGTGGCCGATGCGGAGTTCGAGGCCCTGAACGTCGATTGATCCGGCGAATCTCCCGTGCGCCCGGACGATTTGGGGACCAACTCGGCATTGACCGTGCATCTCACCTGCCGAAATGCCCCGCCGGACAACGGTCGGGAGATCGGTAGAATGGGCAGCGTCAGCAAGCCCTTCCAGTAGCTAGGAGCGACCCGGTGAGCTTGGTCGTGCAGAAGTACGGCGGTTCCTCCGTCGCCGATGCCGAGAGCGTCAAGCGGGTCGCCCGCCGGATCGTGGACACGCGAAAGCAGGGGCACGACGTCTGTGTCGTGGTCTCCGCCATGGGTGACACCACCGACGACCTGATCGACCTGGCCGAGAAGGTCTCTCCGCTGCCGCCCGCCCGCGAGCTCGACATGCTGCTCACCGCCGGTGAGCGCATCTCGATGGCGGTGCTGGCGATGGCGATCGCCGCGCTCGGCCAGGAGGCCCGCTCGTTCACCGGCAGCCAGGCCGGGGTGATCACCGACGGGGTGCACGGCAAGGCGCGCATCATCGACGTCACCCCCGGCCGCATCCGGGCCGCGCTCGACGAGGGGCACATCGCCATCGTCGCCGGCTTCCAGGGTGTGAGCCAGGACACGAAAGACATCACCACGCTCGGCCGCGGCGGCTCCGACACCACGGCGGTCGCCCTGGCGGCCGCCCTCGAGGCGGACGTCTGCGAGATCTACACCGACGTGGACGGCATCTTCACGGCCGACCCGCGCATCGTGCCCACGGCCCGCCAGGTGGCCCGCATCACCAGCGAGGAGATGCTGGAGATGGCCGCCTCCGGGGCCAAGGTGCTGCACCTGCGCTGTGTGGAGTACGCCCGCCGCTTCAGCCTTCCGGTGCACGTCCGGTCGTCCTTCAGCCACCGCGAAGGCACCTGGGTCACCGACAAGCCCGTCGACACAACGCAAGGAGCAGTGGTGGAGCAGCCGATCATCTCCGGGGTCGCACACGACCGGAGCGAAGCGAAGATCACCGTGGTCGGGGTCCCGGACAAGCCGGGCAAGGCCGCCGAGATCTTCCAGGTGGTCGCCGCCGCCGAGATCAACCTCGACATGATCGTGCAGAACGTGTCGCAGGCCAGCAGCGGCCTGACCGACATCTCCTTCACGCTGCCCAAGACCGACGGCCAGACGGCGATGAACGCGCTCAACCGGGCCCAGGAGCAGATCGGCTTCGAGTCGCTGCGCTACGACGACCAGATCGGCAAGGTCTCGCTGATCGGCGCCGGGATGCGCAGCCACCCGGGGGTCTCCGCGCAGATGTTCGCCGCCCTGGCCGAGGCCGGGATCAACATCGAGATGATCAGCACCTCGGAGATCCGGCTCTCCCTGGTCACCCGGGCCGAGCGGCTGGACGACGCCGTTCGCGCCATTCACACCGCTTTCGGCCTCGACAGCACCGAGGGAGAGGCCGTGGTCTACGGAGGTACCGGACGATGAGCACCCGCAAGCCCACCCTCGCCGTCGTCGGCGCGACCGGTGCGGTCGGCACCGTCATGCTCGGCATCCTGTCCGAGCGGGAAGACATCTGGGGCGAGATCCGCCTGATCGCCTCGGCCCGCTCGGCCGGCAAGCTGCTCACCGTGCGCGGCGAGCAGGTCGCGGTCCAGGCGATCAGCCCGGAGGCCTTCGACGGCGTCGACATCGCCATGTTCGACGTGCCCGACGAGATCTCCGCCGAGTGGGCGCCGGTCGCCGTCGAGCGCGGCGCGATCGTGGTGGACAACTCCGGCGCCTTCCGGATGGACCCGGATGTGCCGCTGGTGGTGCCCGAGGTGAACCCGGAGGCGGCCGCCCAGCGCCCGCGGGGCATCATCTCCAACCCCAACTGCACCACGCTGACCATGATCGACGCCCTCGGTGCGCTGCACCGCCGGTGGCGCCTCACCGAGCTCGTGGTGGCCTCCTACCAGGCCGCCTCGGGCGCCGGTCAGCCCGGCATCGACCGCCTGCACGACGAGCTCGAGGTCGTGGCGAACGACCGTTCGCTCGGCTCGGTGGCCGGTGACGTGCGCAACGCCATCGCCGCCAAGCTGGGCGACGGCCCCTCGCCGTTCCCGGCCCCGCTGGCCCTGAACGTGGTGCCGTGGGCCGGTTCGGCCAAGGGTGAGGGCTGGAGCAGCGAAGAGCTGAAGGTCCGCAACGAGTCGCGCAAGATCCTCGGTATCCCCGACCTGAAGGTGTCCGCCACCTGCGTCCGGGTCCCGGTCGTCACCACGCACTCGCTCGCGGTGCACGCCACCTTCGCCGAGGAGATCACCGTCGCCGAGGCCCGTCAGGCCCTGGTCGAGGCGCCCAGCGTGGTCGTCGTGGACGACCCGGAGGGCAAGGAGTTCCCGACCCCGGCCGACACCGTCGGCGCCGACCCCACCTTCGTGGGCCGGCTGCGTCAGGCGCTCGACTTCCCCAACACGCTCGACCTGTTCGTCACCGGCGACAACCTGCGTAAGGGGGCCGCGCTCAACACGGCCCAGATCGCCGAGCTGATCGCGCGCGACCTGTAACAGCCAGAAAGCACTGAGGGCCGGTACCCGGAGGTACCGGCCCTCAGTGCTTTTCAAGAGCCCTGATTGAAGACGATTGTGAGCCTCGGGTTCTCGTGGCTCACGCGTTCAGATGCCGCTTCACGAAGTCGATCTCGGCCCGCACCTGGCGCACCCGCTCGTCGTCCACCAGTGACCCGTGCCCGGCGTCGTAGCGGTACACCTCGTGCTCGGCCCCCCGTTCGGCCAGTACCGCCACGTAGTTCTCGATCTGCCGGATCGGGCAGCGCGGGTCGTTCTCGCCGGCCAGGACCAGCACTGGGGCCACCACCCGGTCGGCGTAGGTGATCGGGCTGGAGTCGCGGTACTTGTCCGGCACCTCCTCCGGCGAACCGCCGAACAACGAGCGGTCGAACGCCTTCAGCGCCTCCATCTCGTCCTCGTAGGCCGCCAGGTAGTCGGCCACCGGCACCCCGGCCACCCCCACCGCCCACCGGTCCGGGTACAGGCCCAGCCCGAGCAGCGTCAGGTAGCCGCCCCACGAGGCCCCGGCCAGCACCACCTGGTCCGGCGCGGCGATCCCGGTCTCCACCAGGTGGTCGCGCACCGCCACCACGTCTTCCAGCTCGATGTGGCCGACGCGCTTCTCCAGCGCGTCCCGCCACTGGGACCCGTAGCCGGTGGAACCCCGATAGTTCACCTGCAACAAGGCAAAGCCGTGATCGACCCAGGCGCTGGGGTAGGCGCGGAAGTAGTCGCCGTCGTGCGCAGTGGGCCCGCCGTGGATGTCGATGACCATGGGCAGGGGCCCGGTCGCCGACGTGGGGCGGCGCAGCAGCGCGTGGATGCGACCGCCGGGCCCTTCCACCCAGACGTCCTCGATGGTGACCGAGGGCGGGGCGGGCTCACCGGGCGGCGCCAGCACCATCTCGCCCTCCAGGTCACGCACGGCGGCGGGCTGCGCGGCGGACGACCACAGCGCCCAGACCTTCCCGTCCGGCCGGGTGGTCGCCTCCAGCACCGTGCCGTCGGAAGGCCCGGCCGGCTGCGTGCTCAGGTCGATCAGGCTGAAGGTGTAGAGCCGGGTGCGCGCCTGGTGGTCCACGCTGATCAGCAGCGTCGCCGCGTCGCGGAACCACTGCGCCTGCGAGATCTCGCCCGGCACATCGAGATTCACCTCGACCTCGAGGCCGGACTGCACGTCCCAGATCAGCAGCTCGCCCCGGCCCCGGCGCTCGTGCAGCACCAGCAGCCGCGGGTCACCGGCCAAGGGGGCGAAACCCAGTGGCTCCAGGCTCTTTCCGGGGCCGTCCCAGAGATCGGCCACGGTCGAACCGTCCGCCACCCGGAGCACCCGAAGGGCCGTGTGCCGGGAATCGCCGTGCTCGCTGTGCGCGATCGCGACCAGCGTCCCGTCCTCACTGAGCCCACCCACCCCGGCGTCCTCTTCGTGCTCGTACAGCAGACGCAGCGCCTTCCCCTTCTCCTGCACCTGGATCCGGGTGCCGTAGCCGTCGTCGTTCTGCCCGATCACCGCCAGTTCGTCGGGGCCCAGGGCGAGACCGGCCGAATAGGACGGCGCCAGGCCGGGAACCGCCACCTCGTCGGATCCCGGTGCGCTGCCGAACGGCTGCCGGCGCCAGATCCCGTGCTCGTTGCCCGCGGCGTCGTCGAACCACCAGATCCACTCGCCGGACGGATCGATCTCACCGAGCGCGGTGCCCTCCCGGCGCGAGGTCAGCTGGACCAGCGGACCGCCCGGCTGCCAGCTGTGCATCTCCAGGACGCCCTGGTGGGTGGCCACCACCGAGCACCGTTCCGGGGCCTCGACGGCCCAGTCCGGCAGCCCGATCCGGCCCGCCCGGAAACGGCGTTCCCAGGCGGGGAGTGGAGTGTTCAGCGGAGGATTCGGCGCGGTCATGCCGAGATCCTTGCACGCAGGCCGCGAGCAGGCGGGCTTCCCGGGCGGGTGTCCGCCGGTCCTGCTGCCTATTTGGGAGGCACTCCGCCGCAGTGGTTCGAGGCCCACCACGGCGGAGCGCCATGATGGTCATATCGGCAGGGGAGGGCCGGTCTTGAAGAGAACCGAGGCCCCTTCTGCGGGCGATCCGCCCCACCGGCCGCCCTTGAGCGGGGCCGAGAGCGTCGGCAATGCTGGGCACGCACGACCGGCAGCACGACCGACGGCGACCGGCCACGTTCTGAACCAGGGCGGTGGGCCGGCAGCAACCGGCACGAGCGAGAGGCGGACGCGATGGGGAACGACGAGGCCGAAGGTGCCGACGCGGTGCAGCGCGAGGCTGAGGTGGGTGGTGCGGCCAAGGGAGCGGGAGGCAGCGCGGTTGAGGGAGCGGGGAGCATGGATGCGGTGGAGGGGGTGAAGCACAGCGCCGGAGTGAGCAACGCGGCCGGGGTAGCCGGCAGTGCCGGTGTCACACACAGCGCTGGGGTAGCGGGGAGCGCCGGCGTCACCCGCAGCTCTGGCGTGGCGGGCAGCACGGGTGTTTCGGGCAGCGCCGGAGTGGCCGGCAGCACCGGAGTATCGGGTTCCGCCGGCGTCTCCGGCAGCGCCGCAGTAGCGGGCGCGGCCGGGGTGGCCGGAAGTGTGGCCGTGGCGGGCAGCGCGGGCGTGGCGGGCAGCATTGCGGTGAGCGGCAGTGCCGGGGTGGCGGGCAGCATCGGCGCCAGCGGCAGCGTCGGCGTGCTGATGAGCGTGGCCACCCTGCTCGGGATCGGCATCCACCGCTGCATCGGCACGTTCGCCTGCGTCGGTTGCCGCAACTGTGTGGGGTGCGCGTTCTGCATCGGCTGCCGAGACTGCGTCGGCTGCGCCTTCTGCATCGGCAAGGTGGGGCTGCGCGGCGTCAACGGTCTGCCCCGCAGCAAGAAGTTCGACAAGTAGGTCGCCCGCCCGGCTACCTCCTGTGATCACCAGAGGTGCAGCAGGAGTGCGGTGTTCGAGGTTTCGGACGGGGGCGGAACGGGTAGTGCCGGAGGGTGGGGCCCCACCCTCCGGCCGACCGGTTCTGGACTGCTCAGCCGCTCAGGCCGTCGAGCTCGCCGCTCTTGGCCGCTTCGACCCAGGCCGAGAACTCACCCGGGCTGAACCGCAGGGTCGGGCCCGCACCGCGCGCCTTGGTGTCGCGCACCTCGACGCTCGGCCCACTTCGCCGCATCTCCACGCACTGACTTCCGCCGCCGCTGGCCTGAGCCTTGATCCAAGGGGTCTGTGTACTCATGTCGGGTACTCCTCGAGTCGGACGGACATCTGCATGAGCCTTGCCCAGACGTTCCGGTACGCGCGGAGCTTGTTTTCCTTTTCCAGGTACCGGGCGTCTGTCTGCGACTCCAGATAGACCACGTCGGTGTCCGGTTCGGAGAATTCGAGCAGGGTGAAGGGCCCACTGCGTAAACCCGGGTGTGCCCCGGCGGACCAGGGCAGTATCCGAACCTCGATGTTGGCCTTTTCCTCGGTCAGTTCACGAAGATAGCGCATTTGCCCGGCCATCACCGAGGGGGAACCGATGATCCGGTGCAGCGCCGATTCCCCGAACACGGCGGTGATCGACAGGGGCGAGCGGCCGCTGAAAGCACTGTCCATTCTCGCCCTGCGTAATCCCGCCGCCCGATTCCGGCCGGCCTCGTCCATTCCTTCACCCAAGGTGATGCTCTCGTGGTACGAAGCGGTCTGCAGCAGTCCGTGAATCAACTCCGCGTCATAGGTGTACAGCGCCGAGGCGGCCTGCTCGAGGTCCAGATAGAGCCCGAAACCGGGCAGCAGCAGGTCGTTGAAGTCTTCCCAGATGTTTTCCTGGTCGGCCTTACCGGCCAGGTCGGTGAGCCGGTCGGTGGTGATCTCGTCGACGCCGTACATGAAGCACAGGGCGCGGACGTCGGCGTACTTGTAGGGGCCTTTCCCGGCCTCCATCCGCCAGATCTTCTGCCGGGAACCCACCGACCGCACGTCCTCGGGTTTCTTTCCGGCCTTTTCCCGCAGTCTCCGGAGTTGCCGGCCCAGCGACCGGCGTCCCATCCCCGACCCACCACTCATGGCCGGGAGTGTTTCACCGCCGGGATTCGACGGGCGAGTAGCAAACCGGGCGTATCGAATGACGTCACACTCAGGCCGTCACAAAACGTTACGTTGAAGTGGGGGCGATGATCGGTCGATGGTAAGGATTGGCGGGGGGAGCCCGGTGCGCTGTTTGCATCGGTCAATGCCAATGACGGGGGTTCACACCCATGCAGACGCAAGCGGCTCGGAAAGGCGAAAGACCCGGAACCGGGGAGTGGGTCGGCAGGATCGAGGTCGATCTGCGCAATGCCCGGGACTGGTCGATCGGAATACTCGAACTGGAATTGGCTCCGGAAACGGTGACCGCCCGGTTCGGTTCCCGCGCTCTGGCGGTGATCGATCGCGAGCAGTTGCGGGAATGGGTCATCCATCCCCGCGGCACCCGGCTCGCGGTGGACGACCTGGTCTGGTCCGCCCAGTACGGCTCCACCTACGTGGCCATCGGCTGCACCACGGAGTACCGGCTGGGCGACTCGTCGGTCCGCGAACTCACGGCGGTGGTCTGATGGCCACCTCGACCCGTCCGGCGGCGAATCCGGAGGCGTCATCGTCCACAGGACCGCGGCAACCAGGGCAGCGAAACCAGCCTGAGTGGCCGGGGCAACCCCAGCAGCGGGAACGACCCCGACGGTCCGGGGAACCCGGCGGCCACCGCCTAGATGCAGGGCCGGTCGACCATCGGCCCGTGGGGGGCTTCTGCGCGTGCTGCGGCACGGTCTACCCGTGCGCAACGGCGCGCCGACAGGCTGGCGACCAGCCGCTGGTCCGGGAGTTCCTGGCCCCGCTGAGCAGGCTGGCCCGGTTACGTGACGAGGGCGGGCCGGCCCAGCCCTGAGAAGTCATCGGTGCAGGCCCGGGCGGTACGTACGGTCACCCAGAACGTCCCGGCCCGGGCCTGAACCATGGCCTCAGAACTCGATCTGGATCCGGGCGATCTCTTCCGACAGCGGCCCGAAGATCTCCCGGCGCAGCCGGTTGTGCTCCTCGTCCTCGTCGTACGCCCGGTAGGCAGCCACGTCGGCGAAGTCGGCGGTGATCGTGAAGTCCCAGTTGCCCGCGCGCAGCCCCGCGTCGCGGCCCACCTTCACGTCGGTCATGCCCTCGATCTTCAGCCCGACGATGCCGGCCAAGCCCTCGTCGAGCCGGTCGACGTCGGCCCCGGGCTTGAGCCGGCCCATCACGACGTTGCGAATCATCCGGTTCTCCCGTTCGGCGGTCTCGGACGGGGATCGTAACGCGTGCCCTCACAGCGCCCGGCAGACGAAAGCGCCGCCTGCGGGGCGAACCCCGTAGACGGCGCCGGGCCGACGAGCCTACGAACCGGACTTGCGCCGGAACATCTGCTGCGCCCCAGAGGTCTCGGCGCCGTGGGATCCACCCACCTTGCCGTTGCCCTGGTGCTCGCCTCGGTGCAGCCCGCCGTTGGCGTGCTTGCGCTCCAGGGCCTCGCGGAACTTGCGCTTGGTGTCAGAGCTGACCTGGTTGTCATTGTCAGACGTCATGAAGACTCTCCTTCGAGGTCGGCGTCCATTCCCCGCCCGCTCAGGGTGACAGGACGCCCGGCAGCGCGCCAGCGGGTTTCCGTCGGGCAGCCTACTGGGGGCGTTCGTCGCCGGGCACGGCGTTGACCGCGCGCAGCACCGCAGCCGCCTTGAGCCGGACCTCGCTCCACTCCTGCTCCGGATCGGAAAGCACCGTGATGGCCCCGCCCGCCCCCACGCTCACCTTCCCGTCCGCGTGCACCAGGGTGCGGATCACAATGCTCAGGTCGGCCGTGCCGTTCACCCCGAAGTAGCCGATGGCACCGGAGTAGACCCCTCGCGCCGTCCCCTCCAGCTCGCGCAGGATGCGCATCGTGCGGACCTTCGGAGCGCCGGTCATCGAGCCGCCCGGGAAGGCCGCGCGCACGCAGTCCACGGCAGTAAGGCCTGCGGCCAGGTCGCCCTCGACGGTCGAGACCAGTTGGTGCACGGTGCTGTACGTTTCGACATGCATCAGGCGGGGAACCACTACGGAACCCGGTCTGCACACCCGTCCGAGGTCGTTGCGCAGCAGATCCACGATCATCAGATTCTCCGCACGTTCCTTCGGATCACCCTCGAGTTCGACCGCCAGAGAACGGTCTTCGTCAGTATCGGAACTGCGTCGACGGGTTCCCTTGATCGGTTTGGCGCTGACCCGGCCCGAGCGGTCGATCCGCAGAAAGCGCTCGGGCGACGACGAAGAGATGCAGAAGTCGCCGAAGTCCAGAAAAGCCGCGTAAGGAGCGGGATTCAGCTGCCGCAACTGCCGGTAGACGGCGAAAGGCGATGCTGTGGAAGCAACCTCGAACCGTGTGGTGAGGCAGGCTTCGTAGGTTTCGCCCGCTTCGAGAAAACCACGGACGACGGCGATGTCCTTCAGGTACTGGGCCCGCCCCCGCGTCGGGTGGGCGACGGCCCGAGGCTGCTCGCCGAGGGCAGGCAGATGCCGGCCGGGCAGGCTCCTGATCAGTTCGGTGGTGCTCTCGATCCATGCGGAAGTGGCCGCGGCCGGGTGGCCGGGTAGGTCGAGAGCGAGCAGATGGACGTCGTTGCGCACGTGGTCGAGCACGACCACTCGGTCTGCGAAGAGAAGGGCGGCGGGTGGCTGGGGGGATCGGTAAGGGCTCGAGGTCGCGGGGTCGGCCGGGCACTCGTAACCCAGGCAGCCCACGTAGCCGCCGGTGAAGTCGAACGGCAGATCTTCGTCCCCGGAGATGCTGAGTGACTTCAGCCGAGTGCGTAGATACTCGAAAAGATCGGCGTGCAGCAGACGTTCGCCGGTGGCATCGCCGATCCGGAGTGTGTCCTCGCCCACCTGGGTGACGCTCTCGTGCAGCGGTCCGCCCGGCCCGCAGACCAGGTAGGAGAACCGGCCCGAGTCCGGTCCGGCCTTTGCACTGTCCAGCCAGACGGCCGGAAAGTTCTGCCCGCTGCGCAGTTCGGCGAACAGCAGTTCGGCATCGACCGGGCCGGAGATGCGGCGGGTGGTCAGCCGCAGCCGAGTTGGCTCCTCGTCCATTGGTGGAAGCTCTTTTCCGGCGACCACGGCCGGGCCTCGCCGCGGCGTGAGATCCCGGAAGTTCTCGATGATCTGCCGGCCGGGCCCGGTAAGGATCGACTCGGGGTGGAACTGGACGCCGAAGAGCGGAGCGTCGGTGGCTTCCAGCGCCATCACCGTGCCGTCCTCGGCCCAGGCCGTCGCCCGGAGACCGTTCGGCAAGGGCTCGGGCACGGCCAGCGAGTGGTACCGCACTGCCTCGAAGTCCTGAGGAATGCCGGCCAGCAGCCCGCCCTCATGACGAACCCGGCTGAGCTGGCCGTGCATCACGCGCGGCGCGGGCCGGGTCCGGCCTCCGTAGGCCACGGCAAGGCCCTGGTGCCCCAGACAGATGCCCAGCAGGGGCAGTTGCTCGGCCCGGGCCCAGGCAATGGCTGCGGCCGAGAGGCCGAAGTCGTCCGGGTGTTCCGGACGCCCCGGACCGGGGGAGATGACGATGTTGTCGAAGCCTGCCTGCCCGACGATCTCGGCCCAGTCGGCCTCGTCGTTGCGTACCACCGTAGGCGCAACCCCGTTCGCCACGGCCAGCAACTGGAAGAGGTTGTAGGTGTAGGAGTCGTAGTTGTCCACCAGCAACGTCCGGACCGGTCTGTCATCGGCCGTCATCGCCGTACTCCTCGAATGGGGGGACCCGGTGGTTCGCCGACCGGACAGAGGCGGCAAACGCCCGAGAGGCCGGTCCAGCTTTCGCTGGACCGGCCTCTCGACCTTTACTGCACCGTCGGGGTGACAGGATTTGAACCTGCGGCCTCTTCGTCCCGAACGAAGCGCGCTACCAAGCTGCGCCACACCCCGGTGGAGCGTCGGTAACTCTACCCGACAGGACGGCCAACTCTGAAATCGGATCCGGCCGACAGCGCGGGAAGAGACCGACGCCTCAGTTCAGCCGACTGCGGTGAGGGTCAGCAGCGTGGCCTCGGGGCGGCAGGCGAACCGCACCGGGGTGTACGGAGAGGTGCCCAGGCCCGCGCTGACGTGCATCCAGGCGTCGCTGGGGTCGGTGCCGTCGCCGGGGTAGCGGGAGACGCCCTTGGCCCGGGGGCGGTCCAGGTCGCAGTTCGTGGTCAGCGCGCCTACCCCCGGGATGCAGAGCTGGCCGCCGTGGGTGTGCCCGGCCAGGATCAGGCCCGCGCCGTCGGCCGTCATCGCGTCCAGCACCCGCAGGTACGGCGCGTGGGTGACGCCGATCGTCAGGGAGGCCGTGGGATCGGCCGGGGCGGCCACCTCGGCGTAGCGGTCGCGCTTGATGTGCGGGTCGTCGGTGCCGACGAACTCCAGCCGCAGGTCGTTGATCTTGAGCTGCTCGCGCCGGTTGTTCAGGTCGATCCAGCCGCCCTCGCGGAAGCCGTCGACGAGTTCGGAGGTGGGCAGCCGGTTGCCGTGGATGCGCTTCTTGCCGCCGTAGGGCAGCAGGTAGCGCGCCGGGTTCTTGGGCTTGGGGGCGAAGTAGTCGTTCGAGCCGAGCACGAACACGCCGGGCAGCTTGAGCAGGTGCTCGTGGGCCCGCAGCACGGCCGGCACCGCCTCCATGTGGGCCAGGTTGTCGCCCGTGCTGACCACCAGGTCCGGCTCGAGCGCGGCCAGCCCGCGCACCCACTCCAGCTTCTTCGTCTGGTTCGGCACCAGGTGCAGGTCGGAGAGGCAGAGCACGCGCAGCGGTGAGCTTCCCGCGGGCAGCACCGGCACGCTGAAGCGCCGCAGGGTATAGGCCCGCGCCTCGGCGAGCGAGTAACCGAGACCGGCGGCACCGACGGCCAGCGCGGCGAGAGGAAGCTTCACGGATGGGCGCATTCGGACATCCTCGCAGGTCCACCGGACCGCTTCGCCCGGTACGGAGAAGTAGGCGAGGGGCCGTGCGCAGGCACCGAACTGCCGCTGACAAACGTCCTCAAGGTATTTGGCCCCCGCAGAATGCCTGCACCGGCAATACTCTTCATCGGTCGAGACAACTTCATGACGACGGACATCGGCGCACGTCCGCTCCATCCACCACCCGGAGTGATGATGCGGTTCGGCGCTGTGTTCCCGTCCACCGAGATTCCTGCTGTCCCGGAAGAGATCGCGCGCTGGGCCACCGGCGCCGAGCAGTACGGGGTCGACCATCTGGTGCTCAACGACCACGTCGTCGGAGTGGGCCCGGTCGGCCGACCCGGCCGGAACGGCTACACCAGCCAGGACAAGTTCCACGAGATCTTCGTGCTGCTGGGCTATCTCGCCGGTCTCACCACCTCGGTCGAGCTGGTCACCGCGGTCGCCGTGCTGCCGCAGCGGCAGCCCGTTCTGGTGGCCAAGCAGGCGGCCGAGGTGGACGTACTCAGCGGAGGCAGACTGCGCCTGGGCGTCGGGGTGGGCTCGAACCCCGTGGAGTACGAGGCTCTGGGCGAGGAGTTCTCCGACCGTGGGGCCCGCATTTCCGAGCAGATCCGGCTGCTGCGCGCGTTGTGGGCCGACCCGGTCGTGACCTTCCACGGCGACTGGTACGGCGTTCACGAGGCGGGCATCAACCCGCGTCCGGTGCGGGGCAGTGTGCCGGTCTGGATCGGCGGCGAGTCCGAGCGCACGCTTCACCGGATCGGAGCACTGGGCGACGGCTGGTTCCCGCAGCGGATGCCCGATCAGGAGAGCGCCGGGCTGATCCGGCTGATCCGGGCGCGGGCCCACACCGCCGGCCGGGCGGTCTCCGACATCGGCATCGAGCCCACGCTCGACCTGGCCCGGGTGCCCCGCTCCGGCTGGACCTCGTTCGTCACCGGCTGGGCCCGGCTGGGGGCGACGCACCTCTCGCTGAGCACCGGCGGGATGGGCCTGGGCGACGTCGACGAGCACCTCGGCCTGCTCCGGGCGGCCCTGGGGATCTCCCGGGCGGCCCTGGCCGGAGGTAATTGATGCGGGTGTCGCTCTTGACTGGTGCGAGGATGGCCTCATGTCCGACTCCTCGACCGGCCTCAAGGCCCGCCTGCGTTCCGACCTCACCACTGCGATGAAGGCCCGCGACGCCATCCGTTCCAGCACCATCCGGATGGTCATGACCGCGGTCAAGGCCGAGGAGGTGTCCGGCACCGTGGCCCGTGAGCTCTCCGAGGAGGAGGTCACCACGGTCCTGAGCCGGGAGGCCAAGAAGCGCCGCGAGGCCGCCACCGCCTACGACGAGGCGGCCCGGCCGGAGCTGGCCGAGAAGGAGCGCGCCGAGCTGGCGGTGCTGGCCGACTACCTGCCCCAGCAGTTGTCCGAAGAGGAACTGAAGACGCTGGTGGCCGAGGAGGTCGCGAACGCGACCGCGAGCGGTAAGTCGGGTAAGGCGGCGATGGGCCTGGTGATGAAGGCCGTGCGCGGCCGCGTCGCCGGCCGGGCCGAGGGCGGCCGGGTCGCCGCCGAGGTGAAGGCCCAGCTCGAGGCCTGATCACCGCACGAACAGCGAAGGCCGGGAGTCCGTACGGACTCCCGGCCTTCGGCGTTTCCGGCTGGCTCAGGTCACGGGTTCGGGTCGAACGGGTTGTCGGGGATCGAGGGGATCTCGATCTCGCCGTCGCCGTTGTCCTGGTCGCCGTCCTGTTCGGGCTGTTCCTCACCCGGGCCGGAGCTCAGGTAGAGGGTGACGGTGCTGCCGGTGCTGGTCCGGCCGGAGGGGTCGGTGCGGGCGACGGTGCCGGCCGGCTGGTCGGACGTCTCCGGCTGATCGCTCTGCTCGACGGTGAAGCCGGCCTGCTCCAGGATGCTGCGGGCCTCTTCCGGGCTCTTGCCGACCACGCCCGGGATGTCGGACATCGGGGTCTCGAGCAGGCTGCTGTCGGCCTCCGGGAAGTCCTTGACCTCCGTGCCCTCCAGCGCCTTCTCCATGATGTCCTTCCAGATCGGCGCCGCGAACGTCCCACCGTAGACGTTGCCGTAGTAGCTGCCGCCGATCGTGATGCCCTGCATGTTCTCGCGCTTGCCGTTAACGAACTCGGGCCCGACCCACACCGAGGTGGACAGCTGCGGGGTGTAGCCCACGAACCAGGTGTCCATCGAGTCGTTCGTGGTACCGGTCTTGCCCGAGGCCTTCTGGCCGCTGGAGAGCGGGCCGGTGCTGCGGGCCGTGCCGTTGATCAGGGCCCGGCTCAGGCCCAGGGTGGTGGTGTTGGCGACCTCCGGGTCGACCGTCTGCTTGCAGTTGGTCTTCGGGATCTTGACCTTCTTGCCGTTGCGGTCCTTGATCGAGGTCACCACGATCGGCGTGCAGTACTTACCGCCCGAGGCGAACGTGGCGTAGGCGTTGGCCATGGTCAACGGCGACTGGTTGATCGTGCCGAGCACGATCGAGGGGATGGTGTCCGGCAGCTTCGTGGTCTTCTTGCCGCCCACCTCGACCGGGGCCGCCTGGTGCATGCCCAGGGCCTCGGCCATCTCCCGCACGTCGCACAGGTCGAGCTGCTGTTCCATCCGGATGTAGGCGCCGTTCACCGAGTTGGCGGTGGCGTCCCAGACGCTCATGTTCCCGTTGCCGCTCTCGCCGCTGGAGTTCTGGAAGTTCCAGATCTCGCTGGACTGGAGGTTCGAGCCGCAGCTCTTGAACGAGTTGACCGGCACGCTGCCGGCCGAGCCGTTGATCGAGGCGTTCAGCGAGTGCCCGGCCTTGAGCCAGGTGGCCAGCACCACCGGCTTGAACGTGGAGCCGGTGAGGAAGCCGGAGGAGCCACCGTACTTGTAGTCGGTGGAGTAGTTGATCGTGGTGTTCTTCCGGCCCTTCTTGGTGCTGTAGTACTTGTTCTGGATCATCGACAGCACCTTGCCGGTGCCCGGCTCCACGGTCACCGAGGCAGTGGCCACGTTGCTGGAGTCGTTCGGCGGGATCGCGTCCTTCACGGCCTTCCAGCCGGCCTTGAGGATCTTCGGGTCGAGCGTGGTGCGGATCGTGTAACCGCCGCGCTTGAGCGCCGCCTCCCGGTCCTCCACGGTCTTGCCCAGCGCCTTGAAACCGTTGCCCTTGGTGATCACGTTGTAGACGTAGTCGCAGAAGTACGCCCGGACGCCGGCGTTGGCGCAGCCCTGGTAGGTCGGGGTGATGTTCGGCTTCAGTGGGGTGTCGACCGCCTCGTCGTGCTCGGCCTGGGTGATCTTGCCCTGCTGCAGCATCTTGGCCAGCACGGTGTTGCGGCGGTTGAGCGCCTTCTCCTGCTGTTCCTTCTTGGCGATGTTGTACTGCGGCGGGGACTGGATCATCCCGGCCAGCATCGCCGCCTGGGGCAGAGTGAGCTTCTTGGCGCTGGTGCCGAAGTAGTACTTCGCCGCGGCCTCGACCCCGTTGGTCTGCCCGCCGAACCAGGCGATGTTCAGGTAGCCCTCGAGGATCTCCTGCTTGGACATCTTCTTCTCGAGGGCGGTGGCCAGCCGGATCTCGCGCAGCTTGCGGGAGTTGGTCTGCTCCTCGGCCGCCTCGTAGGCCTCCGCGTCGCCGGCCGCGTGCGCCGTGTCCTTCAGGGTGTTCTTCACCAGCTGCTGGGTGAGCGTGGAGGCGCCCTGCGAGACCCCGCCGGAGACCTGGTTGGCCACCAGCGCCCGCAGCAGGCCCTTGGTGTCGACACCGCCGTGCTCGTAGAACCGTTCGTCCTCGATCGCCACGACGGCGTCCTGCATGTACTTCGAGATCTGGTCCAGCTCGACCGGGTCGCGGTTCTCGTCGTAGAAGGTCGCGATCAGCGAACCGTCCGAGGCCAGCACCCGGGTGCTGGCCGAGACCTGCGTGTTCTCCAGCTCGCTGGGCAGGGCGTTGAACGCGTCGATCGCGCTGTTGGAGGCCAGGCCCGTGGCGCCGATCGCGGGGACCGCGAGCCCGGCCGCGAGAACGCCCGCCACCAGACTCGTCACCGTGAAGGCGCCGAGCAGACCCAGGACATTTTTGGGGGTGGGTGCCGGCGACATGCTCGCCACCTTAATACGGCGTCCTGTGGCCACTTTCCCGCTCCTGGACAGGGACAAAGCGGTTGTCACGCCGATGTCCGGCGGCCCTCAGCACGTCGCGCCGCGGTTCGGGGGCCGGCAGGTGCCGGAGCTCACTGGCCTGGCGCTGCACCGCGAGGGCCGAGACGTATTACTTGTTGCTCTGCGTGACTCGACCTTGACGCATCCGAATGATTCGAACCCAGGATCCTCGGCGGGCCATATGACTTCCTTAAGAGCCCGAAAGGGTGGCGTAACGAAAGCGCCAGTAGGAACGATCGTCAGTGCAGAGATGTCCGGGAGGGGCAAGTTGAACTTTGCGCGCGGAATGTTCGCTGGTCAATGAGCTGTGACGGACGGGTCGGGTCAATGACGACGCGGTCACTCAGAAGCACTGCCAGGCAAGCGAAACGATCTCTCAATCCGGCACTATCTGTAGTGAAACGGTTGCACAGAGTAACTCATCGTCACTTCGGCCGATACTGATTCATCCATCCGGCCCTTATTGGCGTTGTCGTTGCTCACCTACCGTCATCAGCAGAGGGGTTCGGCTCGGGGGTGAGCGTGGATCCACGGGGGTCCAGGGAGGGCCGAGGGAAATGAGTGTGACGGTGAACCAGTGGGCAACTCAGGGTGCTTGCCGCAAGAGCGACCCTGATGCACTGTTCGTCCAGGGGGCGGCACAGAACCGGGCCAAGTTGGTCTGCATGTCATGCCCGGTGCGGACCGAGTGCCTTTCGGACGCTCTGGATCACAAGATCGAGTTCGGGGTGTGGGGCGGGATGACCGAGCGGGAGCGCCGTGCGCTGCTCCGCCGTCGCCCGAACGTGCAGTCGTGGCGTCGGCTGCTGGAGACCGCGCGTTCCCAGCAGGTCCGGATCATCGACCTGCTGAACGAGGAAGCGGCCGTCAAGGTCGGCTGAGTCCGGCTGGTCCGGCCTCGTCACCGCCTGCCCGGGGGAGATCTGCGGATCTCTGCCCGGGCGCCGCGGTTTTGGTGGTGCTCGAACGAGGGGTCAGCGGGAGTAGGCCGGTTCGTCGGCCCCGGCCAGATCGGCCCCGACCCCGCGCAGACCGGTCAGATCGTGCACGTCCTGGGGCCGGGCCGGCACCCGGACCACTGCGACGTCGGGGTGCGCCTGGGTGAACCGGCTGGCCACCGACTTCTCCCGCTCGCTCAGCCGCATCCGGTCGGCGTGGATGCGCAGCAGCCCGGCGGTGAGGGCGTGCTCCTGGGCGTCGTCCAGGTCTTCGGCCGCGGTCAGCGCGCGCTCGGCCGAGAGCCCCTCGGCGGGCCCGGTGTGCACCCGGTTGAGCACCAGCCCGGCCAGCGGCATGCCGTCGCCCTCCAGTCGGTCGACGAAGTACGAGGCCTCGCGCAGGGCGTCCGGCTCGGGCGCGGCCACCACCAGGAAGGCCGTGCCGGGGGCCTGCAGCAGCCGGTAGGTGGCGTCGGCCCGTTCGCGGAAGCCGCCGAACATGGTGTCCAGCGCGGCCACGAAGGTCTGCACGTCCTTCAGCACCTGGGCGCCCAGGATCTTGGTCATCAGGCCGGTGGCGGTGCCGATCGCGGCCGACATCATCTTCAGGTAGGCCCGGCCCCCGGCCTTGGCCGGGGCCCCCAGGATCCGGATGAACCGGCCGTCCAGGAACGAGCCGAGACGCTGCGGGGCGTCCAGGAAGTCCAGGGCCGAGCGGCTGGGCGGGGTGTCGACCACGATCAGGTCCCAGTCGTGCTCGCCGGCCTCGGCCTGGGCCCGCAACTGCCCCAGCTTCTCCATCGCCATGTACTCCTGGGTACCCGCAAAGCTGCTGGAAAGCGCCTGGTAGAAGGGGTTCTCCAGGATCTGCGCGGCCTTCTGGGGCGGGGCGTGCCCCTCGATCACCTCGTCGAAGGTGCGCTTCATGTCCAGCATCATCGCGTCCAGCGTGCCACCGGAGGAGGCATCCACCCCAGCCACCGGACGGGGGGTGTTGTCCAGCTCGGCCAGGCCGAGCGACTGGGCCAGGCGACGGGCCGGGTCGATGGTGAGCACCACGACGCGGCGGCCGCGTTCGGCCGCGCGCAGCCCCAGCGCGGCCGCGGTGGTCGTCTTCCCGACCCCACCGGAACCGCAACACACCAGCACCCGGGTGCGCGGATCGTCCAAAAGCTCGTCGATGGCCAGCGTCGGGGCGGCGCTCATGCGGCGCCCTGCTCGCCCAGACGCCCGGCCAGCTCGTAGAGCGCGCCGAGGTCGATCCCCCCGGCCAGGGCGGGCAGTTCGTAGAGAGGACGGGCCAGGGCCAGCAGTTCGGCGCGTTCGGTGTGCTCCATGCTCACCCGCGCGCCGTGACCGGCCGCCTCTTCCAGCAGCGCGGTGGCCAGTGCGGCGTGCGAGGTGTCGTTACCGGTGGCCCGGGAGCGGCGGCCGAGCCCGGCGGCGGCCAGCCCGGCCAGAACCTCGGACCGGTCCAGCTCGCCCTGGGTGGCGGCGGCCAGGGCGGCGGGGGGCAGGAACGGCTCGCGGACCATGTTCACGAACACCCCGCCCACCGGCAGCCCGATCGCCTCGAGTTCGGCCACCGCGTCGGCGGTCTCCTGCACCGGCATCTCCTCCAGCACGCTGACCAGGTGCACCGCCGTCTGCCCGGAGCGCATCAGGGTCATGATCGAGTTGGCCTGGTTGCGGATCGGGCCGACCTTGGCCAGACCGGCCACCTCCTCGTTGACGTTGAGGAAGCGGGTGATCCGGCCGGTCGGCGGGGCGTCCAGCACCACGGCGTCGTAGACCGGGCGCTCCACGTCGGGGGTGGCCCGCCCGCCGCGCACCGTCTCCCGGCGGCGGACCGCCTCGTAGACCTTGCCGGTGAGCAGGACGTCCCGTACCCCGGGGGCGATCGTGGTGGCGAAGTCGACGGCGCCGATCCGCTCCAGCATCCGGCCGGCCCGGCCCAGGCGGTAGAACATCTCGAGGTAGTCCAGCAGCGCGGCCTTCGGGTCGACGGCCAGCCCGTACAGCTCACCGCCGCCGGGCGCGACCGCCACCTTGGTCTCCTCGTAGGGCAGCGGCGGCAGGTCGAACAGCCGGGCGATGCTCTGGCGCCCCTCCACCTCGGCCAGCAGCGTGCGGCGGCCCCCGGTGGCCAGGGCCAGCGCCAGGGCGGCGGCGACGGTGGTCTTACCGGTGCCGCCCTTGCCGGTCACGATGTGGAGCCTGACCCCGGGCCAGTCGGTCTCCCGGGCCTCGGCCGCCAGCTCCGCGACCGAATGGGCCGGGCGCTTACGAGAACCCTGCGATGCCACGCCACCAGGTTAGACAGCAGCCCGGGCGGACGCAGGGCGACGTGGCGAGGGACTTCCCCTCCTGCGTCGATCCGGTGACAATCTGGCATCGCCTACCAGAGGCAGGGCTGCACTCCAACTCGCCTGATGGATAGGCTCACGGGCATGGTCAAGTGGGAGTACGCGACGGTGCCTTTGCTCATTCATGCCACCAAGCAGATCTTGGATCAGTGGGGTGAGGACGGCTGGGAACTGGTCACGGTCGTGCCCGGCCCCCAGGGTGGGAACCCGGTTGCCTATCTGAAGCGCCCCCGAGACTGAGACAGGTAGAGGCGATGACTGGACGGATCGAGGCGCGGCTCACCGAACTCGGCTACACGCTGCCCCAGGTGGCGGCGCCGGTGGCGGCGTACCACCCGGCGGTGCTGGACGGCGACTACGTGTACGTGTCGGGGCAGCTGCCGATGGTGGACGGCGCCCTGCCGCTCACCGGCCGGGTGGGCAGCGGTGGTGGTGACGGGCTGGTCAGCCCGTCGGAGGCGAACGGCCTGGCCCGGGTCTGCGCGCTGAACGCGCTGGCCGCGGTCCGGTCGGTGATCGGTGACCTGGACCGGATCCGGCGGATCGTCAAGGTCACCGGCTTCGTGGCCAGCGACTCCGCCTTCACCGGGCAGCCGCTGGTGATCAACGGGGCCAGCGAGTTCCTGGGTGAGGTCTTCGGCCCGGCCGGGCAGCACGCGCGCAGCGCCGTCGGCGTGAGCACGCTGCCGCTGGGGGCCCCGGTCGAAGTAGAGATGATCATTGCCGTCCGGCCCTGACCGGGCCGGCCAGGCCGACGGCGCCGTGGACCGGCGTCGTCGGCCTTGACCCGATCAGGGGTGGGCCAGGCCGTTGCTGCTGCTCAGAACGCCCCGGGTGATGGTGGTGGCCAGGTCGATCACGTCGGCCGAACCACCGTTCAGCACCGCCAGATCAGGCAGGTCCGGCAGGTTCGGCGCCGGTTCGGGGGACTGGCGGGGAGTGGCCTCGGTGAGCACCGCGCTGATCTCCTGGGCCAGTTGACGCCCGGCATCGGCCGCCCGTAGGGCCAGCCTGAGCACCGTGGAGGTGGGCACCCCGGCCTCGCGCAGCGTTCGCATCAGCTCGTAGGCCTGTGCGTCGACCAGCACCGAACCCCCGCCGGACAACGCGCCGACGGTCTCCCCGTCCAGCCGTCTTCTTCCCCGTTCGACCGCTGTCGGTCCGGCGGCCTGCCACAGGGCTCCCGTGGGCCCCAGGTCCTCACCCCGCGCAGCGGCATCGATGATCATTTTGAGGGGCAGCCCGGCGTCCCGTAGTTGCCGGATGTCGCGCAGCCGGCGTAGATGGGACTCCTGATAACGGGACGTGCGGCCCACCCGAGTCGGTGGGGCGAGTAGTCCCTTGGTCCGGTAGGCCCGCACATTTCGCGGGGTCATACCGGCCGCCGTGGCCAACTCCTCGATCGTGAAAGTGTCCTGCGCCCCCATCGTCATCCCCGTGTCGGCGGGCAGAGCGCCGTCCGCCCGCAATGTAGTCAAGCGCTCATTGACGCCCCGTCAAAGAGTCGATCGCTTACAGTGACCACCGTACTGCCTTTGGCCGAATGGGCATTCACCCAAGGTGCAGCGAATATCAGCCGACTGTGCAATTACGCACCTAGTGCGCTTCAACTTCGGGAGGGTCCGGCGCCCTTAGCATTCCGGTGTGCCGAATACCCCGGACGACACGACCGGCCCGAATCCCGCGTCGGGCGCACCCGCCGATCCCGGCAGTCAACCATGGCTCGGCGGGGCGGTGGGCGAGGAGGCATTCTGCGTTCTTGCCGGTAATCCCGGCCCGATGACGCTGGACGGGACCAATACCTGGATCCTTTCGGCGCCGGGTTCGGCCGAGGCGGTGGTGGTGGACCCCGGGCCGGACAACGAGATGCACCTGAGGGCGGTGCTCGAGGCGGTCCGGGCGCGGGGGGTCGAGGTCGTGCAGACCCTGCTCACCCACGGCCACTCCGACCACAGCGCCGCGGCGCGGACATTCGCGCAGCTCACCTCGGCTCCGGTGCGGGCGCTCGACCCGGCCCACCGCTACGGCGGCGAAGGGCTGCAGGACGGTGACGTGATCCAGGCGGAGGGGCTACGGCTGGAGGTCGTCGCCACCCCGGGGCACACCACCGACTCCCTGTCGTTCCTGGTGCCGCAGAGCCGGATGCTGCTCACCGGAGACACGATCCTGGGCCGGGGCACCACCGTGGTCGCCCACCCCGACGGCCGGCTCTACTCCTACCTGGCGTCGCTGGAACGGCTGGGCGAGCTGTCCGGCTCGGCCGAGCTGACGCACCTGTTGCCCGGGCACGGTCCGGTGCTGGGACAGCCCGGCCTGGTGGTCGACCACTACCTGAAGCACCGCCGCGAACGCCTGGAGCAGGTGCGGACCGCGGTCCAGGCGGGCGCCCGCACCGCGCGCGAAGTGGTCAAGGTGGTCTATGCCGACGTGCCGCGCGCCGTCCGCCCGGCCGCTGAGCTGAGCGTGCGGGCCCAGCTCGAATACCTGGGTGTGCCGGACCCGGAGCAGCCGCGGGGCTGGCGGCGGATCCTCGGTCGGTGACCTGCGGCAAACGCGACGATGCCCGCCCGGTGTCAGCACCGGGCGGGCATCGTCAGAGCCGGGTTCAGCGCGCGCGGCGCCGCATCCGCTCCACGTCGATCAGCACCACGGCTCGCGCCTCCAGGCGCAGCCAGCCACGCGAGGCGAAGTCGGCCAGGGCCTTGTTCACCGTCTCCCGGGAGGCGCCGACCAGCTGGGCCAGTTCCTCCTGAGTCAGGTCGTGAGCCACCCGCAGGCCGTCGTCGGTGGGCCGGCCGAACCGCTCGGAAAGATCCAGCAGCGCCTTGGCCACCCGCCCCGGCACGTCCGAGAACACCAGGTCGGCGAGGTTCTCGTTGGTCCGCCGCAACCGCCGGGCCAGGGCCCGCAGCAGCTGGCGGGCCACGTCCGGGCGGCCGGTCAGCCAGGTGACCAGGTCGTCGTTCCCGAGGCCGATCAGCGACGTGTCCGCCACCGCGGTGGCGGTGGCGTTGCGCGGGCCGGGATCGAACAGGGAAAGCTCACCGAACATCTCGCCGGGGCCCAGGACGGCCAGCAGGTTCTCGCGTCCGTCGCCGGAGGCCCGCCCGAGCTTGATCTTGCCCTCGACCAGGACGTACAGCCGGTCGCCGGGATCGCCCTCGTGGAAGAGCACCTGGCCGCGGGCGACGTCGGTGGGCGCCATCGTGGCCCGCAGCGCTGCGGCGGCTTCGTCGTCGAGCGCTGCGAACAGTGGCGCCTGACGAACGACGTCGTCGTCCACCTGTTCCTCCTCACACGCCGTCCGGTACCGGACGGCCTCATCAGTGAGGCATCATGCCCCACCAGCACGCAGTTTGCCGCACCCCCAGGCCGCGCTTACACCTGGGGCCGAAGAACGGTCACCCAAAGTGCGTCACCGATGCGCTCCGTGGCCGGTTGGCCGGAGGGCGCGACAGTTCGGTGCCACCACCGGGGAATGTTCCCCCCATCATGGCGGAAAGCCGTGTGAGCTGTGGAATCGGGTCCACTTCGGGTCCACTTCGGGTCCACCGGAGAACTCAGGCCAGGGCTCCGGTCCGGTGGGCGAGCATGCTCGCCGCCTCGGCGGTGACCGCCTCCAGCATCTTCTCGTAGCGGCTGAGTTCCTCGAGGGCGCCGCGCAGCCGGATCAGCAGACCGCCCTCGCCGGCCCGCACGTCGGTGGGGGCGATCCCGATCAGCCGGCGCAGGTCGGCCGGCGGGTCGCAGACGGTCCCGTAGAGACCGGGCGGGGTGAGCGGCTCGTCCAGGTCGGCGACGGAGGCGACGGCCAGGTCGATCCGGGCGAGGATCAGCCGCCGCCAGTGGTCGACGTCCCGCCGGGCGGCCACCAGGGCCCGGTGGTACTCGGTGAGCTGCTCCAGCGGCATCGCCGAGAACGACAGGGCGGTGAGTGGATCGGTCAGGCCCAGGGCCACCTTCTCTCCTCTCCCCGGGCGGCTGCGGAACGAACGCAGAGGCGCGGCGGTACGGTGCGGGACCGGGACTTCGGCGACCGGATGATCGCCCCGGCGGTACGCCTGAGTGTTCGTCGGTGGCGCGACGGCGCTTGAGCCGGGCACCGCCCGCTCACACTCCCGGCGGACCTCGGCCGCAGCCGCTTCGGGTATGCAGGATGACCTGCGAAGATGCCGGTCTCGACCATCCGGGTGGCGAGACCCGACCGGTGAGTAGCGATCAGGCCGCGCGGACCGGCCGGGCCCGCCGGGCGAAGACACGGTTTGTCGGTGGTGGCGCGTACGCTGGCCGGGTGACGATGGGCAAGGGGCAGCGAAACGGGCAGAAGGCCGTGGCCGTCGAGAGTCCGGTCGCGCTCACCCGCCGGGCGCGCAAGATCCACCGGCTGCTCACCGAGCGCTATCCGGACGCGCACTGCGAACTCGACTTCACCAGCCCGCTCGAGCTTCTGGTGGCCACGATCCTGTCGGCGCAGAGCACCGACAAACGGGTCAACCTGACCACCCCGGCGCTGTTCGCCCGCTACCGCACCGCCGCCGACTACGCCGCCGCCGACCGGGCCGAGATGGAAGAGATCATCCGGCCCACCGGCTTCTTCCGGGCCAAGACCGACTCGCTGCTGAAGCTCGGTGCCCGCCTGGTCGAGGAGCACGACGGTGAGGTCCCCGGCCGGCTGGAAGAACTGGTCAAGCTGCCCGGGGTCGGCCGCAAGACCGCCAACGTGGTGCTGGGCAACGCCTTCGGTGTCCCCGGCATCACCGTCGACACGCACTTCGGCCGGCTGGCCCGGCGCTTCGGCTGGACCGCCTCGGAAGACCCGGTCCAGGTCGAGCACGAGATCGCCGCCCTGTTCCCGAAGAAGGACTGGACGATGCTGTCCCACCGGCTGATCTTCCACGGCCGCCGCACCTGTCACGCCCGTAAGGCGGCCTGCGGGGCCTGCCCGGTCTCGGCGCTGTGCCCCTCCTACGGCATCGGCGAGACCGATCCGGTGAAGGCGGCCAAGCTGCTGCGCGACTCCGCCTTCGGCGCGGTTCCCGCGTGAGCCCTCAGGCCCCTCCGTCCTGGCTCGACCGGCTCGCCGAGGCCGTGGCCAGACCCGGGCAGAGCTCGGCCTTCGACAATCCTCTGGCCCCCGCGCCCGACGCCCGGCACTCGGCGGTGCTGGTGCTCTTCGCCCCGGGCGAGCGCGGTCCCGATGTGCTGCTCACCCAGCGGGCGGCCACCCTGCGCGCGCACGCCGGGCAGGTCGCCTTCCCCGGCGGCCGGGTCGATCCCACCGATGCCGGGCCGGCTGCGGCCGCGCTGCGTGAGGCGCACGAGGAGGCGGGAGTCGATCCGGCCGGGGTACTGGTCCGGGCCGAGTGCTCCGAGCTCTATCTCAACGTCACCAACTTCCGGGTCACCCCGGTGATCGCCTGGTGGCCCGAGCCGGGCCCGCTGCGCCCGGGCGACCCGGGTGAGGTCGAGCGCGTGGTGCGGGTGCCGCTGGCCGAGCTCACCGATCCGGCCAACCGGTTCGTGGTCGGCTACCGGGGCCGCCAGGCCGGTCCCGGCTTCGAGGCCTCCGGCCTGTTCATCTGGGGCTTCACCGCGGCGGTGCTGAGCTGGGCGCTGCAGCTGGCCGGTCTGGAACGCCCGTGGAACCCCACCCGGATACTTGAGGTTCCCGAGCAACAGGTGCGCCTACCCTCGCGTCAGGAACTTCGCAGGGATCTTTCCGAGCAACAGGGCCTGAGTTCGCAGGACGCGGCCGGCCAGGACGAGGTGGACGTACCATGATCGACATCATCCTGGTGCTGATCATGCTCGGGTACGCCATCTCCGGCTTCCGCCAGGGCCTGGTGGTCGGCCTGCTCTCGCTCGGCGGTTTCGTCGGCGGGGCGCTGCTGGCCATGTTCTTCGTGCCGCAGTTGGTCTCCGGGCTCGAGCAGGGCACCCGCCGCTCGATCATCACCCTGCTCGCGGTCATCTTCACGGCCTGGGCCGGGCAGTTCATCGGGGCC
This sequence comes from Kineosporia sp. NBRC 101677, assembly GCF_030269265.1. Taxonomy (NCBI): domain Bacteria; kingdom Bacillati; phylum Actinomycetota; class Actinomycetes; order Kineosporiales; family Kineosporiaceae; genus Kineosporia; species Kineosporia sp. NBRC 101677. Next base: position 61,298 of record NZ_BSTA01000002.1, read on the forward strand.
ATGATCGGCGGGCGCATCCGGCAGGCCGTGCCCGAGGGCCCGGTGGCCCTGGCCGACCACATCGTCGGGGCCGGCGCCGGGGTGCTGGCGGTGGCCCTGGTGCTGTGGTTCGTGGCCGGGGCGGTCCGGGGCGGCCCCTCCGAGCAGCTCTCCCGCACGGTGGCCGAGTCCAAGGTCATCGCCACCATCGACGATCTGGTGCCCACCGGTCTGGTGGGCGTGGCCGACCGGTTCCGCGAGGCCGTCGGCTCGAGCAACTTCCCGCGGGTGTTCGCCGGGGTCGAGCCGGAGGACATCGCCCCGGTCGAGGCCCCCGACCAGGCGCTGACCCAGAGCGAGGCGGTGAGCAAGGCCCGGCGGGCGGTCGTCAAGATCACTGGTGAGGCCAACAGTTGCGGCCGCGGCCAGGAGGGCAGCGGCGCCGTCATCGCCCCGCAGCGCGTGGTCACCAACGCCCACGTGGTGGCTGGGGTCGACGAGCCCCGGGTGCAGGTCGGCGGCGAGGGCAAGCGTTACCGGGCGCGGGTGGTCGCCTTCGACCCGGTCCGCGACCTGGCCGTGCTGGCGGTGCCGAAACTGCCGGTCGAGCCGCTGCAGCTCACCGGCGACCTGGAGCGGGGTGACGACGCAGTGGTGGTCGGCTTCCCCAACGACGGCCCGTTCAAGGTGTCCCCGGCCCGCGTCCGCTCGATCGTCCGGGCCAGCGGAGAAGACATCTACGGCAACGAGGGCGCGATCCGTGAGGTGTACTCGCTCTACGTGAAGGTGCGGCCGGGCAACTCCGGTGGCCCGGTGCTCGACCCGGCCGGCAACGTGGTGGGCGTGGTGTTCGCCAAGTCGCTCGACGACCCGAACACCGGCTACGCCCTCACCATGGACGAGGCCCGCGAGACCATCGAGGCCGGCGCAGGGCAGTCGAAACGGGTCGACAGCGGGGAGTGTGCGCAGGGCTGAGCAGGCCCTGCCGACAGCCCCCAGAAGCCGAGCCGGCCACCCGTCCTAATACTCCAGCGACACTTCGTGATCATGTGCTCTCGGTAGCGAGTTGTCTACGGACGTGACTTTGGTGGGCTCTGGCCTGGTGAGTTCGTCTCCAGTTCGACCAGTGCAGGGCGTGGACGACGTCGTGAACGGGCTGGATGGCCAGGGTCAGGATTCTACGAAGTTCGTTGCGGGTCAGGCGGATCAGACCGCTGGCCGGGTCGGGGACGGGTTCGGTGGCGGCCATGACCGAGAGAAATGCATGGGTCAGGATCGCCAGGGCCGTCCAGCGCTGCCAGGAGGTCCAGGCCCGGACCTGGTGCTCATCGAGAGCGGCCAGTTCCTTGCTCGCGGCGAAGGATTCCTCGATCGTCCACCGGCGTCCGGCGATCCTGACCAGGGCCCTGACCGGGACCGGTGCGGGCGTCCAGGCCCGGTAGAAGGCGTACTCGCCGTTCTTGCGGTTACGGCGGATCAGCAGCACGTGGTGCCCGGCCTGGCCGGCGGCGGGATCGGTGGTCTCAACGACAGCCCAGTCGTACCAGCGTTCGCCCTTGGCGCCTTTCCCCGCGGAGAGACGATTCCAGGCATCAGGTTTCAGACGCACCGCCAATTCGACTGCCTTGCGGGTGCCGATCCCGGTGGCGATCGAGTGAGTCTTCGCCACGGCCAGGACGTAAGTGATTCCGCGCTCGTGCAGGGCCTTTCGCAGCTCGGGGTCGTTTCCGTAGACCTCGTCCCCGGTGACCGAGCCGGCCGGGACGCCCGCATCCAGGGTCTGGCCGATCAGCTGCCTGGCCAGAGCTGGCTTGGTCGCGAAAACGATCTCGTCCGGGACGCCGGCCGCACGCATCCGTTCGGGGTCATCGGTCCAGGACTGCGGCAGGTAAAGGCTGCGCCCGATCAGGGCGTGACCGGCGTTGGATGTGTAGGTCAGATAGACCGCGACCTGGCAGTTCTCAATCCGGCCGGTGGTCCCGGAGTACTGCCGCTGAGTTCCGACGGTGGCCGTGCCCTTCTTCTGATCGCCGGTCTCGTCGATGACCAGCGTGGCATCGGTCTGGCCCAGGTGTTCGGCGACCCAGTCCCGGACCTCGTCCAGGACGGCGTCCTGGTCCCAGGCCGCCTGCGACAGGAACCGCTGCATTCCTCGCGGACACGCCTCGCCCGCATGCTCGGCGATGCTCCAGCAGTTCACCCTCGGCAACGGCGCCATCATCGCGAACACGAACTGCCGCAGCCGCTTACGCGGCTCCACCCGACCCACATGCCCGGCCACTCGGCCCAGCAGACGATCGGCTTCCGTCAGCCATCGGTCAGGGTCTACGCTATGGCCCGCGGCCACCACGCGATCTTTTTGAGTCCACACAACCCAAGATCATCAACCGGTGGCCGCACCTTGTTTACCACCACACACCGCCCGCACGCGCAGTAGTCAATACCATGCGGAACGTTACATAACGAAGTGTCGCTGGAGTACTAAAGGCTCTTCAACCATTCCAACAGCACGCGAGTGACGTGCTCGGGTGCCTCTTCAGGCAGGAAGTGGCCGGCCCGGGGGACTGATTCGAACCGCAGCGGGCCACTCACCTGGCGGTGCGAGGCAAGAACGCTGGGCAGCAGCACGAACGGATCCTCTTCACCGTGCAGGCTGAGCAGGGGCACGGAAATCGGTTCCTCGAGCGCCGTTGAGAAGCGTCGGCCGTCGCGACGGGGCAGCGAACGCAGCGCCCATCGGTAGTACTCCATCGAGCTGTGCGCCACGAACGGCACCCGTATGGCCCGGCGATATACGTCCAGGCATTCCTCGTCGGGGAACGCGCTGCCCGAGCCCGACCACTCGCCCAGTAGTTCCGCGACCAGGTCCTGCCGGGTCAGCCAGCGCTCCGGGCGCATCGGCAGCTGGAACTCCAGCACCCGCCGCCAGGCCCGGCGTTGACGGGCGTCGCGGGCCAGCGCCCGCCGCATCACCAGGGGGTGCGCCATCGACAACGCGGCCACGGCCCGGGTCTGCTGCGGCGCCAGACCGGGCATCGACCAGGCCAGCCAGCCTCCCCAGTCCTGCCCCACGATCACCGCTTCGGTCTCCCCGAGGGCTTTGATCACCCCGGACACATCGGTCGCCGACGTCATCGTGTCGTAGCCGCGGGGAGGCTTGTCCGACGACCCGTAGCCACGCAGATCCATCGCAACGGCCCGGTACCCGGCGTCGGCTAGAGCGGGCAGCTGGTGCCGCCAGCTCCACCAGAACTGCGGAAAGCCGTGCAGCAGCAGCACGAGCGGCCCATCACCCATTTCGGCGACGTGGAAGCGCGAGCCGTTGGCAGCGATGAACCGGTGCTTCCAGGGGCCACGGATCAGCGTGTCGGCAGAGTCTGCGTACAGCGCGCCGGCCGGCTCCAGGGCCGGGCGCGGGGTCTCAGCCCGCTCCGGCTGCTGGACGTCGGTGGTGGTGGACCGGTTCCGGCGGATCTTCACCGGTCAGGCCCGGGTCACGAGCGAACGCTGCCCTTGACCGCCGCGAGCGTCTGCTTGGTCGAGGCGATCGCGCGCTCGGGCGGCTTGATCTTCTTCACCTGGAGGAACCCGATGAACCCGAGCAGACCCGCGATCAGCAGCAGACCCAGCGTGACGATCAGGAAGGCCAGCCATTCCGGCAGTCCGAAGCCCACCAGCGCGTAGCCCACGGTGATGACCATCGTGATCACGCCCAGGAAGGCCAGCACGCCCGCCGCCGCGAACATGCCGGAGGCCACCGCGCCGCGCTTGACGTCGTCCTTGATCTCGGCCTTCGCCAGCGCCACCTCGTAGCGGACGAGCGCGGAGAGGTCCTCGCTCGCCTGGGCCACGAGCTGGCCTATCGTCCGGTCCTCGGCCATCTGCAACTCCTGCGGTCAATCCCCCTCGCGGCCGGGCCACCGCGACCGGATGAGCCTATTCGACCCTTCCTGGTTTGTGCCGGTCAGGAGGGTCCCCGTGGTGTCGCTCTTCTGACCTCCGCCGACCAGGCCTTCGAGGGGAGCGCCTTCTCTCCTGGGAAGAAGTCGGTGCTGACGTCGCCGTTCTCAAGCTCCCAGGTGCCCACGATCCGCCCGCCGGACAGAATCACCGGGGCGATCCAGCCCGCCGCCTTACTCACCAACGCGCGATGCTCGCTGGGCAGCATCCAGACGTCTTTGGTTCCGGCGCCCAGCACGTAGGCGTCGAAGGGGCCGAGCAGATGGACGTCGCGGCTGGGTTTGGTGGCGGCCAGTTCGTCTACGTGCTCGGACCGGATCAGAGCCTTCTGCCCGTCCACCTCTACCTCGGTGAGTTCTTCCCGCAGGGAGGCGAACCAGCTTCGCAGTGCGGGTTTCTTCGAGACCCCACGGGTGAGCCAGGCATCGAACGTCTCGGGGGTCGCCGGGCCGTAGGCGCTGAGATAACTACTGATGACGTCGGGCGCGGCGGCTTCCGCGGTCGGCAGCCCGGGCCATTCGGGAACCACGGTGGAGGGAGTGGTGAAGGTGATCCGGTTGCCCCGGGTCTCGCCGTGGCACAGAGCGCCACGCCAGGCCAGGGGTTTGAGCAAAGCACCCCAGCCGGAGCGCAACTCGTCCTCAATCTTCTTGAACTCTTTGTGCCGCAACAGTTCGGTGACCAGCTCCTCGCGGGTGAGGGCGGTGCCCTGCAGGATCTCGCCGACGGCCTCGGTGAGCCGGTCGATGTCGGCCGGAGAAGCTCCGAAGGTCTTCTGCCAGCTCGGTTTCGTCCAGCTCCGGGCCTCGGCGACCAGCGCGAGACAGCCGGCCACCCGATCGGCCCGACACAGGTGCAGCGTGCCGCGCATCGCCCAGGTCTTGATCAGCGAACCACGTTCCAGACCGGTGGCCACCCCGCTGGTGTCGGGCTTCTTCTGCCGGGAGGCGATCGTGGTGTGCGCAGCCGAGGTCACCTGCATCTGCACCCCGCAGAGCCGGGCCACGACCTCCTCCACGTCCGCGCTGGTGCGCGGGCTGAGGAACTGGCGTTTCAGTCGCCAGGCCAGCACCTGGGCTGCGGTGATCTGCACGGGGCGAGTCTGATCGACGTTCACTCGCGGTGACAAGCAGTCAACAGTTCCGCCGGGTGCACGAACGCGTATGTACGCGGTTGTCCGGCGTATTCACCACCGCCGGGAGCCGGTGATTGAGTCGTCCAGGTGATCGAGATTCTTTCCGCGAACGCCGCGCAGACCGAGAAGCAGGGACGACCGGCGGCTCCCAGCCTGGAAGCGGTGCGCAACGCCGGGGACTTCGCCCTGCGGATGCCGGTGAAGCACGGCGGCACCTGGGCCGACGCCACCACCACGGTGCGCCGGCTGGCCGAACTGGGGCGCGCCTGCCCGTCGACCAGCTGGAACGTGGGTACCTCGGCGGTGGCCAAGACGCTTGTGGTGACGAGCCTGGGTGATGATCTGCCGCCGGCCTTCGCTGCCGACCCGCACGCCCAGGCCTGCGGCACCGGGGTGCCGTCGGGGCGGGTGGAACGGGGCCCGGACGGGACCCGGGTGAGCGGATCCTGGAAGAGCCTTTCCGGCTGCGAGGACTCGGTGTGGGCGGCAGTGGGGGTGATGGACGGCGACCGGTTCTCGCTGGCCCTGCTCCCGGTGTCGGACCTGAAGATCGAGCACACTTGGGACGTCGCGGGTATGCGGGGTACGGGCAGCCACACCGCGGTGGCCGAAGGGGTTGTGGTGCCGGACGAATGGGTCTTCCCGGTTTCCCTGCCCGGCCCCCAGGCCGACTTCACGTTCTACGGGCTCACCGCCCTCGCACCGGTCGTGGGGGCCACCCGTGGGGCTCTCGACCTGATCGACGGAATGTTCGCCTCGGACCGCAAGCCCTACATGTCGACGTATACCCGGATGGCCGAGTCACCCGGCGCCCGTCACTGGCTGGGGGAGGCCACCCGGACGACCCTGCGCGCCGAGCGTGCTCTGCTCGCCCTGGCCGCCGAGGTCGACTCGGGTGATCTGACGCCGGCGGACGGACCCCGGATCAGCGCCGAGATGTCGGCTGCCGGCCGGGACTGCCGCCAGGCCCTGGAACTGATGCTCGACCTGCACGGGACCAGCGGCTTCGCCACCAGCAACGCCCTTCAGCGGTTCTGGCGCGACGTGGCCGTGGGCAGCCGTCACCCGCACCTCAACCCCTACCTGGCGGCCGAGCGCTTCGGGGATGATCGGGCGGCTTCGTAGACTTATGGCATGGATCAGGTCAGCGCGGCAATGGCCGGGGCCCGGGTGGGTGAGGCCGGCGCCCGCTGGTTCGGCGGCTCCGGGGCCGGCTGGGGCGCCCGGTTCGATAGCTTCGAGGGCCTCGGCTTCCATGCCGTGGTCTCCGGCTCCGCGTGGCTGCTGACGGCGAACGGCGGCTGCGTGCTCCTGGAACGCGGCGACGTCGTGCTGGTCCCGAGCGGCGTTGAGCACGCGGTCAGCCGGGAACGCCGCCCCCTGCGCGAGGTGCCCCTGCTCGAGATGGGCCCGCAGGCCCCGCCCGGAGGCCGCTTCGACGTCGAATTCGTCTGCGGCGCCTATCGTCTGGGGCGAGGGCAGGTGCACCACTTCCTGCGCGACCTGCCCGACGTGATCGTCGCCGCGTCGTCCCGGGCCCCGGAACTGTCCGCCCTGATCTCGGTTCTGCTGCAGGACCTTTCCGATGAGCAGGCCGGCACCAGCGTGACCCGCACCGCCCTGATCGACCTGATCGCGGTGCACACCCTGCGGGCCTGGCGTTCACAGAGCGCCGAACCGGCCGACTTCGAGGTGGCCGACGCTCAGGTGGGCCAGGTGCTGAGGGCCATCCACGAGAATCCCCAGTCCCCGTGGACGGTGCAGCAACTCAGCGACCGGGCCGGCCTGTCCCGCACCGCCTTCAGCCGCCGCTTCGCCGCCGAGACCGGCCGCTCGCCGATGGCCTACCTGACCGCGCAGCGCCTGACCAGGGGCGCCCGGCTGCTCTGCGACACCCCGGCGCCCCTGGCCACAATCGCATCACAGGTGGGTTACTCGTCGGAGTTCGCCTTCGCCAATGCTTTCCGGCGGGAGTTCGGGGTGTCGCCGGGGCGGTATCGGCAGGAGCATCAGCGGGTGCTGGGGTTGCCTGCGGTGGTGGCCCCGGACGCGATTTGAACGCGTAACCACCCGCAAGCAGCTAGGAGCTCTACCTGATTGAGCTACCGGGGCCGAAGGGATCGTAAGGGATCTTCCGCTGTGGACACGACGACGCCCTCATCCGGTGGTGCTGGATGAGGGCGCTGTGGTGTGTTCTGGACCGGAGCCACCTGTCGGACTCGAACCGACGACCTGCTCATTACGAAACCATTCGTCAATGTGGTAAGGACCTGCCAGGATAAGGAAGACCAGGCGTGTCGGGGCAAGCGGGGGGCAAGCGACCACCGAGAGGCCACCAGACTTATACCTACTGGTCGGGGAGCGACCCCCTTTTGTCGGGAGGCCTCTTGCTGACCGCGCTCAATTATCCGTCACTTGTCGGTTATATTAATAATTTCCGGTGTATTTTGAGGATTGGTCAAACACCAACAGTATTGGCGCCCATGCGCTAAAGTACGCTCGTGAGCGAGAATGAGCGGGCACTGTTGGTCGCAGCCATTTCGGTGGGCGGAGCCTTATGTGTGGCGCTATTCACGGTATCCGTTACACAGCTTGCGAATGGCCGCGATCGTCGACGAAAGTTGTACGGAGAAGCGGTCAAGGCGGCTCTTGCATGGAAAGAATTGCTTTATCGTGTAAGGCGTAGGCCCTCCAGTGATGAAGGGGCACGGGAACTTATAAATAAATTCCACGAGGCACAGGAGTGTCTTGACTTTTACCACGCATGGATTGGCGCTGAATCTAAGTCTCTATCGCGGAGTTACGAAAAGCTCACTCGCGGAGTGAAAACGCGGACAGAGGAGCCGATTAGGCAGGCGTGGGAAGAAGACGCTCGCGCTGTACCGGGTAACGCACGTCCCGATGACGCGCACCCGAATGTTGATGATCTCACTGAGTGCTTTCTGCGGGACGTTCGGGCGCATCTGTCAATCAGGCCGCTTAAGCGAGCTGGTCTTTGGTATCGCAACAGGGGGTAAACTCAGTGTCACTAAAAAGTGAGTTCGATTCTTTTGTAGACTCCATCACGCTAAAGCAAACACAGGTCGATCGGATCGAATCCGCTTGGACTACGCTGCAGAAGTATTTGAGCAGCGCGTATAAGCTTCCTGAGAAACATTTTTTCCTGCAAGGGTCTTATGCAAATGGGACTGCGGTCGTCCCCGTCCCTGACGGTGAATATGATGTGGACGTGGTGTGTTACTGCGTTCCGCCGCAGGTGTCACCCGAGAATGCTCTAGACGTGCTCGAAAACCACCTGTCTGAAAGCGGGAATTACAAACCACGGATAAGAGCTAAGAAGCCTTGTGTAAGGCTAGAGTATGCGGAAGATGCTGTTGGAAAGTTTCATGTCGACGTGGTGCCAGTACGGTCAAGTGATGATGAAGTTGCCTATCTCGATGCGCCGCGGCGGGATGAAGGTTGGCATGCTACTGCGCCGCTTGAATATACTGAGTGGGTCCGGCTTCAAGGCCCCCTTTTCGCCCGTACCGTAAAAATTCTCAAACGATGGCGAGATGAACAGCAATCTGTTCGGACAGCGGTCAAATCCATAGTTCTTCAAGTTTTAATTTCGATGTACATGTCCGAGGAGGAGCAGGACGATCTCCGTCTCGCCCGCATCTTCGATCAAATGCTCGCTGACCTTCAAGACTTGGATGAGCCACCGGCAGTTAACAATCCTGTACTGCCATCCGAAAACTTGACGCAACGGTGGTCCTCTGAAGACTTCCGCGATTTCGTGAGAGAATTGCGGGAAGCTGCTTCCTTATCTGCCGAGGCCGTAAGCGTCGAAGACGAGGTCGTGGCCGCCTATCGGTGGCGCGAGCTGCTCGGAGAGGACTTCCCAATTCCTCGTCCGGAGGATGTCGGGATCGCGCAGGCCGACGCCAGCCATGCTCTGCTCCCTGGACAACGGGGATGGGATCGGCAAATCAATACTTCCATCGGGCTGTCCATATCAGCGCAAGCCCGCCGACCGCAGCGTATTAGTCGCTGGAAAAAAATAATAAGCGGGCGGACAATCGTTCTTTCTGGGTATGAGTTGCGATTTACCGCGCTAGTGGACAATGCACTAAACCTGGATCTGTGGTGGCAGGTAGCTAACACTGGAAGCCATGCTCAGAGTGAAAACGGCCTTCGAGGTGAATTTTATAAGGCAAAAATGCTGAACGGGGAGGAATCGCCTAACCCAAGAGTGGCTCATGAAAGGGCTTCGTACACCGGGATTCACCTGGTTAGGGTCGTGGCTGTCTCCGCGGGGGTGGTAATCGCTGAAAGCGAATGGTTTAGAGTTGCAATATACAATCGGTTGCACCCGGTCCGCCGCTAAGTAAGCCTGGTCCAGGTCGACTGGCCGCTTGAGAATCAATACTACGCTCGGCTCCGGCCGCGCCCTGGCGCTGGTAAGCCATCAGCGCTGTGGACGCGGCCGGAGCCTTTTGCCGTGACGCGACTCGACGGAGGGATGTCAGCGCGTCACGATGGTTGCCCCCACGGTGCCAGGACCCCGTGTTCACCGGCACGGTGGGGGCGGCTGGTCGGGCAGTCCGGTTGGTTGCGAGCCGGTGCGGGCTGCCCTGCTTGCTGGTCGCCGTCCGGAGCCAGGTAGCAGCCTGGCTCCGGACGACGACGTTTCCCCTGCGCGCCTCGCCGGCCTACCCCCGTTGGAGGACGGCGACCAGGGGAGTCTGAGGGTTACTCCAGCGGGGAGACGTAGGCGTAGGCCGGGGTGCTCTGCCCGTCGCCGAAGGTGTGTTCGACCTCGGCGATGCGTTCCCATCCGAGCTTTTCGTAGGTGCGGATCGCGGCTTTGTCCTTGGCCATGACGTCCAGGACGGCGCGCCGGCCGAGCTTGCGGGCGATCTCGGTGGCCGAGTCGGTGAGCCGGGCGCCGAGAGCTTCGCCGCGCGCCTCGGGGGAGATGAAGAGGCGGCCGAGGACGGCGATCGCATCCATTGGCTGGCCCTCGCGGCGTGACCACTCGGTGGCTGCGGCGTCGGCCTCGGTGGGGTAGCTGAGCATGACGTGCCCGACGACCTGGCCGTCCTTGTCCGCGACCAGCGCGGCCAGCTCGTTATCGGACTTGAGCCAGGCGATCGGGTCGGCGACGCCTTCGACGGGGTAGCCGTCCAGCTCGTGAACGCGGACCAGGAGGTCGCCGAGGCCGGGAAGGTCTTCGGCGGTGCGGGGGCGGATACGGGAGGTGGTCTTGGTGTCTGCCATGTCGCGTGATCAGTCCTCTACAGCCATTGAGTAGTCGAGCCCGGTCAGGTCGGAACGCATGATGAAGTTGGTTACCTCGAAGGGCTTTCCGTCCTGATCGATGCCGGTGTGGACGACATCGAGGACGGGGACGCCGGGGGGAGTGCGCAGGATCGCGGCTTCGTCGGGTCGGGGCATCCGGGCGGAGATTTCCTCGCGGACGCGGGTGATCTGGTGGCCGAGCTCGGCGAAGCGGGCGTAGATGCTTCCGGTGCCGGTCTTGGCGTCGGTGGCCAGGACTGAACCCTCGGCGATCGACCAGGGGATGTACGTGATCCCGATCTGAACGGGCACGTCATCGGCGTAGTAGTGGTTCACCCGCTGGACCACGGACTCGGTGTGCGGATCGACGGCCAGGCGCTCGGCCACGATGGCCGGCGGAACGGTGCGGCTGATGTCCGGCACGTCCACCCGGACGGTCTTGCCCTGCTTGAGCGCCTCGGCCCGGAACGGTGAAAGCCCGGTCTCCCGACGCGTCCGTTCGCTGTACCGCTCTGCCCCGAGCCGGATCATCCGGACTTGCTTGCGGACGTAGGCGCCCGAGCCGTGCCGGACATCGACCAGGCCCTCGGTGGCCAGGATGTTGATTGCCTCGCGGGCGGTGTTGCGGGCCGCGCCGTAGTTGGAGGCCAGCACACGTTCCGAGGGCAGCTTGGCGCCCTCTTCGTAGGTGCCATCCGCGATGGCCCGGCGCAGAGTCTCGGCGATGCGACGACTCGGGGGCTGTTCGCGCTGCGTGCTCATGGGTCTCTGACCTCTCCGTTCGGTCCCGTGATCGGGAGTCTAGGCGATCTGGCTCAAGCCACTTGTTGACGTGCTAGCACACGTGTCGCTATAACTGGCTCAAGCCAGTTAGTGGCTTAAGCCAGTTGCAACGGAAGGGGAACGTGATGCATTCCTGGCGATCGCTGAACGGGCCGAGCCGGGCCGAGCTGCGCCAGATCGAGGCCGAGTGGCCTCTGATCGCAGCGGAAATCGCCGTGGTCGATGCCGAGATCGCGTTGGCCATGACCGATGACGACGCCTCGGAGCTGGGCCGCCGTCGTCTGGACCAGGCCGTAACTGGCGCAACCGAGCTGCGGCGCCTGATGGCGGGTGAGCCGGGGGAGTGGCTCAACGGTGGACCACTTGGCGGTGCGGCGTGAGTTCAGTCAGCGCGCATATCCGCAGTTCAACGTCCCGTCACGCCTCACCGGCCCTGTGTCGGATTGGCGCTGGTCTCCTCGCGGCGGTGATCACCGCTATCCCGATCACGCTCACGCTGCGGGCCGTGACCGGCGACCAGGCCGATAAGACGGATCGCCCGGTCTACCGGGTGGTCGAGTCCCGGTGCTTCAACGGGTCAATTCAGCAGGGCATCGACACCGGCCGGCCGGACGGGCTGCTGCTGGCCAAGAACACGGGGGTGAGCTGCTGATGGGCACCCGCAAGAAGCGTCCGGATGAGTACGCCTATCAGGCCGCCGAGGCGATCTGGAGCCTGAATCACTCGACGCGTGAGGCCAACGGATACCGCGAGGCGTACGAGGTGGACGCCGTGATCGGCCACCTCTCGACGGCGGTTGACGGCATGACGCAGTCGCTTTCGCAGATTCAGCGATGGCTGTACGCGCAAGAGAAGGCCGGACGCCTCGGCCACAACGAGGACGGCGACACGGCCGCCGCAGTCGAGGCCCTGTCCGGAGCGATCCTGCGGGCTGCTGCTCGGATCGAGGCACTGGACAACGGGCTTAGCGACATGCGCCGGGTGTCGGCGCACCTCAAGACCATCACGCCGGACGACGGATCGGAGCGCCGGGCATGAGCACCACCACTGAGGTTCGTGAGGACAAGTCGCGCCGAGCTTGGCCGGTTCTGCTGCTTGCGCTTCCGGCGTTCGTGGCGATCTGGTCCGGGTGGGTTGAGTTGGGGCGCCTGACCGGGTTCGGCCCGGTGTCTCCACTGCCGGGCATCTGGGATGAGGCCACGATCGACACGGCGATCACGCTTCCCATTGGCGTTGAGACCTACGCCGCGTATGCCATGTACGTCTGGCTGGCGCTCGACGTGACCGAGCGGGCGCGTCGGTTCGCGTGCGCCTCGTCCATCGGTTCCTTGGTCCTAGGTGCCGCTGGTCAGGTGGCTTACCACCTGATGGCTGCCGCAGGGATCGAACGGGCGCCTTGGCCGATCACTGCCCTGGTCGCCTGCCTACCTGTCGCCGTGCTCGGGATGGGCGCGGCCCTGGCTCACCTGGTCGCCGAGGTTCCTGCGGCTGCCGTTGCCGACCAGGCCGCGGACCAGGACGAGGACGAGGAGTTCGACCAGGACGACGCCGAGGCCAGGACTGAGCGGGCCGTGGTGGTCAACGCGCTACGGGAGCGTCATCCTGACTGGTCCGCCGAGGTGATCGCCGGGACCGCCGAGGCACTGGCATCGGCTGAGGCGCTGCCGACCCCTGCACCGCGTATCGCTCTGCTCGAAACCGCCCAAGGTGAGCCGACCAGCGTTGCCGAGGCGAACGTCCCCAATCGGCCGGCCAAACGGAACCGACCCCGTAGCGGTGCGCGCACCAACGCCGAGAAGGCGATCGCGCTGCGGGAGCGGCACCCGGACTGGACTGTCGCCCGGATCGCCCAGCGCGTCGGCGTCACCGAGCGGACCGCGCGCCGCTACTTCACCGCTCCCGCCGCAGAGGAACAGACCGACCTGGCCGCCTGAGCCAACCGCACTGCGGCCCGCCCTGCCCTGAATCGGGCGGGCCGCCACCCCGGGACCGCTGAACACCCTCGGAAGGGGAAAGCACGGATGAGCGCCACCCCCGAGTACGGCACACCTCCCAACAACGACCGCGACAAGAACAACGACCGAGGCCAGGACGCCGAGGTTGTGGACCTGGCCGCCGCCCGAGCGCGAAACGCGACGCCGGACACTCGACCGGACAACCAGGCGGACACGCGACCGGACAACAGCCCGGACACCGAGGCGGACATCGACCCGGACACCGATGAGGCAATCGAGGGGACGATCGTCCCGGCCGGAACCGGCCCTGGCGCTGAGTTGGTGGACAGTCCAGAGGCGCAGAAGCGTCCCGGGTGGTCGCTGGCTGGAATGAGGGACGCGGAGCGTCGCCCGATCGTCCCGTCCTGGGTTCGGTCGCGGGCTGAGTTCGGATCGAACGCGGCTTGGGCCGCTGGTCTGGCCGGTCACACGGTCGCCTATCACGGCATCCGGGTGCCCAAGTACGGAGCGCGGATCGCGGTGCGGGCACCGCGCGGTGCAGCCCGCCTGGTCGGCGTCTACTCCCGTTGGTGGTTCGACATGGAGGGCGAACCCGTTCGTCAGTCCATCGTGCGGGCCGCCGTCTCCCGACCGGACGAAGCACGCACCTACGAACGTCTGTCGGCCCAACGCGACCGGCGCGTCCGTTGGCGGTCGATGGTCTCGGCGATGGTGGCCGGCCTCTGCCTGGCCGTGCTGATCGCGGCTCTGATCCTTCCGGCCTGGATCGTCTGGACCACCCTGGCCCTGGCCGTGCTGGCTCTCGGGACCTACGGCGCACCGGCTGACCGGCCGCTGCTGGACACCGCCGTTGTCCGGACCACGGTGACGCCGTTGACCTCGGATCAGGTGGTCGAGGCTCTGGGCCGCCTGCGGATCGTCGGCATCGACAAGGCGCTCCGAGAAGGGGACACCGGGCGCGGCTGGTTCGCTGCCCCGATCGTCCGCGAGAACGGCACCGGATGGCGGGCCGACATCACCCTCCCGCCCGGTGTCCTGGCCTCCGAGGTCGTGGCCAAGCGGGAAGAGTTGGCCGCTGCCCTGGCCCGTCCGCTCGGGTGCGTCTGGCCCGAGGTCAACGCCGATATCCACCCCGGACGGCTGGTGCTGTTCGTCGCTGATCGGGACATGTCCAAGGCCCGGCAGGTTGCCTGGCCGCTGCTCAAGTCGGGACGCGTGGATCTGTTTAAGCCCGTCATCATCGGTACCGACCCGCGCGGCCAGGTCGTGAGCCTGACCCTGATGTTCGCCTCAATGATCATCGGTTCGATTCCTCGGATGGGTAAGACGTTCACGCTGCGCCTGGTGCTGCTGGCCGCGTGCCTGGACCCTCGGGCGAAGGTGCTGGCGTTCGACCTCAAGGGCACGGGCGACCTGTCCACCACCGAGCCGGTGGCCCACCGCTACCGGGCGGGCGATGAGGATGAGGACATCGCCTACGGCCTTGCCGCCATGCGAGAGCTCCGGACCGAGCTGCGTCGCCGGACCAAGGTGATCCGGGATCTTCCCCGCGACATCTGCCCCGAGAACAAGGTGACGCCCGACCTGGCCGACCGGAAGTCGCTTGGCCTGGAACCGATCGTCTGCGGTGTGGACGAGTGTCAGGTCTGGTTCGAACACGCCCAGTACGGCGCAGAGTTCGAGGAAATCTGCACCGACCTGGTGAAGCGAGGACCAGCGGCCGGCATCACCCTGATCCTGGCCACGCAGCGGCCCGACGCTAAGAGCATCCCGACCGGCATCTCGGCGAACGCCGTGTTGCGGTTCTGTCTCAAGGTCATGGGATGGCGCGAAAACGACATGGTGCTCGGTGACTCCATGCACGCCGCCGGAATCGCCGCGACGATGTTCTCTCGCCGGGACCGGGGCATCGGCTACCTGGCCGGTGAAGGCGACGACCCGACCATCACCCGTACCCACTACATCGACGGCCCGGCCGCCGAGCAGATCATCACCCGAGCGCGCGCCATGCGGGAAAAGGCCGGCACTCTCACCGGCTACGCCCTCGGCCAGAACCTCAACACCGAGGCGATCCGGCGAGACACCCTGCTCGACGACATCGCTGCCGTACTACCTGAGTCCGCCCCGAACGCCTGGTCCGAGGTCGTAGCCGAGCGCCTGGTCGAGCTGCGGCCGGACGTCTACCCCCAGCTCACGAAGGAACAGCTCACCGCAGCGCTCAAGCCCTACGGCGTCGTCACTCGCCAGGTCTGGGGCACCGATGCCGAGACCGGAGAGGGGGCGAACCGTCGCGGTCTAAAGCGCCCCGACATCCTCAAGGCGATCACCAAGCGTGACGCCAGTAAGTAGCAACCCAGCCCTGAAACGGGCTGCGGAAGGCCGCTAGGTCTAGCACTACCGCCCGCTAGACCTAGCGGCACCGCTAGCACCCCATTCCACCCCTGATCTGCGCCCTAGTTCCTAGCGGCGCCTACCCCGTCACGCCCAAAACCAGCCTGTGGAGGCCAAAAGTGCACAGCCCCATCGCGCTAGCCGTCCTCGCCGCCCTCGGTTACGGAACGTACTATCTGCTGGCCTGCTCGGCGTTCCCGTTCGCCAGTTGCCGCCGCTGCCACGGCTCGGGCAAGCATCACAACCCGTTCGGGGCCGGCCACCGCCTCTGTCGCCATTGCGCCGGAACCGGGCGCCGGGTGCGGCTCGGCCGGCGCGTGTACGAGTACCTGGCCCGAGAGCAACGGCGATCCCTGCCCGGCGACCCGAGGCCGCGCCGATGAGCCGCCGTAGCCGTCCCGGGATGAGCCCGAGCGAACTGGTGGTCCTTGGCGTCGCCCTGGCCCACCCCCATCGCGCCGGAACTGCGCTTGACGACCTGGAGCCCGCCGACTTCCACAGCCCGCAGCACGGCGCGGTGCTGACCGCCATTCACACCCTGGTCGCCCACGGCCAGGTCCCCGAACCCTCACTGGTGATCGCAACTCTGGAACGTCAGCACGGCATCAGACCTTTGGCCGCCGAGCCCTGGGGAATCGTCGTCCACAACTGCCTGAGCGCAATGTGCACGATGCCCGAGGGCTGCCGACCTCACCGCATCGCGGTCCTAGAGGCCCGGCTACGCCGCGAAACGTACGACCAGGCCCGGCTACTGGCCCACCTGGCATCCGGTCCTCTCGGTGAGCTTCACGATGCCCTAAACGCCGTCGTCTCCCAGCTCGGTCGAACTCTCGCCCGCATCGCTGAGCAAACCCACCCTGCCGAACCCCGGAAGATCCGCGCCATCAACCGCAACCAGGAGGCTGCGTGAACGCCCGACCCAACACCAACCCCGGAGCCGAGCTGCTGGACCGTCTGCGGGCGATCCTGGCCCGCTACGTCGTCCTCCCGTCCGACCAGGCCACCGATGCCGTCGTCCTGTGGATCGCCGCCACTCACGCCCAACCGAGCTGGGCACACGCCGCCCGGCTGGTGATCCGCGCACCGGAGAAGCGCTGCGGGAAGTCTCGGCTCCTGGACATCGTGGAAGCCACCTGTTGGAACCCGCTGATCACCGTGAACGCCTCACCCCCAGCGGTTTACCGTTCGATCGGTTCGGATGAACCGCCAACGATCCTGCTCGACGAAGCAGACACGATCTTCGGCCCGGCCGCCCAAGGTGCGAACGAGGACCTGCGCGGCCTGCTGAACGCCGGACACCAGCGCAACCGCCCCACGATCCGGTACGACGCTGCCAAGGGCCAGGTGGAGAAGATCCCCACCTTCGCAATGGCTGCGCTGGCCGGCATTGGAGCCATGCCCGACACGATCGAGGACCGGGCTGCCGTGATCCGTATGCGTCGGCGCGCACCGGGTGAGACGGTCGCCCCGTACCGGGAGCGTCGGGACGGCCCAAACCTGCGCCGGATCGCCGGGGAGCTACACACCTGGGTAAGAGCACACGCGGCCGAGCTGGAGGCCGCCGAGCCGGACATGCCGGTAGAGGACCGGGCCGCCGACACCTGGGAACCCCTGGTGGCGATCGCCGACCTGGCCGGTGGGCACTGGCCCCAGCGCGCCCGAGCTGCCTGCGTGATGCTGACCGGCGAACGGGACGCCGTGAGCGAGGAACCGCTGTCGGTGCGGCTCCTGCGTGACTGCCAGGCCGCGTTCGGCAACGCTCCGGCCTTGCCGACCGGCGTCCTGATCCAGCGCCTATGCGCCGACCCGGAGGCACCCTGGGCCACCCTCGGCCCGCGCGGCGACGGAGTGACGGCAATGAAGCTCGGCAAGCTCCTGGCCGAGTACGACATCCGCCCCGGCACCTACCGCTTCACCGAGGGCCAGGCCAAGGGCTACCGCCGCGAGGACTTCACCGACGCCTGGTCCCGCTACTGCCCACCCACCCCCGAAACGGCCCCGGATGAGGGGCACCCCGAGAAGGCGTCCCAGCCGTCCCAGCCTCAAAGCCCCAGTTCAGAGCGGGTACGCCTGCACTCGGTGGTACGGCTTCACCCCGAGCACGGGCACGACCAGGGTGAGCTGCCCGGTACGGCTCAAGCCGTACCACCCCAACAAGCCGTCCCGGGCCTGACCAGCCAAAACGACGTTGGGACGGCTGGTACGGCTACCCCTCCCAAAACGGGGCCGACCTGCATCCGCTGCCGTCAGCCGCTCACCTACGACGACGGATCGCACACGCACCCGAACTGCGCCTGACCTCGGATGGGAGAGCCAATGACGCCGAAGCCAACCGACCTTCTGACTGTCGCCGAAGTCCTGGCCGAACTCCGAATCCCCCGCCGTACCTGGCAACGCTGGCGCGAACTCGGCACCGGCCCGCAGTGCGTCCGACTGCCCAACCGAGAGCTGCGCGTCCGCCGTTCCGTCCTGGCTACCTGGCTCAAAACGCTTGAGGAGGCTGCGTGATCACCTATCGAGTAGACATCTACCCGCTGGACATCCGGAAGGACCGGGGCAAGCCCTACTCGGTGCGCTGGCGATTGGCCGGCCGATTCAAGCGGCGCTCGTTCAAGACCCGCGGCCTGGCCGAGAGTTTCCGGTCCGACTTGATCCAAGCGACCCGCAGGGGAGAGGGATTTGACGTCGAATCCGGCTTACCCGCGTCCATGATGGAGACACGGGAGACAATCAGCGTTTACGACTTGGCTCTTGCCTACACCACTCTCAAGTGGCCGACCGCGGCGGGCAAAACACGACGGGGCACCGCGCAAGCCCTGGCGACGGTGCTCCCCGTCCTGGTAAAGCCCAATGCAGCCAACCCTCCCGCTGCCGACACGCTCCGGAAGGCCCTCATCAACGCGGCTTTCAACCCGCCAAGGCGCGATCAAGAGAAACCAGATGACAGCGCTGAGGCGCTAGCGTGGTTGGCCCGAAACGCGCTGCCAATTGACGCGCTTGACGATGTGAGCCAGCGGCCGGCACTCGTACGGATTGCGTTGGACGCCTGTGCTTCCAAGATGGACGGGAGCCCGGCCGCAGCCGCGACGACGCGCCGAAAGAGGGCCGTACTGCACAATTTTTTCGGCTATGCGGTCGAACTGGGGCACCTCTCGGTGAACCCGGTAGGTACGGTGCAATGGAAGGTTGCCAAGGTCGCAGACGAAGTAGACCGGCGAGTTGTTCTGTCCCCGGCGCAGTTCGCCGAGTGCCTTATGGGGGTCTCTTATGTTGGCCGAGATCGTGGCCCAAAGCTGGTTGCGTTCTTTGGCCTGATGTACTACGCCGCGACTCGGCCCAGTGAGGCCCTGGCCGTGGTCCAGGATGACTTCGTGCTTCCGGAGCAGGGATGGGGTTTAGTAACCCTGGCCCGATCTGAACCGGAGGCCGGGACAGCTTGGACGGATGACGGATCTACAAATGAGTTGCGCGGTCTCAAATGGCGTGCCCGGAAGGAAGTGCGCGCCGTACCCATCCCCCCGATGCTGGTACAGCTCTTGCGGACGCATATCGAACGTTTTGGACTTGGGCCGGGCGGGCGCTTATTTGGGACTGCCACGGGCGGTCGTTACAGCCAGACGGCTTATAACGCAGTGTGGGCCGAGGCCCGCGGGTATGCGCTCACTCCAGCCCTGGTGAAGAGTCCACTCGGCCGGCGTCCCTATGACCTTCGACATGGGGGAGTAACTCTTTGGCTTAATTCGGGTGTTCCGATCCCCGAAGTTGCCCGTCGCGCGGGGCACAGCGCTGATGTTCTGTTGAGAATCTACGCTGGATGCATCGACGATGAAGTTGACTCTGCTAACGCCAAGATCTCTAGAGCGCTTGGCGGCGACTGACCAGAGCTAGACAGCCTATCCGGGGGAAGGCGCCAAGCGATCCTTGGCGCCTTCCCCCGAAATCTGGAACAAGAGCGAAACGCCATGTTGCGCTGCTTGGATCGATTAAGATGAGAACTGTGACAACAGAAAAGGTCGGTCTTATATTTGTTCATGGTATTGGCAATCAAGTCGCAGGTGCGACTTTATCGGAAGGGGTGAGCTGCCTAACTAGTGCCGCCCCTCGGGGGGTCGAGGTTGCGTATAAAACGGGCGACGCGGACAAGACAGTCACACTGAGTATTCCGCTCGGTCAAGATCGATTGGAGGTTTCCTGTGTTGAGGCGTGATGGAATGATGTAGTTACAGAGCATGCCCTCGGACGCCCATCTGCATGGAAGGTTTGGGGATGGTGCCTTGCTACTGTTCCTCTCCTTCTAGTTATGAGCAACGCATTGGGGATGGTGCGAGCGCAAGCTTCACTCGAAGTAAAGAAGCCTGGTTCGCGAGTTTTTCTCCTTCATTTCTTGGCCCGCGTGCTCCAGTCGATGGTTTGGCGCCTACTCATAATCCCGGTAGTAGCTGCTATTATGGCCGTTCTGGGTACTTTCGTATTAATTATTGAGACTCTCTTTGGACGCTCCGCTCCGGAGAATAGCTTCGTGGCACGTGCGTGCATCTATGTTTTAGGGGATGCATGGGCATTCTCTGCGAATCGGGAGATTTTGGGTGACATTGTTGAATCTGTGCGGTCAACGGCCGAATTGCTGCGCAGTCATGTCGACAGGTTGGTCATAGTTGGGCACTCGCAAGGAGGTGCGATCGCACGTTACCTGACCGCTTCCGAGCCCGGGTTTACCGACGGCTTGGTGACGGTAGGTTCAGGCGCAAATCTTTTGGGCTTTGCACGAACGGCTACAAAGCCATTCCTATTTCTGCAGTGGGTCTTAGTGATACTTGCGCCAGCTATAATGGCATCTGGAGTGCTATACGTCATTGAGGTAATCAAGATATTTACTGAAACTATGTTCATTCCTCTTCTCAAGCATCCAATGGCTGTCTACCAAGGGCGCGAAGAGTTACATGAAATTCCTCAGTACAATTTTGGTCTCTTTAAACCCTTGCTTGATCTGTTTGTCAGTCCAGTCGCGCTAGCGGTGGCAGTTCTCTTGGTTCTGCAGGCTCTTGTCGGCCGGCGGTTGGTGGCTGGTCCGGAGATGGATGTACCTGTGGTCAAGAGTTGGTGGGATGTCGGTTCAATCTTGGATCCAGTCTGTGTTGGCGGCGGGCCATATGAAAGATACGGGCTTGACCGAGCCGTGAAGTCCGTAGAAGTTTTGAATTTTGAGCGGTATAGCGAAATTTGGGGCGAACACACCCGCTATTACCAGAACGCACATGTTGGCCGGGTGCTATGGGCGTGCATAGGTGAAAGTTGTGATGGTCCAGGTCGGCAGGTCGTTGGTCCGGTAGGGGATGCTGTCCCGGGGTGGGCGATCTCGCATTTTTGGCTCTGGGGGTGGCTTCTAGCTGGGCCTTTTGCCTTTTGGGTTCTGCTGGGCTGGGGCTTGGTCTGATTTGTTGCGATTGCCAGGCCATGTTGGATGACGCGATCCATAGAAGCGAGGCGGCTGCGCGTCGGCCTAGGAGGCAGGTGACTGCACTCAGGTGGAGGGGCAAGCATGGGGCAAGATCCCTGGCAACCACCCGCCCAAAGCAGCAATCGGTGGCACATGACTCGTGTGCCACCGATCAACGTTCCTGCTGGTCAGACCCTGTTTCGGCCCTCTGACCTCGGAGCCACCTGTCGGACTCGAACCGACGACCTGCTCATTACGAATGAGCTGCTCTACCAACTGAGCTAAGGTGGCGCGCCGCAGGCCCAGCAAGGTTCTGCCGGAGCGACGATGCACGAGTATACGGGCTCCGGGGAGTGCTGCCGAACGCAGGCTGCCCGTGCGCGTGGCGGGGGCTACTTGCAGGTGGTTCCTTCGGCCGGCAGGGCGCCGGTGAGCAGGTAGTCCTCGACCTTCTCGTCCACGCAGGTGCTGCCCTGGCGGTAGGCCGTGTGGACGGTGCCCTCCCAGGTGAGCAGGCGGCCGGAGTCGAGCTGGGAGGCCAGGGCCTCGGACCACTCGTACGGGGTGGCCGGGTCGTCGATCGTGCCCAGCACCAGGATGGGGGCGGCGCCGGTGGCGTGGAGCTCCTTGCGCTCCATCACGGCCTTGTAGGGCCACTGCGAGCAGCCGAGGCCGCCCCAGCCGATGGAGCCGCCGAGCGGGGGGAACTGCTTGTTGAGCGCGGCGGCGCCCTCGGCGATCTGCTCCGGGGTACGGGTCTCCGGGACGTCCAGGCAGAAGATCGCGGGGTTGGCGGCGAGGGTCTGGCCGTAGTGGCCGTCCTCGGTGCGCTCGAGGTAGGCGTCGGCGAGGGTGAGCAGGCCGGTGCCGTCGCCCGAGGTGGCCTGGGAGATGCCGGTGGTGAGCATCGGCCACAGCTGCTGGGCGTAAAGGCCCTGGGCGATGCCGGTGAACATCAACGACTGGGTCAGAGGACGCTCGGGGTCACCGGTGTCGAGCGGGTTCTCATCGGTGCGGTCCACCAGGGTGGCGAGCTGGGCCACACCTTCTTCCACCGAGCCGCGCAGGGGGCAGTCGCCGGTTTCCTGGCAGTCGGTGACGAAGGCGCGCAGGGCGCGGGAGAAGCCTTCGGCCTGGCCGGCGGTGTACTCCTCGGCGGTGGTGGAGGGGTCGATGGCGCCGTCGAGGGTCATCCGGCCGACCCGCCAGGGGAACGCCTCGGCGTACCAGGCGCCGAGGTAGGTGCCGTAGGAAGCGCCGTGGTACGAGAGGACGTCGTCGCCGAGAAGGGCGCGCAGCACGTCCATGTCCTTGATCGTGCTGAGCGTGTCGACGTTCTCCAGCAGTGCGGTGTCGGTGTTCTGCTGGCAGGCCTGGGCGAAGTCCTTGGAGTCGGCCACCGCCTCGGCGATCTCGGCCTGGTCGTCCGGCGTTCCCTCGGCCGAGGTGGACTCGTCGTACTGCTCGTCGCTGTAGCACTCGATCGGTGCCGACTCGCCGACCCCGCGGGGGTCGAAGCCGACCACGCTGTAGGCGTTCAGGATGCTCTGGCCGAAGGCCTGCTGGGCGACCGCGGCGTAGTCCAGACCGGAGACGCCGGGCCCGCCGGGGTTGACCACCAGCGAACCGATCGGGTCGTCACCGGCGGCCGGGAGCTTGTTGACCGAGATCTCGATGGTCGCGCCCGCGGGCTCGTCCCAGTCGACCGGCACCTGGTACTTCGTGCACTGCAGGCCTTCGCCGCAGTCGGTCCACTTCACCTGCTGGCCGTAGAACTTCTGGTAGGCCGCATCCTCGGCCGGGTCGGTGACCCCGGAGGGCACGCTCCCGGCCGAGGGCAGCGCGGTCGGGTCGGCGTTCGAGCCGCCGTCGGACCCGGAGTCGGGGAACGAGCAGGAGCTCACCCCGAGGGCTACTGCAGCAAGGAGGGTCAGGGACCGGACGGCGGGTCGGTGCTCCCGCCGGTCGCTGCGGAACATCGTTCTCCTCGGCGTATCTGGTGAGCGGGGCGCGGCCGTTCGAGAACGCTATACGAACCGGCCGTGCTCACGCGGCCGGGCGCAGCTGCACCATCAGCGATTCGAGGGCCAGCAGCGGGGAGACGTTGGCCTCGATCCGCTCGCGGGCCTGGCCGATCGCCTCCATCCGGCGCAGTGTGGAGGTCGCGGTGGTGTTGCGGGCCTCGGCCTCGATGAGATCGGCCATCTCGGCATTGACCAGCTCCACCTCGCCCGCGCGGCCCTCGCCGAGCTGCAGCACGAGCACGTCGCGGTAGAGCGAGAGCAGGTCGATCAGGGAACGATCGAGGACGTCGCGGGTGGCCCGGGTGGCCCGGCGCTTCTGGTTCTCCTCGAGTTGCTTGACCTGGCTGCGCACGGCCGGGGGCAACGTGGACAGGCCTTCGGCGCCGAGGGAACGCAGCAGTGCGGCCTTCTCGGTGGCGTCGCGCTCGGTGGTACTGGCCTTGGACTCCTCGTTGCAGACCTCGATCAGCTCGCCCGCGGCCAGCACGGCGGCGCCGACACTGCGCAGTTTCAGCGGCAGCTTGAGCACGTCACGCCGGCGGATCCGGGCGTCCTCGTCGAGGGCGAGGCGGCGGGCCAGACCGATGTGGCTCTGGGCCGAGCGCGCGGCGAAGGCGGCGATCGCCGGGTCGGCCCCGTCGCGCCGCACCAGCAACTCGGCGACGGCGGCGACCGGCGGAGTACGCAGACCGACCCGGCGGCAGCGGGAGCGGATGGTGGTGAGCACGTCGTCCGAGCTGGGTGCGCACAGCAACCAGACGGTGCGGGGCGGCGGCTCCTCGATGGCCTTCAGCAGCATGTTGCCGGAGGAGTCGTTGAGGCGGTCGGCATCCTCGATCACGATCACCCGCCAACGTCCCTCGGCCGGGCTGCGCTGAGCGAGTTCGATCAGGGGTTTGACGTCGAGCACGCGCAGGATGACGTGCTCGGTGGCGACCAGCCGGACGTCACCGTGGGCACCGGACAGCGCGGTCTGGCAGGCGTGGCAGACGCCGCAGCCGCCCTGAGGGCACTGCAGCGCGGCAGCGAACGCCCGGGCGGCGGTGGAGCGGCCCGAACCGGGCGGGCCGGTGATCAGCCAGGCGTGGGTCATGCCGCCGGAGATGGCGGCCGCCTCGCCGGAGTCCGGGGCCGCATCCACTCCCAGCCCCACGCCGGCCGCCACCATCTCGCCGGCGGCCTTGACGGCCTGCTTCAGGATCGCGATCGCGGCTTCCTGCCCGACCACGTCGTCCCAGACGCTCACGCCTGCCGCCGTCCTCGCCGCCGGACGGGGTTGCCGCCGGTGTCGGTGGTGGTCTCGCCGTCGGACAGGTTGATCGTGCGGTCCTGGTCGAACTCGAGTGCGGTCACGTCGGCGACCTCAGGCATCTGGGCGGTGGGCGGGGGAGTGGCTCGCGCCGGGGTAGGGGCCGGGGTGGGCGGTAGCTCCTGCTCCCGACGCTCGGTCTCGGGCAGTTGCGGGCGCAAGGGCCGATTGGGGACGGGTGTGGTGGCGCCCTCGTAGGGCGGTTCGGCTGGGTGCGGGGCCGGGTATGCGGTGGGCTGGTGCGCAGGTGGAACCTGGGCGGCCGGGGGAACGGGCGGCACCGGCCGGGTGGGCTCGGCCGCCTCTGGAGCTGCCCATGGGTCGTGCTCGGCCTGCTCTGGGGCGGCCCATTCAGCCGAGCGAGACCGCTGCGGGGCGGTCAACTCGTCGGGCTGCCCGAACTGCTGGGACGGCTGCTGGCTCCGAGCCGGCGGGGGAGCGGCCGAGTGCTGCCCCTGGCCGGCCTGCCGGAACTGGCCGGGGTGGGGCTGGCCATGCTGCGGAACCTGACCAGGTTGAACATGGCCGGGCTGAGGGGCCCCACCAGGCTGCCGGAAGTCATTGGGCCGGGCCTGGTCGGGCCCGGCCTGACCAGGCTGCTGGAACTGGCCCGGTTGACCCGGGCTCGCCTGCTGGGAGGGGCCGGGCTGCTGGAACGGGCCGGACTCCGGCTGAACGACGGGCTGCGCGTCGGCACCCTGCTCCACCTGGCCGGGCTCGCCGCTGTGGGCCGTGCGCCGACTGGGCATCTGCACCGGCTCGGTGACCGGGCCGAGTGCCGCTGCGGCCGCCGCCGCAGCGGCACGGCGGTCGACCTCTTCGCGGTTGCGCTGCATCTCCTGGGCCCGCAGCTCCCGCTCGGCCTCCTGCTGCAGCTGCCGCTCGGCCTCGTCACGGGCCCGGCGACGCGACTCCTCGCGTTCCCGGGCCTCCTCGACCCGGCGGCGGCGCAGGTCCGCGTCCATCCGCAGCACCTCGGCCTCGGCCCGGGCCCGGCGCTCGCGGGTCTGGTCCTCCTCGGCCAGCCGCTCGTCCAGCTCGGCCCGGCGCCGGGCCGAGACCGGGAGCACCTGGCGCACCCCTTCGCGGATCAGCTGCTGCACTTCTTCTGCACTCAGCCCGGCGTCGATCACCAGGTAACGGTGCGGGGCGCTGCGCGCCTGGGCGAGGAACTGGGCGCGGACCCGCTCGTGGAAGGTGTCCGACTCGGACTCCAGACGGTCTTCGCCACCCCGGGTCAGATCGTGCGCGCGGCGGGCCTTGCTGACCATCGGATCCACGTCGAGCAGCACGGTCAGGGCCGGCTCCAGACCCTCGGTGGCCCACTCGGAGATCCGCCGCACCTCGTCGCCGTCCAGGTCCCGGCCGGCGCCCTGGTAGGCCACGGAGGAGTCGATGTAGCGATCGGTGACCACCACGGCCCCCCGCGCCAGGGCGGGCCGGACCACCGCCTCGACGTGGTGCGCCCGGTCGGCGGCGAACAACAGCGCCTCGGGGCGGCTGCCCAGCTGGGCGCCGGTGCCGAGCAGCACCTCGCGCAGCCGGACCCCGAGCGGAGTGGCGCCCGGCTCGCGGGTGAGCACCACGTCGTGGCCCTGGTCGGAGCGCAGCCATTCGGCCAGCAGCCGGGCCTGGGTGGACTTGCCCGAACCGTCGCCCCCCTCGAGCGCCACGAACACACCCGGGTATCCGGCGCGCGGACGGCTGACAGCAGCCGGACGGCGGCCGGCCCAGCGGGCGCGCAGGTCGTGCCGCAGGCTGGTGCCGGCCTGGTCGTCGAGCTGCCGGTAGGTGGTGATGCCCAGTGCCAGCGTGAGCAGGGCGGCGATCAGGAAGACGAACGCGGCGCCGTTGTAGCTGAGCGCGCGGGTGTCGGTGAAGTTGACGGTGTGCCGGCCGATCATCGCGGCCAGCGCGGGCCCGGCGGCCAGGACCACCAGCAGGACGATCTGGGTGGCCGAGGTGAGGTAGGCGGAGGTGCGTCGGCGCGTACCGCCGTCGGCGGCCAGGTCGAGCAGCGCCTGCCCGCCCGCCCACGCCGTACCCCCGCAGACGCCCAGGACTCCGGCCAGCAGAACGGCCATCACCATGTTCGGGATCAGGGCGAGCGCGGCCAGGGAGATCCCGGCCGCGATCAGGCTGAGGCCGAACAGCCGGAAGCGGGAAAGGCCGTCGAGCAGTTGCGGCCCGATCCGCAGCCCCAGGGCCAGGCCGATGAACACCGCGGCGAACAGCACACCGAAGCCCGGCTGACCAGCGCCCAGATCGCGGGCGTAGGTCTGGGCCAGGCCGAGCACGGCACCGGCCGCGGCGAAGGCCCCGAGCATGCCGGTGACCAGACCCCGCAGCGCCGGGGTGGAGGTGACGGACCCCCGGCCGGCGGCGATCGCCCCGATCACCGAGGTACGGGCCGGGAGGTCGCCGGTCTCGGGACGGGGGATCGCGACCCGGGCGGCCGCCAGGGCGGAGAAGACGAAGGTGAGTGCGGTGACGTAGAGCATCAGGTCGATCGGCCGGTCACCGAACCGGTCGGCCGCAGTGGCGAGCACACCGTTGATCAGGCTCAGCAGTGCGAATGCGAGCGCCGCGACCGGGGCCGCGCCGTAGATGACGCCCCGCCCGGCCCGAAGGGCCTCTTGGGTGCGGTGCCCGGGCACCAGCGCGGGGATCGACGTCTGCTTCGCCCGCGCTGAGGCGAGCGCCAGCCCCTCGATCAGCAGGGCCGCGACGTAGAGCCAGGTCAGCTTGCCGATGACGGGGATGCTGACGAAGAGCAGGGCGCGCAGCAGGTCGGCCGAGACCAGCACCAGCCGGCCGTTCAGCCGGTCGGTCACCGCGGCGACGGCCGGGCCGAGCAGCACGGCCGGGACCAGCCGCAGGGCCAGCACACCGGCGACGGCCAGATTGATCTGGGTGTACGACCCGTCGGTGAGGGTGGCGGCCAGGGCGACGAGGGCCAGCAGACCGAGCCACTCACCCAGCGACGACCCAACCAGGGCCGGCCGGAAGCGGCGCAGCGCGGGTACCTGGAAGACCGGTGCGACGTCGTCCGGCCCGTTCGGGTGCTCTCCACTGGCTGTCACTCGGTCAGGGTAACCGCCGCCACGGACACTCTCCGGAATCAGCGGGCGGGTCCCGAGGGGCCGGGACGACCGTTCCCGGCGCGCCCCGTTCGGCAACGGTCGTTCCGTGTCCCCAGAAGAGGTTTCCGTTCAAGGACGTCCGTGGGCACCGCCTGTGGGCCGGTTTCAGGGCGATTCGGGACCGGTTCGGGCCGAGTCCGCCCGAACCGGGCGTACGGGCGTCCGTACTACCGCCGGTTCGTCCGGCGGTAGTACGGAGCCGGTTACTCGGCGGCCGCCGTCTTCTTGGTGGTGGCCTTTTTTGCAGGGGCCTTCTTGGCGGCGGTCGTCTTCTTGGCCGTGGTCTTCTTCGCGGCCGTCTTCTTGGCCGCCGTCGACGTGGTCTTCTTCGCCGTCGTCTTGGTGGTCTTCTTGGCCGTCTTCTTCGTGGTCTTGCGCGGCGCCGCCGCCCGCTTCTCGGCGAGCAGTTCGGCAGCCCGCTCCAGCGTGACCGACTCGACCTCGTCCCCCTTGCGCAGGGTGGCGTTGGTCGTGCCGTCGGTGACGTAGGCGCCGAACCGGCCGTCCTTGATCACGATCGGGGCCTCGGTCACCGGGTCCGGCCCGAGCTCGCGCAGCGGCGGCGCCGCGGCCCGGCGGCCACGCTGCTTGGGCTGGGCGTAGATGGCCTGGGCCTGCTCCATCGTGACCGTGAAGATCTGGTCCTCGGTCTCCAGCGACCGGGAGTCGGTGCCCCGCTTCAGGTACGGGCCGTAGCGGCCGTTCTGGGCGGTGACCTCCTCGTTCGTCTCCGGGTCGACCCCGACCAGGCGAGGCAGGGACAGCAGTCGCAACGCCTCGTCCAAAGTCACCGACTGCACGTCCATGCTCTTGAACAGGCTGCCGGTGCGCGGCTTGGCCGACTTCGGCGCGTCGTCCGGGAGGATCTCGGTGACGTAGGGGCCGAACCGGCCGTTGCGGGCCACGATCTGACGTCCGGTGTCCGGGTCGGTGCCCAGCTCACGGTCGCCGTCGGCCTGGGTCTCGAGCAGTTCGCGGGCCTTCTCCACGGTCAGCTCGTCCGGCGCCACGTCGTCCGGCACGCTGGCCCGCCGGGCCTCGCCGTCCTCGCCGGGCACCTCGAGGTAGGGGCCGTAGCGGCCGACCCGCAACACGATGCCCTCGCCCAGCGGCACCGAGTTGATGTCCCGGGCGTCGATGTCGCCCAGGTCGTCGACCAGCGGCTTGAGCCCGTGCATGGCGTCCGGTCCGGCCGGGCGCGGCTGCTGGCTGCTGCCGTCGCCTTCGGGTGCCGAGCCGTCACCGAAGTAGAACCGGGCCAGCCACTGCCGGCGGTCCTGCTCACCGGCGGCGATCTGGTCGAGGTCGGCCTCCATCGAGGCGGTGAACTCGTAGTCGACCAGCCCGCCGAAGTGTTCCTCCAGCAGCCGGGTGACCGCGAACGCCAGCCAGGTCGGCACCAGCGCGTTGCCCTTGTGCCCGACGTAGCCCCGGTTGACGATCACGTCGATCGTGGCGGCGTAGGTGGAGGGCCGGCCGATCCCCCGCTCCTCCAGCGCCTTGACCAGGCTGGCCTGGGTGTAGCGCGGCGGCGGGGAGGTGGTGTGACCGTCGGCGGTCAGGTCCCGGGTGTCGAGCGCGTCACCGACCGCCAGTTCCGGCAGCCGTCGTTCGTCGTCGTCGCCACCGTGACGCTCCTCGTCCCGGCCCTCCTCGTAGGCGGCCAGGAAGCCACGGAAGGTGATCACCGTGCCGGAAGCGCCGAAGACCGCGTCGCGGCCGTCGGAGGTGCGCGCCCCGAGCCGGATCGTCGCGGTGGAGCCGCGGGCGTCCTCCATCTGCGAGGCCACCGTGCGCTTCCAGATCAGCTCGTAGAGCCGGAACTCGTCGCCGCTGAGCTCGCTCGAGACCTGGGCCGGGGTCCGGAAGTGGTCTCCGGCCGGGCGGATCGCCTCGTGCGCCTCCTGGGCGTTCTTCGACTTGCTGGCGTAGACCCGGGGCTGCGCCGGGACGTACTCGGCGCCGTACAGGTCCGCGGCCTGCTGCCGGGCGGCGTTGACCGCCTGGTCCGACAGCGTCGTGGAGTCGGTACGCATGTAGGTGATGTAGCCGTTCTCGTACAACGACTGGGCGGTGCGCATCGCCTGCTTGGCCGACAGCCGCAGCTTGCGCCCGGCCTCCTGCTGCAGGGTCGAGGTGGTGAACGGGGCGGCCGGCCGCCGCCGGTAGGGCTTCTCCTCGACACTACGGACGCTCGTGCTCGCCCCTTCGAGGGCTCGCACCAGGGCGTTCGCGGCGGCTTCGTCCAGGTGGACGACGTCCGGCGAGGTCAGCCGGCCGGTGTCGTCGAAGTCGCGGCCGGTGGCCACACGGCGCTCGTCCAGGGCGACCAGGCGGGCACCGAACCAGCGGCCCGCCTGGGCGTGCGGCTCGGACGCGGCGAAGTCACCGGTCAGGTCCCAGTACGAGGCGGCCCGGAAGGCCATCCGCTCGCGTTCGCGCTCGACCACCAGACGGGTGGCGACGGACTGCACCCGTCCGGCCGAGAGGCCGGCCCGCACCTTGCGCCACAGCACCGGGGAGACCTCGTAGCCGTACAGCCGGTCCAGGATCCGGCGCGTCTCCTGGGCGTCGACCAGGCGCTCGTCCAGGTCGCGGGTCTGCTGGAGGGCGCGGCTGATCGCCTCCCGGGTGATCTCGTGGAACACCATCCGGTGCACCGGGATCTTCGGCTGCAGTACTTCCAGCAGGTGCCACGCGATGGCCTCGCCCTCGCGGTCCTCGTCGGTGGCGAGGTAGAGCTCGTCCGCGTCCTTCAGCGCCCGCTTGAGCTCGCCGACCTTCTTCTTCTTGTCGGCGTCGACCACGTAGTAGGCCTCGAAGCCGTTGTCCACGTCGACGGCGAACTTCCCGAAGGGGCCCTTCTTCATCTCCGGCGGGAGCTCGCTGGGCTGGGGCAGGTCACGGATGTGGCCGACACTCGCCTCGACGTCGAACTCCGGGCCGAGGTACTCGGCGATCTTCCGGGCCTTGGTAGGCGACTCGACGATCACGAGCCGCCTGCCGTTCGTGGTCTTGCTGGCGGCCACAGGCTCACCTTTCCTGACGCTGTCCACTGACGCTCACTCCCCCCGCGACGCTGTCCGTTCTTCTCCGGACGGGCAGACGGGGGCGTTCTTCGCCTCCGTCACGCGGCTGGGGCGGGACGCTACACAACGCGCACCGGTGAAGCACCGTAACCCGAGAGCCGCCGGGCGTGGGTGCTCGCGGCCTTCGTCGGCGTCACGTCTCCGCAGCGAGAGTGACACGCAAAGTGACGAGGAGCCACCCCCGGCTCAAGTGCGGCAAGTCCATCCGGGTGTGTTCAGCGTCACAACGAATCCCACTGAACGGAGGTTGCCCAGGCCGTAGCCGGTGGGCATGGGCCACGATTGCCGTCGGGTTGCCCCGAGGCGCTAGGGTGATTTGGACACGAGTGCGGAGAATAAGGCCCTCAAGTTGGCCGTGCGCGGTGAGGCCAGGTTCGTCGAGTGCCTGCATCGGGACGTAGCCTCTGACGAGACCTTCTGCCACGATCAGCACACGCTGGACAACGAGGTGGGCCGAGATGCCGGGGATGGACCGCGTCAACGAAGACGCGGAAAGATCACTGAGCGGACGGCCAGATTACCGGATGCCACTTGAGAGTGGCCGCAGGGA
Source organism: Kineosporia sp. NBRC 101677 (assembly GCF_030269265.1). Taxonomy (NCBI): domain Bacteria; kingdom Bacillati; phylum Actinomycetota; class Actinomycetes; order Kineosporiales; family Kineosporiaceae; genus Kineosporia; species Kineosporia sp. NBRC 101677. The sequence goes on from NZ_BSTA01000002.1 coordinate 92,336, forward strand.
GGATCGCGTGCCGCGACACGGTTCGGCCGAACCGGGGGCCGACGTCGAGAGCGTCCCGGACGCGCCCCGTCGCTCGTCTATTGCCGGATGGTCCATCCGCCGCAAGCTGACGCTTCTGGTCACCATTCCGCTCGTCGTGCTGCTCATCGGTGGCGGTTTCCTGGTCTGGTCGCTGACCACCACCTACCAGAAGGCACACACCGCCCGGCTCGACGCCGAGCTGATGGAGCCGTCGCTGCGGCTCAGCCGCGTGCTGTTCAACGAGTTCGGCATGCCGGGGGCCAACACCGACGCCGAGAAGCTGGCCGGCCTGCGCGCCCAGACCGACTCCGAGGTCGCTGCCATCCGGCCGAAGCTCGAGGACCTGGCCGACCGCGGCTCGTCCGACTCGGCCCTGCCCGGCACCGCCACCACCATGCTCGCCCAGCTCGACCGGATCCCCTCGATCCGGTCGACGGTCGACAGCATGATCGACAACGGCGCGCTGAGCGGCAGCACCGGCGTCAACCAGGTGCGCTCGATCACCGAGCTGCTCTTCGACGTCACCCGTGACCTCCCCGAGAACCTGGCCACCGACCTCGGCGTCACCACCAACGACATCGACACGGTGGCCGGCGGTCAGCTGTTCTCCGCGGTGTCCCGCACCGGTTTCTCCGCGGCCGAGGAGATCACCGTTTTCAGCGGGGTGTTCACCGGTCAGACCAAGGTCAACATCACCACCGTGCGTAACCTCGAGTCCCTGGTCGCGCAGCAGGCCCTCGGGGTCACCCAGGCCGAGGCGGTGGCCGACGACGCACAGACCAGGCGCCTGCTCGAGCTCAGCAACCTCAACGCCAACATGAACCGCTGGCGCAACTCCCTCGAGAACTCGCTGGTCGAGCCCGGCGACAGCCTCGGTTCGCCCAACGACTTCACCAAGCTCGCGGTCAGCCGGCTGGCCGACATCGAGACGGTCGCCACCGAGGCGGGTCGCACCACACTGAAGACGGCGCAGGACGCCGAGACCGGAGCGCTCTTCCGGGTCGCCGTGGTGGCCGGGGCCGTGCTCGTCACCATCCTCGTGGTGAGCGCTCTGCTGACCACGATCGCCCGTACCGTCACCGCCCCGCTGCGCCGGCTGCGCGCCGGTGCCGTCGAGGTCGCCAGCGTGCAGCTGCCGGCCGCGGTGGCCCGGATCGAGCAGGACGGTGTGGGGGCCGACATCTCGCTGCCCCCGGTGCTCCCGGCCGACTTCAACCCCGGTCCGGAGACCCTCGAGGTGGCCCACGCGGTCGACGACCTCGGTGCCGAGGCCGTGCGTCTGGCCACCGCCCAGGTCCGCCTGCGCCGCGCGCTCGACGAGGCCTTCGTCAGCATGTCCCGCCGTAGCCAGTCGATGGTGGAGAAGCAGCTCGCCATCATCGACAGCCTGGAGAGCCAGGAGCAGGACCCCGACCAGCTGCGCAACCTGTTCCGGCTGGACCACCTGGCCGCCCGGATGCGCCGCTACAACGACAACCTGCTGGTGCTCGCCGGTTCCGCGGTGCGCACCCGGGCCACGGCCCCGGTCAAGATCGCGGAGCTGTTCCGCGCCGCCACCTCCGAGATGGAGCAGTACGAGCGGGTCCGGCTGCAGCCGGTCAGCGGCGCCTCGATCGCCGGTACGGTCGCCGGCGAGCTCGTCCACCTGCTGGCCGAGCTGCTCGACAACGCGGCCATGTACTCGCCGCCCTCCAGCGCGATCGTGCTCTCCGCGGCCTTCACCGCCGACGGCGGCCTGCAGATCGAGGTGCTCGACGCCGGTGTCGGGATCAGCCCCGGTGAGCTCGACCGCCTGAACGCCCGCCTCACCCAGCCCGAGTCGATCGACACCCAGGTCCCGTCCCGCATGGGTCTGTTCGTGGTCGCCCGCCTGGCCCGCCGCGGCACCTTCGGGGTGCAGCTGCAGGCCCGGCCCGACGCCTCGGGCACCATCGCCCTCGTCCGGGTGCCCGCCTCGCTGGTCATCGGCGCCCCGGGCAGCACCGGCGAGAACCCCACCGGCACCAACCCGCAGGTCCGGCCGCTCACCCCGTCGGCGGGCATGCCCCGTCCGCAGCTGTCGCAGCCGCAGGGCCAGGCGCAGAACGGGTACGGCACCTTCGGGCAGATGGGTCAGCCGGCGCTGCGCGAGCAGCAGATCCCCGCTCCCTCACCCGCCGCCACCGCGGCCGGGGCGGCCGCCCAGGCCGCCGCAGGCGTCCGTTCGGTCGCCGACGAGGACGACTCCGAACTGCCCCGCCGTCGCCGCGGGCCGGCCACCGGCACGAACGCCGGCCTGCCGCCCGAGGCCTCGAACATTGCCGACACCGGTTCCAGCGGGCTGTTCACCCCGAACATCCCCACCGCGCCGGGCGAGGCTCCCGAACGCAACGCCGGAACATTCGCCGCCCGTCCGGGCGCGGCCCCGCAGCAGCAGCCCGCGGCCTTCAGCTTCAGCCAGGACGACCAGCAGCAGGGCTTCGCCCGTCCGGAGAGCCAGCCCGCCCGCACCCCGCAGTTCACGCTGCCGCCGCCGGAGACCACCCCGGGCGGTATCCCCAGCCTGCCCACCCGCACCCCGGGGGCGCGCACCCCGCAGCCGCTGGGCGGGCTCAGCCAGGGCTTCGGGCAGAACGAGCAGGGTTTCGGCCCGGAGGACGAGCAGCCCGAGCAGGGCTTCAACACCCGCGCCGGGCTCGGCTTCGGCCAGCAGAACCCGCCGAACTTCACCGCGCAGCAGGTGCGGGGGCTCGGTCAGCCCGACCCGACGTTCGGTCAGCCCCTGCCGGGCTTCGGCCAGGCGGCCTTCGAGAACAACCAGCGGCAGCCTCCGGCCCGCCCGGCCGGCTACGGCGCCGACGACAACACTCCGGCCGCGGGCATCTCCGGTCTGCCGGGGCTGAGCCGTCGTCCGATCGAGAGCGGCCCGGCGACCGGCGGCCTGCCGGTCAACGACCCGCTGTCTGCCTCGACCGGCTCGTTCCGGGCCGCGCCGAACCGGGGCCTGCCCTCCGGCCAGGAGAACTCCGACTGGCAGGACCCGGATCTGCCGACCGAGCTGGCCGCCCGGGCCTCGGCCTCGGCCGCCTACCGGCCGGCCGAGCCGCCGTCCCCGATGATCGGCGAGAACGTCCGCCCGGACTTCAACGACCCGACGCCGATCTTCGACCAGATCTCGGTCTGGTTCAGCTCGGAGCCGGCGCCGGCCGCCCCCTCGATCTCGGTCGAGAACGGCGACCAGCGCGTCATCGACCTGCGCGACCACGAGCGGGAGAACACCAAGCAGTCGAGCCGCTGGGCGGCCCTGGGCGACCAGCGCTGGCTGGCGACCAACGCCCGCGCCGCCTCGGCCCCCGAGACCGACGGGCGTTCGGACGCGGGTCTGCCGACCCGCCGGCCCGGCGCCAACCTGCTGCCCTCGACGGCCGGTGCGGTCACGGACGCAGCTGCGGCCCGTCCCCGCGCCACCCCGGCCCGCGGCCAGGCCGCAGACGCTACCGTCGTCCGTGGCCGGCTGGGCAGCTACCAGCGTGGTCTGGCCAATGCCCGCAAGGCACGGCAGAAGTCAGACCCGGCTCCGGCCTTCAACCCGGTCGGGGCAAGCCTTTTCACCACCAACAGCGACGGCGGTGCCGACAGTGGCTCCTCCGCAGAGCAAGGAGGGGACCAGTGAGCACGGGCACCGGCACCGACGTCACCTGGCTGGTCGACGGGTTCGCACAGCGGGTACCAGGAGTGGCGCACGCAGCCGTGGTCTCGGCCGACGGTCTTCTTGTGGCGAGTTCCGCAGGACTTCCGCGTGACCGCGCCGACCAGCTGTCCGCAGTCGCGTCCGGACTGGGCAGCCTCACCAACGGCGCCGCAATGTGCTTCGCCGCGGGAGCGGTGGTCCAGACGGTCGTCGAGATGCAGGGCGGTTTCCTGCTTCTGATGGCCATCTCGGACGGATCCTGGCTGGCGGTCCTGGCCGCCCCGACCTCCGACATCGGCCTGGTCGGCTACGAGATGACGCTGCTGGTCGACCGGGTCGGACAGCACCTGTCGCCGGAGATCAGGCACAACGGCCACGGTGGCTCGCTGCCACCGATGTGAGCAGATTGCCGAGATGACCGACTACTCAGCTCATGAGGGCGGGGACCCGCCACCGTCGATGGTGCGTCCCTACGCCCGAACCGGTGGACGTACCCGCCCGGTGCACGACCTCGACCTCGAGGCTCTGGTGGTGACCACGGTCGCCGGCCAGGACCCGGGAATGAACGACTTGCTCTCGCCGGAACACAGCACGGTGATCGAGTTGTGTGAGGGAACGATCTCCGTCGCCGAGATCGCCGCCCGGCTGCACACCCCGCTCGGCGTGGCCCGCGTGATTATCGCGGACATGGTCGAGCTGGGTCTGGTCGAGGTGCTGAGCACGGCGAACGCTTCTGGTGACGAACGTGATCCAGCTTTCTTGAGGAGGGTGCTCAGTGGCCTTCAGCGGCTCTGAGACCAGGGCCACCCGATCGACGAAAATCGTCATCTCGGGTGGATTCGGTGCGGGCAAGACCACGTTCGTGGGTGCGGTCTCCGAGATCATGCCGCTGCGGACCGAGGCCGTGATGACCTCGGCCAGCGTCGGCGTGGACGATCTCTCGGCCACACCGAACAAGACGACCACCACGGTCGCCATGGACTTCGGCCGGATCAGCATCGACCAGGAACTGGTGCTCTACCTGTTCGGGTCGCCTGGTCAGAACCGGTTCTGGTTCATGTGGGACGACCTGGTGCGCGGGGCGATCGGGGCGGTCGTCCTGGTCGACACCCGGCGACTGGAAGACTGTTTCGGCCCGATCGATTTCTTCGAGGCCCGCAATCTTCCCTTCGTGGTCGCCATCAACGCCTTCGACGGACTGCTGCGGCACCGCCCCGAGGACGTGCGCGAGGCGCTACAGCTCAGCCAGGACGTTCCGGTCCTGGTGTGCGACGCCCGGGAGCGGGAGTCTGCCAAGCAGACCCTGATCTCCGTGGTCGAGCACGCCCTGGCGACCTGGAGCCGGGCCTAAGGTCCGGTGCTGAGGGCGGATCGTGCGAACCCGCACGATCCGCTCTTAGGCATGCCTCTACTCGGCCGGCTCCAGCAGCCCGTCGCGCACCAGATTGCGCACGTCGCTGAGCAGTTCGGTCTGCAACGCGGCCACGTCCACCTCCAGCAGGGAGGCGAGTGCGCCGATCAGCCGGCCCACCGGGATGTCGCCGGAACTGGCTCCGACGAACCCGGTCAGCGCGGTGCCCGCCTGCACCACACGACCCGCGCCGCCACCCTGCCGGAGCAGGATCACGCTCGGGTCCTCGGCGCCGGGCCGGTGGTGACGTTCCTCGGTGACGTCCGGGGCGACCCGCACCGTCGCGGCCAGGAGCGCCTCGTCGTCGTGGGCCGCCAGCCAGTCGTGCCGTTCCAGAGTGGCCAGCACCTCGTCGCCCCAGGGCAGGCCCGGTCCGGTGCGACGCTCCTCGACGATCCGTAAGGGAGCGCCGCTCTCACGCTCCGGACGGCGCAGCGTGATCAGCCCGAAGCCGACGCCCTCCACCCCGCGCGAGGCGAAGTCGGCCAGCCAGGCCGCGTACAGGTCGTCCGCGTCCTTCCCCAGGTGCTGCCCCGAGTCGCGGATCCAGGTCTCCGCGTACTCGGCCGGATCCTGCCACTCCCGCTGCACCACCCAGCCGTCCAGGCCGGAGGCCGTCAGCCAGGAAGACACGCGATCGGTCCACCCCTCGTCCGCACGCCCTTCCCAGTTGCCCAGGAACTGGGCGATCCCCCCGGGCGCGAGCACCGAACCGACCGACTCGACCAGGTGCCGCACCAGGTCGTCGCCGACCATCCCGCCGTCCCGGTACTCGAAGGCCGCCGCCGGGGTCGAACGCGGGGTGATCACGAACGGCGGGTTGCTGACCACCTGGTCGAACTCCTGGCCGGTGACCGGTTCGAGCAGGCTGCCCAGTCGTCCTTCGATCGTGGTGGTGCCGATGGTGGGTGCGTTGAGCGCCCAGTTCAGTCCGGCCAATTGCAGTGCGCGAGCAGAGACGTCGGTGGCCACAACGTGTTTCGAGTGCCGCGCGGCGTGCAGGGCCTGAATGCCGCAGCCGGTGCCGAGATCCAGCACACGGCCGGTCGGCCGGCGTACGGTGCACCGGGCCAGGGTCAGCGAGGCGCCGCCCACTCCGAGCACGTGATCCTCCGAGAGTGGGCGGCCGGTGGCCACCTCGGACAGGTCGGAGGCCAGCCACCAGTCGGCCGGGCCGAGCGCGTCCACCGTGGCGTAGGGGCGCAGGTCGACCAGGGCCCGCACCGGATCGGCCGGGTCCGGGCCCGCGGCGGCGAGCAGCCCGAGTTCGCTCAGCCCGGCCACCCCGGTCCGGGGCACGGCCCGGGCCAGGCGCCCGGCCGGGACCTCCAGCCCGAGCACGAACACGGCGACCAGTGCGGCCAGCGGCTCTTGGGACGGCGAGGCCAGATGCTGGGCCACAGCCAGACGGGCGGGCAGCGACTGCTCACGCCCCAGGGCGGCCTGAGCCACCGGCCCGAGCAGGTCGTTGACCGCGTCCACGGTGAACCCGGTCAGGTCGGCGCGGAGTTTCCCGACCAGTTCGTCGTTCCGGGACTTGGCGTCTGCACTCATGCCCTCGTTCTACCGTGTCGGCGGGCGCAAACGTGAAACCGGCCGCGCGGACCAGGTCCACGCGGCCGGTTCGGCCTGTCGGAGCGGGTGTTACGGGGTGGTCCGGGCCGAGGTGGTGCCCTCGTCCACGTCCACCGTCGTGGCCACCGGTGCCGTCGGCTGGGTCGGTGACCCGGCCACGGCGGCGGCCGGCTGACCAGAGGTGACCGGGGCCGACGTCCCCACATCGGAGTCGCCGTAGTCGACGGTGCGCCGCTTGGTCACCACCAGGGCAGCCACGATGATCGCCACCGCGATCGCGGTGATCGTGTAACGCAGTGCGGCGGAGGCGTCTTCACCCACGCTGAGCTGCACCACCGCAGGAGCGATGAGCACGGCGACCAGGTTCATCACCTTGATCAGCGGGTTGATCGACGGGCCGGCCGTGTCCTTGAACGGGTCGCCGACGGTGTCACCGATCACCGCCGCAGCATGGGCCGGGGAGCCCTTGCCGCCGTGGTGGCCGTCTTCCACGATCTTCTTCGCGTTGTCCCAGGCGCCACCGGAGTTGGCCAGGAACACGGCCATCAGGGCGCCGGCGCCGATCGCACCGGCCAGGTAGCCGGCCAGCGGGCCGATGCCCAGACCGAAACCGACTGCGACCGGGGCCAGAGCGGCCAGCAGGCCGGGGGTGGCCAGCTCGCGCAGCGAGTCGCGGGTGCAGATGTCGACCACCTTCCCGTAGTCCGGCTTGACCGAATAGTCCATGATCCCGGGGTTGTCGCGGAACTGACGCCTGACCTCCACCACGATCGCCCCGGCCGCCCGGGTGACGGCGTTGATCGCCAGCCCGGAGAACAGGAACACGACCGCTGCCCCGAGCATGAGCCCGACCAGGGTGTTGGGCTGGACGATCTCCACCCCGAAGCTGCGGGGCAGGTCACCCAGGGCCGCACCCGAGTCGGCCAGGGCCTTCTGCACGGCGTCGGTGTACGAACCGAACAGCGCGGTTGCCGCGAGCACGGCCGTGGCGATCGCGATGCCCTTGGTGATGGCCTTGGTGGTGTTGCCCACCGCGTCCAGTTCGGTCAGGATCTGCGCGCCCTCACCGTCCACGTCACCGGACATCTCGGCGATGCCCTGGGCGTTGTCGCTGACCGGGCCGAAGGTGTCCATCGCGACGATGACGCCGACCGTGGTGAGCAGGCCGCAGCCGGCCAGCGCGATCAGGAACAGCGACAGCCAGATCGAGACCCCGCCCAGGGTGAAGGCGAGGAACACGGCCCCGGCGATGATGCCGGTGGTGTAGACCGCCGACTCCAGACCCAGGCCGATGCCGGAGAGCACCACGGTAGCCGCCCCGGTGGTGGTGGTGTCGGCCACATCCTTGGTCGGGCGCTTGTCGGTGCCGGTGTAGTAGCCGGTGAGCCAGAGGATCACCCCGGCCAGCACGATGCCGATCATGACGGCGGCGAAGGAGATCAGCCGCGGGTCGCCGTCGAGCCTGGCCACCACGGAGTCGGCCCCGGTGAAGTCGGCGAAGGACGAGGGCAGGTAGGTGAACGAGGCGATCGCGCAGAGCACGGCCGAGACCACGGCGGAGATGCCGAAACCGCGGTTGATCGCGGCCAGGCCGCTCTCACCCGGCCGGGTGCGGGTGATCAGGACGCCGAGCACGGCGGTCAGGGCCCCCAGGGCAGGCACGATCAGCGGGAACACCAGGCCTTCGACGCCGAAGGCGGCCTTGCCCAGGATCAGGGCGGCGACCAGGGTCACGGCGTAGGACTCGAACAGGTCGGCGGCCATGCCTGCGCAGTCACCCACGTTGTCGCCGACATTGTCGGCGATGGTGGCGGCGTTGCGCGGGTCGTCCTCGGGGATCCCCTGCTCGACCTTGCCGACCAGGTCGGCGCCGACGTCGGCGGCCTTGGTGAAGATGCCGCCACCGACGCGCATGAACATGGCCAGCAGGGCGGCGCCGAAACCGAAACCTTCCAGGACGGAAGGGGCGTCGCCCTCGTACAGGAGCACCACGGCCGAGGCGCCCAGCAGGCCGAGACCGACCGTGCACATGCCGACGAAGCCACCGGTGCGGAAGGCCAGGCGCATGCCCTCGTCGCGGTCGCCCTTGCGGGCCGCTTCGGCGACCCGGACGTTGGCCCGGACCGCCAGGGACATGCCCAGGTAGCCGATCGCGGCCGAGAACAGGGCCCCGACCACGAAGAAGATGCCCCGGCCGATACGGACGTCCGCATCACCGGGCAGGAGGAAGAGGACTGCCAGGACGAGGACGACGAAGGCGGCCAGCGTCCGGAACTGACGGCGTAGGTAGGCCGCCGCCCCTTCCTGTACCGCGGTGCCGATCTCGACCATGCTTCGTGAGCCGTCCGGCGCGGCGAGGACGGCCTGGCGGAATGCCGCGGCCACCCCCAGCGCCACGAGGGCGATCACGAAGACCACGACCACCAGTGTCAGATTTCGGCCTTCGAGATTTACATCTGCCGTGGTGGTGGCAGCCAGAGTGCCGTAGTGCATCCGTCCTCCTCGACGTGCGCGGGCGCGACCCCCTCACCCGTCGCGGGCGGAAGGGTCGAACAGGTGCAGGCGACAGGGCGAATCGGGGCCTTGGCGTGCGTGGGACGCCGGATGACCGGCGAGAGTTCCCACGCGGGGGAGTCTATGTACTGTGACGCGCGCCACCAAACCTCCGGCGCGTGGCTCTTTTCACTTTGGGTGGTTTAGTCCGTTTTGCTGTCACTCAAGTGCGCGGCCGCAACGGTCGAACAATGGACGTTCTCAGCTCGCCGGATCTCGGGGAGCGGGCGCCGAGGCACCGTGGGGCGGGATCGACGGCCACCACTCCAGACGCACCTGGGCGCCGGAAATGCCCTGGTGCGGGCGCACCTCGAGGTGATCGGCGAGTCCCTCGAGCAGTGACAGCACCACCGGCTCGGGTCCGGCCGAGGTCTTGGCCGCGTCGGTCACCTGCACCACCAGACCGGGGCCGGTGTCGTCGACCAGCATCGTCACGGGCTCGTCGCAGTCGGCCTCGGCGCAGCGCCGTACGGCCCGGGCGCAGGCCTCCCCGACCGCCAGGCGCAGTTCTTCCAGTTGCTCGGTCAGCCCGGCGCGCCGGGCCACCGCCACGGCGACCAGGCGAGCCGTGCGGACGTATTCGGCGGCCGGTGGAAACCGCAGCTCGACACCGGTCGCCGACGGTTGGGGCCCGGTCCTGGTTATGGCGTGCCTCTGAAGGACTCCCCCTCGGAGGTGCCGTCGAGCGTCTTCTCCGAGGAGCCGTCCAGGTGGATCGTCACCGGCGGGTCCTGGTCCGCGCCGGTGAGCGCCCCCGCGAGCGAGGCGTGGATCGGGAAGACCTTGGTCAGGCCGGTGATCCGGAAGACCTTGAGGATCTTCTCCTGGTCGCAGACCAGCTGCAGCGAGCCCTCGTGCGAGCGGGCCCGCTTGAGCCCGCCGACCAGGACGCCGAGCCCGGTCGAGTCGAGGAAGTCCACCCCGGCCATGTCCACGACCAGGTGGTACTCGCCCTCGGCGACCAGTTCGTTCAGACGCTCCCGCAGGGTGGGGGCGGTGTACACGTCGATCTCGCCGGCCACGCTGATGACCGTCTGGACACCTTCGCGCCGTGTCGCCACTGTGAGCTCCACATCGCCTCCCCGGGAAGTCCTGTGTCCGTATCGAGCTGCTCGAACCTTGTGTGGTGCCCTAGCCATGGGCGTGCCTCCGGCATTCAATCATCTGACGGTCACTCCAATGGCCCACACCGCCCACTGCGTGTCACCAATTTGGCGGACAAGCGCGATTCCCTCACCCCGGCGCGCCCGCCCCGCCCTACGTTCTTCTCTCCGGAAAAGCCCCAACGTCCGGTATCTGTGCAGGTCCGGGGCCTGCTCGGGCTTCGCTGAAGACATCCGCGGCGAGTCCGGGCACCTCGACCAGGACGGACACGGCCACCGAACCGTCGGCCGCGAATTCACAGCTCGCCAGCCGGGCACCGTTGATCGCGGCGACCTGGGCGGCGCCGGAGCAGCGCCGGCCCGAGTCGATCGCGGCCAGAGCGGCCAGGTCAGCGGCGGCCGCAGCCCGGTGACGAGCGGCCAGGGCAGCACCCACGCCCAGAGTCGTGACCGCGAGCACCACGGCCACCCCCACCAGCCCCAGCATCAAGACGGTCCCCGAGCCCCGGTCGCGCACCGGGCAGGCCCCCCGGCGTGGCCCAACACCCGGGTGCCCAGCCCACCGCGGCGGCGTCGGCAAAGTCGACATCCGCATGACCGGCACCGTCATGGAGCCCTCACCCCGGACCGGCGCAGGAGGCACAGACGTTCCAAACACGATCCGACGGCTCGTCGCCCACCTTGTGCTGTTCTCATCTGGCCGTTTCCCCAGGCGGGCTGGGCTCGGTCTGGGCGGTGCTCTCGGCGCGCACTTCGATGCGGGGTTGCCAGGGGAGGGGCAGAGTCAGCTGGGCCAAGACCTGAACCTTCACAAGGTCGCCGGCGCTGCTCACCCGAACTTCGGCCCCCGCTGGGGCCTCGGCAGCGGCCGGGGCGTGAGGATCGTCGTGACGGGCGGCGGCGCGGGCGCCGGCCCGGGCCGCGTCGATGCACTGGAGCTGGGCCAGGCCGGCCGTGGCCGCGGCCAGCAGGGTGGCCAGGAGGAGCACCACGACCGGTATGGCCAAGGCGGTTTCGGCGGTGACCACACCTCGTTCGCGGTGCAGAGGCAAAGGCCGAGGGCGTGAGCCGGTTCCACCCACCGGTCCGTTCCGGCGGGGGCCCGGCCGGACCGGGGCAGGCTCCACGGAGCTGCCCCGGCCCTCCAGGCTGGTCATGCGAGACTCAGCGCCTTCTTGATGATGCCGACCAGCAGGCTCTTGACCGGACTGCTGCGCACGATGCTCAGCAGCACCCCGGCGAAGCCGCAGGCGACCAGCATGGTCATCGCGTACTCGGCCGTGCTGGCGCCGGCCTCGCCGGCCTGCCGGACCCGGCGCGCCACCTCGTGCAGCCGCTGCCGGACGGCCGGGACCGCCCTCGTGTAAAGCCTCTTCGTCATGATCGTCCCCTCCTGTGACCGGTACGCCCCGTCGGCGTCCTGGTTCCAGACTGCTGGAAGGGGGATCGGGGTTGCCTGTGAAAAGCGTTGCCTGTGGACAGAAGCCAGGTCCTGCCGACTGTGGAAAGTCCGGCCTCATCCGGAGAACAGCCGGATCACCAGGGGAACGATCCCCAGCAGCACGAACGCCGGGAGCAGGCAGACCGCTCCGGGGATGACCAGGAGCACCTCGAGGCGGTGGATCGCCACGGCTCGGGCTGCGGCCTGGCGGCGGCGTTCCTCGGCGGCTGCTCGCCGGATCAGGGCCGAGGGTGGCAGGCCGGAACGTGCGGCCAGGGTCAGGGCCTCGGTGAGAGCGGCCGTGGTGTGGTCGGTCTCAGGACTGTCCGGATCGATCAGCGGCGCGTGCACCAGGTCGCCGAGACGCAGAAGAGTTTCGCCGCGGGGGTCGTCCAGGTCGGCCAGAACGGATCCCGCGTCGCGCAGCGCCACGGCCGGAGGTGCCCCGCTCTCGATCAGCGAAGCGATCAGATCCAGCACCAATGGGCCGGGCATGGCCGAGGCCGGCCGCCGGCCTTCGGGCCGGACCGGTCGGCGGTGCGGGCGCGTGGCCCGGGTGACCCGCCGGTTCACGATGTGCTCGCGGCAACGTTACGCACGAGGCGCGCCGTCCACCAGTGACCGGCCCACCAAAAGGCCGACCCGGCGAGCAAACACACCACCCCAATCCCGGTTCCCAGGAGAACTTCCAGGGGATTCACGCCCAGCACGGCGCCTAGCAGCAGGCCGATGAGCGGCAGTGCCGCCAGTACCCGTGCGGTGGTGCGAGGGCCGGCCAGGGCCACCTCCTGCTCGTCCGACTCGGCGATCTGGGCCAGGAGACCGGCCCCGATGCCGTCGAAGATGGATGCGGCCGGTGCGCCCGATCGGCGGACCACCTCGGCGGTGGCCGCCAGCCACTCGAGCGCTTCCACCCCTGGCCCCTCGCAGTCGGCAGCGGCGAGTCTCAGCCCTTCGGCGGTGGTTCCGCCCATCTCAAGCATTCCGGCAACGGTTTCCGCCATCCGCGCACCAGGTCCACGCCCGGTCGCGAGCACTTCCCAGGTGCGGGCCGGCGGCACGCCGGCCCGGGACAAGGCCGAAACTCGCCCGCACAACTGCGCGGCATCGTCCCGTCCCAGTGTCAGCTCGCCTCGTACGGAGGCGGGAGGGAGCGCACCACAATGGCTTTCGAGTCGCCTGAGTGGGCCCTGGGTGAAGGACGGCCTGGGGCGGGTCATGTCGCCTCCAGTCGATCCGCGAGCTCCGCCCAGCCCGCTCCCGTCACGCCGTTCGATCCCGGATCCCGGGGATCGGCCGTCAGCGCAGGCAGCATGGTGAGCTCACCTCGTTCTCCACGTCGGGCGATCGCGATCTGCATGACCCGGCGTCGGCCTGCACGTCGTTCGACGTGCACCACTGCGTCGAGCGCGGCCGCTGCCTGCGCCCGCACCGCGTCGGCAGAAAGCCCGGCCAGGGCGCCGAGAGCCTCCAGGCGGGCCGGGACGTCGGCGGGGGCGTTCGCGTGCACGGTGCCGCACCCACCCGCGTGTCCGGTGTTCAGCGCGGACAGCAGCTCCCGTACCTCTGCGCCCCGGCACTCGCCGACCACCACCCGGTCGGGGCGCATGCGAAGCGCCTGGCGCACCAGCACTTCCAGCCCGACTGCGCCGGCGCCCTCCACGTTGGCGTGCCGGGCTTCCAGCCGGACCAGGTGCGGATGGGCCGGGCGCAGCTCGCCGACGTCCTCCACCAGGACGATCCGTTCGGAGGCCGGTACCAGCGAGAGCAACGAAGCCAGGAGGGTGGTTTTGCCCGCTCCGGTGCCCCCGCTGACCAGGAAGGCGGCGCGAGCGGTCACCATCGCGTGCAGCACCGCGGCCCAGCCGGGCGGTACCGACCCGGTACTGACCAGAGTCTCGAGCGGGAGCGGCACCTGGCGGAGAACCCGGAGCGAGATCAGCGTGCCGGTGGGGGCCACCGGAGGGATGACCGCGTGCAGCCGGATGCCTCCTTCGAGACGGGCGTCGGCATAGGGAGCGGCATCGTCCAGGCGCCGACCGCCGGCCGAAGCGAGACGGGTGGCCAGTGCGCGCACCGACACCTCGTCCCGGAGGCCGGCCGGGCAGGGCAGGCGCTTCAGCCCCTCGCCCTGGTCCACCCAGATCTCGCCGGGGCCGTTCACCAGAACATCGGTGACCCCGGGCAGTTCCAGCAACGGCTGGAGCGGCCCCAGACCCCACAGCTCGGCCGAGATCCGCTCGGTCGCGGCCAGCACGTCCTCGTGGCCCAGCACCTGCCCGAGCCCGGCCGACGTGGCCGCCACCATCGCCGCCAGCTCCTCTCGGCCCGGGCGCCGGTGTCCGGCCAGACCCCCGCGCAGCCGGGAGACAACGGCTGCCAGCACCACCTCCGGATCGCTCATCCGCGGACACCGGCCAGCTCCCGCTCCAGCAGGTCGCGGCAGAACCGGGCGAGCGGCCCCCGGGCCCGCAGACCGGGCGGCTCACCGCGGTCGAGACCGGCCTTCAGCCCGGGCTCGACCCTCAGCAGACCGGCCGAGGGCAGACCGAGGGCAGCGCAGATGCCGGAGGGGCCGAGCCCGGCCGCAGTGGGCCCGCGAACCACGGCTCGCAGATCGCCGACCAGAGGGCGCAGACCGGCGGTCAGACGCTGCGCTGAGGCCACCGCCCGCACCGCCGCCGGTACCAGAACCAGGCAGCACCCCAGGGCCCGCACAGCGGCGCTGGTGGCCTCGTCGAGGTGCCGGGGAAGGTCGAGCACCACCGTGCCGAACTCGGCCCGGGCGGCCTCCAGAACGGCGCCGACGGCCGGGGCCGACAGCTCGGTGACCGGGCCGGACCGGACCGCGGCGAGCACGTGCAGCCCGTCGATGAGCGGCAGCGATCCGGAGAGGCTGCCGGGCAGCAGCCGACCGCGGGCCGAGCCCAGATCGGGCCAGCGCAGCCCCGGCTCGTCCTCCGCTCCGAGCAACAGGTCGGCCCCGCCGCCGGCCTGGTCCATCTCGATCAGCAGGGCCGGGCCCGTGATAGCCGCCGTCCGGGCCAGGGCAGCCGCCAGGACGCTCGCCCCGGCCCCACCGCAGCCGCCGATCACCCCGACCGTCCGTGCCCCTCGCCGGGCTTCACCGAGCCTGGCCAGCCGCTCCTGAAGCCGGTGCTCGCCCTCCGGAAGCAGCACCACCTGTTCGGCCCGCAGGTCGCGGGCGCCCCGCCAGAGCCGCTCGTCCGGATCACCGGTGGCCAGCAGCAGACGGGGAACGCCGGAGGCGAGCGCGGGCAGGCCCTGGCTCACGTCGTGATCGGCCCCGACCAGGACGAGCGCGGGCGGACCGGGCGCCGACCCCGGGACCGAGGGGACGACGCGCACCCCCTGCGCCCCGGCCAGCCGTTCCACCACCGAGGTCAGCAGCGGCTCAGCGGTCAGCAGCAGCACCCAGATCAGGACCATGGGAGCCAGGCTCGGCCCTCAGGGCCTGGCTCAGGGCCGGCCGGACCCCGCCTGTGGACAAACCCCGCCTCGTGCCGACCTGTGGAGAACCAGCAGAAGCCGGGCGGCAAAAGGCGACGGCCCCCGCTGGGGGGGAGCGGGGGCCGTCTGGCCGGTCCGGCTCGGGGGGGAGGAGTCGGACCGGGCGGGCACGGCAATTAAGCCGGCTACGTCAGTCTGTACCCCCCGTGGCGTCTGGTGCAACACCTACGCCACCGGACGGCGGCAACTGCACAGGAATTGGACAGGGGGAAGAGGGTTCCGTTGACCTCTAAGTACTTTGCGTCACAGCCCAAGAGAAAACTGCGAGCGATCAATCACACAACGTCACCGACCGGGTTCGCCTCCATTATGACCGGTAGGCGCCCCCGATCGTCCTCAATTTCTCGCCCTGAGCTTCCGGCCGGGCACTGCGAGTGATCTTGAGCTGCGCCTATCCTGGCGCCATGGGTGGGGAGCCTGCGGGCCGGGATCGTGAGGCGGCGTTCTTCGACCTGGACAAGACCGTCATCGCCAGGTCCAGCACGATGGCCTTCTCCCGGCCCTTCCACACCAACGGCCTGCTCAGTCGCTCGGCGATGCTGCGCAGTGCCTACGTGCACTTCCTCTACCACGCCAGTGGCGCTGATCACACCCAGATGGAACGGATGCGCCAGCAGGTCTCCCGCATGGTCATCGGCTGGGAGGTGCAGCAGGTCAGTGACATCGTCGCCACCACGCTGTCCGAGCTGATCGTGCCGATCGTCTACGAGGAGGCGACCGCGCTGATCGCCGAGCACCACGAAGCCGGCCGCGACGTGGTC
The DNA here is from genome assembly GCF_030269265.1 of Kineosporia sp. NBRC 101677. Taxonomy (NCBI): domain Bacteria; kingdom Bacillati; phylum Actinomycetota; class Actinomycetes; order Kineosporiales; family Kineosporiaceae; genus Kineosporia; species Kineosporia sp. NBRC 101677. Next base: position 108,402 of record NZ_BSTA01000002.1, read on the forward strand.
ATCGTCTCCGCCTCGGGGGTGGAGCTGGTCGAGCCGATCGGGGCGATGCTCGGGGCCGACCACGTCATCGCCACCCGGATGGGGATCGACGAGGGTCGCTACACCGGCACCATCGAGTACTACGCCTACGGTGAGAACAAGGCCGCGGCGATGCGCCGGATGGCCGTCGAGCGGGGCTACCGGCTCGAGCGGTGCTATGCCTACAGCGACTCGGTCACCGATCTGCCGATGCTCCAGGCCGTCGGTCATCCCGTGGCGGTGAATCCGGACAAGGCGCTGCGGCGTGAGGCGCAGACGCGGGGCTGGCTGGTGCAGGACTTCAGCCGGCCGGTCAGCCTGCGCCCGAAGTTCCCGGCCCAGGCGGCTGCTCGTACGGCTGCGCTCGGTGCCGGGGCGAGCGCGGCAGCCGGTCTGGTCTGGTACGCCAGTCGCCGTAACCATGCGGGCCGACAGTCCTCCGGCCGGGAGTTCGCCCGGTCTCGCCGAGCGGCCTCCCGGCCGGAGTAGGTGAACCCGTCTCCCCAGTGACAACTTTCGCTGACTCACCTCGATTCGCAAGACGGCGCAACCGGTTTCGGGGATTCAGGATGGAGTTGTGATGGGTGGCGGCGCCCCGCAGCCGGGCGCCGCCACCCGATGCACGGTTCGCGGCTATCAAGCGCGCAGATACCATTTCGCTGGAGCGGTGCAAGCCCGTCCGAGCGGGTCCTCACGTGGACTGATCGCGTGTGGGTACCGGCGGACCGTGCGGTCCGGAAGGCTTCTCGGCCGGTGGTTCCCGGCCTCTGAAACCGTGAACCCATGTCTACTCCGGAAAAGTCTTCCCGTCATGGGGCTACCAGAAGGTAGCGGCCATTCGTGCGACGAACGGCACTCCGAAGGGTCCTCCGATTAGGCTGTTCGGGCGGGGGTTTTCGATCCAGATCAAAACAACGGACGGGGTAACTCGGCGAAAATCGGCCGCTAGACCAACAAATCAGCCGGTGACTCGTCCCATCGTCACCGCGTCGCAGACCGCCCGGCCCTCGCCGGCCCCCTCCACCACCGCCTCCGCGCAGTGGATCAGCCAGTCCGCCACCGCATCGGCTTGGCCCGAGGTGTAGGCCTGCAACCGCCGGTGGTAGCCGGGACCGGCGTCGAGGTGAGCCGCCTCCCACACCACCACGCCCATCGGATCCAGCCCCCGCCCGACGATCACGGCGTGCGCAGCGGCGCGGGCGACCAGACCGTTGCCCGCCACGAACGGCCGGGCGGTGAGGATCTCGGCGTGCACGAGGGCGGCCACCACCAGAGCCGGGGCCGCGGGTGGGGCCGACAGCAGATCGGTGATGCCGTTCAGCCGGGCTCCCAGGGCCGCGCCCACCGGGGCGCTCTCCGGTTCGCCGATCCCGTCGCCCGGCAGTTCCGCGCCCTGACGGGGCCGCCCCACCTGATCGGCGGGGATCAGCCCGCCCGCGGCGGCCAGGTGCAACCGGGCCAGCGCCTGGGCCGGCGCCGAGGAGAGCGACTTCTCCACCTGAGCCGCCTCCGAATAGACCCGGACAGCGGCCTGAGCAAGGTGACCAGAAGCGTCTTCAGGTAGCCCTGAGGCCCCACGGGCGGCGTCGCGGATCAGGTCGACCGGATAGCGCGCCCCCTCCAAGGCGGCGGAGTTACGGGCCGAGCGCACGGTGGCCTCGGCCCGGGCCTCGGCGGAACGGCGGCGCAGGGCGTTGTGCCAGCGGATCTCGGTGCACGCCGTGCGGGCCGACTGTACGGCCGCAGCGACTCCGGGGAGGTTCTCCAGCGCGGCCAGGCTCTGCGCCAACATAGTCACGGCGCGAGCCTAGGTCCTGCCCTGGGGCAGAGCCCTCAGCCGCAGTCGGAGCAGGATGAACCGCAGCACCGTCGCGACCGCATTGGCCACCGTCAGCACCACCACCTCCACCCAGTGCGCCTCCACCCCGGCCCAGTGCACGACGGCCAGCGAGCCGTTGGTCAGCAACAGCCCCACGCCGAAGGCCAGCAGCCCGACCGCGTGGTCCCCGGCCAGGCCGGCGTTGCCCCGCACCCCGAAGGTGAGCCGGCGGTTGACCGCGGTGTTGGCCACCGCAGTGATCAGCAGGGCCAGGGTGTTGGCGGCGAAAGATCCCAGGAAGCTGCGCAGGATCAGGTAGAGCGCCGAGTAGGCGAGCGTGCTGAGCACCCCCACCCCGGCGAAGCGGATCAGCTGGACCACCATGCCAGGCCTCTGACCTGCACCTATCCGCGGGCGGCGGAAAAGTTCGGGCAGGTCCGTGCTGGTCGGAGCGCTCATGTCCCGAGAGTGCGCTCCGAAACTCAAAGGGCTCTGTGCGTGACTTGTGGGAATTCATAGGTTCACAGGCGCACTGTGCGTCCCTACTCTGGGACGTATGGCAACGGCGCCTGGAAATGTGACGGTTATCGGTCGAGCGCGAACGAGTCCGCGATGGACTCATGCGCCCGACCCGGCTCCGCTTCGGGCCCTGATCGTGGATCCCGACGGAGCGGCTCTCGCCCGGATGACGCAGTTCTTCCGGGCCGACCCGCGGATCAGTGCGGTCCGCACCACGCGCAATCGCGCGGGTGCGCTGCAGATCCTGCGCGACGACCCGGTCGACCTCCTGGTGTGCGACGTGTCCACGCCCGGGCTGGACGGGCCGCACCTGGCCCGCGCCCTGGCGCGGATCGACCGGCACCCGCACCTGGTGTTCACCGTGCCCGCCCGGCAGCATCCGCCGCGCTCGTTCGAGCTGGACTCGGTCGAGTACGTGGACAAGCCGGTCACCGCCGAGCGGCTGGCCGAGGCGGTGCGGCGCACGGTCGCGGCCTGCACCGACGAGACCATCGCGGTGGAACTGGCGGGGGTGACCCGGTTCATCCGGCGTTCGCAGATCCTGTTCGTGCAGGCCCAGGGCGACTACGCGCGCCTGCACACGGCCACCGGCAGTCATCTCATCCGGGTTCCGCTGAGCACCCTCGAGGAACGCTGGGAGCCCTACGGCTTCCTGCGGATCCACCGCAGCACGATGGTCGCGCTGCCGCACGTGGACGAGGTACGCACGGTGGGCGGGCGGATGCGGGTACGGCTGCGTGGGCGCACGCTGCAGGTCAGCCGGCGCCAGGGCCGGCACGTGCGGGAGGTGCTGCTGGCCGGTACGGCCGGTGAGCCGCCCCGGCGCAGTGCCGAGCCCGTCACCCGCAGCCGGATCGCCGACGTGGGCTGAGCAGACGAGGAAGAGGCCAACGGCCCCGCCGATCCACCAACGGTGCTCCCGGCGGGCCGAGCGGTAGTGCCGTCTGGCCGAACGGCGAACTGGACAAGGTGTGCGACGGGACAGGTCAGGCCCTCAGCCAGGGCGACCTGTCCCGTGGCATGTCGCCACCGGCCGCTGACTATTAATGTCAGGGTGATCACGACCACACGAGCCTCATGCGAAGAGGGGATCCGATGACGGACGAGACCCTGTCGAACCTGCTGCACGAGGAACGGCGGTTCCCGCCGGAGAAGGCGTTCGCCGACGCGGCGCTGGCGCAGCCCGAGTTGTACGAAGCGGCGAAGCAGGACCGGCTGGCGTTCTGGGAGGAGCAGGCCCGCGCGCTCACCTGGGCCACCCCGTGGACGCAGACCCTGGACTGGTCGGACGCGCCGTTCGCCAAGTGGTTCGTCGGCGGCACCCTGAACGTGGCCTACAACTGCGTGGACCGGCACGTCGAGGCGGGCAACGGCGAGCGGGTGGCGCTGTACTTCGAGGGCGAGCCGGGCGACACCCGCGAGATCACCTACGCCGAGCTGCAGCGCGAGGTCTCCAAGGCGGCCAACGCGCTCACCGGGCTCGGGGTCGAAGCGGGCGACCGGGTGGCGATCTACCTGCCGATGATTCCCGAGGCGGTGATCTCGATGCTGGCCTGCGCCCGGATCGGGGCCGCGCACTCGGTGGTCTTCGGTGGCTTCTCGGCCGAGGCCCTGCGCAGCCGGATCGACGACGCGGACGCCAAGGTCGTCATCACCGCGGACGGCGGCTACCGCCGGGGCAACCCCTCGGCGCTCAAGCCCGCCGTGGACGCCGCGGTGGTGAACACCCCGTCGGTGCAGAAGGTGCTGGTGGTCCAGCGCACCAAGCAGGACGTGGAGTGGAACGACGAGAAGGACGTCTGGTGGCACGACGTCGTGGACAGCGCCTCCGACGTGCACGAGCCGCAGGCCTTCGACGCCGAGCACCCGCTGTTCATCCTCTACACCAGCGGCACGACCGGTAAGCCGAAGGGGATCCTGCACACCTCCGGCGGCTACCTGACCCAGACCGCGTACACCCACCGCAACGTGTTCGACCTGCGGCCGGAGAAGGACATCTACTGGTGCACGGCCGACATCGGCTGGGTCACCGGGCACAGCTACATCGTCTACGGCCCGCTGGCCAACGGCGCCTCCCAGGTGATCTACGAGGGCACCCCGGACACCCCGCACAAGGGCCGGTTCTGGGAGATCGTGCAGAAGTACCGGATCACCCAGCTCTACACCGCGCCCACCGCGATCCGGACGTTCATGAAGTGGGGCGACGACATCCCCGCCTCGTTCGACCTGTCCAGCCTGCGCGTGCTGGGCTCGGTCGGTGAGCCGATCAACCCCGAGGCCTGGGTCTGGTACCGCAAGCACATCGGCGGCGACCGCACCCCGATCGTGGACACCTGGTGGCAGACCGAGACCGGCGCCATCATGATCAGCCCGCTGCCCGGGGTCACCACCGCCAAGCCCGGTTCGGCCCAGGTCCCGCTGCCCGGCATCTCGGTGGACGTGGTCGACAACGACGCCAACCCGGTGCCCAACGGCTCCGGCGGCTACCTGGTGCTCACCGAGCCGTGGCCGTCCATGCTGCGCGGTATCTGGGGCGACCCGGAGCGCTACAAGGACACCTACTGGTCGCGCTTCGACGGCCTCTACTTCGCCGGCGACGGCGCGAAGAAGGACGAGGACGGCGACGTCTGGCTGCTCGGCCGGGTGGACGACGTGATGAACGTGTCCGGGCACCGGCTCTCGACCACCGAGATCGAGTCCGCCCTGGTCTCGCACCCCAAGGTGGCCGAGGCCGCGGTGGTCGGGGCGGCCGACGAGACCACCGGCCAGGCGGTGTGTGCGTTCGTGATCCTGCGCGGTGACGCGGGTTACGACGAGTCCCAGGCCGAGGCCGTGATCACCGAGTTGCGCAATCACGTGGCCAAGGAGATCGGGCCGATCGCCAAGCCCCGGCAGGTGATGGTGGTGGCCGAACTGCCGAAGACCCGCTCGGGCAAGATCATGCGCCGGCTGTTGCAGGACGTCGCCGAGAACCGCGCGGTGGGCGACGTGACCACGCTGGCCGACTCCACCGTGATGGACCTGATCAAGAAGGGTCTGGGTAGTTCCTCCGACTGAACCGCAGATCTGAGGACGCCGGTGGGCACCTGGGTGCCCACCGGCGTCCTCAATTTCGGGCAGAGTAGGGGGATGGCAAACCGGGGATCTCTGCACCACGTCGAGCTGTGGGTCGCCGATCTGACTTCGGCCCGGCACGAATGGGGCTGGCTGCTGGGGGAACTGGGCTACGAGCAGTTCCAGGACTGGCCGGCCGGCTGCAGCTGGAAGCTCGAGGGCACCTACCTGGTGGTGGAGCAGAGCAAGGCCCTTGCCGCCGAACAGCACGAGCGGCTCCGGCCGGGCCTGAACCATCTGGCTTTTCGGGCCGGCCCCCGGGAGCAGCTCGACCGGCTGATGACCCAGGCGCCGGAACGAGGCTGGAGGCCACTCTTCGAAGAGAAGTACCCCTTCGCCGGCGGCCCCCAGCACTACGCGGGCTATCTGGAGAACGGCGCCGGGTTCGAGGTCGAACTCGTCGCGGACTGAACCCGGCTCAGCCGGAGGCCCCCTCCAGCGCGAAGACAGTGGCCTCGTCGCGGGAGTCGGTCCAGGTGATCTCCCGCCCGTCGGCCATCAGGTACCGCGACTCCTCCTGGTACTCGAAGGTGTAACCGCCCTTGGCCTCCACGACGGCGAAAGCCTGCTTCTCGTCGCCGTCGTCGCAGGCCTCGAGGGCGAAACCGGCCTGCAGGACGGTGACGCAGAAGGCGTCGGCCTCCTCGCTGTCGCGCACGCTCATGATCTGATACTGGTTCCAGCCCACCGGAAGCAGAGCGAGCTCTCCGCGGAAGTTCAGCCAGTCGTCCTTGTCCGCCGCCTTGTTCGACCGGGACAGGCTGAGCGTGCCGTCGGTCTCGACGGTCAGCATGCGCTTGCCCTCGGCCGTCGGCGGGGCCCAGATCCAGTACTGGGCGCCTTCAGTGTCGTTCAGCTTGTCGGACTTCTGGTTGGGCAGTTCCTCCTTGCCCGTGGTCGGCGCGGCAGTGGCCGACTCGCTGGGGGCGGGTTCGGTGGACGTGGTGGGGGCAGGTGAAGTGGTACTGATGCCCGCGGGGGCGGCGGTGTCCTGAGTCTCCGGCCGGGTCAGCCAGGCGGTGGCTCCACCGGCCATCAGAGCAACCAGTACGAAGGTGGTGACCGCGATGGCCACCCGCCTACGGTTCTCGCGGCGGTGCAGGTCGTCGGTTCTCTGCGTCACTGGCGTCCCGGCCTCGTAGGTGGTGTCCGAATCGTGCATCAGTACCCGAACCCTTTCATGACCTGGCCGGTGGCGGTCTGGCTCAGGCGGCGGATCCGGGACAGCGGCACGGTGTAGCTCACCTGGAAGAGGTCGCCGCGCTCGCGAGCCTGCAGCAGGTAGTCGTCGCTGGTGCTCAGCTCGTCGACCAGGTTCAGCCCGAGAGCGTCGCTGCCGTACCAGTACTCGCCGGTGGCCACCCGTTCGAGGTCGACCTGCGGGCGCTGCCGGTGGACGAAATCCTTGAACAGCTCGTGGATCTCGGCGACCTGCTCACCGGCCTTGGCCCGGTCGGCGTCGGTGTTGCGGCCGAACATGGTCACCGTGCGCTTGAACTCGCCGCCGGTGAACTGCTCGTAGTCCACGCCCAGCCGGTCGAGAAGGCGGTTGAAGTTGGGCAGGGCGGAGATCACGCCGATCGAGCCGACGATCGCGAACGGGGCGGCCACGATCCGGTTGGCCACGCAGGCCATCATGTAGCCGCCCGAGGCCGCGACGGTGTCGACGCAGACCGTGAGCGGGATGTCGCGTTGCCGCACGCGCTGCAGCTGCGAGGCGGCCAGGCCCTGGTCGTTGACGGTGCCGCCGGGGTTGGTCAGCCGCACGACGACCTCGTCGGACGGGGTGGCCAGACCGAGGACCGCGGTGATCTCCTCGCGCAGGTTGCCGACCCGGGACGCTCTCAGGTCGCCGGTGAAGTCGAGGACGAACACCCGGGGCCGGCCCGGGATCCGGCGCACCGCCTTGGCGGCCTGGCGCCGGGCCTTCAGCTCGCTCTTGGTCAGGACCGCCTCGGCCAGCTTGTCGCGCAGCCGGTCGTAGTGGTCGTTCACGTTCTTCACCCGCAGCCGGGAGGCAGGCCTGCGGGGCGTGGCGAACCGGGTCACGGCCAGGATCAGGGCGACCAGGAGGACGACCACGGTCACGCCCTGCGCCAGGAACAGCAGATAGTCGGCGAGAGCATCGGGCATGGGCCGATTTTAGACCGGGGATCGGCACACACCGGTAAATTCCGGCGTGATCGTGGCGGTACCGGCGCGGCCGCGCCGGCACCGCCACCCCCCGTATCGGGCGCCTCGCCGCTGCGAACACCCGGAGCCGTGATGGGGACGAGTCGAAGGAGCCGGAAACGCCTGGTGATCCGGATCACATCATAGGTCGACCTGGACGATTGTCAAGAATCTCTCTGGACACTTGTCCAGAAATTCCGGACTCATTCCTCGCCCGGTTGCTTTCACCTCTCGGTGAGCAGCTTTCGCCGATATCCGGCTCGGTGGCCGCACCGTGAATGCCGGGAATTCAGCGATCACCGGGGCCGGAAGTATGGGTGAAAGCCTCCCAAGTCGCGGTCCGCTGCTGGTGGAAACGGCTTACCGGACGGCGAGACGCATTGTCGCTACGCCGTTAGGGTGCGGGAAGACGGGTGGATGTCGGGTGGATGGAAACGCGACGAGATCCCACGGGGGAAACTGTGGCTGAGCCTACGGAACGGCCCGGAGCGGCCGGCGTGGCGGTGCCGAAACGCCAGGAAGGCCGCGGCCGGGGGGCGAAATTCGAGCAGCGCCGGTCCGAACTCGCCGATGCCGCCCTGAAGACGCTGTCCGAACTCGGATATGCGCGCACCAGTCTGCGCGAGATCGCCCAAAATTCCGAGTTCTCCCACGGTGTCCTGCATTACTACTTCGCCGACAAGGTCGATCTGATCACCCAGTGCGTGCGGCAGTACAAGACCCGCTGCATGCGCCGCTACGACTCGATCATCGCCACGGCCAGCACCGCCGCCCAGTTGCGTCACGAATTCTCCCTGGCGATGGCCGAGTCGATGGTGCAGGACGCCGATCTGCACCGGCTCTGGTACGACCTGCGCTCGCAGTCGATGTTCGACCCGGCGTTCCGGGCCGACGTGGCCGCGATCGACGCCGGGCTGTGCGACATGACCTGGCGGGTGGCCCGGCGGATCGGTGAGTTGGCCGACGTCTCGCCGCCGTTCGGCCCGGAGGTCACCTACGGGATCATGGACGGGCTGTTCCAGCAGGCACTGCTGCGCCACTGCGCCGGCGATGCAACCGCGGCCGACTACCTGGTCGGGGCGATGGACGAGGTCATGGCCAGGTTCATGCCCCTGGCGCCGGTATGACCCGGAGGGCCTATCGTTCAGCATCATGGAAAAGCGAACCCTGGGCCGGACCGGCCGCAGCGTGGGAGTCGTCGGCCTGGGTGCGTGGCAGCTGGGGGCCGACTGGGGTTCGGTGAGCACGCAGGACGCGCTGGCCACCCTGCACGCCGCCGTCGAGGCCGGCGTGACGTTCATCGACACCGCAGACGTCTACGGCGACGGCCGCAGCGAGAAGGTGATCGGCAAGCTCCTGAAGGAGCTGCCCGACGCCGGGCTCACCGTGGCCACGAAGCTGGGCCGCCGGGCCGAGCCGTTCGAGCCCGCCACCTTCACCAAGGACAACATGAAGGCCTGGGTGGACCGCAGCCGGTCCAACCTCGGCGTGGACACGCTCGACCTGGTGCAGCTGCACTGCCCGCCGACCCCGGTCTACTCCAACGACAAGGTGTACGACGCGCTCGACTCGATGGTCGCCAAGGGCCGGATCGCGGCCTACGGGGTCAGCGTCGAGACCTGCGCCGAGGCGATGACCGCGATCGCCCGCCCGAACGTGGCCACCGTCCAGATCATCCTGAACCCGCTGCGGCAGAAGCCGCTGGAGCAGGTGCTGCCCGCGGCCGAGGCGGCCGGCGTCGGCATCATCGCCCGGGTGCCGCTGGCCAGTGGCCTGCTGTCCGGCCGCTACACCGAGGAGACGGTGTTCGCCGACGACGACCACCGCACCTACAACCGCTCCGGTGAGGCCTTCGACGTCGGCGAGACCTTCGCCGGGGTGCCGTTCCGGGCCGGGGTGCGGGCGGTCCGCCGCCTGCAGCAGGCGCTGCCGGACGACGAGGGCTCGCTCGCCCAGACGTCGCTGCGCTGGATCATCGACCAGCCCGGGGTCAGCGTGGTCATCCCCGGCGCCCGCTCACCCGAGCAGGCCCGGGCCAACGCCGCCGCCGCGCAGCTGCCCGAGCTGAGCGACGACGTGCGTGGCGTGATCCGGCTGATCTACGACGAGGACATCCGTCCCCTGGTGCACAGCCGCTGGTAGGCCCCGGGCCTCAGGCCGAGGCCGCGGTGAGTTCGTCCACCTCGGCCTCGGTCAGCTCCAGCTCGGCCGCCGCCAGCAGCGCCGGAAGCTGTTCCCCGGTGCGGGCGCTGGCGATCGGTGCGACCACGTCCGGCCGGGTCAGCAGCCAGGCCAGGGCGATGGTGGTGGGATCGACGGCGTGTGCGGCCGAGACCTTGTCGAGCGCGTCGAGCACCCGCAGCCCGCGCTCGTTCAGGTAGGTGCCGGCCCGGTCTCCGCGCTCGCGGCCCTCCACGTCGTTCGCCGTGCGGTACTTGCCGGTGAGGAAGCCGCTGGCCAGCGAGTAGTACGGGAACACGGCCAGGCCTTCGCGGGCCACCAGGGCGGCCAGCTCGCCCTCGACGCTCTCGCGCTCCATCAGGTTGTAGTGCGGCTGCACGGCCACGTAGCGGGGCACCCCCAGCTCGTCGGCGATGCGCAGCGAACTGGCCAGCCGGTCGGCGGAGAAGTTGGACGCGGCCAGGTGCCGCACCTTGCCCTCGGCCACCAGCTCCCCGAAGGCCGCCGCGGTCTCCTCCTGCGGCGCGTCCGGGTCGTCGTAGTGGGCGTAGTACAGATCGATGTAGTCGGTCTGCAGCCGCCGCAGAGAACCCTCCACGCTCTTGCGGATGCTCTCCCGCGACAGGCCCTTCAGCTTGGTCGCGATCACCACGTCGTCCCGGCGGCCCCGGCGGGCCAGCCAGTTGCCGATGATGGTCTCGGACTCACCGCCCACGTTGCCCGGCGCCCAGTGCGAGTAGCCCTCGGCGGTGTCGACGAAGTTGCCCCCGCCGGCGACGTAGGCGTCGAGCACCGCGAACGACTGCTGCTCGTCGGCCGTCCAGCCGAACACGTTTCCGCCCAGGCAGAGCGGATACACGTCGAGGTCGGTGCGGGGGATCAGGGTCACGGGCTTCCTCCAGGTCGGGCCGACGCTACGCAAGGCGACAACACCTCACCCGGAAATCTATGCCCCGTCGGTGCGGAACTCCTGAGCAGCGTCGATCAGCCAGTCGGCGAAGTAGGTGGCGAACGACGGCCGGAACATCAGCCGGTAGGCCGGGTCGAGCCCGACCTGCCAGAGGATGACGTGGCCCCGGGCGAACGTGGTCTGGGCGCAGTGGCCCGGGCCGAACGCGCGCGGGTGCAGATCCAGCGTGATCGCCTTCTCCAGCAGGTCGCGGGCGTGGGGGCCGGAGACCAGCAGGCCGGCGTAGTTGGCGCTCACGTCGACCAGCCGGAGCCCGTCTTCCAGCAACTCCGCCGCGGCCCTCCCGGTGCGCCCGACCAACAGCCATTCGTCGGGCCCGAGCCAGAGCCCCTGCCAGCCCGGCCGGGACAGCGTGGTGGCCCTCCCCGGGCCCGGCAGGCCCAGTTCTCGGGCCTCCCGCGAGTCGGGCGCCGCCCGCAGGTTGAGGATCGGCTCGAAGGCCTGCTCCCTTAGCGTCGGCCGGCTCACGGCCGCCAGATCGGCCGCCCGGTGCTGCAGCGGCGACCGGCGGGCCTCAGCGGGGCCGGGCGTAGAGAGCAGGAACGTCTCAGCCGTCACGGCGAGCCCCCTCCTTGTCGTAGAACACCGGTTCGGTGATGGTGGCGGCCACGACCCGCCCGCCCAGCGGGGCCAGCACCCGCTCGCCGATCCGGTCCCGGCCGCCCTTGATCAGAGCCAGCGCGAAAGTCCGCTCCAGAGCTGCACTGTGGTAGCTCGAGGTGACGTGGCCCAGCATCGGCACGGGAGTGCCCTGCCCGACCCGGCTCAGGTCGGTGTCCTCGGCCACGAGCTGGGCCCCCTCCGGCAGCAGTTCGGCCGGGTCGGCCGGGAGCAGCCCGACCAGGTGCTTGCGGTCGGCCCGGACCAGGTCGGGGCGGTTCAGCGAGCGCCGGCCGACGAAGTCCTTCTTCTTCGACACGATCCAGCTCATGCCCAGGTCGTGCGGGGTCACCGTGCCGTCGGTGTCCTGCCCGACGATCGGGAACCCCTTCTCGGCCCGCAGCACGTGCATGGTCTCGGTGCCGTACGGCGTGATGTCGTGCTCGGCCCCGGCGGCGATCACCGCCTCCCAGACCGCGAGCGCGTACCAGCCCGCCACGTTCACCTCGAAGGCCAGCTCACCGGAGAACGAGATCCGGGCGATCCGGGCCGGCACGCCGTTGGCCAGGAGGGTCTCGCGGAAGGTCATGAACGGGAAGGCCTCGTTCGAGACGTCGCAGCCGGGGGCCAGGCCCGCGATCACCGCGCGGGCGGCCGGGCCGACCACGGCGATCGTCGAGAACTGCTCGGTGACCGAGGTCAGGGTCAGGTCCAGGTCCGGCCACTCGGTCTGGTGCCACTCCTCCAGCCAGTCCAGCACCCGGGCCGCGCCGCCGGTGGTGGTGCTCATCAGGAAGCGGTCGGGAGCCAGGCGCATGGTCACGCCGTCGTCCAGCACCATGCCGTCGGCCGAGCACATCAGGCCGTAGCGGGCCGAGCCGACCGCCAGTTTCGCGAAGGCGTTGGTGTAGACCCGGTTCAGGAACTCCGGCGCGTCCTTCCCGACGATCTCGATCTTGCCCAGCGTGCTCGCGTCCATCACCGCCACCCCGGTGCGGGCCGCCCGGCACTCCCGCAGCACGGCGGCGTGCATGTCCTCGCCGGGGCGGGGATAGAACCATGGACGCTTCCACTGGCCAACGTCTTCGAACTCGGCTCCGGCGGCGACGTGCCATGGGTGGATCGGGGTGGTGCGGGCCGGGTCGTGCAGGTGACCGAGGTCGCGGCCGGCCAGTGCGGCGAACGAGACCGGGAGGGCCGGGGCGCGGAAGGTCGTGGTTCCCAGGTCTCCCGGTGATCCAGGGCCGGGCCGTTCCGGCCAGCCCGGGCCGGCTCCCAGGGCCTGGGCCACCACTCCGGCCACGTTCACCCCGGCGGTGGCGCCCTGGTCGTATCCGGTCCCGGCGGTGGTGTAGCGCTTGACGTGCTCCAGCGAGCGCATGCCGGACCCGACCGAGCGCCACACGTCGGCCACCGAGACGTCACGGTGCAGATCGACGAAATGGTTGTGCCACCCGGCCGGTTCGCCGGAGACGGCCGGGGGCAGCCAGACCGGACAAGGGGACGTGGCGGTGTCGGTGGCGTCTTGGGTGAACTCGGTCAGTGGCTGGGGAGCGCTCGGGTGACCGACGGCCTCGGCCGCGCGGTACCCGGCGTCGGCGCCGTCGGCGATGGCCGGCCAGGTACCGAGCTTCCCGTTGGCCGAACCGGCCACGACGACGGCCTGGACCGCCCTTCCGGGCCGGAACGCGGCCAGGCCCTCGTCCCAGACCAGTTCACCGCGGGACTGGCTGAACAGGTGCAGGTCCGGGTTCCAGCCGCCGCTGACCGCGAGCAGGTCACCGAGGATCTCCCGGCCGCCCCCGTCGCCCGCCAGGGAACGCACATGCACCGAGGTGAGCCGCTCCTGACCCGAGGTGCCGACCACCACCGAGCCGGGGACGACGTCCACCCCGGCCTCCCGGACGGCGGCCGCCAGGGCACCTGGAGGCTGCGCCCGGCTGTCCACCACCGCAGCCACCGTCACCCCGGCCGCCAGCAGGTCGAGAACCACCTCGTAGGCACTGTCCTCGACCGTGGCCACGACCGCCCGGGACGCGCTGACCGCGCCGTAGCGGTCGAGGTACCGGCGTACGGCGGAGGCCAGCATGATTCCCGGCCGGTCGTTGTTCTCGAACACCAGCGGGCGTTGCCGGGCGCCGGTGGCCAGCACCACCTGCCGGGCGCGCACGTGCCACACCCGCCCTCCGTGCGGCAGTCTCTCCAGCACCAGCAGATAGTTCTGGTCGTAGTAACCGAAAACCGAGGACCTCGAAAGAACCGTCAGTTCGCGACGTTCGGCGAACTTCTCGGTGACATCGGTGATCCAGTCGTCCCCGGCGCCGAGGTCACCGCCTGGGGCGGGCTGATCGTCGACCAGCAGCACCCGCGCCCCGCCCGCCGACGCGGTCATTGCAGCAGCGAGTCCGGCCGGGCCTGCGCCCACCACGAGAACGTCGGTGTGTACGAATTTCTTGTCGTGGAAGGCCGTTGCCGGTTCCGGCTCCAGGCGCCCGATGCCGCTCAGGGTGCGGACTTTCATTCCTTCGGTGACCTCGACCACGGTGGCCGGGAGAACTTCGCCGCCGTCGGCCTGGATCAGGGCGTTGGGTTCGGTGAGATCCGCAGTGAGCAGCCCACGCGGTCGCCCGCGGTAGATGGACGGGCCCACCGTCAGGGCATCGGCGGCCACCAGGGCGGAGGCCACCGTGTCGCCCTCCTGGGCGGGGAGTTCCACGCCGTTCACACTGAACGTCAGCGGACGGCCGATCGAGCGGATCCGGGTCATGCCGTGCCTCCCGGCTTCTCGATGCTCAGGAACTCGTTGCTCACCGTGTCGCGGACGGCGTTGAACCAGCGCCGGCACCCGGCCGAGTGCACCCAGCGCTCGGCGAACGGGCCCTTGGGGTTGTCCCGGAAGAACAGGTACTGGGCCCATTCCTCGTCCGAGAGCTCGTCGGGCCGGGCGGGGTGGGCGACGTGGGCCTGACCGCCGTAGCCGAACTCGGTCTCCTCGCGGTCCCCGCACCAGGGGCAGGTGATCAGCAGCAAGTTGCCCTCCTCAGTGGGCCACAGCAGCGGCGCCGTGCTCGTCGATCAGCGCGCCGGTGGTGAACCGTTCCAGCCCGAAAGGCCGGTTCAGCTCGTGTGGTTCGTCATTGGCCACAGTGTGCGCCAGGGCCCAGCCGACGGCCGGTGTGGCCTTGAAACCGCCGGTGCCCCAGCCGCAGTTCACGTAGAGGTTCTCGTAGGGGGTGAGGCCGATGACCGGTGAGGCGTCGGGGGTGACATCCACGATCCCGCCCCAGGTGCGCAGCACGTGCGCCCGCGCGAAGATCGGGAAGAGCTCGACCGCGGCCGCCATCTGCTGCTCGATCACGTGTACCGAACCGCGCTGACCGTAGGAGTTGTACGAGTCGACGCCGGCGCCCATCACCAGCTCGCCCTTGTGCGCCTGGCTGACGTAGACGTGCACGTGGTTGGACATCACCACGGTCGGGTGCACCGGCTCCAGCAGTTCCGAGACCAGGGCCTGCAGCGGATGGCTCTGGATCGGCAGCCGGATGCCGAGCGTGCCGGCCACCACCGCGGAGTGCCCGGCGGCGGTGAGCGCAACCTTCCCGGCCCGGATGTCTCCCCGGCTGGTGCGCACTCCGGTGACCTTGCCCCCGTCCGTAAGAAAGCCGGTCACCTCGCAGTGCTGGATCAGATCGATGCCGTACTCGTCGCACTTGCGGGCGAAGGCCCAGGCCACGTGGTCGTGCTTGGCAATGCCCGCGCGCGGCTGATAGGTGGCTCCCAGCACCGGATAACGGGTGTCGGGGGAGACGTTGAGAATGGGGCAGACCTTGGCCACCTCGTCGGGGGTGAGCCACTCCCCGTCCACGCCGTTGAGCTGGTTGGCGAACACCCGGCGCCGGCTGTCCCGCACGTCCTGCTGGGTGTGGGCCAGATTGAGCACGCCGCGCTGACTGAACAGGAAGTCGTAGTCCAGCTCGTCGGGCAGCCCTTCCCAGAGCTTGAGGGCGTGCTCGTAGATGGCCGCGCTCTCGTCCCACAGGTAGTTGGACCGGATGATCGTGGTGTTGCGGGCCATGTTGCCGCCGGCCAGCCAGCCCTTCTCGAGGACGGCCACGTTCGTGATGCCGTGGTTCTTGGCCAGGTAGAACGCCGTGGCCAGGCCGTGCCCGCCGGCCCCGACCACCACCACGTCGTAGGAGGACTTCGGCTCCGCGTGCCGCCACAGGTGCTCGGCGTGCTGCTGACCGGTCTGTGCTGACCCGGCCGTCGCCCCACCAGGACGCATGACACCTCCCACGATCGTGACCGACGACTGATATATCAGTCATGGGTTACCGTAGGTCGCATGCTTACCGGAGTCAACGCCCCGGCTTCGTCACCCCGCCAGGCCGACGTGGCCTACGCCGGCCTGCGCGACCTGATCGTCACCCTGGCCCTGCCTCCCGGCGCCGCCCTGGCCGAAGACGAGCTGATGCGCCGCCTGGAAGTGGGCCGAACCCCGCTGCGGGAGGCGGTGAAGCGCCTCGAGGTGGAGAACCTGGTCGTCGTCTTCCCCCGCCGCGGCACCTTCGTCAGCGAGGTCCACCTCACCGACCACAGCCTGATCAGCGACGTGCGCCGCCAGCTGGAGAGCCATGCCGCCCGCCGCGCCGCCGCCCGCGCCACCGAGGCCGACCGGGCCCGGCTCCGCGAGCTGGCGGCCGAAATCAAAGCCCACCCGGGCGGCCGCGCCGCGAGCATGCGCCTGGACACGGCGATCCACCGCGAGATCTACCGCTGCGCCCACAACCACTACCTGGAAAGGGATCTCAGCCACTACTACAACCTGTCCCTGCGGATCTGGTACCTCTTCCTCGACCGGCTGCCCGAGGTCGACCACACCGCCGAGCACCTGCCGGTGCTGCAGGCGATCCTGGACGGCGACGGCGAGGCCGCCGCCACCCACGCCGCCCAGCACGTCACCCACTTCGAGGAGTCGGTCAACGCCGCGCTGTGAGCGTCACTCCAGAATGACCCAGACAGCCCGGGGATCGCGAAGCGATTTCCCGACCCACTGAATCAGGCGTTCACCCTGTAGAGCTCGCAAGCGGATGGTGGTTGCGGGTCTACTGAGTCCGAGCGCATCGGCAATGTCGCCAGTGCTCAATGGGCGCGCCGATCTGCGGAGAAGATCGAGGACGTCCTGGCTCTTGCTGGGCAGACGTGCGGCGAGCCGAGGATCCAGGCGAGGGATGTTGATCAGAGAGAGGCGAACGCTGCCGCTGCTCTGCTTGTACACCGGATCTGTCAGGCCGACGCGACGCATCTCGTCGAATATGCGCTTGATACCCTCACCCATCTCCTGCCCGATCCTGAGATCGGCGCAGACCCGTGCTACTCGCGGATTTCTCGCGAAACGACTGATCTCCAGGGGCCGGGAAGGGTTGGCCAGGCCCGGAAATCGTCCAGGTGACTCGATCTCAATTCTGTCCGGATATATTTCGACCCGGACGTGATCCCCTCCCAAGCTGTACGAGCGATGGATGACGGCGTTCACCAGTCCTTCCAGTTATGCGTCCCGAGGCACGATCGGGCGTGCCTCGAAGAGTCCGTTCTCCCCCAGGGCGCGGCGAACCGGGATCCTTGCCTCGATTTCCTTGGTGGCCTGCTGTACGGCCCAGGGAATGGCTCCCTCGATGCGGACGTCGTTCCCTTCCTCCACGCCGAGTCGCGCGCCGGTTCCGCGTTCTGGTGTGAGGAACCGGAGGATCCGGATGTAGGCAGACGGAAAGAGAGTCTGTGGATGCTCGCCGAACAGGAGATAGCCGGCCACGGTCAGATCACCTGCCGGAGTGAGCAGGCTGCGAGCGGCGAGCATCTTCCGGTCCGAGGTGGTGAAGCCACCCCTCGCCCGGTAGTTCTGGAGGAGGGACTTGTCCAGATCGGTCAGGGAGGCCGATACCGGACTTCCGTCGAACTGGCTCTGTCCCTTGTCGTAGACGAGTTCTTGCCGCTGTCCGAAATTCAGGCGACGGGACTCGTCTCCGATGCGGAGATAGCAGTCGCCGTTCTGTGTCTCGTGAACGCTCTCGCTGGGGTCGATCCGCAGAACGAGCAGATAATCACGTTCATCTTCCGCATTGATGCAGGCGACTCTGCTGAACTCAACGCGTACCGGAGGGGACGTGTAGTCAATGGGGGTCTGGCGAAGGTCGTTCTCGCGATCGGCAAACCGACGCATACCCTCAACCATGCCGTTGTGCAGGCCGATGACAATTGTCCCGCCCTCGGCATTGGCAAAGGCTACAAGGGCCGGGGACAGTTCTTTGGGTGAAGTCTTGCGGCTCTTGCGATCGAACCACTGATCTTCCCTGACGGAAAGAAGAAGATCCCCGACATCTGTAGTGCGGGCGCTGAGGGCGGAGTCAACTTCGTTGGCCGTCACGGAATCCACTTTAGACCGTCATGTTCCGGACCTCGCCTGTTCCGGCTACTCGAAAGACTACTCGAAAGTGCCGACGGGATGATGATGTTGCCTCTGACCTGCTCGTATGCAACAAAGGGCCGGGGTTGACGATGGGCTACTCGAATCCAGAGAAGGTCTATTCCTGCGTTTTTCGGGTCAGAAGTCCGTGCTCATTATTAACGCTGACCTCTGGTGGAACGGCTGTTGCTCCGTTCCGGCGGTCAGCAAAGCGCCCCGGCGTGGTGCCCAGCAACTTACGGAAGTGGCGGGCCAGGTGGGACTGGTCGTAGAAGCCGGCCAGGACGGCGGCGCGGGCGGGGGGTTCGCCGGCGAGCAGGAGGTGGCGGGCCTTCTCGACCCGTAGGCCGGTCAGGTACTGGTGCGGGGGCATGCCGAATTCGCGGGTGAAGGCCCGGACCAGGTGGGTGGGGTGGCTGTGCAGGGTCTGCGCGGCGGCTTCCAGCGTGACGCCCTCGACCACCGCCGCATCGAGCAGGTCACGCAGGTCGTGGGCCAGGCCGGCGCGGTGCTCGGTGGGCGGGGCCTCGCCGCTCAGGGCTTTCTCCAGGCGCTCGCGGATCAGGGCGAGGCGGCTGGCGGCCTCCAGGTCTTCGGTGCGTCGGCCCAGGGCGACGTTCAGCTGGTGCACCCGGCGGTGCAGCAGAGGGTCGTCGAGGGAGGGGGTGCGCAGGGCGGCGTCGACCAGGCCGGGGCTGAACTGGGTCTCGTCCAGGTAGATCACGCGCTTGCGGAAGCCGCCCGGACCGGCGGCGCGGCCGTCGTGCGGCACGCTGGGGGGCAGCAGGGTGACCATCGAGGTGAGCACGCCGTGTTCGTGCCGGCCCAGGTGGTAGCGCACGATGCCGGCGTCGAGCAGCATCAGGGTCCAGGACTCGTGGGCGTGCATGGGGTAGGCGTGCTGCGGGAAGTGCGCGTGCAGGACCTCGAGGACGCCTTGGACGCCCGGTTGCCACGCCTTCAGCTTCGGCGCCTGGTCGGCCATGTCAAGAACGTACAAGAGCGGCGGACGGGTGGGGGCCGACGATCGGGGTGTGGGTACTGAACTGATGACGTCCGACGCGCCGGAGATTTCCGGCGAACCGATCCGTTTCGACACGAAGATCGCAGTGCTGCTGCGCGACGACCTGGCCTCCTGGCAGCGCCTGAACGTGTGCGCCTTCCTGGTCAGCGGGATCACCGCAGGCCATCCGGAGCTGGTCGGCGACCCCTATGCGGATGCCGACGGCACCGGCTACCTGGCCATGCTGCGCCAGCCGGTGCTGGTGTTCCAGGGCAGCGCCGCGGTGCTCACCTCTGCGCACGGCAAGGCCCTGGGCCGCGACCTGCCGATGTCGATCTTCACCAGCGAACTCTTCACCAGCGGGAACGACCGCGACAACCGGGCGGCGGTCGCGGCCGTGCGCACCGGTGAGCTCGACCTGGTGGGGCTGGCCGTGCACGGGCCCAAGAACGCGGTGGACAAGGTGCTCAAGGGCGCCGTCATGCACCCCTGAGCCGCTAACCGCGCAGGCGCTTCATCTCCGGGTCGAAGAGCGGCTCGGCGGCGACGGTGGCGGGCAGACGTCGGTCGAAGTAGCCGATCTCCACCCGCTGCCCCGGCGCCGAGAGCTCGGCCGGCAGCCAAGCGTAGGCGATGGGGGCGTTCACCGTGTAGCCGTAGGCCGCGCTGGTGACGTAGCCGACGCAGGCATTGCCGTCGAAAACCGGCTCCTTACCAAGGGGCTGGTCGTACGTTCCGGACTCGGGGACGTCCAGAAGCAGGCAACTCAACCGCCGCGTGACCTGCTCCCGCCGCGCAACCACGGCCGAGCGTCCCAAGAAGGAATCCTTCTGCAGCCGGACGGCGAAGTCGACCCCGGTCTCCCAGGGGTCGTGCTCGAAGGTCATGTCGGTGCCGAACGACCGGTAGCCCTTCTCCAGCCGCAGGCTGTTGAAAGCGCCTCGCCCGGCCGCGATCAGGCCATGTTCGCGGCCCGCCGCCCAGAGCGTGTCCCAGAGTTTCTGCCCCTGGTCGGAGGTGGTGTAGAGCTCCCAGCCGAGTTCGCCCACGTAGGACAGCCGCAACGCGGTGACCGGTACGTGGCCGACCTGGATCTGCTTGGCGCGGAAGTACTTCAGGCCCTCGTTGGAGATGTCGTCCCCGGTGAGCGGGGCCAGCACGTCACGGGCGCGGGGCCCCCACAGGCCGATGCAGCAGGTGCCGGCCGTGATGTCGCGGACCTGGGTGAGGCCGTCGCCGGGGAGGTGCCGGTTCAGCCAGGCCTCGTCCAGGGCGCCGTTGGCCCCGACCTGGTAGCGGTCGCGCCCCAGCCGGGCGATCGTGACGTCGCTGCGGATGCCTCCGTCCTCGTCGAGCAGCAGCCCGTAGGTGACCGAGCCGATCGACTTGTCCACGTTGCCGGTGAACACGTGCTGCAGGAAGGCGGTGGCGCCGCGACCGGTGACCTCCAGCCGCTTCAGCGCGGTCATGTCGAACATCGACACGTGCTCGCGGGTGTGCTGGGCCTCGGCGGCCACCACCGGCGACCAGTAGCGGCTCGCCCACTCGTCCGGAACGGGGGCCGGATACTGCTGCACGAGAGGGGCGTTCGAGCGGTACCACTGAGGGCGTTCCCAGCCCGAGGCCTCGAGGAACATCGCACCGAGCTCCTGCTGCCGGTGGTAGAACGGCGTGATCCGCAGCGGCCGGGGATCTTCCATCGGCTGCAGCGGGTGCTTGATGTCGTAGACCTCGACGAAGTTCTGGCAGTCGCGCTTCAGCACGTAGTCGGGCGTGAGCTGGTGCTTCTCGAACCGGTTCACGTCGCACTCGTGCAGGTCGAAGGTGGAGCAGTGGCCCTCGACCAGCCACTCGGCCATCGCCGCGCCGACCCCGGCCGAGTGCGTCACCCAGACCGCCTCGGCCACCCAGAACCCCTCCACCTCGGCCGAGGGCCCCAGCAGCGGGTAGTCGTCGGTGGTGAACGAGAAGATTCCGTTGATGCCCTCGCCTACCTCGGCGGAACCCAGATCCGGCAGCAGGCGCTGACTCTCGGCCCAGGCCGGGGCGAAGTCTTCGGGAGTGAAGCGCAGCACCGAGGGCATGTCCTCGGCCTCGCCGACCGGGACGATCTGTTCCGGGGCCACGGGCATGGGACGGTGGCCGTAGTAGCCGATGCCCAGGCCCTCGAAGTTCTCCCGGTAGTAGAGGTCGGCATCCTGGTGGCGCAGGATCGGCCGGGAGGCCTCTGCGGTGGAACCGGCCAACGAGGGGACGGCGGTGGTCCAGGCCAGTTGGTGGCCCAGGGGAGTCAGGGGGAGAGTCATCCCGACCATGGCGGCGATCTTCGGGCCCCAGAACCCGGCGCAGCAGACCACGATGTCGGCCTCGATGTCACCCTGGTCGGTGTGTACGCCGGTGACCCGGCCGTCGGCGGTGAGTACGTCGAGCACCTCGTGCCGGTCCAGCACGGTGACACCCCGGGAACGGGCCCGGCGCAGTTGAGCCTCCACCGCCCGCACTGCCTTGGCCAGGCCGTCGGTGGGTACGTAGAGCCCGCCCAGCACGCTTGGCTCGTCGAGCATCGGCCAGAGAGAGGAACATTCGGCGGCCGAGACCACCTCGGCCTCGATGCCCCAGGCGGTGGCCCAGCCGGCCCGGCGGTGCAACTCGGTCAGCCGCTCGGGGGTGGTGGCCACCTCCAGACCGCCGACCTGCAGGAAGCAGGGCTCGCCGTCCAGATCCAGCGAAACCAGCTTCTCCACCGTGTACTTCGCCAGCTGGGCCATGGTCTTCGACGGGTTGGTCTGGAACACCAGCCCCGGAGCGTGCGAGCTGGAGCCGCCCGGGCGCGGCAGTTCGCCCTGGTCGACCACCGTGACCTGGTTCCAGCCGCGGCCGGAGAGTTCGTCGGCGAGCGCGGCTCCCACCACGCCGGCTCCGATGATGACGACCCGCGGTCCGGTCATGGACGGCCTCCTGTGGGATGCGTATTACGCAACTGGGATCACCACGCGCAACTCGACTGTCCATCCTGGGGCGCGAGCCGTCAAGAGCCAAGCGCGACGAAAGTGCCACCTCTGCGCATCGAGGCCCACACACGTCCAAAATTGTTGTGCCGTAACCCGACCGGAAACAAAGAAGGGCAGCGACCGAAACGGTCGCCGCCCTTCTTGGTCAATCGGGCTACTTGAGCCAGGCGTCGACCTTGTCCTGGTTCTCGTCGACCCACTTCTTCGCGGCGTCCTCGTACTCCATCTTGTCCTCGGAGATGTACTTGGCCACGAGGTTCTGGTCGTCGTTGGTCCAGCTGAAGTTCTGCACCAGCTTGGCGGCCGGGCTGCCCGAGTCCATGAACTCGGTGCGGGCGAACTTGGTCAGCGGCGTCTCCGGGTAGTCGCAGGCCACCTTCTCCGGGTCGGCGTCGCAGCCCTCCTCGTAGGCCGGCAGGTCGACCTTGACCAGCGGCACCTCGGCGAGGAACCACTGCGGCGAGTAGAAGTAGCCCAGCAGCGGCTCCTGCTTCTGCTCGGCCTGGCGGAACGCGGTGATCAGCGCCGCCTCACTGCCCGAGTAGACCACCTTGTAGTTCAGGTCGAGGTTCTTGACCAGGGCCTCGTCGTTGGTGACGAACGACGGGTCGCCGTCGAGCACCTGGCCCTTGCCGCCGGACTCGGAGGTCTTGAACAGATCGGCGTACTTGTTCAGGTTCTTCCAGTCGGTGATGTCCGGGTACTTCTCGGCCATCCACGGCGGCACGAACCAGCCGATCTGACCGACGTTGCCGGTCTCGCCGACCTTCACTGCGACCTTCTGGTCGTCGACGTACTGCTTCTCGAGCTCGGGGTGACCCCAGTCCTCCAGGATCACGTCGATCTCCCCGGAGGCGAACCCTTGCCAGGAGACCTCCTCGGTCAGGTCTTTCGTGGCCACCGTGCAGCCGAGTTCCTCCTCGGCCACGTACTTGACCACGGCGACGTTGGCCTCGAAGCCGACCCAGGGGTTGACCGCCAGGTTCACCGTGCCGCACTCACCGGCCGAGTCCTCGTCCGAGCCGGTGCTGCTGGACTCGATGGTCTCGCCGCCACAGCCGGCCAGGAACAGGGCGAGCACTGCTGCACCGGTCGCGACCCTCCTGGCCTTCACGTTGCTTCGCACGTTCTTTCATCCTCCTGATGAAGTCAGCTGAAGTCAGCTGCCGGGGCGGCGTTCCGCGGCCGCCTGGGTGATCCGGTTGAGCATGATGCCCAGGATGACGATGGCCAGACCCGCGGTGAGGCCCTTGCCGAACAGCTCACCCTGCGAGAAGCCCGCCACCACGTCGTAGCCGAGCGCGCCGGCGCCGACCAGGCCACCGACCACGATCATCGCCAGCACGTAGCAGATGCCCTGGTTGGTGGCCAGCACCAGCGACTGACGGGCCATCGGCAGCTGCACCTTCCAGATCGTCTGCCAGGTGCTGGAACCCGAGGCGGTGGCCGCCTCGACGGTGGTGGCCGAGACCGCCGCGATGCCGTCGGCGACGATCTTGGTGACCACCGGAACCGCGTAGAGCACGGCGGCCAGGATCGCGGTGAACCGGCTGGCCGCGAACAGGGCCAGGAACGGCACCAGGTAGACGAACGGCGGCATCACCTGCAGCGCGTCCAGCACCGGGCGGATCACCAGGTCGGCCCGGGCGCTGCGGGCCATCCAGACGCCGACCACCACACCCAGGAGCATGGTGGCGGCGGTGGCCAGCAGGGTGGCGGCCAGCGTGGTCATGCTGTCCTGCCAGAGGCCGCTGAGCACCAGGCCGGCCACGCAGAACGCGGTGACCACGGTGACCCGCAGGTTGCCGAGCAGGAAGGCCAACGCCAGCAGGAGCGCGGCGACCAGCCACCAGGGCGACTCGACCAGCAGGGTCTGCAGCGGGTCGAGCAGCAGGGTGGTGGCGGTGTCTTTCAGCCAGCCCGTGAAGTCGGAGAAGGTGCTGGTGACCCATTCGGCGAAGTCGCCGCTGAGCCGGGCGATGTCGTCGCCGATGTTGATCTCGGAGGGGAACTCGGCGGCCCACAGGTAGGTGCGGGAGAGGTACACGCAGAACAGCGTGGCCACGGCGGTGACCGCCAGCAGCGGCCGCCGCCAGCGGGGGACCTGCTGCACCTGCGTGCGGCGGCTGGCCGCGGTGGTCAGCCGGTCGAGCACGATGGCCATCACCACGATGGCCAGGCCGGCGTTGAACGAGGTGCCCACGTCGAGGGTCTGCAGCGCCTTGAGGATGGTCTTGCCCAGGCCGGGGGCGTCGATCAGGGCGGCGACGGTGGCCATCGAGAGGGCGGCCATGATGGTCTGGTTGAGCCCGAGCACGATGGTGCGGGCCGACATCGGCAGCAGCACCCCGACCAGCCGCTGGAACTGGCTGGCGCCCAGCGACTCCGAGGCCTCCACGCTGGCCCGCGGCACCGAGCGGATGCCGTGCGCGGTGTAGCGCACCGCCGGGGGCAGGGCGTAGACCAGGGTGACCAGGGTGGCCGAGGCCGGGCCGATCAGGAAGAGCAGGGTGAACGGGGCCAGGTAGACGAAGGTGGGCATGGTCTGGAGGAAGTCCAGCACCGGGGTGGCCACCGCGTTGGCCCGGTCGGACAGGCCGGCCCAGATGCCCAGCGGGATCCCGATCAGCAGGGCCAGGAGCACGGCCGAGAGGGTGAGGGCGAGCGTGTCCATGCTCTCTTCCCACAGCCCCTGCAGCCCGATGAAGGTGAAACCGGCCACCACCAGCAGAGCGATGCGCAGGTTGGCGAACGCCACGGCCAGCAGGGTGAGCACGGCGACCACGCCGAGCCAGCCGATCACCGGTACCGGGCGCCCGAAGCTGGGCTGGGAGAGCAGGTCCTGGAAGAGGGTGGTGAGACCGTCGACGAAGGCCCGGATCTCGTTGAAGAAGTAGAGAAAGAGCGGACTGTCGTTGCGGTTCGTGGAGACCCACCGGTTCACGTCGTTGAACCAGCGGTGCAGGGCGGTGGTGTCAGAGGGCACCAGCGAAAGCGTGTGAGTGCCACGCAGGATCGCGGCCAGCACCACGAACACCACCAGTACGGCAGCGATCAGCCGGCCCCGGCCCGGGCTGGTCACAGCCGCCCGGGAGGCGGTGAGAACGCTCACCGGGCGCCCGCCACGATGGTGAGAATCTCTTCCTGACCGACGATTCCGAGCACCTGTCCGGCCTCCACCACGCGCACCGGGCGGTGACTCTCCAGCACCACCCGGGTGGCGTCGCGCACCACCACGTCGGGCCCCAGTTCCGGACCGTCGCTCGGGTCGGCGTCGGTGACCGGGCGCATGATCCAGCGCAGCGTGAGCACGTCGCCCTTGGGTACGTCGGAGACGAAGTCGCGCACGTAGTCGTCGGCCGGGGCGCCGACCAGCTCGTCGCCGCGGCCGATCTGGACCGGCCGGCCGTCGCGCATGATCAGGATCCGGTCGCCCAGCTTCAGCGCCTCGGACAGGTCGTGGGTGATGAACACCATGGTCTTGCCCAGCTCACGGTGCAGCCGGATGACCTCGTTCTGCATGTCCCGGCGGATCAGCGGGTCGAGCGCGGAGAACGGCTCGTCGAACAGCATCAGGTCCGGCTCCACGGCCAGCGCCCGGGCCAGGCCGACGCGCTGCTGCATACCGCCGGAGAGCTGGTCGGGGTAGGAGTTCTCGTAGCCGCCGAGGCCGACCAGGTCGATCACCTCACCGGCCCGGCGGCGGCGCTCGGCCTTGCTCGCGCCGCGCACCTCCAGGCCGTAGGCCACGTTGTCGACCACACGCCGGTGCGGGAGCAGCCCGAAGTTCTGGAACACCATCGAGAACTTGTGACGTCTGAGGTCCCGCAGGCGTTTCGGGTCCGCCTCGAGGAGGTTCTCACCTTCGAAGACGACCGACCCGGCGGTCGGTTCGATCAGCCGGGTGAGACACCGCACCAGCGTGGACTTCCCGGAACCGGACAGGCCCATCACGACGAACACCTCGCCGGGGGCCACGTCGAAGGAGACGTCCCGCACGGCGATCGTGTTGCCCGTGCGCTCCATCAGCTCACGCCGGGGCAGCGCGCACAGCTCCTGGTTCTTCGGCACGGCAGCGGCTTTCGGGCCGAACACCATCCAGAGGTCGCGCACCGAGATCAACGGCTGCGCGGCGGAGTCCGGCGCCGGGGCCAGATCCTGACTGTCCTCGGTGACGGTGGCCATTGCCCCACCTCTCCTGTTCGAAACGGGGGCCGATGGCCCTACGACGGGCTCACACTGCTTCAAAGGGTGCGTATGACGCACAATGCTTCTTGCCGAGGGACACACTGTGCCCGGGTGACGGTCATGGTCAAGGTAGGACGTCGTTTCGGTGTGGTTAATCTAGCCAAAGCCGAATGTACCGCCTGATCCCCGTCACTCAATCGTGACGTGACCCATTGCTGATGAATTATTCACGCTGCGTGGTTACGTACCGGTCAGGATCATCATCCGCCGCCTGCCCGGGGACGGCGCCGAACCGGACCCGGGCGGACGGTGAACGGGTGTTCCGAGCGTCAGGCGGAGCGTTCCTCGTGCTGCGCGGCGTTCATCACGTGGCGGTAGTAGGGAACCGGCCGGGCCGGCAGGGGCGAGTTGCCGCGGATCAGGTCCGCCGCCTTCTCGGCCAGCATGATGACCGGGGCGTAGATGTTTCCGTTGGTCACGTAGGGCATGACCGAGGCGTCGGCGACCCGCAGGCCGGCCACACCGTGCACACCCATCGTGAGCGGGTCGACCACGGCCAGCGGGTCGGTGCCGAGCTTGGCCGTGCAGGAGGGGTGGTAGGCGGTCTCGGCATCGCGGGCCACCCAGTCGAGGATCTCCGCGTCGGTGCTCACCTGCGGGCCGGGGGAGAGTTCGCCGGCGTTGTAGGCGTCGAAGGCGGGCTGGGCCAGGATGTCCCGGGCCACGTGGATCGCCTCCACCCACTCCCGGCGGTCCTGCTCGGTGGACAGGTAGTTGAAGGTCATCGCCGGGGCCCGGCGCGGATCGGCGCTGGTGATCTTCACCGTGCCCCGGGCGTCGGAGTACATCGGGCCGATGTGCACCTGGTACCCATGGGTCGCGGACGGCGAGCTCCCGTCGTAGCGCACCGCCACCGGCAGGAAGTGGAACATCAGGTTGGGATAGGCAACGTCGTCATTGCTGCGCACGAAGCCACCCCCCTCGAAATGGTTGGTCGAGGCCGGGCCGCTGCGGCGCAGCAGCCACTCCAGACCGATCGCCGGCCGGCGGTACAGCTTGAGCGAGGGGTTCAACGACACCGGCTGATGACAGGCGTGCTGCACGTAGACCTCGAGGTGGTCCTGCAGGTTCTCGCCCACGCCGGGCAGGTCGGCCACCACGTCGATGCCGAGCGCGCCCAGTTCGGCCGCGTTGCCGATGCCGGACAGCTGCAGCAACTGCGGGGTGTTGATCGCTCCTCCGGCCAGGATCACCTCGCCCGCCTCCACCCGGCGGGGACCGCTGCCGACCCGGCCCAGAGGACCGGCGAACGGAAGTGAGCGGGTGTACTCGACCCCCGTCGCCCGTCCGTTGGTGAACAGGACCCGGTGAACCAGTGAAAGCGTCCTCACTTCGAGGTTTTTCCGCTGCTTCAGCACCGGGTGGACGTAGGCGCCTGCGGCCGACAACCGCTTGCCGTTGCGGATGGTGCGGTCGAACCGGTTGAAACCTTCCTGCTGGTAACCGTTCACGTCGCTGGTGAGCGGGTGGCCGGCCTGCTGGACGGCCTCGAAGAAGGCGCTGAACAGTGGGTTGGTGGCCGGGCCGCGCTCCAGTTCCAGCGGGCCGTCGCCACCGCGCCACTCGTCCGCCCCGGCCAGGCAGTTCTCCATCTTGCGGAAGTAGGGCAGGCAGTGCGCGAAGTCCCAGGTCTCCATGCCCGGGTCGGCCCCCCAGCGCTCGAAGTCCATCGGGTTGCCGCGCTGGAAGATCATGCCGTTGATGCTCGAGGAACCACCCAGCACCTTGCCCCGGCCGTGGGCGATCCGCCGCCCGTGCATGTACGGCTCCGGCTCGCTGCGGTAGCGCCAGTCGTACAGCGGATTCCCGATCACCATGGTCAGGGCCGCGGGCATGTGAATCAGCAGGTCCCAGGCGAAGTCCCGGCGGCCCGCCTCGAGGACCAGGACGCTGGTGCCGGGATCCTCGCTCAGCCGGTTCGCGAGCACGCAGCCGGCGGAGCCCCCGCCGACGATGACGTAGTCGTACCGCTCAACCATGTGCTCCTCCAGATGCCGGCGTGACCGCCTACCATCGTTGCGTCCAGCGCACCGAGTTCCACACAAAGCAACAGCGACAGTGAATCATCACGAATGGTGAGGGGTCCAGATGTCACCCGCGGATCTTCAGCTCGCAGTCGGTACCGACGGTGTCCCTACGGTGGCCGGAACGCTCTACATCGACGGCTCGTGGCGCCGCGGCTCCTCGTCCCGGCCGGTGCTGAATCCCGCTGACGCAACCGAGATCTCCCAGGTGGACGAGGCTTCCGCGGAAGAGGCGGGGCTGGCGGTGGCGGCGGCGCGGGCCGCGTTCGACGACGGCCGCTGGAGTTCGGTACCGGCCGCCGAGCGCAGTGCAGTGCTCGGCCGGGTCGCCGACCTGCTCCAGGCCAACCGCTCGCGGATCGCCCGGATCGAGACCCTGGACACCGGAAAGACGTTGCGTGAGAGCGAGATCGATGTCGACGACGTGACGGCCGTGTTTCGTTACTACGCGGCCCTGGCGCTGGGCGAGCCCGGAAGGCTGGTCGATGCGGGAAATCCGGCGGTGGTGAGCCGAGTGGTCCACGAGCCCGTCGGGGTCTGTGCGCTGATCGGGCCGTGGAACTATCCGCTGCTGCAGATGTCCTGGAAGATCGCCCCGGCCCTGGCCGCGGGCTGCACCGCGGTGCTCAAGCCGAGCGAGGTCACGCCGCTCACCACCGTGGTGCTGGTCGGGTTGCTTGAGGACGCGGGGGTGCCGGCTGGGGTGGTCAACCTGGTTCTCGGGGCGGGGGCCGGGGTAGGGGCCGCGCTGGTCGAGAGTGAGCAGGTCGACCTGGTGTCGTTCACCGGCGGGTTGTCCACCGGGCGCACGATCATGCGCTCGGCCGCGGACACGGTGAAGAAGGTGGCCCTGGAGCTGGGCGGCAAGAACCCCAACATCGTGTTCGCCGACGCCGATCTGGATGCTGCGGTGGACACGGCGCTGACGGCGGTGTTCCTGCACGCCGGACAGGTCTGCTCGGCGGGCACGCGGCTGCTGCTGGAAGAACCGATCGCCGATGAGTTCGTGGCCGAGCTGGTGCGGCGGGCGGAACTGATCCGGATCGGCCCCGGCCTCGAACCGGAGTCGGAGATGCCGCCGCTGGTCTCGGCCGAGCACCTGGCCAAGGTCGAGGAGTACGTCCGGGTGGGGCTGGCGGAGGGGGCGCGGCTGCTCACCGGGGGCTCACGGCTCAGCGACGATCAGAAGGGCTACTTCTATCGCCCAACGGTCTTCACCGACTGCCGCCGGGACATGCGGATCGTTCAGGAGGAGACGTTCGGGCCGATCGTCACGGTGGAGCGGTTCAGCACCGAGGACGAGGCGGTGATGCTGGGCAACGACACCCGGTACGGCCTGGCCGGGGGAGTGTGGACGGCCGACCGGGGCCGGGCCCAGCGGGTGGCCTCGCGCCTGCGGCACGGCACGGTGTGGATCAACGACTTCGGGCCGTACCTGCCGCAGGCCGAATGGGGTGGGTTCAAGCTGTCCGGCACCGGGCGGGAGCTGGGGCCCTCGGGGCTGGCCGAATATCAGGAAGCCAAGCACATGTACGAGAACACGGAGCCTGCCGCACAACACTGGTTCAGTGGTGGGCAGCCCGGTTAACTGCCGACAAAAAGGTGTTGGTGCTGGTCAGGTGGGTGCTAGGTTCGCGCGTCCCTGACCTTTGTTGATTATCCGGTCCCCCTCACGCATGGAGAAGCAGTCGTGTCGTTCCAAGACGCCGTGAAAACGGTGCTCACCAAGAAGTACGTGGACTTCGGCGGCCGCGCCCGGCGGTCGGAGTTCTGGTTCTTCGTCCTGTTCTACATCGCAGTGATCTTCGTGGCCTCGGTCGTGGACGGGATCCTCGGATTCTCGCTGTTCTACTACCTGGTGGTCCTGGCGCTGTTCCTGCCCAACCTGGCCGTGACGATCCGGCGCCTGCACGACACCGACCGCAGCGGCTTCTGGATCTTCATCGGTCTGATCCCGCTCGTCGGCACGGTCGTGCTGATCGTGTTCCTGGCCTCGGACAGCAAGCCCGGCAGCAACCGCTTCGGGCCGAACCCCAAGGAAGGCTGGGGCGGGCAGCCTGGTTTCGGTCAGCAGCCGCCTTACGGCCAGGAGCAGGGATATGGCCAGGCTGGATATGGCCAGCAGGCCGGTTACGGTCAGCAGCCTGAGTACGGCCAGCAGGCCGGCTATGGCCAGCAGGCCGGCTATGGCCAGCAGCCGTCGTACGGCCAGGAGCAGGGTTACGGTCAGCAGGGGCACGGTCAGCCGAGCTACGGCGGGCAGCCTGCCTACGGCCAGCCCGAGCCGCAGCAGGGTGGCTACGGTCAGTCCGGTCAGCAGGGCGGCGGTTACGGGCAGCCTGGTCAGCAGGGCGGCTACGGGCAGCCGGGTGGGTACGGCCAGCAGAACGGTCAGCAGAACGGGTACGGCCAGCAGTACGGCCAGCCGGGGGCGGACCAGGGCCAGCAGTACGGGCAGCAGTCCGGTGGCTACGGTCAGCCGGGCCAGTACGGCCAGCCTGGTCAGAACGGCCAGTACGGTCAGCCGGGCCAGAACGGCCAGCCTGGTCAGTACGGTCAGCCGGGCCAGTACGGGCAGAGCCCCGACCAGCAGGGCAACGGCGACTGGCGCTGATCCCGCCGAAGTCGATTCGATGCGCCGCTCCCTTCCGGGGGCGGCGCATCGTGCTTTGGTGCGCAGCGCCTCGAACCGCTGACGTCGGCGAAATCCTCAGTCGCCGTAGTAACCAAGGCGACTACTGATTTCCGCAGCTCCCCCGAGAAGGTGCTCAGCGACGTCTTCAAACGAGTCGGGGGTAAGACGGAACGAGGGCCCGGAGGCGCTGACGGCGGCCGTGACCCGACCGCCACCGTCACGGATCGGGGCGGCCACGGCTGTGAGCCCGATCTCCAGCTCCTCGCTGGTGCTGGCCCACCCCCGCCGGACCACCTCGGCCAGTTCGTGGGTCAGCGCGTCCGGGTCGACGATCGTGTGCTCGGTCAGCGGTTCCGGGGCGGACTCCAGGACCAGCTTGCGCGTGGTCTCGTCGGCGAACGCCAGCAGCACCTTCCCGCTAGAGGTGGCGTACAGCGGGGTACGCCGGCCGATCCAGTTGCGCGTCATCACCGAGGCGTTGCCGTACTCCTGCAGCACGTTGACCGCGGCGTCGTCCTCCAGGATCGCGATGTTGACCGTCTCACCCAGCTCCCGGGCCAGCCGTTCGCACACCTCCTGGCCTGCACGGCTCACCTCGAGCCGGCCGGTGGTGGCCGCCGCCAGCCGGAGAATGCCCAGGCCCAGGCGATACTTGCCGCGCTCCTCGATCTGCTGCACCAGGTCCCGCCGCTCCAGCGCGGTGACCAGGCGGAAGGCGGTGGACTTGTGCACGTCCAGCTCGGCGGCCAGTTCGGTCACCCCGAGCTCGCCGTGCCGGGCCAGCAGGTCGAGCACGGACAGCGCCCGGTCGACGGACTGCACCTGCGAGGCCTCGCCTCCGGAACGGTTCGTCTCCCCCATGTCCGAAACCTTAGCTGCCCGTCAGTAACCCCACTTATGTCTTGACGCATGCCCCGCCCCGGCCGCACGCTGTTGCTCATCGCACTTCGCGTTGTGCAAGGCGCAACAAGTCAGCGAGTTCCTCTCCAGTCCTTCGTGTGAGAAGAGGCCTGCCGTGATCCGGGTCTGTGCGGTCGGGGAGATTCCCGAGGGTGAAGCGGTCCGGGTCGAACACGGGCCGGACGGTGTGCCGGTGGCGGTGTTCCACGTCGAGGGCGAGTACTACGCGATCGACGATACGTGCACCCACCAGGATGCGTCGCTGGCCGACGGCTACGTAGAGGACTGCGCGGTCGAGTGCCCTCTGCACGCGTCGTGCTTCGACCTGCGCACCGGGCAGCCGAGCGGGCCCCCGGCAAGGGTGCCGGTGCGGACACATGCCGTGGTAATTGAGAACGGACATGTGTACGTGCAGCTGCGGTCGGCCCACCTGCCGGTCGCCTGAGGCACGTCTGGCACGCAGACGCAGGAGCTGATCCATGACCGAGCAGGCTGAACGCCCCTCCCCGCCGATGTCCGTGGTTGCTGTGGTCGGGACGGGGCTGGCCGGGCTGTCGTCGGCGCGGGCCCTTCGGGAACTGGGCTTCACCGGCCGCGTCGTCCTGGTCGGGGACGAGAAGCACGACCCGTACGACCGGCCGCCGCTGTCCAAGTCCTTCCTGGCCGGTGAGTGGGATCCGGCGAAGATCGCGCTGGGGCTGCCCACCGACGCCGAGCTGGACCTGGACTGGCGGCTGGGGCAGCGGGCGGTGTCGCTCAGGCCGGCCGAGGATCAGGGCTGGGTCATCGGTCTGCAGGACAGCGAAGAGCTCAAGGCCGACGGGGTGGTGATCGCCACCGGAGCCCGGGCGCGCAAGCTGCCCGCGCCCGAGCCGCTCTCCGGGGTGCACACCCTGCGCACGCTCGATGATGCGATCGCGCTCAAGGCGGAGCTGGTGCCCGGAGCCCGGCTGGTGGTCGTCGGGGGCGGGTTCATCGGTGCTGAGATTGCTTCTACTGCAGTCGGTCTCGAGGTCGAAGTGACCGTGGTCGAGATGGCCCCGGCGCTTCTGGCCGGTCCGCTCGGGGTCGAGGTCGGAGCGGCGATGGCTGCGCTGCACGAGGCCAACGGCGTCAGAATTCTGACCGGGGTGGGTGTCTCGGCGCTCACGCCGGACCCGCACGAGCCCGGCTGGGTGGGCGGGGTGGTTCTGGCCGACGGGCGTGAGCTGCCGGCCGATGTGGTGGTGGTGGGCATCGGGTCCGAGCCGAACACCGAATGGCTGCAGGAAACTGGACTGGTCGGTCACGGCCCAGAAGGAAGTCTGGCGGGCGGCGTGCTCACCGACGAAGACGGTCGCACAGCGCTTCCCGGTGTGGTCGCAACCGGCGACTGCACCGCCGTCCATCATCCGTTCGCCGGTCGGGTCATGCGGCAGGAGCACTGGACTCATGCTGCCCAGCACCCCACGCGAGCCGTAGCTGCGCTGCTCGGCGTACCGGCGCCGCCGCTCGCCCCTGCGATGAAGGTGCCCTACGTCTGGTCGGAGCAGTACGGCAAGAACTTCCAGTTCGCCGGTCATCACGAACCCGGCGACGAGACCGAGCTGGTAGAAGGCGATCTGACCGGACCGGCCTTCACAGTGATCTACCGGCGGGGCGGCGAGCCGGTGGGAGTCTTCGGAGTGGGCCAGCCGAAGGTGTTCGGGCGCTGGCGGCGTGAGCTCGCCCAGCGTCTTCCGTAACAAATTGTGGGACGGCCGGTCTCGAGTTCCCGGGACCGGCCGCACCGATGCGGTGGTGGTGACGGGCGGGAAACAATTCCCGGTCATCATGGGTGCGCTCGGAACCTCTCGATTGGAGCTCGACATGACCAGTGTCAGTCTGCCGCCGAGCCTCGTGGCCACGCTGCCCGGCAACATCTACGCCGATCCGGCGGTGTTCGCCCGCGAGCAGGAGCTGATCTTCGAGCGCATGTGGTTCGCCGCGGCCCGCTCCTCCGAGCTCGACAAGCCCGGAGCCTTCGTGACCAAGCAGGTCGGCCGGGAGAACGTGATCATCCTGCGCGGCCGGGACCAGCAGGTGCGGGCCTTCCTCAACGTCTGCCGGCACCGCGGGGCCCGGCTCTGCAACGCGGAGGAGGGGCAGCTGCGCCGCAACATCCAATGCATGTACCACGCCTGGACTTACGGTTTGGACGGCAAGCTCGTGGCCGCGCCCAACCTGACCAAGATGCAGGACATCGACCGCACCGAGTACGGCCTGATCAACGTGCATCTGCGCGAGTGGCTGGGCTACGTCTGGGTGTGCCTGGCCGATGAGCCGCCCCCCTTCGAGACCGACGTCATCGCCTCGGCCGACGAGCGACTGGGCGGTGAGGGCGTGATCGGCGGCTGGCAGGTCGACGACCTGGCTGTCGGCCGGCGCATCACCTACGACGTCAAGGCCAACTGGAAGCTCATCATCGAGAACTTCATGGAGTGCTATCACTGCGCCACGATCCACCCCGAGCTCACCGAGATGCTGCCGGAGTTCGCCGGGGGTTACGCGGCCCAGGCCTTCGTCGGTCACGGCGCCGAGTTCCGCGATGATGCGCAGGCTTTCACCATCGACGGCACCGGCGGTCACGAGCGCATCCCGGGCGTCGACGAGGATCACGACCGCCGCTACTACGCCATCACCGTGCGCCCCCAGGTCTTCATCAACCTGGTGCCGGACCACGTCATCTTCCACCGGATGTACCCGATGGCGGTCGACCGCACCGTGGTCGAGTGCGACTGGCTCTACCTGCCGGGGGTGGTCGAGTCCGGCGCCGACCTGAGTCGCTCGGTGGAGCTGTTCGACCGGGTGAACCGCCAGGACTTCGAGGCCTGCGAGGTAACCCAGCCCGGCATGTCGTCCCGCGCCTACCGGGCCGGGGGTGTGCTGGTCCCGAGCGAACACCACATCGCCGAGTTCCACGAGTGGGTCCAGGCCCGGCTGGCCGAGTAGGTCGCCTGCGGCTGTCGGGGCGGGCTGCTGCGCCGGTCAGGTTGGCTGGGTGGTCTGCAGCCTTCCCCTAGCTCTCGGCCCGGCCCCGACTGCTCCCCGTCTCCAGCACCCGCCCGTCGCTCAGCTGGAAGCCGTCGGCGGTGCGGGCCTCGACCAGGCCACCGCCGAACTGCTGCTCGTAGAGCCGGGCGTAGGCGCCGTCGAGGGCCAGCAGGCTCTCGTGGGTGCCCTGCTCGATCACCTGGCCGGCGTCGATCACGAAGATGACGTCGGCCGAGCGGATGGTGGAGAGGCGGTGGGCGATGGCGATGGTGGTGCGACCGGCCATCAGGGGTTCCAGGGCGGCCTGGACGCGGCGCTCGCTGACCGTGTCGAGGGCGCTGGTGGCCTCGTCGAGCACCAGGACGCGGGGGTTCTTGAGCAGCACGCGGGCGATGGCGAGGCGTTGTTTCTCGCCGCCGGAGAGCCGGTAACCGCGCTCACCGACGATCGTGTCGTAGCCGTTCTCCAGCTCGAGGATGCGCTCGTGGATGAAGGCGGCGCGGGCCGCGGCGACCACCTCTTCGTCGGTGGCCTCGGGCCGGGCGTAGGCAAGGTTGTCCCGAACGGTGGCGTGGAAGAGGTAGGTCTCCTGCGTGACCATGCCGATCGTGTCGGCCAGGGTGTCGAGCGAGAGGTCGCGCACGTCGTGGCCGTCGAGGCGGACTGTGCCGGAGACCACGTCGTAGAGGCGGGGGACGAGGTAGCTGAGGGTGGTCTTGCCGGCCCCGCTGGCCCCCACCACGGCCGCCAGTTGGCCCGGGTGCACCGTGAGGTCGAGGCCGCGCAGGGCCCAGCGGCGGGTGCTGGAGGTGTCGGCGGGTGAATCGGGCGGGGTGCTGCCGGCTATGGGGAACAGCGGGTCAGCGGCTCGTGGGAAACCGCCGTCATCAGCAGCGCTGCGTTCGGGGCCGCTGCGCTCGGCCAGGGTGGAAGGACCGCGCCCGCCCAGGTCGGAGCCGTCACCCTCGCCGGCTTCGGTCGGTTCGGCCGGGACATAACTGAACCAGACGTCTTCCAGCCGCACCTCGCCCCGGATCTCTTCGGGGGCGAGCCTGCGGGCGTTCGGCGGCTCGACGATCTCGGCCCGCAGATCCAGGTAGCCGAACACCCGGGAGAACAGGGCCAGGCTGCTGGAGACCTCGGTGGAGGTCTGCAGCACCTGACCGATCGGCATGAACAGCCGGGACTGCAGCGTGGTGAAGGCGATGATCGTGCCCGCGCTGGGGCCGCTGCCGTTGGACAGCTGGAACCCGGCCACCAGGTAGACCAGCACCGGGGTGATCGAGAAGAAGGTGGAGACCACGGCGAAGAAGGCCCGGCCGACGATCTGCTGGCGCACCTGCAGGTCGGCCAGCTTCTCGTTCTGCCGGTGGTAGCGATCGGCGTCGCGGTCCTGCCGGCCGAAGACCTTGGCCAGCAGCACCCCCGAGACCGACAGCGACTCCTGCGTGATCGCGCTCATCTCGGCCAGAGCGGCCTGGGTGCGGCCGGTGATGCTGCGCCGGATCCGCCCGACCCGGCCGGTGAGCCAGACGAACAGCGGCAGCATCACCAGGGAGAGCAGGGTGAGCTGCCAGGACAGCACGAACATGGCGATCAGCGTGGAGATCAGGATGACGCTGTTGCTGAGCAGGGTGCTGGCCGTGTCGGTGATGACGTTCTGCAGGCCGCCCACGTCGTTCTGCAGGCGGCTCTGGATCTCGCCGGTGCGGGTGCCGGTGAAGAACCGCAGCGACAGGCTCTGCAGGTGGCTGAACAGCCGGCCGCGCAGGTCCCGCATGATCTGCTGGCCCACGTAGTTGGTCTGGTAGGCCTGCCACACCCCGAGGGCGCTGGAGACGGCCGGGATGGCGATCATGATCGCCGACAGGGTGACCAGGAGCGGGATGTCCGGCCCGCCCGGCACGAACAGGGCCTTGTCGAAGATCTCGCGGATCAGCAGCGGGTTGGCCACCCCGAGCCCGGCGGTGACCAGGATGAGCGCGCCGACCAGCAGCACCCGGCGGCGGTAGGGGCGGAACAGCGCGACCACCCGGCGCAGCAGAGCCCGGTCGGCCGCGGCCTCGCGCAGCCCGGCGGCGGCCTCGGCCACGGTGGCACCGGGATGGCGGCCGGCATGACCGTGCCCCCGCACACCCCCACCACCAGGGGCGGCCGGACCAGCAGGCCGTTCACTGACACTCATTACCGCCCCCTCTCGGACCCGGACCGTCGCAGCCGACCGTACCTGGCACCACCGACAATTCGCGCGTCGTGATTCCCGCCCGGCTCAGCCCCACAACCGGATGAACCCGGCCGCACCGGGCCCGCTTCCGGTGTTCTCCGAGAGCCGAACCGACGCCCGGCAGGGGGGTGTGCATACGATCAGCCCCGTGACGGATGACGTGAAGATCGGTCTGGTCGGGTTCGGTTTCGGCGGGAAGTACTTCCACGCCCCACTGCTGGCGGCCGCCCCCGGCGTGCAGTTCGCCGGGGTGGTCACCACCTCGGCGCAGCGGCAGGCCGAGGTGGCCGAGCTCTACCCCGGCGTGCCCACCTTCGCCTCGCTGGGCGAGCTGAAGGCCTCTGGTGCCCAGGCGGTGGCCATCTCCACCCCGGCCCCCACCCACGTGCCGCTGATGCTCGAGGCGATCGAGCTGGGCCTGGCCGTGGCCTGCGACAAGCCCTTCGCCCTGGACGCGGCCGACGCCCGGGCCGTGGTGGAGGCCGCCGAGAAGGCCGGCGTGAAGCTCTCGCCGTACCAGAACCGCCGCTGGGACGCCGACCTGCTCACCGTGAAGAAGCTGGTCGAGACCGGTGAGCTCGGCGAGGTGTTCCGCTTCGAGTCCCGCTTCGAGCGCTTCGACCCGCAGGGCACCCCGCCCGCGGCCGGTGGCGGGATCCTGCGCGACTTCGGCAGCCACCTCGTCGACCAGGCCCTGTACCTGTTCGGCCCGGCCGCCTCGGTGTACGCCGAACTGGACACCACCGAGGAGGGCCGGCTCGACTCCCGCTTCTTCGTGGCCGTCCAGCACACCGGCGGCGTCCGGAGCCACCTGATCGGCAACTGGGTCGAGGGCGCGCCGGGTCCCCGCTACCGGGTCAGCGGCAGCCGCGGCTCGTTCGTGCTGACCGAGCCCATGGAGGGGCAGGAGGCCCTGCTGATCGAAGGGCTCAACCCGGCCACCGCCGCCGACCGGTGGGGTGTGGAGCCGGAGGAGAACTACGGGCGCCTGTACCGCGGTGACGCGGGCACCCCGGTCCCCACCGAGCGGGGGAGCTGGGACACGTACTACCCGGCGTTCGCCGCCGCGGTGCGGGGCGAGGGCGAGGTGCCGGTCGACCCGCGCGACGCGATCGCCTCGATGGAGGTGCTGGACGCGGCCCGGCGCAGCGCCCGCACCGGCCAGGTCGTGAACCTGGGTCCGGCAGACTGACCCAGGGCGCGGATCTACGCTGAGCCCGTGAGCTCTTCTCGGGACACCGGCGTGGTCATCCGCATCCTGCGCGAGGAGGACGCCGAGCCGCTCGCCCGGGTCCTGCAGGCCAACCGGCAGTGGCTGAGCCAGTGGGAACCGATCCGCGACGAGGAGTACTTCACCGTCGAAGGGCAGCGCCGGATCATCGACGACGCCCTTCTCCTGTACTCGGGCGGGGTGCACCTGCCGTGCGCGATCCTGCGCCACGGAGAACTGGTGGGCCGGATCAACGTCAACAACATCGTCCGTGGATCCCTGCAGTCGGGGGACGTCGGTTACTGGGTCGCGGAGTCGGCCGGCGGCAAGGGGGTCGCCACCATCGCCGTGGAGGCGGTGGTGACGATCTCCTTCCGCACCCTGAACCTGCACCGGGTCGGGGCGAACACGCTGGTGCACAACGTGCGCTCGCAGCGGGTCCTGGAGAAGAACGGCTTCGAGCGGATCGGCCGGGCGCCGAAGTTCCTGCGGATCGACGGCGAGTGGCAGGACCACATCATGTTCCAGCGCCTCAACCCCGACTGGTTCGCCGGCCGTTCCTAGCCCTGTCCTGGCCCGCGAGTTCCAGGGTCCGGGCCAGCGGCACCCCCGGCCGGTAGGCCAGGTGCAGGTAC
This sequence comes from Kineosporia sp. NBRC 101677, assembly GCF_030269265.1. Classification (NCBI taxonomy): domain Bacteria; kingdom Bacillati; phylum Actinomycetota; class Actinomycetes; order Kineosporiales; family Kineosporiaceae; genus Kineosporia; species Kineosporia sp. NBRC 101677. The sequence continues at coordinate 147,160 of NZ_BSTA01000002.1, forward strand.
GAGGGGGCCTCGAGCACGGTCAGGTCGGCCCGGGATCCCACCCGGATCCGGCCGATGTCGTTGCGCCGCAGGGCGATTGCACCGCCGAGCGTGGCCGACCAGAGAGCCTCGGCCGGGGTCATGTTCATCTCCCGCACCGCCAGGGCGATCACCAGCGGCATCGACGAGGTGAAGCACGAGCCCGGGTTGCAGTCGCTGGCCAGGCCGATCACCGCGCCCGCGGCGATCAGGCGCCGGGCGTCCGGGTAGGGCGAGCGGGTGGAGAACTCGACCCCCGGAAGCAGGGTGGCAACGGTTCCGGTCGAGGGGTTCTCAGGATCGATGAGGTGGCCGGCGGCCCCGAGCGCGGCCACGTCGTCTTCGGTCAGATGGGTGCAGTGGTCGACACTGGCCGCGTCGAGCTCGGTGGCGATCTGCACACCGGGGCCCGCGGAGAGCTGGTTGCCGTGCACCCGCAGTTCCAGACCGGCTGCCGCACAGGCCTGCAGAACGGTGCGGGTCTCGTCGCCGTCGAAGGCGTAGGCGCTGGCCGGTTCGCAGAACACGTCGGCCCAGCGCGCATAGGGGGCGCAGGCCTGCAGCATCGGCCCGCTCACCATCTCCACGTAGTCCTGTCGCCGGTCCCGCATCGAGGGTGGAACCACGTGCGCGCCCAGGAAAGTCACCTCGGAAGTGACCTGCGCCGCGATCCGCAGCGCGCGGGCCTCCTCGGCCACGTCGAGCCCGTAGCCGCTCTTGATCTCGACCGTGGTGGTGCCCTGCGCGCGCATCTCGGCCACCAGTTCGCGGACGTGGGTGACCAGTTCCTCGTCGCTGGCCGCCCGGGTCGCGGCCATCGTGGTGGCGATTCCGCCGCCGGTGTAGGGCTCGCCGGTCATCCGGGCGCTGAACTCGGCGGCCCGGTCACCGGCGAACACCAGATGCGAGTGCGAGTCGACGAAACCCGGGACGACCGCCCGCCCCTGGAGATCGGTGACGGAGTCGGTCGCGGGCGCCTGGGCGGCACTGCCGACCCAGGCGATGCGGTCGCCCTCGACCACTACGGCGGCGTTCTCGACCAGGCCGAGCGCCGAGCCGTCGCCGATCGCCGGATCGTTGGTGACGAGCGAAGCGATCCCGGTGACCAGGTGACTCACAGGTGGATCCTCTCAGGCGTGGAGTGTTTCGAGGGCGTCGGTGAGCAGTGCGCCCACGTCGCCGAGCCGGTGCCGGCCCTGGCTGACCACGACCTCCCCGCCGACCAGCACGGTGTCGACGTCGGTGGCGGTGGCGCTCAGGGTGATCTGCTCGGGGGCGCTGCCGGCGGTGCGCACCGAGTCCAGGCGTACGGCGACCAGGTCGGCCGGGGCACCCACCCGGATCTGGCCCAGTTCCGGCCAGCCCAGGCTGCGCTGGCCGCTCTCGGTCAGGGCGGTGAGCAGCTGGTCGGGGGAGAAGCGGCCGCGCTGGAGGGTGCTGAGCCGTTCGTGCATCTCCAGGGCGCGGGCCTCTTCGAAGAGGTCGATCACGGCGTGCTGGTCGCTGCCCAGGGTGAGCGTTGCCCCGGCCTCGGCCAGGGCCCGCGCCGGTCCGATCCCGTCGGCCAGGTCCCGCTCGGTGGTCGGGCAGAAACAGGCGAAAGTGCCACTCAGGTCTTTGATGTCGGTGTCGGTCAGGTGGGTGGCATGAACAAGGGACGTCTGTGGTCCCAGAACGCCGGCATCCTTCAGTAGCCCGGTGGGCGTGAGCCCGTACCGGTCCAGGCAGGCCTGGTTCTCAGCCGGTTGCTCGGAAAGGTGCACATGCAGCGGGGCGTCGCGCCCCTCGTCCATACGTGTGAAAGCCGCCACGGCACCCAGCTGATCACGCGGCACCGCCCGGACCGAATGAATTGCCGCGCCGACCCGCATCCCGGCCGAAGGCCGGAGCGAGGAGACCCGTTCGGCCCAGGCTTCGGCATCTCCGTCACCGAAACGCTGCTGTACGTCGTTGAGTTCGGTGTAGCCATCGGCTGTCAGACCGCCGGCCAGGTAGCAGGTGTCGAGCAGAGTGATCCGGATACCCGCATCGGCCGCGGCCTGACGCAGCGCCTCGCCCATCGCGTTCGGGTCGGCATAGCGCCGGCCGTTGCGGTCGTGGTGCAAGTAGTGGAACTCGCCCACGGTGGTGATGCCGGCCAGGGCCATCTCGGCGTAGACGGCCCGGGCCAGAGCCAGGTACGAGTCCGGATCGAGCTTCTGGACCACGTCGTACATGACCGTGCGCCAGGTCCAGAACGATCCGCCGTCGGCGTGCGTACGGCCCCGCAGAGCCCGGTGGAAGGCGTGCGAATGGGCATTCGCCAGTCCGGGCAGCACCACGCCCGGCAGGCGCTCGTCGCCGGCGTCGGCCGCGACCCCGCTCTCGAGCGCTGCGATCGTTCCGCCTGGTTCGACCGAGATCCTCACCGAGGCGGCCATCCCGCTCGGGAGCCAGGCGTGCGGTGCCCAATAGCGTTTCATGCCGCCAGTTCCCGCAGGACCGTGGTGAGGGCATCGACCCCGGCCAGACAGTCCGACTCTTCGGCGAACTCGGACGGAGTGTGCGACATGCCGGTGGGGTTGCGCACGAACAACATCGCCGTGCTCACGCCGGCCGTGGCCAGGATCCCCGCGTCGTGCCCGGCCCCCGTGCCCAGCAGAGGCGCTCCGCCCAGGGTCTTGCTCAGACGCAGCGCCAGTTCGGGATCGAACAGCGTGTTCCCCGTCCAGGACTCCTCGCTGACCGTGGCGCCCAGCGCCTCGGCCTCGGCGCTCAACTCCCGCAGCAACGCCTGCACGTCGGTCTCCGACGGGGCACGGGCGTCCAGCCAGGCCCGCACGAGCGAGGGGATGGCGTTCACTCCGTTCGGCTCGACCGTGAGCTTGCCGAAGGTGGCCACCGCCTGGTTCCGCTCCGCGGCCTGCCGGGCGGCCAGCACCGTCGAGGCGTAGGCCAGCATCGGGTCTTTACGGTCGACGAGCCGGGTGGTTCCGGCGTGGTTGGCCTCGCCCGGGAAGTCGAAGCGCCAGCGCCCGTGCGGCCAGATCGCCGTGCCCACCCCGATCGCGGCGTCGAACTCGTCGGTGGCCAGGGCCTTGCCCTGCTCCACGTGCAGCTCGACGAAGACCCCGATCCGACGCAGAGTCTCCTCGTCCCGGCCCAGGTGCTCGGGCCGAAGTCCGGCCCGCTGCATGGCCTCACCCAGCGAGACCCCCTCGCCGTCGCGCAGACCGGAGGCTCGCTCGGCCGTCATCGCTCCGGTGATCACCCGGGAACCCGCACAGGCGACGCCGAACCGGGCCCCCTCCTCGTCCACGAAGTTGACCACACCGATCGGGCGCGCCGGCCGGAAACCTTCCGAACGCAGGGTTTCCACCGCCGCCAGCGCGCTCACCACGCCGAGAGGGCCGTCGAAGGCGCCGCCGTCCGGCACCGAGTCCAGGTGGCTCCCGGTCACGACGCCGGGCGCCGAGTCCGGATCTCCCCACCAGGCCCACTGATTGCCGGCCCGGTCGACGGTGAGGTCCAGGCCGAGCGCCTGCACCTCACCCGCGAACCACTCACGTAATGAGGCGTCTTCGGGAGTCCACGCGAACCTGCGGTACCCGCCGGACGAGGCCCGCCCGATCGGCTCCAGTTCCGCCCAGCGCCGGGTGAAGCTCACGCCTGGTCGCCCTCGCGCATCGGCACCCGCACGCCGCGCTCGGCCGCCACCCGCTCCGCGATGTCGTAACCGGCGTCCACATGCCGGATCACGCCCATCCCCGGATCGTTCGTGAGCACCCGCTCGAGCTTCTGGGCGGCCAACGGAGTGCCGTCGGCCACCGTGACCTGACCGGCGTGCAGCGACCGGCCGATGCCGACCCCGCCGCCGTGGTGCAGCGACACCCAGGTGGCTCCGGAGGCGGTGTTGATCATCGCGTTCAGCAGCGGCCAGTCGGCGATCGCGTCGGAACCGTCGAGCATCGCCTCGGTCTCCCGGTAGGGCGAGGCCACACTGCCGGAGTCCAGGTGGTCGCGGCCGATCACCAGCGGGGCGCTGATCTCGCCGGAGGCCACCAGCTCGTTGAACCGCAGCCCGGCCTTGTCCCGCTCGCCGTAGCCGAGCCAGCAGATCCGCGCGGGCAGCCCCTGGAAGGCCACCTTCTCGCCGGCTGCCTTGATCCAGCGGTGCAGGTGGTCGTTGTCCGGGAACAGGTCCAGCACGGCCTTGTCGGTCACCGCGATGTCGCGCGGGTCGCCGGACAGCGCGGCCCAGCGGAACGGCCCCTTGCCCTCACTGAACAGCGGCCGGATGTAGGCGGGCACGAAGCCGGGGAAGGCGAACGCCCGGTCGTAGCCGCCGAGGCGGGCCTCGTCGCGGATCGAGTTGCCGTAGTCGAACACCTCGGCGCCGGCGTCCATGAACCCGACCATGGCCTCGACGTGCTTGGCCATCGAGACCCGGGCCCGGTCGGTGAACTCCTCCGGCTTGGCCTGCGCGTAGTCGTGCCAGTCGCCCAGCTCGACACCCTCGGGCAGGTACGACAGCGGGTCGTGGGCGGAGGTCTGGTCGGTGACGATGTCGATCTCGACGCCCCGGCGCAGCAGTTCGGGGAAGACGGTGGCGCAGTTGCCGACCAGTCCGACGCTCAGCGGGCGCCGGGCCGCCTTGGCCGCCAGCACTCGGGCGATCGCGTCGTCCATGTCGTCGGCGATCTCGTCCAGGTAGCGGGTCTCGACGCGGCGCTTCAGGCGCGAGGCGTCCACGTCCACGATCAGGCAGACCCCGTCGTTGAGCGTGACCGACAGCGGCTGCGCCCCGCCCATGCCACCGGCGCCGCCGGTCAGGGTGAGGGTGCCGGCCAGGGTGCCGTTGAAGCGCTTGGCCGCGACCGCCGCGAACGTCTCGTAGGTGCCCTGCAGGATGCCCTGGGTGCCGATGTAGATCCAGGAACCGGCCGTCATCTGGCCGTACATGGTCAGGCCGAGCTTCTCCAGCCGCCGGAACTCCGGCCAGGTGGCCCAGTCGCCGACCAGGTTGGAGTTGGCGATCAGCACGCGCGGCGCCCACTCGTGGGTGCGCATCACGCCCACCGGCCGACCGGACTGCACGAGCATCGTCTCGTCGTCCTTGAGCGTGGTCAGGGTGCGGATCATCGCGTCGTAGCTGGCCCAGTCCCGGGCCGCGCGGCCGGTGCCGCCGTAGACGACCAGGTCGTCGGGGCGCTCGGCGACGTCCGGGTCGAGGTTGTTCTGGAGCATCCGCAGCGGCGCCTCGGTCTGCCAGCTGCCGGCGGTCAGGGTGCTGCCGTGCGGCGCCTTCACGGGCCGGGGGCCGGAAATCGAGGAGGTCATGTCTCCATTGGACCGTCGCCCGGAGCTCGGTGACAGGACCGCCACGGTCTTCCTGTCTCGGATCCGAGACACTGAGCGGGTGTCGAAACAAGAGGACGCCGGTGGCCGCCGATCAGGGCGGGCTCGGGCAGGTGCGGGGTCGGCAACCGGGCCGGCCACGCGCCCGGCGGCCGGGCCGGACAGTTCGGGCGTGGGCCAGGTGCCCGCCGCGACCAGGGCCCTGGCCATCCTGCGAGCGCTCGCCAAGGCCCCCGGCCCCCTGCCCGCCGGTGCCCTGGCCCGTGAGCTCGGGCTGCCCCGGAGCACGGTGTACCACCTGCTCACGGCCATGATCGAACAAGGCTTCGTCACCCACCTGCCCGAGGAACGGCGCTACGGCCTCGGGGTCGCCGCGTTCGAGATCGGCTCGGCCTACTCCCGCCAGGAGCCCTTGCAGCGTCTCTCCCGACTCGTGCTCTCCCGACTGGTCGACGCGGTCGGGCACACGGCGCATCTGGGCGTGCTGCACGGCCGGGAAGTGCTGTATCTCATCGAGGAACGGGCCCCCGGACGTCCCCCATTGGTCACCGACGTGGGCGTGCGCCTGCCCAGCGAACTCACCGCCAGCGGCCGCGCAATGCTCGCCGCCCTCCCCGAGGCCCAGGTCCGGGCCCTCTTCCCAGGCCGCGAAGCCTTCGCCGGCCAGGCCCTCACCCCCGCTCAGCCCGAGCCCGCCACCCCACCCGCGAGCCTGTCCGAACTGAGGCGCCTGCTGGCCGCCGTACGCCGGGCCGGCTACGCCGTCGAGACCGACGAAGTCACCCCCGGCTTCTCGTCGGTGGCAGTCGCCGTGCTCGACCACAACGGACACCCGGCGGCAGCCGTCGCCGTGACCTACCCCGGGGACACGGTGGCGGACCGCGAAAAGCTGGTGAGCTCGGTGCAGGCCGCCGCCGGTGCCCTCGAACGCCGACTGCACGGAGGCGGCCGACCCCCGGGAAGGGCGTGACGGTGCCCACATCCCAGGCGCACTGACCGGCCTGCACAGACCACCTGTCTTGGCAGTTAGGCGAGGCTCACCTAAGGTCTCAAGAATGGGCGTGAAGAAGGCGAAGAAGAAGTGCTGCAAGGACAAACCGCGGTGCAAGACCTGCCCCGTGGTGCTGAAGCGGCTCTCCGACGCCGGTTTCGCCACCCGCATCGACCTGACCACCTACGAGTTCAGCGCCAAGCCGCCCAAGAAGGCCGTCTCCGAGGCCCGCTCCCGCTGAACCGGGATGGCGTCGGGGAATGAGTACAAAAGTGCACGCTTGTTGAATTTCGTTGACCGTAGATCAACACCCCTCGCAGGATGAACGCCGCCGCTCTCCGGGAAGTCCGGTGTGCAGCGGCGATCCGGAGGGGATGAAGACATGAAGATCCGACGTGCGGCTGGACTCGTACTTGCCACATCGCTGCTCATGGGTGGTTGGGTGGCGGCGCCAGCGAGTGCGGCCACGAGCGGGACGGCCTCGGCGACGGCCTCTGCCGCCGGCCCGGAGGCGGCGGTCGTGAACTGCACGCTCGGTAAGAAGCGCGTGCTGTGGAAGAAGTCGAAGAAGGCCTGGGCGCTGGTTGGTACCAAGACCGTCAGCCTGCCTGCTCATGTGGCCTTCAGCCAGAGCAAGACCTTGCACCGGGAGTCCACCTTCTCCACCACCGTCACGGCGAACACCTCGGTCAGCGGCTCGGTCAAGGCGGGCATCCTGGGCAGCCTGGAGACGGAACTGAACGTCGGGCTGGAGGCTCTGCGCAGTTCCACGAAGAGTCTCTCCATGACCGAGACCTTCTCGGTCCCGGGTGCGAAGAAGGCGCGGGACTTCGCGTTCTTCAAGGGCGTTCGCCGCGGCACCGGCAGCTACGTGTACCAGGTGTGCACACAGATCAACCAGGCCGAGGACAGCCGTACCTGGTCCACCCGGGCCAAGGGCAAGGCCAGCGGCTGGAGCGGCGAGTGGTACGGCGCCATCGACTGCAGCAAGAAGCAGAAATCAGGATCGATCAAGGCGCTGGTGCGGGCCCAGGCCTGCTGATCCCGGCTTTTCCCGGCTGGTCTCGGCGCCGAAAGCACGAGTGCCCGCCTGCGCAGCAGCGCAGGCGGGCACTCGTCACTTCCGGGTCAGCTCAGGCCGTTGCTGGAGAGGAACTCCTCGGCAACGTCGGCCGGCTCCTTCTGCTCCTGGTTGATCTCACCCATCATGCTGGTGAGGTTCTCGGTGGTCAGCTTGGCCGAGACGGCGTTCAGGGCGTCGGTGACGGTGCCGCTGGCCTTGGCCTTGTTGATCACCGGCACCACGTTCTGCGCGGCGAACTGGTTCTCCGGGTCCTCCAGGGTGACCCAGCCGTTGGTGCTGATCGTCGGGTCGGTGCTGAACATGTCGGCCACGTCGACCGTGCCGTTCTTCAGCGCGGCGACGGTGAGCGGGCCGCCCGGGTCGAGCGCCTTGAACTCCTTGAACTCGACGCCGTAGTTCTTCTTGAAGCCGGGGACGCCGGTCGGCCGGGTCTTCCACTCCGGCGGGCCACCCAGGATCAGGTTCTTGCCCTTGAGGTCGCCGATCGACTTCAGGCTGTACTTGTCCGCGGTCTCCTTGGTGACCGTGACCACGTCCTTGTCCTCGGCCGCGGACTGCTCGAGCACCGACAGGCCCTCGGGCAGGGCCTCCGGCAGGGCGGCGTAGACCTCTTCGGAGCTGACCGCCGTGGCCGTGTCGTCGAGGTACGAGAGCAGGTTGCCCGAGTACTCCGGCAGCAGGTCGATCGAGCCGTCCTCGAGGCCCGGGATGTAGGCCTCGCGGGAGCCGATGTTGAGCTTCTTCGACACCGAGACCCCCTTGGCCTCGAGGGCGCCGGCGTAGATCTCGGCGAGCAGTTCGTTCTCGGGGAAGTTCGCCGAGCCGACGATGATCGACTCGGAGGAGGAGCCGCCCTCACCGCCGCTGGAGGTGTCGAGAGGGTCGCTGTCGCCGCCGCACGCGGACAGCGCCAGGGCGGCAGTGGAGGCCAGGGCCGTGGCGAAGGCCATCCTGCGTCGATTCATCAGTGATCTCCTGTGGGTTATGGGTCCCGTAGCTGACAGCTTGTCGTCTGCTCCGGGGAACTGTGGGTACGGCCGGGAGTCGTGCGGATCTCAACTCGGCAACGTCTTCGGTGTCGAATCGGCACAGAATGCGATCAACGGTTCAAACCGCGACCTTGGACTCGGCCGCCGTCACGTCGGCGCTGGCCGCCGGAGTGGCATAGCGGCCGGTGATCCCGCGGGAGACGACGTAGCGCTGCACCACCGCGAACACCAGGTCGAGGGCGACCGCGAGCAGGGCCACCAGCAGGGCGCCGCCCGCCATCTGCGCGTAGTCCTGCTGGGAAAGGCCGTCGATGATGTAGCGGCCGAGGCCGCCCAGGGTCACGTAGGCCGCAACGGTGGCGGTGGCGATGATCTGCAGCATCGAACTACGCACGCCGGAAAGGATCAGCGGCAGTGCATTGGGGACCTCGACCCGCCAGAGCACCTGCCAGCCGGTCATGCCCATTCCCTTGGCCGCGTCCCGGGCCGCCGCGTCGACGTTCTGGACACCAGCGTAGGTGTTCGACAGCACCGCCGGCACTCCCAGAACCACGAGCACGAGCAGGGCGGGTCCCCGGTAGGCCCAGTCGGCCGGCAGGCTGCCGGAGAACTGGATGACCACGTACACCAGCAGACCGAAGGTGGGCAGGGCCCGCAGTGCGTTCGCCGTGCCCGCCACGGCCACCGCGCCCCGGCCGGTGTGCCCGATGAAGAGCCCCAGCGGGATGCCGATCAGCAGGACGAAGAGCAGGGCCTCGAAGGAGTACTGCAGGTGCTCGGCGAGCCGGGCGGGGATCCCGTCCGGGCCGGACCAGTTCTGGCTGTCGCTCAGCCATTCCACGATGCCGTTGATCATCGCTTCGCCACCGCCCGCTGCCAGGGGGTCAGCAGCCGGCTGCCCAGGATGATCAGCCCGTCCAGCACCAGCGCCAGGACCAGGCACAGAAGGACGCCCAGCAGCACGATGCCGGGGATGTAGCGGCCGAAGCCGGTGGTGAACAGCGAGCCCAGCTGCGGCACCCCGATCAGCGCGCCGATCGAGACCAGGCTGACGTTGGCCACGGTGGCCACCCGCAGGCCGGCGGTGATCACCGGGACCGCGATCGGCAGGTCGACCCGCAAGAAGCGGCCCAGCCCGGTGAAGCCCATCGCGGTGGCGGCCGCCCGCACGTCCGGGGCCACCGAGTTCAGCCCGTCGGCGACCACCCGCACCAGCAGCGCCACGCTGTACACGGTCAGCGCCACCACCATGTTGATCGGCGACAGGATCTTCGTGCCCAGGATCGAGGGCATGATGATGAACAGCGCCAGCGACGGGATCGTGTAGAGCAGCCCGGCCAGGTTGGTGATCGGCGGGTACGTCCACCGGTAGCGGCTGGCCACCCAGCCGATCGGCAGCGCGATCAGCAGGCCGAGCGCCACCGGCAGCACCGAGAGCCACAGGTGGGCGAAGAACCACTGGGTGATGTTGTCCGGGTTGTTCTTCAGATAGTTGATCATCCGCCGGTCACCGCACCCTCGTCGTGCTGGTCGCGCCGCGCGTGCAGGTGCGACTCGATCCGCGCGACCACCTCGGCGGCGGTGACCGTGCCCACCAGCGCGCCGTTCTCGTCCACCAGCACTCCGCGGCCGGAGGGCGAGGAGAGTGCCGCGTCCAGGGCGGCCCGCAGTGAACCCGACACCGGGGCCAGAGTTCCGCCGCGGTGCAACAGTTCTGGTGCGACCAGCTTGCCGCTGGGGATGGCGGCGGCCCGCACCCAGCCCAGCGGGCGCCGGGCGTCGTCGAGCGCCAGCGCCCAGCCGTCGCGGGCGGTCCGCTGCACGGCGGCCGCGTCGTCGCCCAGCTTGACCGTCTGCTCGGTCTGCGGGTCGAGGGTGCCGGACTCGAAACCCAGTGCGCGGTAACCGCGGTCGCGCCCGACGAACCCGGCCACGAAGTCGTCCACCGGATCGGTCAGCAGTTCGGCGGGGGAGGCCAGCTGGGCCAGCGTGCCACCGACCTTGAGCACGGCCACCTGGTCGCCGAGCTTCACCGCCTCGTCGATGTCGTGGGTGACGAAGATGATCGTCTTGCCCAGTTCCGACTGCAGGCGCAGGAACTCGTCCTGAAGCTCACCCCGCACCACCGGGTCGACCGCGCTGAACGGCTCGTCCATCAGCATCACCGGCGGGTCGGCGGCGAGCGCCCGGGCCACCCCGACCCGCTGCTGCTGACCGCCGGAGAGCTGGGCGGGGTAACGCTTGGCGAAGTTCGTGTCCAGCCCGACCCGTTCCATCAGTTCCAGCGAGCGGGCCCGGGCCTTCTTCTTGTCCCAGCCCAGCAGCAGCGGCACGGTGGCGATGTTGTCCACGATGGTGCGGTGCGGGAACAGCCCGGCGTGCTGGATCACGTAGCCGATGCCGCGCCGGAGCGTGCTCGCGTCCACCTTGCCGGTGTCCTGGTCGTCCAGCCAGATGGTGCCCGAGGTGGGCTCGATCATCCGGTTGATCATGCGCAGCGAGGTGGTCTTGCCGCATCCGGAGGGCCCGACGAAAACGGTGATCTTGCCGGACGGGGCGACCAGGTCAAGGCCGTTCACCGCCACGGTGCCGTCCGGGTACCTCTTGACCACGGATTCAAACTTGATCATGCGCTCATCTCTGCTCTCGGTGCATCAGTGGCTCGGCGGTGGTTCTCAACTGCTTAAGGACGCTCGTGCTGGGGCATTTCGCTCACCGGACGTTCGTGGGTGGTCACGTTCGGGAACGGGTGTTTCGGGTCGGTCGGGTTGCCCGGACTCGTGCCACCGGGACCGGCTTCAGCCGGAAGGGAGGTTTGCGCCGGACCACCGATGTGCTCGCTCAGACCGTGGGCCAGCCGGGTGAGCAAGGGGCCGAAGGTGCCTACGGCGTCCTGATCCAACCGGTAGGTGGGGCCGACGATGCTGAGCGCCGCCACCACCCCGCCTGGCCCGCTGATCGGCGCGGCCACGGCCGTGACGTCCGGCTCGATGCCCGAGGCGATGCTGGTCCAGCCCTGCTCGGGGGTTTGTCCGAGCAGCACGGTGCCTGCTGCGCTGCCGTCGAGCGGGAATGACCGCCCGACCCAGCCGGCGTGCCGCACTGAGTGGGTTCCCTGGGCCATAGCCAGATACAACGCGCTCTGCCCCGGTCCAGGCACGCTCAGGTAGGCCGACTCGCCGGTGGCGGCCACCAGTTCGTCGAGCGCCGGGCGGCTCAGCGGTACCAGGTGCTCGTGCGAGAGGGCGCGGGCGCCCAGCTGCATCATCCGCGGACCCGGCCGGTAGCCCCCGCTGTCGGCGCGGGCGACGAACTGGTCCTGTTCCAGCGTGCGCAGCAGCCTGAGCGTGGTGCTCACCGGCAGGTCGACCAGGCGAGCCAGCTCGACCAGGGTGTCGCAGCCCTCGTTGCCGCCGGTGCAGACGGCGGCCAGCAGGGCCAGCGCACGTTCGACGGACCTGGTGGAAGAGCTGGCAGGGGGCTTGCCGGGCATCTTCGGCGCCCCTCTCGATCGGTGGAGCACCTTTTCTACCAAGGATGAAGAGTGCCGTCTCGGCCGGAGCTATATTTTCATCCATCGGAAACACATTGCCGGTCAGTGAAAACTAGGCTCAGTCCGGTGAGAAAAGCGTGACGACGTCCAGATCCCTTCCGGGACGGCCGTTGTCTGTTGAGGTGAATCGGGAGCGAAGCGTGGCCATGGAGCAGACTCCGGCCGACCGGGCCGCGGCGGCCGCTGCCGCCGATGCGGCCCCACCGGCCCGCACCCGCCGCTCGGGGGTTCCGGCGATGACGATCGACGGCCGCACCCTGACCACCCGCAAGCTCGTGGCCCGGGTCGACGCGCCGCTGAAGGTGCGGATCACGCCCACTGCGCGCCGCCGGGCCGCAGCCTCCCACCAGGCCGCGAACGCGGCCGTGGGGCTGCGCCCGGTCTACGGCCGCACCACCGGAGTGGGGGCCAACCGCGAGGTGGCGCTGCCCGCCACCGAGGCCGCCCGGTACACCCTCGGCCTGCTGCGCAGCCACGCCACCAGTGCCGGGCAGATCCGCAACGACATCCGGATCCGGGCCACCCTGGTGGTGCGGCTGAACCAGCTCGCGGCCGGCGGCAGCGGGATCTCGATGGCCGCGATCGACGGCCTGGTCGCGATGATCAACGCCGACGCCCTGCCCCCGATCCGCGAGCACGCAGGCATCGGCACCGGCGACCTCACCGCGATGGCGACCACCGCGCTGGGCATCCTGGGCGAGGCGCCGCTGACCAACCCGCTGCGCCCCACCGTGCTCGGCATCCACGACGCGCTGCCGTTCCTCAGCTCCAACGCCGCCACCCTGGCCGACGCCGCCCTGGCCACCGCCCGCCTGCAGACCCTGGCCCGGGCCGCGCTCGCGGTGGCCACGCTGACCGGGGTGGCGGTGCGGGCGAACTGGGAGGCCTTCGGCCCGGCGGTGGCCCGGGTGACGCCCGGGATCGGGGTGCGCCGGGTCTGCCGGGTGGTCACCGGGCTGGTCACCGAGGCCGGCCAGGACGGTCCGGACGGCGAACCGGCCCGGATCCAGGACCCTTTCGGCATGCGGTGCCTGCCCCAGGTGAACGGGCTGCTGCTGGAGACGCTGCAGCAGCTCGACCGGGTGGTGGGGGCGCACCTGAACGCGGCCGCCGAGAACCCGGTGATCCTGGCCGGTCCGGCGGTGCTCGGGCCGGATCCGGAGCCGGTCGTGGCGCACCACGGCGGATTTCACATCCCGGCGGTGGCGCTGGGCTGCGACAGTGCGGCGATCGCGACGGCCCAGTCGGCCTCACTGTTGCAGGGCCGGCTGGCCATGCTGGTCGATCCGGCGGCCACCGGCCTGCCGCCCTTCCTGGGCGACGGAACGCCCGGGGCCTCGGGCGTGATGATGCTGGAGTACCTGGCCGCATCGGCCCTGGCCGAACTGCGGTCGGCCGCCACCCCGGCCTCGCTCGGCTCGGTGAGCCTCTCCCGCGGCACCGAGGAGCACGCCAGCTTCGCCTCCCGCTCGGCCGTGCAGCTGCTGACCGCGGGTGACGCCTACGCCACGGCGCTGTCGTGCGAACTCGTCGCTGCCGTGAGGGCGCTGCGGATGCAGGGGACGAAGACCGAGAGCGCGCCCTGGGGAAGGCTTCTCGAAGCTTGTAAGCCGCTGGGGGACAACCCGGCCGACCGCGACCTCACCGGCGACCTGACCCTGGCGCAGGATCTGCTGCCGGTGCTGGCCGACCTGGTCGAGGAGTACGAGCCCGCCCGCTGAGTACAGCGCGCGGCCGGCAGTCCCGCCCACTCAGGGGGAAGGGCTGCCGGCCGCCAAAGGTTGAGCAGTGCGAGCGAATCCGCGATACAGCTGAGGTCAGGAGCTGAGCGCCGCGTCCCGCAGGCGCTCCTGGTCCTGGGGGAAGGGCTCGTCGATCGGCCGCAGCTCGTCCGCGTAGGAGACCGACGTGCGGCGCAGCACCCCGGTGGTGCTGATCGCGTACTGGCCCATCCGCCACAGCGGCGGCGAGTAGGCGTGGATCGAGACGCTGCCCTCGGCCACCCCGGTCATCCGGTGGATGTGGTCCGGGCCGAAGCTGAACGAGTGGCCGGCCGGCACCCGGACCTCCAGGGCCGCGCTGCCGATCACCAGGTTGTGCTCGGTCACCTCGCCGTGCGCCACCGCCACGGCGCCGGAGGAGACGTCGTGGTCGTGCCAGCCGGTGTCGTTGCTCGGGGTCCAGCACAGCACCCAGACGTCCACGTTCGCGTCGCGGTGCAGGCAGACGTAGTGCCGGTGCTCGTCGTCATAGGCCACGTGCGGCTGCCAGGCCGCCGGGTCGTCGGCGATGGCGGTGACCAGGTCGCGCAGTTCCTGCCGGGTCAGGACCCGGGTGGGCAGGTCCTCCAGGGCGGCCACGGCGGTCGTGCCGGTCGCGCCGGGAGTCTGCGAGGTGATGGTCTCGGTCATGGCGTACCTCCGGTCAGGAAGCGCTGCGGGTTGCTCACATCGATGGCGTGGTCGGCTGCGTTCCCGAAGCCGAGTGGAGCTGGTTCTGCGTAGGGGCGGTCGCTGCCGCGGATCACCGCGTCGATCCCGAGGGCCCGGATCAGCGCGTCCACGGCCTGCGGGCCGTAGCTGGAGGTCTCGACGAAGACGTTCCGGTCGGTCCGGCCGAGCCGCCCGCCCCGGGCGGTCAGCCGTTCGTGCTGCAGCGGGGCCAGGCCGGCGCCCGCCACGAACCCGATCCGCAGCTCCGGCAGCAGCGCGCGGCCGGTGTGGTGCCAGGACCACCAGGCCGCGGACAGCTGGGCGGTGTAGTCCACGACGGCCGGCCACCAGCCGGGCAGTTCCTCGTCGGTCGGCGCGGCCGGGCCGGGATGGACCAGCACGGGCCTACCGGCCGATTCACACACCTGGAGTACCGGGGCGAGGGCCTCGAGGGCCCGCGGGGTGGCCATCCAGGTGGCCGGCACCTGCAGACCCACGAAGGATCCGCGCAGCAGCTCGGCCAGCCCGGTCAGGTCCGGCTCGATCCGGCCGACCGCGGCCCAGGCGCCGAAGCCCGACGGGAACTCCTGGGCCCCGGTGTGCCAGGCGTCCAGGAGAGGGCGGGCCTCAGCCGGCGGCAGGTCTTCCAGCCCCAGGGGGCTGGACAGCGATACCAGGGCCCGGACACCGGCCTGGAGTTCCAGCCGGGCGGCGACATCGTGGTCGGCCGGGTTCACCTGGTAGGCCGGTTCGCCCTTCAGGTGCAGGGTGTATCCGCGGAGAAAGGGTGGTTCCCGGCGGGCCCGGAGTGCCTCGACGAGGGCCGGTGGCCAGAGGTGCTGGTGGACATCGCACGGCTCGGCCGGACGCGACGACACACTGACCACCTTTCCGCATTCCGGACCTCCCCTAGGCCTGACCTGCATTTCCGACTAACTCTATAGACTTATTCAACCGGCTCGTGCGATCCTGTGCAAGCTTCCTGGTGGGCGCGTCGCCGCGATGAACATCGGCTGACGCCCGCAATTCGCCGGACTGATCGGTAATCGGTCCTGAACTGCAGTGAAGCGCTTCACCGGAATCCATTGAAGCGCTTCACCATGATCATCACAAGGGGGGACTGTCGGTGATCCCGGTTACCGTGACGGCATGAATCAGGGGCGTCACCGTCCGACGCTGCGCGACATCGCCGAGGAAACCGGCCTGTCCCCGGCGGCAGTCAGCTACGCCCTGCGCGGGCTGCAGGTCACCGAGGAGACGCAGGCGCGGGTGCGGGAGGCCGCCAAGCGGCTGGGCTACGAGGCCGACCCGATCGCCCGGGCGCTGGCCTCCGGGCGCACCGAGACCATCGGGGTGCTCTGCGGGTCGCTGGCCGACGGCTGGCAGCAGCAGGTGGCCGCCGCGTTGGGCCGGGGGCTGCTGGGGGCCGGGCGTAACCCGGTCACGCTCGACGCGGGCAACGATCCCGAGCGCGAGACCACGCTGGCCAAGCGCATGGTCGACCAGCGGGCCGATGCCCTGGTCGTCCTCCCGGTCGATCCCAACGCCCCGCACTGGGCCGAGATCGCCGAGCGCACGGCCCTGGTCGCGGTGGGCGACGGCCTGCCCGGCGCGCCCGCGGCCGCCGAGGTGGTGTTCGACAACGTCACCGGGGTCAGCCACGGCCTGCGCATGCTGTCGGCCGCCGGGCACACCCGGGTCACCGTGCTCACCCCCACCGACCGGGCCACCCCGGACCGCCCGGCCGAGCAGATCGTCCAGCAGGTGGCACCCGAGCTGGGGCTCTCTGCGGTGGTGCGCACCTGCCCGCACGACCTGGACGGCGCGGCCGCGGTGGTGCGTCAGCTGCTGGCCGAGCCCGCCCCGCCCACGGCCTTCTTCTGTCTGGCCGACTCGATCGCCTTCGGCGTGTACCTGGCCGCCCGTGAGCTGGGAAGGTCGGTGCCGGAAGACATCTCGGTGGTGGGTTACGACGACCTGCCGGCCGGCCGTCTGCTCACCCCGCCGCTGTCCAGCTACCAGTGGCCGATCGACGACCTGGTGGCGGCGGTGGTGAGTCACGCCGTGAACGCGATCGACAAGAAGGCCAGCGGCAAGCAGCGCACGGTTCTGGTGCCCGAGCCCCGTCCCCGAGGCAGCGTGGCCGCCCCCAGGCCGGCCTGAGACAGGCCTGAGGCGGGCCGGGCATCGGCCCGGCCCGCCCGCGCGGCTCAGTTCACCGTGACGTGCACGACCTTGCTGACCGACGAGCCGCTCCAGTCGTCCCCGGCGTAGTGCATCCGGTAGTCGCCCGAGACGGTGGCCTGGTGGGTCGTGACATCGGTGCCCAGAGACGTCCACCGGTTCGAGCCCTCCGGCCGGAACTGCAGGCTGTCACCGTGGCTGTCGAACGTGCGCCACTTGTGCGTCTCCCAGTTGGCGCGCTGGGTGTTGCCGCTGAAAGTGATGTACTCGCCGCTGTTCACGGTGCTCTTGTCGGCCGTGAAGCCGGTGATCCGGGTGGCCCGCAGCAGCGTCAGGTTGCTGCTGAAGCCCTCCAGGTACTCCTCGTCCTGGTGGTCGGGCGCGCCGGTGTCGACGAAGGCCGTCACCCCGCCCTCGATCGGCACGCCCGCCAGTTCGTTGCCGGCCAGACCCGAGCTCAGGGTGAACACCCCTTCGCGCTGCACCTGGAAGTGGCTGGCCGTGCTGACCTCGTAGTTGGCGAACATGTAGAGCGGGAAGGTGGAGCTGTGCGGCACGTTCGGCGGGTACTGGGCGATGTAGTACCAGGCGATCTTCGAGCCGGCCGGGCAGTTCGAGTCCATCCGGAACGTGACCTCCTTGCCGTTCGGGCCCACAGCGATCTTGCCGCTCGGGTACATGCCCGTGATCTGGCATTCGGCAGCGGTTTTCGCGCTGGCCGGGCCGGCGGCCAGCGCCAGGGCCGAGACGGTGGCGCCCAGGGTGGCCAGAACGGCCAGGCCGGCGCGGGCGGTGCGGGTGAACATGGGTGAGACCTCCATACGCAGGAGAATCAGCGAATAAGAAAGCTTTTGGACGCGGTGGATCGCCACCGGAGCCCGGTGTGACGATCGATGCAGGCCCCCCGGCCCGCTCTGGATGCGTTGTGCGGATCAGTGGAAAACCGGTCCGAAACCGCTCACATACACATGAGAACCCACTGGCCGCCGTCCTGCTGGGAGTTTGGCAAACCCGCGCCGGCCGGATTCCGCCGGTGGCCGCTGACCTGCGGTGAAGGAAACTGTGAATTCAGGAGGGCTGGGTCAGGGCGCGGCCGAAGGTGCCCACCCAGGCGGCCACGAACTCGTCCGTGCCCAGCAGCGAGGGGCAGACCAGGCGGTGCGAAAAGAGTGACGGCAGAGCGATGGCCGCGATCGGGCGGGCCTGTTCCTCCGGTACACCCCAGTCCTGCACCAGCCAGGCGGTGAACTCCTCCACCGAGCTGCCGACCAGCCGCTGCACGGTCTGCCCGACCAGGTCGGGACGGGCGCGGCCCTCGATCGTGAGCACCTGCACCAGCTCGCTCTCGGCCTCCAGCTCGGCCAGCACGTACCGGGCGATCAGGGTCAGCTCGACCTCGAGGTCCTGTACCCCGGCGAAGAGCCTGCGGATGTCGCGCAGGGCGCCGAGCCGGCCCAGGTGGCGCTCCAGGGCCTCGCTGAGCACCGCCTCCTTGGTGCGGAAGTGGTGGTAGAGCCCGCCCGCACCCGGAGTGAGCCCGGCCGCCCGCTCGATCGCGGCGACGCTGGTGCCGCGGAAGCCGTGCTCGCTGAACAGCTGCATGGCCGCATCGAGGATCCGGTCGCGGGTTGCGGTTGACGAGCTCACGGCCCAAGTAAACACTGAGGACGACTCAGTGACCACTGAGTCGGTGACGGGAGGGCTCATGCCAGAAGCCGATCAGCCCGCTGGGCAGCGCACCCCGGTGCGGGCCGGGAGCGGCGGGCCGGGACGCATCCGTACCGGCCGGGTGGCCCGGGCGGCGCCGCTGGTGGCCCTGACCGGAAGGACGGCGGGCGAGGCGGTGATCTCCGCGCTGCGCCGCAAGGACCGCGCCGGCGTGCACCAGCGGGGCGCCGAGAGGTACGCGGAGTCGCTCGGCCGGTCCCGGGGCGTCCTGATGAAGGCCGGCCAGATCCTTTCCTTCGTGTCGCTGGGCTCCCTGGTCGAGGGCAGCAGCCAGTCGGTCTACCAGGCCGCCCTGGCCCGTCTGCAGGACGACGCGCCGCCGATGGAGCCGGAGCTGGCCGCCGGGGTGGTCACGGCCGAGCTGGGCGCGCCCCCGCAGGAGGTCTTCGCCGAGTTCGAGCCCGACCCGCTGGCCGCCGCCTCGATCGGCCAGGTGCACGCCGCCACCACGCACGACGGCCGCCGCGTGGTGGTCAAGATCCAGTACCCCGGAGTGGACGAGGCGATCCGCGCCGACCTGGCCAACGCCGAGCTCCTGGCCACGTTCTTCCAGCTGATCCGCGGGGTGCTGCCCGACCTCGGGCACACCGACGCGCGGGCGCTGGCGGCCGAGGTCACCGAGCGGATCGGTGAGGAGATCGACTACCGGGTCGAGGCGGTGAACCAGCAGGCCTTCGCCGACGCCTACCGGGGGCACCCGTTCGCCCGGGTGCCCGAGGTGCTGCCGGAGTACAGCACCGCCCGGGTGCTCACCATGGAGCGCAGCGACGGCATGCGCTGGGCCCAGGCCCGGCAGGCCGACCAGGAGCTGAAGAACCAGTGGGGCGAGGCGGTCTACCGCTTCACCCTGGGCAGCCTGCGCCGGCTCGGGCGGTTCAACGCCGACCCGCACCCGGGCAACTATCTGTTCCACCCCGACGGCACGGTCACCTTCCTCGACTTCGGCTGCGTCAAGACCTGGGACACCGCGCAGGTCGGCTGGATGGTCCGGGCCGTGCAGGCGGCCATCGACGGTGATGCCGACGAGCTGCTGAAGCAGTACACCGCGCAGGGTTTCGTGCCCGGCGAGCCGCCCGAGCCCAAGGCCCTGCTGGCCTGGGCCCGGGAGTCGCTGGCCCCGGTCCTGGCCGAGCAGCCCTTCACCTACACGCCCGAGTTCGCCGCCCGCATCGTCGACCTGGAGTTCTCCCCGCGCGGCCCGCACTCCGCCGTGGTGCAGCGGCTCGCGCTGCCGGGGGAGTACCTGGCCCTCAGCCGGATCGATCTCGGCCTCACCTCGGTGCTGGCCGGGCTGCACGCGGCCAGCGACTGGCGCAGCATCCGCGAGGAGATGGACCTCGGGGCAGCCCCGGCCACCCGGCTCGGCGAGCTCGAGGCCGCCTACCGGGAGGCCCGCTCATGAGCACGCCGGTGCAGTGGGACGAGCAGCTGGGCGCCTTCCGGGTGCGCGGTTTCGAAGAGGCTTCGGCCGTGCTGCGGGGTCAGGGCTGGAGCAGCGACCCGGCCCGCAGCCCGCTGGTGCCGCCGGAGATGACCCGGATGCCGACGTCCATGATGATCTTCACCGACCCGCCCGACCACACCCGCCTGCGCCGGCTGGTGGCCCCGGCCTTCAGTGCCCGGGCGGTGGAGGCCTTCCGGGGGCGGGTCGCCGCGGTCGTGGAGTCGTGTCTGGACCAGATCGAGGACGATTTCCAGCCCGACGAGCCGGACGGTGCCGTCGATCTGCTGGCCGACTTCGGTTACCTGGTACCCCTCGCGGTGATCGCCGAACTGCTCGACGTCGGGGTCGAGGGGGCCCAGGTCTTCCTCGAGCAGACCCCCGACCTGGTCAGGCTTCTCGAGGTCGACGCCGGGCCGGAGGACGTGGAGCTCGCGGTGACGGCCGGCCTCGAGGTCACCCTGTTCCTCACCCCGGTGCTCGCCGCCCGCAAGAGCGGCGAGGGCGAGGACTTCGTCAGTCAGCTGCTGCGCACCGAGCTCACGGTCGACGAGGTGATGGCGACCTGCATGCTGCTGCTCGCGGCCGGGCACGAGACCACCGCCAACCTGATCGCCACCGGCAGCCTGGCCCTGATGCGGCACCGCGACCAGCTCCCGGCGCTGCACCGGAATCCCTCCCGGGCGATCGAGGAACTGGTGCGGCTGGAGGGGCCGGTGCGGGTGATCGGCCGAACCGCCACGACCGACCACGAACTCGGCGGGGTGCGGGTCGGGGCGGGCCAGGCCGTGCTGGTCGAGCTCGACCGGGCGGCCCGCGACGAACGCCGCTGGCCCGACCCGGACCGGCTGGACCTCTCCCGCGAGGGGCCGGGCCACCTGGGCTTCGGCACCGGCATCCACTTCTGCCTGGGTGCCGCCCTGGCCCGGCTGGAGGCCGAAGAGGCCCTGACCCGCCTCTTCGACCGCCATCCGAACGTCCGCCCGGTCCAGGACGTACCCCGGTGGCGGACCTCCTCCACCTTCCACGCCCTGGCCGAACTGCCGGTGCGCCTTTAGGTCCTGTCCTGCGGCTCTCAGGACCTATTCGCGCTGGGCCAGGGCCTCGGCCGGGGGCAGGCGAAGGGCCTGCCGGGTGGCCAGTTCGATGCTGGCGAAGCCGATCGCCACCACCACGGCGACGGTCAGCGGCACCAGCCAGAGCGGCCCGGCCGGGTAGGGCCGGCCCAGCAACCCCAGGCCGAGCAGCAGCATCGGGATCGCCGCCAGCAGCAGCCCGGTCACCGCCGCGGTGGCCGTGATCAGCCCGGCCTCGCGCCTGGCCATCGACCTGATCTGGGCCACCGTGCTGCCGTTCAGCCGCAGGGTGGCGAACTCGGCCCGGCGGGCGGTGGTCGCCGCCACCAGTTTGTTGGTGATCCCGAGCAGCAGGTAGCCGAGCAGCACACCGATCGCGGCCAGGTTGATCCAGACGTCGGCCGGGATCCCGCTCGGGCCGCTGGGGGCCGGGTCGGCCGGGCCCAGCACGAGACCGGGCTCAGTGCTGATCTTCTCGGTGAGCGCGGCCCCGGCCCCGGCCGAGCCGTCGGTACGGACCAGCACCGACGCAGGCAGGGCGGAGACGTGCCCGGCCACCAGTTCGGGAGCGGCCACCAGCGTGCCGAAGCCGAGGTCCCGGTCGTAGACCGCCACGACCTGGGCGGTGGTGGGAGTGCCGTCACCGAGGTAGAGCCGGGTCTGGTCGCCCACCTCCAGACCGGTGGCCGAGCCGGCGGCCACGCTCTGGCCCCGCAGTGCCTCCAGCGAGCCCGCCGTGACGTCGAGATCCACCACCGAGGCCAGCTCCGGCCCTGCGACCAGCGCCGACGTGGACTCCACCTCGGGCTCGCCGAGCAGGTCGTACTCCCGCACCAGCGTTGTGTTGCGCACCTCGGCCACCGCTTCTACGCCCTGGGTGTTGTTCAGCCGCTGCGCCGTGCCCCGCGGGACGCCGCCGAGCGCTCCGGCCGAGACGCTGTACTGGGCAAGGCTTCCCGATTCGGTGTCAACGGCCTGGGCCCGCATCAGCGAGGTCTGGGTGAAGGTGTAGGTGATCACGAAGACCACGGCGATCGCCAGCGTGGTGACGGCTCCGGCGAAGCGCCGCGCGTAACCGTGCACGTTCGACACGGCCAGCCAGGCCGGCGGGGAGATCCGGCCGGGCAGATGCCGGATGAGCAGGCCGCTCAGGACCTGGAACTGGGTGGGACCGGCCAGCGCCAGGCCGACCGCCGCGATGATGCCGGCCAGCGCCGAACTGGAGACGGCGATCACCGAGCGGGACACCAGCGGGATCACCGAGAGCAGGAGCCCGGCGACGATGAGCAGCAGGCCCGCGCCGTTGCGCAGGCCAGCGGCCCGACCGTGGGTGGGGGCCTCGGTGCGGGACTCGGCCACGGCCTCGGTGGCCGGGCGCCGGGAGACCCGCCAGGCCGCACTCCGGGCCGCGATCTGCACGGTGAGCAGCAGGAGAACGGCCGTTGCGAGGGACGGGACCGGGCTGAGGCTCAGCGGCAGGCCTTCGGGCAGCATCTCCAGGTGCACCAGGAATCGCCGGGCCTGCTCGGCCAGCAGGTGGCCCAGGGCGATGCCGGGCACCAGGGCGACGGCCGCGGCCACCGTGGCCTGACCGGCGGCCAGCCGCCGGATCTGCAACGGGGTGGCGCCGACCGCGCGGAGCAGGGCGAGCTCGCGGCGCTGGCCGTCGATCGACACACCGAGCGCCCCGGTCACGATGAAACCGACCAGCAACAGGGTGATTCCGGCCATCGAACCGGCCAGGGCCAGAAGCAGGGCCCGGGCCCCGCCGATCTGCGGGTCGAGCACGTCGCCCCGGCCGCGGTCCGCCTCCACCGTCAGCTCGGGCCAGCGGGCCTCGATCGCCGAGACCACCGATTCCCGCTGTCCGGGAGCGACAGTGAGACCGATCAGGTCGACCTGGTTCGTGTCTCCCGCGAACTCGGCGGCAGCTGGTTCGCTGAAGTAGATGCCGGTGTCACCGGATCCGACGAGGGCAGAAACCGTTCCCGAGAAAGAACTCCCGGCGACCACCAGTTCGGCCTTCTCGCCCACGGTCAGCCCGGCCGCGCGGGCCAGTGACTCACCCAGTGCGACGTCGGAAGCCTGCCGAGGCTGCTCGCCGGTGACCGGGCCGGCCAACGAGGCAGACGCCCAGCCGTGCCCGGCAGTGGCCGGGTCCGGCCCGGCGGCCACCGGCTGCCCGTCGGAACCGAGCAGTGCGGCGGGGAAACTGACGTCGCCCACCGCCGCGCTCACTCCCGGCAGCGCGGCCAGATCGCCCACCAGGCGGTCGGGCAGCCCGGCCCGCTCGGGCAGGGCGAGGGCCTCGATCCCGCTGCCGAAGGTCTGGTCGGCCCCGATCAGGAGATCGGCCCCGGCCAGCCGGGTGACCGGTGGGTGCGAGCGCAGGCCGGACTCGCCCAGCACACCGGTGGTGGTGATCAGCGCCGCCCCACCCAGCACCGCGCTGACCACGGCGATCAGGGCGGCAATCCGCCGCCTGGCCATTCTTCTTGCCACGTAGAACATCTCAGACTCCCGGGGCCGCAGCGACGGCTTCCTGCGTGGCCATCAGGCCGGCGGCGAGCTCGGCCGCGGTGGGGGAGTGCAGCTGCTGCACTATCCGCCCGTCGGCCATCACCAGCGCCCGGTCGGCGTGCGCGGCGGCAGCCGGGTCGTGGCTGACCATCACCACGGTCTGGTTCAGCTCGTCGACCATCCGGCGCAGCAGGGCCAGCACCTCGCGGGCCGCCCGCAGGTCGAGCGCCCCGGTCGGCTCGTCGGCGAAGACCACGGCCGGCCGGGCGACCAGGGCCCGGGCGATGGCCGCCCGCTGCTGCTGACCGCCGGACAGCTCGGCCGGGCGGTGGTGCAGCCGCTCGGTCAGGCCCACCCGCTCGACCAGTTCGGCCACCCAGGCCGGGTCGGCGCGGCGCCGGGCCATCCGCAGCGGCAGCGTGATGTTGTCGGCGATGGTCAGCGACGAGATCAGGTTGTACGACTGGAACACGAAACCGATGCGCTCGCGCCGCAGTTCGGTGCGGCGGGTCTCGCTCAGCCCACCGATGGCCACTCCGTCGACCTCGACCTCACCGCTGCTGGGCGTGTCCAGCCCGGCCGCGCAGTGCATCAGGGTGCTCTTGCCGGAACCGGAAGGGCCCATCACGGCGAGGAACTCGCCGCGCCGGACCTCGACCGAGACCCGGTGCAGGGCGGTGACCTCGGCCGCGCCGGTGCGGTAGACCTTGGCCACGTCGGTCAGCCGGATCGCCGGAGGACCGGTCAGGACTGCGCTCATCGCCGGCGCAGCCAGTGCGTGACCAGGGTGATGATGCCGACCGCGGTGAGCGCGCTGAGGCCCAGCTGGATCGTCTCGGCGTGGGGCGAGAACGAGGCCACGGCGTTGCCGACGACCCCGATCACCACGGCCAGCCAGGCCAGGCCGACCAGGGCGGAACCGGTCTGCGGGGTGGTGTTCTCCGACATGGGACTTCTCCTTGTCCGGCAGGGTTTTCGTGCGTCTTGCGTCGGGTTCAACGCTACGGACGAGGCCCGGCCGGGCCGATACCCCCAGCTGCCGGAAACGGGGTACAGCCTGCTGTACCCCGCGGCGCAGAAGAAGGCCCTACGGCTGCCCGGTGGCCTCTTCGGTGCCGTCCGGCTCCCCGTTGGCCTGGCTCATCCGCTCCTGCAGCCGGGCCCGCACCTCGTCGGAGGTGTAGGCCTTGCGCTGCCGCTCGTTGCGGGCCACGAGCACACCACCCGCGGCCACCCCGGCCACGCCGGCCATTCCCAGAAGCTTCCACCATGCGATGCGTCGCTGCGCCATCGGCCTAGGGTATGTGCTGTGCCCGCCCAGCAGCCGCTCCAGCCGCTTTCCCTGTCTCAGGCCGCCGCCGCGACCCGCACCGGAGATCTCTGGCTCTTCCGTGGCCGCAGCCATGCCGACCGGGCCATCCAGGCGCTGACCAACGCTCCGGTCAACCACGTCGGCATGGCAGTGGTACTGGACGATCTGCCACCGCTGATGTGGCATGCCGAGCTCGGCCGGTCCCTGCCCGACGTCTGGGTCGGCGAGCACCATCGCGGTGCCCAGCTGCACGACCTGTCGGCCGCGGTGACCACCTGGGTGACGAAGTACGGCCAGCGCGCCTGGTTCCGCCAGCTCGACCCGGAGGTGGGCCGGGAGGCGGAGGACGCCGTGCTGCGCACGGTCGCGCGGATGGCGGGCACGCCCTTCCCGAGCACGGTCGGCCTGATGACCCGGTGGATCGGCAGCAAGAAGGTGGTGCGGGCGCTGCGCCGGTCCGGCCGCACCGACGAGGCGGTGGCCCTGGAGACGGCGTACTGCGCCGAGGTAGTGGCCGCCACCTACCAGGCGATGGGCCTGCTGCCGGACGACCGCCCACCGGGCTGGTACGACCCGGGCCGGTTCTGGAGCGGTGACAGCCTCTCCCTGCTGAACGACCACCGGCTCGGCAACGAGATCCACGTCACACTCGATTCCGAGGCTCCCTGACGCAGCGTCAGGTTCTACCCCTACCCGGCCGGGCCGGCTCAGGCGTGATCCGGTCCGGAACCCCCGCCCGCCATCCCTCACGTGGCGGGCAGGTGCCCGATGGGAACCCGGAAAACCGAATGTTCTCCTAATATTTCCCTCATTCTCCCCGGCTATTGTCGGCCAGTCCGTGGTGGATTGGCCTGTTCGTCGTGCCTCGTCCACCTGGCGTTCACCGGGTGGGGAGGCTTCATGGTTCAGACGTGGTCGGGTGCGACCGAACGGGCCGGAGCCGTCTCCGGCCGAGACCGGCGCGCCGGGCTCCGGGAACAGCTGGAGCACGACGCGGCCACCGACGGGTTCGGCCGGCGCCTCACCTGGAACCTGTTCTGGCTGCCCCTGACCAGCCTGGCCGTGCTGCTCGCGAGCGCCGTGGTCTTCCGTCCCGAGTACGACAAGATGCTCCACGAGGACTGGCCGGTCGAGTGGGCCCAGTTCGCCGGCTGCCTCTTCATCTGCGTGGTCGCCCTGATGTCGGTCCGCCCGGCCCTGCGCGGGGGCCGTCCCCTGCTCGCCGGTCTGCTCCTGCTCAGCGGGCTGGCCTGGTTCTTCCTGGCGGGGGAGGAGATCTCCTGGGCCCAGCGGGTGTTCGGCTTCGCCACCCCGGGCGGGTTCGAGGGCAACCGGCAGGCCGAGGCCAACCTGCACAACTTCGACTCCGGCTTCGACCCTGAGGCCGTCTTCCGGGGTCTTCAGGTGGTGATCGGTCTGGGGATGAGCGCCCTCGCCCTGTACGCCCGGCTGGGGCGGGTCCGGCCGGACTCCTCCTGGCGCATCGCCGCCCCGCCGCTGTGCACCGTGCCGCTCTTCCTCACCATCGTCGGCTACCGGTTCCTCGGCCTGTTCGTGCCCGAGGGATTCGGCTTCTACGGCCGGCTGCAGGAGTGGGCCGAGTTCTGCCAGTACGCCGGGCTCACCGCGGCCCTGGTCTGCGTGTACTGGGCCGTCCAGCCGCAGACCGAGCCGGTCGGTGGCCGGGCCCGGCACGCTCTGCGCCCGCGGGCCCGGCGCGACTGGCGCCGGCTCCTGCCGGCCGCGGTCGTCGTGCTGGTGATCACCCTGGTCTTCGCCCTGCTCACCCCGTTCAGCGGGCTGATCCCCGGCAATGCGCCCGGTCAGGGCAACTGACGGGCGGGTCAGGGTGCCCCGGGGGTAAATCCCGATGTGCTCAGTGGTCACAGGTGAAGGAGGGTGGACGAGTCAGCCCATCTTGACTCAGCGAGGACGTGACCACGCCATGAACAGTGTTCATCGCAACATGTACGCCCAGGGCCTCTACCGTCCGCGGCACGGCGGGATGCTGGCCGGGGTCTGCGCCGGCCTGGCCCGCCGGTTCGGGATCGGCGCCACCATGATGCGCCTGATCTTCGTGATCAGCCTGATCGTGATCCCCGGCAGCCAGATCCTGATCTACCCGGTGCTGTGGCTGCTGCTGCCGAAGGAGCCCGCGGGCAGCGCGTACGGCACCTACCAGAGCCCGACCGACACCATGCGCTGACCGTGACCTGAACCGCTGAATCAGGCCAGGAGCACGAGACGCCGGTGCAGTCCGGTCAGCACGGCCTTCGGGTCGGCGGCCAGACCGGAGTGCACCGGCCCGGTCTGGACCACGCTGCTGCGGGGGGCGGTGAGCCAGCCGAACCGGGCCCGCAGCGGCTGCTCGCGGATCAGCCCGGCGGCGGGCGCCCCCTCGCAGACCGAGCAGAAGCCCTGCAGCACGGCCTCCAGCAGGTCGAGGTCGATCCCCGGGTCCAGGCTCCGCAGCCGCTCGGGCCTGATCTCACGGGTGCAGGCCAGGAAGTCGTGGTGCTGCGAGTAGAGCACCACGCCCACGTTCACGAACTCCCCGCGCTCCACCCGGGGCACGGCCCGCACCAGCGCGTAGGAGAAGGGCTTGGGCCCGGCCTGGCCGTCGTCCACGTTGGCCACCGCCGGTTCGCTGTTCAGCCCGCTGCTCAGCCCGCCCCGGGCGCTCATCGGGTCACCTCGGCCAGCTCGGGCCGCCAGCTGGTGCGCTCGCGCAGCCGGGCCAGCAGGTACTCCTGGTACCGGGCGCGCCAGGCGTCGGCGTCGCGATCGTCGCCGATCGCCGCGTTCATCGACAGCAGCCAGTCGCCGGGCACCAGCGCCAGCACCTCCCCGAGGGCCTCCGGGGTCACCCGGGCGGCCAGGTCGGCGTCGAGGGCGTCCAGGGCGTCACGGGACAGGGTGTCGGCCACCGGGGCCAGGATGTGCTCGCTCAGGTCGTAGCGCCGGGTGGCCCAGCGCTCCACCGGCGGCCAGGCGTGCTGGAACACCAGCGAGGCGCCGTGGTCGATGGCCCACAGGTCGCGGTGCCAGATCAGCAGGTTCGGATTGCGCCAGGTGCGGTCGATGTTCGCGCTGAACGCGTCGATCCAGCGGATCCGGGCGGCGTCCTCGGCCGGTGGCTGCCAGTGCATGCCGTCGTAGCCGAACGAGCCGGGCAGGTAGTCCATGCCCAGGTTCTCGCCCGCGCTGTTCGACAGCAGCTCCTGGACCTCCTCGTCCGGCTCCAGCCGGGCCGTGCGGGCGTCGATCGTGATCCGGACCAGTTCCGGCACCCGCACGCCGAGCCGGCGGGCCAGCTCGCCCACCACCACCTCGGCGACCAGCGACGCGGTGCCCTGACCGGCGCCGCGGAACTTGACCACGTACATCCCGTCGTCGTCCGCCTCGACCAGCCCGGGTAAGGACCCACCCTCCCGGAACGGGGTCAGATAGGCGGTGGCGGCGACGGTTCGGAGCACGCGGGCCAGGTTAGCCCGCCCGCCCAGGTCTCAAACAACGGACGCCGGTGGGCACCTACGTAGGTGCCCACCGGCGTCCGTAATCAGGAGCCTTGTGGTCAGGCCGCGCCGTGCTTGGCGGTCTCGGCCTTCTGAACCGGTTCGGCCGGTTCGGCCTTGGCGGCCTCCTCGGCCCGTTCGGCCTCGATCGCCAGTTTCTCCCGGTGCAGCGCCATCCGGGCGAAGACCTGCTGGTCGGTGGCGGCGCGCTCGGAACGGCCGCGGCCGATGAAGGTGACCGCCCAGTGCATCAGCGTGGTGACCCGGTTCTTGAACCCGATCAGGTAGACGATGTGCACGCCCAGCCAGGCCAGCCAGGCGAAGAAGCCGGACAGCTGGATCGAGTCGTTGATCTTCGCCACCGCGTGGAAGCGCGAGACGGTGGCCATGCTGCCCTTGTCGAAGTACTCGAACTCCGGCAGCGGCTCGGCGCCCGGGTGCTTGATCCGGTGCTGGATCGTCTTGGCCGCGTACTTGCCCTGCTGCATCGCGACCTGGGCGACACCCGGGTAGCGCTTCAGCGACATCATGTCGCCGATCACGAAGATCTCGGGGTGACCGGGCAGCGTGCAGTCCGGCTCGACCAGGACGCGACCGGCCCGGTCGGTCTCGGCGCCGGTCTGCTCGGACAGCTGCTGGCCCAGCGGCGAGGCCTGCACACCGGCGGCCCAGACCTTGGTGCGGGCCTCGATCCGGCGCGGGCTGCCGTCGGGGTCGATCACGTCGACGCCCTCGTTGTCCACGTTCACGACCTTGACGTCGAGCTGGACCTCGACGCCCATCCGCTCCAGCTGGCCCTGGGCCTTCTTGCCGAGCTTGTCACCGAACGGCGGCAGCACGGCCGGGGCGGCGTCGAGCAGCAGCACGCGGGCCTTGGTCGGGTCGATCCGGCGGAAGTCGCGCTTGAGGGTGCTGTGCGCCAGCTCGGCGATCTGGCCGGCCATCTCCACACCGGTGGGGCCGGCGCCGACGACCACGAAGGTCAGCCACTGCTGGATCTCCTCCGGGTCCTCGAGCACCTCGGCCATCTCGAAGGCGCCGAAGATCCGGCCGCGCAGTTCGAGGGCGTCGTCGATGCTCTTCATGCCCGGGGCGAACTCGGAGAAGTGGTCGTTGCCGAAGTACGACTGACCCGCACCGGCCGCCACGATCAGGGTGTCGTAGGCGGTGACCGCCTCGCCGACCGGCGTCTCGGAGGTCACGGTCTTCGCCGCGACGTCGATCCGGGTCACCTCACCGAGCAGCACCTTGGCGTTCTTCTGCCGCCGGAGGATCTCACGGGTGGCCGGGGCGATCTCGCCCTGCGACAGCACACCCGTGGCCACCTGGTACAGCAGCGGCTGGAAGAGGTGGTGCGAGGTCTTGGCGATGATGGTGACGTCGACATCCGCTCGGGCCAGCTTGCGGGCCGCGAACAGGCCACCGAAACCGGACCCGATGATGACAACCCGCTCGCGGGCCGGCTTGGCGGCCGCGTCGCGGGTCTGTGCAGGCTGGTTCGACATCGTGTCTTTTTCCACTCCCGAAGGTCTTGCCACGTGCGCTCAGTCTTGCAGTCGCTTCTTTTGGAACAGACGGCGGCAAGGGTTTGTGCCCTGGTGTCCGGTTCGCCCGGCAGGTGTGCGTGGAGTCACGTTCTACCTGCTCAGGCGGGTTTGGCGGCATCATCGGCGCCGGGCCGACAACTGGCGTCGGCTGTTGGGTCGGCCGGTCCGGGTGCCGGGTTGAGCCGTCCCGGCCCCGGACTGTCTCCGAAGCCACGGCCGGGTGGTCCACGACGTGACGCGGTCGGTCGGCATCGGCCATCGCGTCCAGATCTGAAGCGTAGCCAAGGGGGTCGCAGTCGCACGTCAGGGGGGTGGAGTGCACTGCCGCTGCACTGCGGCCGCGAATCCCTGCGAAAGGGGGACGAAGGTGCTGGGGGGGGTTCCCGGTGTGGTCACGGGGGAAGTTGGTGGGCGCGGGGTGAACGGGAGGGACTCGTTCATCCCCGCGCCATGGCGTAAACAATACGAGTGACCAACCAGTAAATGCAAGGATTGCAAACTCATTTTGTGCTTGTCCGGCGCAACATCTGACCGAAAGGATGAGGCCATGGCCTCGCGCACGCCCCCGACCGTACGCATGCGCAGACTCGCGAGCGAGCTGCGCCGACTGCGTGGTGCCGCCGGGATGAGCCGCGAGGACGTCGCGGAACGGACCGACATCAACGTCGCCACCCTGTACCGGCTGGAGACCGCCAAGGGCCGCCCGCAGCGGCGCACCCTGACCAGCCTGCTGGAGCTCTACCAGGTCGCCCCCGAGGAGCGGGACGTGCTCTTCGCGCTGCTGAAGGCGGCCGGCGAGAAGGGCTGGGTGCAGCCCTTCGCCGGGGCGATCCCGGAGGAGTACAGCATGTACATCCAGCTGGAGTCCGAGGCCGCGTCGGTGCGCAACTTCGAGTCGCTGCTGATCCCCGGCCTGCTGCAGACCGAGGGCTACATCCGTTCCAGTTCCACCGGTCAGAGCCCGCTGATGCCGGGCGACCAGATCGACCTGCAGGCCAAGATCCGGGTCGGGCGTCAGGATTTGTTAACCCGGAGTAATCCCCTTGCATTGTGGGCCATTGTCGACGAGGCAGTGCTCTGGCGTGAGGTGGGAGGGCCTGAGGTGATGCGTGAGCAATTCGAGCACCTGCTGTCGATGATGGAATTGCCGAACGTCACTTTCCAGATCGTTCCTTTCACTGCCGGCTCCCACGTGGGGATGCGCGGATCCTTCTCGCTGCTGGAGTTCCCCGACCCCGACCCGACCGTCGCGTGCGTCGAAACCATGGCCGGGAACCTGTTTCAGGAGACGGAGGAAGAGGTCCGTGCCTGTACTGTTGCCTTCGACCATTTGCGGGCCACGGCCGCATCGCCTGCCGAATCGGCACGCATGGTGATGGGCCGCTTGCGATGAAGGACGGAACAGGGCAATGCGAACTGATGAGCTGGCCAATGTCGCCTGGATCAAGTCCAGCCGCTCCGGAGTGAATGGGAATTGCGTAGAGGTCGCATTCCTGGGTGAGGGGCGTGTAGCTCTGCGTGACAGCAAGGACCCGCAGGGCCCGGTGCTCCGCTTCACCCGGGGGGAGTGGACAGCGTTCGTGGACGGCGTCGTGGACGGCGAACTGCGCCATGCGTAGACGCTCGGCGAACCAGAACGCCGGTGGTGCCCTGAACAGGGCCCACCGGCGTTCCGGGGCTACAGCAGCTTCTTGGCCAGGTGGGCGGCCAGGCGCAGGGCGAGCGCCACGATCGTCAGCGTCGGGTTGACCGAGCCGCCGGTGGGGAACACCGAGCTGCCCGCCACGTACAGGTTCTCCAGGTCGTGCACGCGGGCGTCGGCGTCGACCACCCCGGTACCCGGATCGGCCGACATCCGCACCCCGCCCAGGTGGTGGTGGTTGCCGCCGATCATCCGCGGCTGCCCGTGGTCCCAGTCGGTCTGCACGAAGTCGCCCAGCCCGGCCTCGGCGAAGGCCTGGGCGTAGAGGTCGCGCGAGCGGGTGATGCGCTCCCGGTCCTCGGCCGTCCAACGCCAGTGCAACACCGGGAACGGCCGCCCGTAGCGGTCGGTCCGCTCGCGATCGAGCGTGATCCGGTTCTCCGGGTCGGGCGACTGCTCGGTCTGGTGCACCACCTCGAACACCCGGTAGCGGTTCAGGTCGTCCTCGGCCGCCCAGCCGGACAGGTCCAGACCGGGCTGCTCGGCGATGGCCTTACGGGCGCTCAGGAGGCTGCCGGCGCCTAGAGCGATCCGGGCGCCGAGGGCCGCCTTGTGGCCGAGGCCCGAGGAGCGTCCGGAAGGGCTACGAATCTCGGTGTAGGCCTGCACCGCGCTGCCGGCGATCACTTCCTGCCGGGGTAGCAGCAGGCAACTGGTGGAGAGCAGACCTTCCTGCCGCACGCGTTCCTGGGCGATGGACAGCTTGGCCATCACCTTCGTGCCGTTCTGCCAGTGCGCGTCGTACAGCCGCAGACGCTCGGCCAGCTTCACCTCCGGGCGCGCCACCAGCATCCCGCCGCGCACCAGCGGGTGCTCCATCCAGTAGCGGCCCACCTGGTCCTTGCGGTTTCCCAGACCGCCCGGCACCCGGTCGTCCGACATCAGTAGCAGACGGGCGGTCTCGATGCCCCCGGCGGCCAGCACGACGGCCCGGGCCCGGACCTGCCCGTGGGAACCGTCGGGCCGGGCGAAGTCGACGCCGCTGACCTTGGTGCCCTCGGGGTCCACCTCCAGCCGGGTCACGTTCGCGTCGGTGAGGATCAGGACACCGGTCCGGCCGCGCAGTTCGCCGGCCACCCGGTCGATCCAGGCCGAGGCCGGGGCGAACTGGAACATCTGGGTCTCGACCAGGGCCGGGTCCAGCTCCAGCGGCTGGGCCCGGGGGGTGCTCCAGGAGTTCGGGTGGTAGGTGAACTCGCCCAGGCCGGCGATCTTCTGCGCCTTGGCGTACCAGGGGTCGAGGTCGGAGCGAGTCAGCGGCCAGCCGGAGTGGGCCAGCGCGTCCCGCTGCTCGAAGTCGACCGGATCGAGCGGGGCGTAGCGGCAGCCGCGCTCACCGGCCTCCGGGTCGGCGTCGGCGTTGGACATCCGGTAGCTCCACTGCCCGGCCGTGCCTCCGACGCCGGAGCCCCGGGTCTGGGTGACGCTGCTCTGCGGGTAGGCGTCCTCGCCCTCGGCCAGGACGTCGGGCAACTGCGGCCACTCGTTCTCGCCGCCGCCCTCCAGGATCACCACCCGCAGACCGGCGGCGGCGAGGCCGGAGGCGACCGACAGCCCGGCCGGCCCGGCCCCGACTATGCAGACCTCGGCCTCGATCGGTTCCGGCTCGTCGCCGGACCCTGCCCCCGGGCCTGAGCTCACGCGATCACCCCGGGACCGGGACCACCAACATTTCCGTCCAGGGAGAGGTGACGGTGCAGGGCATTGCCCTTGCCCCAGCCGACCGCCCGTTTCATCATCCGCATCGCGTTGGGCGGGATGGTCTTGTTCGCCAGCACCGTCAGCCGCATCCGCCGGTCGGCGTCGGCCACGATCGAGGCGAGCTCGGCCCGCAGCTCCGGGCTGATGTCGGCACGCTGCACGAACCGGCCGTGCGCCTGCAGGGTGGCGTCGGCGTGCTGCGCGGTCATGTGGTGCTGACCGCCGTTGACCTGTACCAGCTGGAAGCCCGAGCTGGCCGAGCCGCCGTGCACCATGTAGCCGGACAGCGGTGCGGTCAGGAACCCCACGTCCGAGCGGCTGGCGATCCGGCACCACAGGGCGATGTCGGCGTACGGGCCGTCGGAGGGGTCGAAGCGCTCGTTGAACACCATCGCGCTGCGCATCATCACCGAGGAGACGCAGACGATGCCGCCGACCGCCAGTGAGCGGCGCAGGAACGCGATGCCCGGCTCGAGGGTGTCGCTCTCCAGCCGGGACCAGTTCTGCGGCTCCCCGAACGGCTGGGGGCCGTCGTCGAGGTAGCGGAAGGCCGAGTGCACCAGGCCCGCGCTCGGGTTGGCGTCGAGGAAGCGGACCTTGGCCTCGAGGTTGCCCGGCAGCATGCTGTCGTCGTCCGGCAGCATCACCCGGTAGCGGCCGGAGCCCAGGCTGAGGCAGCGGGACAGGTTGCCGAACAGGCCGATGTTCGTGGGAAGACGGTCGTAGCGGACGCGCGGGTCGCCGATCGACCGGACGTACTCCTCGGTGTCGTCGGTCGAGGCGTTGTCCGAGACGATGATCTCAGCGTCTTCCCAGGACTGGTCGAGCACACTCTGCAGACTGCGGCTGAGCAGTTCCCGCCGGTTGAAGGTCGGGATGCAGACGGTGACCGCAGGTCGGATGCGGGTCATCAGGCTCCGTCCGTGGGGACCATGATTTGATCCTGTCTTGATTGTTCTTGATCGAGGCGAGGATAACCCTCGGTCGTTACGTTGACAGTGCTCGTTCCCGGATTCGCTCCTGGATGCGCACCGGCGGACCAGGTGGAACCGGACCTTAGTGGTCAAAGCCGCGCTTGCCGAGGGGTGCGCGGGACCCGTTCGGCAGGAGGGTGTCCTCCACGGCTGGCCCCACCGGCTTGCCGCAGTCGTTAGGGTCGGGGGGTGCCCACGACTGACGTACCCAAGCCCGGTGCCGCCGGCACCCCCCGCTGCCTGCTGGTGACGAAGGAGTTCTCCGCGACCCCGACCTCGGGCGGCACCCTGCGCACCCTGGCCATCCTCGAGACCCTGTCGACCCGGTACGACACCACCGTGGTCAGTCCCGACGGGGTCGTCGCCAAGGGGCCGGGCCGTCCGCTGGAGGAGCACCCGGGCCGCTCGTCCGGGGGAGACGTGCTGCGGCAGCTGCGCACGGCGGCGCGGTACAAGTCGCTGAGCGGGCTGCGCACCGGCGGCTCGAAGCTGCTGGACAACCTGTGGAACGGCGCCGAGGGCCGCTACGACGTGGCCGTGATCGACCACACCGCGCTGGCCGGGCTGGCCGACGAGGTGGCCTCGGGGGCCGACCGGCTCGTGGTGAGCATGCACAACATCGAGTCGGACCTGATGAACCAGCGGGCCCGGCTGGCCACCTCGGCCAAGGACAAGGTGGCGATGAGCGCCGAGGTGCGGCTGCTGCGCCACCTCGAGGCGCACGTCGCCGACCGCTACCCGGTGATGGTCTGCACCGAGGCCGACGCCCGGGCGCTGAACCCCAAGCGCGGCCGGATCGTCTGCAAGAACGGCATCTTCGCGGGCCAGGTCACCCCCTCGGGCAACCGCCCGGCGAACTCCATGGTCTTCTCCGGCGCCCTCGACTGGGAGCCGAACATCGACGGCGTGGTCTGGTTCTCGGAGAAGGTCTGGCCGCTGATCCGGGCCCAGATCCCCGAGGCCACGGTCACCATCGCCGGCCGTAACCCCGGCAAGGCGGTCACCGAGGCCTGCGCCCCGGACGGGATCACCCTGCTGGCCAACCCGCCGGTCATGTCCGCGGTGCTGGACGCCCACGTCCTGGGCATCGTCCCGCTGCTGTCCGGCGGTGGCTCGCGGATCAAGATCCTGGAGTACCTGGCCGCCGGCATCGACATCGTCTCCACCGACGTCGGCGCCTCCGGTCTCGAGGACATCCCGTCCGAGCTGGTCGACCGGCTGAAGATCGACCCGCAGCTGTTCGCCGACACCGTGGTGGCCCGGCTGCGCTCCCCCCGCGACACCTCGGCCCTGGCCCAGGACTGGGTGCGCAAGCACTACTCCTGGGACGTGACGCTGCAGCCGCTGCTGGACTTCCTCGAGCACTGACCCGAACGATCGAACCGCAAAACTTGAGGACGCCCGCCCTGGCCAGGGCGGGCGTCCTCAAGTTCGGTCGGTGGTCGCCGGGGGCGACCGGGAGGGCTCAGCCGGCCTGACGCAGCCGGTTGTCCTTCTTCTTGTTCGGGGTGGGCGGGGGCAGCGGGGGCAGCGCGTCGTCCGGCATCGCGCGGTTGCCCACGTGCCAGCCGACCGCCCACATCAGGGCGCCCGGAGTCGGGTTCTCCCGCAGCAGCTTCAGGGCCGAGCCGACCTTCGACGGGTCGGGCTGCTCCTGGGCCTCCTGGGCGGCCTTGATCACCGCGATCGAGGTGGTGACGGCGGTGACGCTGGCGATCGGCTTGTTGCCGTAGCGCCGCTCCAGCAGGGCCGCGGCGTGGCCGTAGTTCCAGCCCTGGCGCCACATCTTGGTGAACGAGGAACGCAGCCGGACGTGCACCACCGAGTCCGGGGCGAAGATCAGCGGAGTACCGGCCAGCTGGATCCGCCAGCACAGGTCGGTGTCCTCCAGGGTGCCCACGGCCTGGTCGAAGCCGCCCACGGCGAGGAAGAGGTCGCGCCGGACGCCCATGTTGCCGGCCCCGGCGTGCGGCAGCCCCGGGCCGAACGGCGACTCCTGCAGCCCGGTGCTCTGCTGCAGCGGGCGCGAACGCAGCACCCGCTCGGAGTTCAGCTTGCGCGACTCGAACCGGCCGGCCACGAACGGGTTGCGGGCCAGGGCGGCCATCATCGTCTCGAGCCAGTCGACCGCGACCTCGTCGTCCGCGTCGCAGAAGGCCAGGAAGTCGGCGCTGGAGTGCTGGGCCGCGATGTTGCGCGCGTGCCCGGCCCCGGCCGTCCCGGAGGAGTCGACGATCTCCAGGCCGGGCAGGCGGCTCTCGTAGCGCTGCGCGACCAGACGGGAGTGATCGGTCGAGCCGTTGTCACTGATGATCACGTTCCAGCTGCCCCGGTAGGTCTGCCGGGCCAGGGCTTCCAGCTGGATGCCGAGAGTGTCAGCGGCGTTGTAGCAGGCGATCACCACACTCACAGACGGCATGTCGGACCAAGCCTCTCCGTAGGCAACACGTTCGCAACTTACTCTTAATGCGGGCAGTCCGCCGCCCTGAGGGTAGCTGAGAGCAGCCTGAGAGTCCGCAGGCTTAGTTAATGCCCTTTACCTGTGTTTCACGAACCCCTTCGGAACCAACTCATCCGTTTGGCTGATCTAAGGAAAGCTTAGGTCCTGGTTGATCCTCGTTTTGGTGTCGGGACAGCGCCGGACAGGTGCACTCCAAGGAAACGGACGTAGCTGACGGGGCGTGAAGGTAGGCTGAGGCGCCGGAAGCTCCCTGTGGTGTTCCGGCTTGGCGTTGTCCAAGGCGGGCAGGGCCCGATCGAACTGCTCGCAGACGTGCTGGTCGATCGTTTCGGCGGTGCCGCCCCGGGCCGTCGACCGCGATCCGAAAGGTGTGCGTGAATGCCCGGCCGCACCGGCACCCTCGCGACCGGCACTGGCCG
This sequence comes from Kineosporia sp. NBRC 101677, assembly GCF_030269265.1. Lineage (NCBI taxonomy): Bacteria > Bacillati > Actinomycetota > Actinomycetes > Kineosporiales > Kineosporiaceae > Kineosporia > Kineosporia sp. NBRC 101677. Next base: position 184,144 of record NZ_BSTA01000002.1, read on the forward strand.
GTCAGCCGGCTCGCAGCCCGGCCGTTCAGCAGGTGACCTGTGGCTCTGACCGGCAGGCACGTGCACGTGGACCCGTCCGACCTCGAGCCCGAGGCCGAGGTCCAGACGTCCAACAAGAGCCGCATCATCTGGACGTTCGCCGACCAGGCGCTCTCCAGCCTGGCCAACTTCGCGCTGTCCATCGTGGTCGCCCGTGAGGTCTCCGAGGACGACTTCGGCTCGTTCAGCCTGATGCTGGTCACCTTCACCTTCCTGATCGGCCTGGGCCGGGCCGGCATCGGCGACCCCTACGTGATCCGTTTCACCGACGCCGACCGGCACACCCGGCGCCGGGCCCAGCGCCAGGCCGCCGGCTCGGCGATCAGCTTCGGCGTGGTCACCGGCCTGATCTGTGCGGTCGCGGCGGCCCTGCTGCACTTCCTCCTGAACGACACCGCCAGCGCCCTGGCCATCCTCGGGCTGGGCGTCGCCATGCCCGGCCTGATGCTGCAGGAGACCTGGCGCAACGCGTTCTTCGCGGAAGGCCGTCCGCGCACCGCCACGATCAACGACGGGGTGCGCACGGTGATCCAGTTCGGTCTCCTGGCCGTGCTGCTGAGCCAGCCCGATCCCTCGGTCTTCCTGATCACCCTGGCCTGGGGCGCCGGGGCCCTGGCAGCCGCCCTGATGGGCGTGCTGCAGACCCGGGTGGCGCCCGACCCGTTCGAGGCGCTCGCCTGGTTCCGCGAGACCCGCGACATCAACATCAAGATGGCCGCCGACTTCTCGTTCAACCAGGGCGCCACCACCCTGGTGTCGTACGTGGTGGGCGGCATCGTGGGCAAGGTCGCGATCGGCGCCATCCGCGCCGCGCAGACCCTGCTGGGGCCGCTCAACCTGCTGTTCTCCGGGATCTCCTCGTTCGGCCTGCCGATGCTCGCGCGTACCGCGATGGCCGGCGGCTCGCTGATCAAGGGCGCGCTGCTGCTCAGCACGGCGATCGGCGGCATGGCCAGCACCTGGGTGCTCATCCTGCTGGTGGTCCCCGACTCGGTCGGTGGTGAGCTGCTGGGGGCCAGTTGGGGGAACGCGCGCGAGGTGATGCTGCCGATGGGCCTCATCACGGCCACCGTCGGCTTCGTGCTGGGCGCGAGCCTGGGCCTGAAGGCCCTGCGGCGGGCCGACCAGATGCTGCGGGTCACCTTCGTGCAGGCCCCCATGATGCTCGGGCTCGGCTCGATCGGGGGCTGGCTGTGGAGCGCCCAGGGCGCGGCCTGGGGCATGGCGACCGCCCAGGTCACCGGCCTGGTGGCCAGCTGGATCATCTTCATCAAGGCCGATCGGCTGCCGCGCGACTGGATCGCCGAGGAGGCGCGGGAGGCCGAGGCCGCCAACCGCAACGCGCGCCGGGACGAGTACGACCGGGGTGACGACTACGACCGCCGCGACGGCTACGGCCGGGGCCGCGGCGACGAGCGTGACGGTCAGGGCTTCTGGAGCCAGGAGGAACAGGACCGCTGGGCCCTCGAGGAGCCGGAGCAGCGCTACAACGGTCAGCAGGCCGAAGAGCCCTGGGACCGGGACGGGCACGGCATCCGTGGCCGGGGTCGCGACGCTCACGACCTTGACCCCCGTGACCGTGACCGTGACCCGCGTGACCCCCGCGACCCAGACGGCCGTGACGGCCGTGACGGCCGTGACCCCCGTGGGCGTGATGGCCGCGACGGTGACCCGCGTGAGCGAGACTTCCGCGACCCGCGCGATGGCCGAGACGATGACCTACGTGACCGTGACCCCCGCGGCCGTGATCCGCGTGACGCGCGGGATTCGGACGGGCGGAGCCGGGACGGCGGGCGCTCGTCCGACGACGGCTGGTACGACCCGACCGGCCCCACGGTCGCGGTGCGACAGGACGGCAAGGGCTTCCCCACCACGCACCCGCCCGAGGGTTCGCCGGACGAGTCCAAGGGCGGATACGCCCCCCACGACCCGACCGTTGCCGTCCGACAGGGCAAGTCGGGTCGGGGCGGACGATCTGGTTCTTCTCAGGGGCAGGCCCCCTGGGACGGCGAGGCGCTCCTGGGCGAGCCCGATCCCCGCGCGGAAGGTCGTGGGGGCAGGAACGACCGGGCCCGCAGCCGCGACGCCGCCGCTTACGACCCCCAGGGCTACGACGCTCAGGGTTACAACGAGCGCGGTTATGACGCCCAGGGTTACAACGAGCGCGGTTACGACGCCCAGGGCTACAACGCGCGTGGTTACGACGCTCAGGGCTATGACTCGCGGGGCTACGACGACAAGGGTTTCGACGACAAGGGCTTTGACGACAAGGGCTACGACCGCAAGGGCTACGACCAGCGCGGCCGCAGCCGGGGCGGCGCCCCCAGCGGTACGCCGGGTGCAGGTACGCCCAGTGCGGGCGCGTCTGTATCCAGATCGGCCAGCGCGGGCGCGCCTGCATCCAGGACGTCCGGCGCCGTTAGGCCCGGCGCCGGGACGCCGAGCACGGGTACACCGGGCACTGGTACGCCGGGCGCGGGGTACGAGGCCGGCCGGTATCCGGCCGATGCGACCCGCAGCGCCGTAGACCCTGGTGCCTTCGGGGCCGACGGTCGGCGTGCCCGCAGCGCGGGCCACCCGGAGGCTGCCCAGGAAGGGCGCGGCCGGAGCGGTTACGAACCGGGCAGCCCTGAGTCGGTCGATCGCGGGTCCTCGGGCCGGGGCCGGAGTGCAGCCCAACCGGATGGCCGGGGGCGTTCGGGCTACGACACCGGTGGTCAGGGCCGGTCCCGCTACGACACGGACGGTCAGGGGCGGTCCGGCTTCGACACAGGTGGCCAGGGACAACCGGGTTACGACACGGGTGGTCAGGGGCGACCGGGTTACGACACGGGTGGTCAGGGGCGACCGGGTTACGACACGGGTGGCCAGGGGCAGTCGGGTGCCGAAGGGCGTGGCCGTCGGCGCACAGGTGCCGATGCCGGAGGCCAGCGGGCCAGCGGTTACGAATCCAGTGGCCGTGAGCGGGCTGGGCGTGAGGCCGGTGGTCGTGAGTGGGCGGCCGGTGAGGCTGGTAGCTCTGACCTGGCTGATTGGGAGGCTGGTCGGGGGCGGGCCGGTCGTGAGGCTGGTGGTCGTGAGTGGGCGAACGGCGAGGCCGGTGGTCGTGAGGCTGATGGTCGTGAGCAGGGCCGTGGTCGGGAGCGCGCTGGGTACGACACCGGCGGCCAGACGCACAACGGTCACGCAGCTGGCTCCGGGCGGGCCGGGTATGACACCGGCGGGCAGGGCCAGCCAAGTTCTAGGACAGGCGGCGGGCGTCGGCGTTCGGGAGAAGAACCCGGCCCGGCGGCTGCTGGGTACGAAGCCGGTGGTCGTGGGCGCGGCGGGTACGACACCGGAGGCCAGGCCCACGACGGTTATGACGCGGCCGGTGCTGAGAGGGCTGAGTACGAAGCTGGTCGGGGGCGTGCTGGTGCTGGCTCGGGTGACCGGGCCCGCAACGGCTATGACGTAGCCGGCGGTCCCGAGGGGGCTGGGTACGACGCAGGCGGCCGAGGGCGCTCGGGGTACGACACCGGCGGTCAAGGGCAGGCGGGTTCTGGGGGGTATGACCCCCGCGGGCGTGGTGGCCATGACACCGGTGGCCAGGCGCACAACGGGTACGACGCCGGCGGTCCGGGGCGTGGCGCGTCGGGTGGCCGGAGCCGGAACCGGGACGGGTACGAGGCTCCGCTGAACGGTCGTACGGGCTACGAGGCGCCCGCCGAGGATGTTGCGCGTTACGCGGCTCCGGAGGCCGGTCGGCGGGGCTACGAGACGCCGGCGGACGGGCGACCCAGCTACCCGGCCGACAGGCAGGATGGGCGTGGACAGCGGGCGCGGAACCGGGGGAGCTACGAGATTCCCGGCGACGGTCAGGGGTACGAGGCCCCGTTGCAGGGTCACGGCTCTGCAGAACCGGCCGAGGGGCGTGGTTACGCAGACCCGGCTGAGGGGCGTGGCTATACGGACCCGGCTCAGGGGCGTGGCTATGCGGACCCGGCTGAGGGGCGTGGCGGTCGCAGTCGGTCCCGGGGGCAGGAGGCTCGCAGCCGGGCCTACCCGGAGGCCCCGGAGGCGGAGGCCAGTGGGTACGAGCGTCCCCGCAGCAGCCGTCGCGAGGCTCAGGACAGCGATGAGCAGTACCCGGACGCGCGCCCCGGCGGACGGCGCTCACGCAGCCGCCAGAGCCGGGAAGAGCGGGACGAGGACTCCTGGCCGTTCCCCGACACCACGCGCTGAACTGACCGACGCGGTTTCCGACCCCGACCCGACCCCGAACCAAAGAGGACGCCTTCCAGCCCTGGGGCTGGAAGGCGTCCTCAATCGGTTTCTGCCTAGACCACGGCTGGGTCCTTGTTCCGCTGGACCACTGCAGCCAGCGCGTCCGACACCCCCACCGTGACCGGTGGGCCCCAGAGGCTGGTGAGGAACCAGGCCAGTGCGACCGTGTGCGGCTGCAACAGGCTTCCGGACAGGAAGAAGATCATGATCAGCATGGCCGTGGGCAGCACCGGGATCGGTGGTCCGCGGTACACCGACACCATCAGGAACGCGACGAACACGACCATCGCCACCAGGCCGTACTCGAAGGCCAGCTTCGGCGCGATGGTGTAGACCACCGCGTCACCACCGGACCGGAACGACGTCAGCAGTCGGTCTGCCGCACCCGGCCCGGCCCCGACGAAGAGCCGGCTCGCCTCCTCGCTCAGGCCCGCCGTCACCTCGGTGTACGGCTGCACGAACCGGATGTAGCCGGACGAGCCCTCCTGGGACGTCTCGTTACGCCGGTCCAGCAGGATGTCGGCGGCCGGGGTGGTGAACACGATCGCCAGCCCCACCACGCCGGCCAGCACGTAGTTCGGCTTGATCCGGTTCGGCGCCACGACCACCATCAGGGCGACCGAGATGCACAGCAGGATGATGCCGGTACCGGACAGCGTGGAGGCCATGCCCATGCCGAGCAGGGCCGGCTGCCAGGCAGGGGCCCGGATCAGCAGGGCGAGCACCAGGGCCACGGCCAGGAACTGGCACAGGAACGACGGCTCGAGGAAGACGAAGGCGTTGGCCTTCGTGGTCGGGTCGTTCCAGGCCAGCTGGTACGACACGTTGTAGTCCTGGAGCAGGAAGTTCTCCGGCACCACGTTCTTGATGAAGTCCTGGTAGACCCACACGCCGGCGTACTGCGACGACAGCTGGAAGATCCCGATCGTGGCCGCCACCAGCATGATGTGCGTGTAGAACCGGGCCAGCGGCACGAACAGGTCGCGGAACTGCAGGCTGACGCAGAACACCCAGGGCAGGTAGATGATCAGCAGCAGCAGGACCGAGTTCACCGAGACCGACGAGTTGGCGGTGAAGCCCGCGCCGAAGGTGGCCAGCATGACCAGGGCCGCCGAGGCGATGAACAGCTCGCTGCGCACCCGGTTGTAGCGGATCCCGCCGCGCAGCCGGGCCAGCACCAGGAACACGTACATGGCGACCAGCGGCACGGAGATCGGGAACCCGCCCAGCGGCAGCGCGAACCGCTGGAAGACCACGCAGACCAGCAGCGTGATCTTGAGCAACCGCAGCATGTAGGCCCGATCGGCCTCGCTGACCTGCCGGTTGGGCATCGCCTCGTCGACCCGCAGCTTCTCGGAGCGCTCGTCGTAGTTGGCGATCGCGTCGAGGCTGGGCTGCGGGCTGGAGCGCGGACGGCGCCAGCGCCTACGGACCTGCTTGACCAGGCCGCCGCTGTCGAAGGCGTCCCAGGGCTGCTGAGGTGTGCCGCCCGAGGGCGGGGGACCGCCCGAGCGGCCCGACGGGTTGTCGTCGGGCCCTCGGGACGCCCCGGATCGAGGGGTGTTGCTCACGCCCTGGTCACCGTCCGGCCGGCCACGCTGGCCCGCCCGCTGGTGACCCCCAGGACGTAGCTCCAGTGCTCCTGGGCCCGGCCCTTGTTGCCCTTGGCCAGGGAGGCCAGCGCGCGCACCCCGTAACCGACGGTCAGCGCCAGGCGGATGCCCCGGGCCGCCTCCAGACCGTTGTGCTGGGCCACGTAGCGCGCCATCGACGCACCCCGCAGACGCAGCATCTCCTTCGACGGGGCCCCGGAGTTACCGGCCGCGTGCTGCACCAGGACGTCGGTGCGCAGCGCCTGGGTCATGTTCTTCTCGCGCACCGCCCGGCCGAACGCGACGTCCTCGTTGTAGACGAAGAACTGCTCGTCGAAACCGCCCAGCCCGATGAACGTGCTGACCCGCACGGCCATGCAGGCGCCCGTGGTCCAGTCCACCTTGATCGGCAGGTAGGGCCGCGGGCGGGCGAACAGCCCGGCCTGCGGGGCGATCTTGTGCAGGCCGATCGCGTGCACGATCGCCCGGCGCAGGGTCGGTTCCCAGCCGCCGGTGCCGATCTCCACCGTGCCGTCGCCGGAGACCGTGGTGGCGGCCGCCGAGGCGATGTTGGGCTCGGCGGCGAGCATCGACACCAGGGCGTCGAGCCCGGTGACGGTGGGACGGGTGTCCGGATTGACAAAGATCACATATTCGTAGGCGCTGCTGCGCGCCCCGGTGTTCGCCGCGGTGGCGAAACCCTGCCCGGCACCCTCCAGGTAGCGGGCGTTGGGCCGGTCCCGGATCATCTCCCGCAGGCCGTCGGCACCTCGTGCGTTGTCGACGATGGCCAGCGGGATGTCCGCCGGCAGGCCGGCGAGCAGCCCCTCGATCTGGGACCGGCTGTTGTAGCTGACCAAGATCAGCTCGTAAGCAGGTACGGCGCCGTCCTGGGCGCTTGACTCCACGTCATTCCTCCTGTGAACCGGCTTACGCCTCATCCATGATGAGCACGACGTAACAGCCCGATGGCCCAGTGTTGTCACCCCGGGCCCAATCGTCGCAATCATCGGTGCGATACAGCCCAAGGCTGCGCAACTCTGCCGCTCAGGCTAGGCGTTCGTGACAGACTGTCGCACGGATACCGGGTGGCTCAATGTGGAGAAACCCATCCGGCGGCGGGGCACTTGACCCGTTCGGCCGCACTGCGGGGGGTGCTGCGGGCCGGCAATGAATTTCGCGACCAGGAGGAGTACGCGTGCAGGACATTCTGGCGGCGCGCCAGGCCGACGGCAGTTCGGCCGCGGAAGAGGCGCCCAGCCTGGTGAACGCCATCGTGCGCGAGCGCTGGGTGGTCCTGGCGTGTGTCGTGATCGCCGCGCTCCTGGGCATCGGTCTGAGCACGGTGCAGTCGTCGAAGTACACGACCGAGGCCACGATCTTCATCTCGGCCCAGGGTGACTTCCAGCCGCTGGCCGAGCAGCCGCAGAACGACGTGGCCCGCTACATCGCCAACCAGGCCGCCCTGATCACCACGAACACGGTGCTGGACCAGGCGATCAAAGACGCCGGGATCACCGGCACGAACGCGTTCGAGGTGCGTGAGCAGCTCACGGTGACCACTGCTGAAGACTCCAGCGTGATCACCGTCGCGGCCACCGACTCCACGGCCGCCGGGGCCCAGAAGCTGGCCGACGGGGTGGTCAACGCTTACCGCAAGGTGCGCAAGAAGCAGATCGCTGACCAGTTGGCCCAGTTCGAGGAGATCAGCGACTCGTTCCCGGACAAGAGCGCGGCCAAGTCCGACGCGGCGGTCTACGGCGACGGCGTGGGCAGCACCGAAGCGGCAGACCTGCCCGAGAGCCCCTCGTCCCCCCAGCCGGTGCGCAACGCCCTGATCCTGGCCCTGATCGGCCTGATCGCGGGTACTGGTTACGCTCTGTACACGCAGTCCTTCACCCGGCGTAAGGTCGGCCCGAAGGAGGCCAGCGCGATCTTCGGCGCCCCGGTGCTGAGCGAGGTCCCCGACCGGGGCCGGATCAGCGCCGACGACGCGATCGCGGCGGCCTACTCCGAGCCCGGTGACGCCTACCGCATGGCGGCCGTCGGTCTCGACTACATCCGTGGCACCGCGCCCGGTGTCTTCCTGATCACCGCCCCGCACGACGGCGCCGGCTCCAGCCTCACCGCGCTCAACCTGGCCGCGGCCGCCGCCGACCACGGTCGCCGGGTGTTCCTGCTCAACATCGAGGACACCGTGCGCCCGCAGTCCGAGGCCGACCAGGGTGTGCTGCGGGTGCCGCTGCACGACCTGGCCCAGGGCCGGATCGACCTGGGGCACGCGGTGGAGCGCAAGGCCGCCTCCCGGGCCCAGTTCGGCATCATCCGGCTGCAGGTGCTGCAGCCGGTCCAGGGTCACCCGGTGCCCGACGTCCAGGCGATCCTCGACCAGCTGCCGGACGACACCGACCTGGTGCTGATCGACGCCCCGCCGCTGCCCGCCTCCTCGGCCTCCTTCGTGCTGGCCGGTCAGGTCGACGCGGCCGTCGTGGTGATCGACGAGGCCACCACCCCGGCCGACCTCGAAGAGCTGCAGCGCCGCTGCCGTCTGGCCGGTATCCCGGTGGCCGGCATGCTGGTCAACCACATCCGCCGGCCCAACACCACCAACAGCCGTCGTCGCCAGCGCGCGGCGATGGGCTCGGTGCCCGGCCGGATGTACGACACCTCGCCCCGGGGTCTGCCGATCATCAACGGCAACCAGGACTCGGGCGGCGGCTTCCCGGCCCTGGGCGGCGACGACCGCGGCTACGGCGGCGGCGGTGGCCAGGGCGGTGGCTACGACCAGGGTGGTTCCTACGGTGGTGGGTCCCGTCAGGACGACGGCGACCTGCCCTGGAACGACGTGACCCGGGCCGGTGGCTCGGGTGGTGGGCGCAGCGGCCGTCGCCGCTGATATCCCCCTGCTGCATCAAGAACGCGGCCACCAGGACATTCCTGGTGGCCGCGTTCTCGTTCCCGGCGGGCTCTCGGCTGAGTCACGGCTGAGTAGTGGTTGACCGTCCCCCCGGCGGGGGTCACGCTGGCTTTCGGTAATCCCCCAGAACCCTCACAGTGAACGGCTTGAACACGGATGGTCGAGCTCGCCAGGCCGCACCAGCGGCACGCGTCCGCTCCCCGGCGACGTCGCGGTCTGCGACTGTTCGCGGTGGTGGCCGGGGTTCTCGCGGTCCTGCTGGCGGTCACTGCCGCTGTGGGCTACTGGCTCTGGCAGCGTGACCCGGTGGGCGACGAAGCGCTGTCCGGCCCGATCCCCGAGCGCACGGTGGCGCCCCTACGGCACGGCGTCTTCGTGGGTACCGAGCCCGCCGACGCCGACGCGTTCGCCGAGTGGTTCGGCGCCGACGTGGACCTGGTGGTCGACTTCTCCACCCGGCAGACCTGGGAAGAGATCGCCGACCCGGCCTACATGATCGAGGCCTGGCAGAACACCGGCTACCAGCCGGTCTACTCGATCGCCCTGCTGCCGGAGGGCGACGCCTCGGCGACGATCGAGAAGGGCGCCACCGGCGAGTACAACGACTACTACCGGCAGTTGGCGCAGAACCTCGTCGACGCCGGTCAGGGCAGCGCGATCCTGCGCCTGGGGTGGGAGTTCAACCTCGAGACGTCGCGCTGGTCCACGCCCGACTCCGGGGCCTTCGTCGCCTACTGGCGCCAGGTCACCGAGACCATGCGCTCGGTGCCGGGCCAGGACTTCGAGTTCGACTGGAATCCCAACAACGGCAAGAACAAGTACGACGCCGTCGAGTACTACCCCGGTGACGACTACGTGGACTACGTCGGGATCGACGCCTACGACGTTTCCTACGCCTGGCGCACTTACCCCTACCCGGACGACTGCGACGCCGGCTGCCGGGCCGACCGCCAGGAACGGGCCTGGGACAAGGCGATCTTCGGGGGGAAGCGTGGTCTGGAGTTCTGGGCAGACTTCGCCCGGCACCGGGGCAAGCCGCTGACTCTGCCGGAGTGGGGTCTGTGGGACCGTGACGACGAGCACGCCGGTGGGCTGAACGCCTATTACATCGAGCAGATGCACGATTTCATCGCCGATCCGGCGAACGGGGTCGCGTACCAGGCCTATTTCGAGTTCAACGGTCACGACGGGCCGCACAAGCTGATGACGACATATCAGGAGGCGGGGGAGACTTTCCGTACGCTTTTCGCGGATCAGTAGTCACGCCCGGTCACCCACCGTGCAAGCCTGTGGGACTCTTGTGGGCGAAGCGGACGCGCTGGGAACCGATTACACTCTCTGCGCGTGACCTCCCTTAGTTCAGGCGTGCCCGGCGATCGCTCTGACGCGAGGTCAAGAGAGTCCGTCACGCCGAGCAGGAGGCCGGTTACAGGTCATGCCTGACTACCCTGCGCGACGTCCGTACGACCCTGACCCGGCGGACGAACCGCCCTACGGCGGGCGCGGTCAACGGGCTCAGGCTCCCGAACGCAAGTACTACGAGCAGTACGAGAACCCTTCGGCAAACCACGAGAACGCCTGGCCCGAACCGGGTCAGGAGCGTTCCCCGTGGGACGAGCCCGACACCTACCGGGACCGGGGTGAGTACGGCCTGCCGAACCGCCTCGACCGGCAGGCCCACGAGGAGTTCCCCGACCGCCCGGCCCGCGGCCTGGGTTCTCGCCGCAACCGCCCGGACGAGGCGGCACCGTTGCGCGGCCCGGTCGGGCGGCGCGACGAGTCCGGTCTCCATGACGACGCCGGCTGGAACGAGCAGCGCCCCCGGTTCGGTGGCGCTCGCCCGGAGAGTGCGGGCCGGGCCGCCTGGTCCGCCCGAGGCGGTCAGCAGCCCGGCGGCTACGAGCCCGACCGTGAGTCCGGCCGCAGCAGGCAGGAACCCGGCCGGAACGGGCGTGGCACCCGCGATGCCTCCGCATGGGGCGGCCGAGGCGCCCACGGCAACGGTGCATCAGGGCTCAGGGGCAGGCAGCAGGACCGCCGAACCGACGCGTACGACGAGTACGACAGCGAGCCGGCCGACCCGCAGCCCCGGCCTCGCACCCGCTACCGGGACCGGGCCCTGGGCCCGCTCACCGCGGCCTCCGGCATGATCAAGGCCATCGTGGCGCCGCGCCGGGTCGAGCCCGACGATGCCACCAACCCGAGCGGCATACCGCCGGTCGAGGCCAAAGACCTCAACCCTCCGGCCCGTCGGCCGAGTTTCTTCGATATGGAGTCCGAGGCCCCCGACCCCGGCAGGACCTCTGACGAACCGGAGCGGATCCCGTCCAACGGGGCGAACTTCCCCAGTCTCGGAGGCAGCCGCAGCGGTCCGCCCCCGCGCGTGCAGTCGTTCCGCACGCCCAAACGGCGCGGGCCCCGCCTGCCGCTGATCGCCGCCGTCATGGTCGTTCTGATGATCGTCTGTGGCGTGGCCTACGCCATCGGTACCGGTGGCGACGAGAAGAGCAGCACCGACACCGCCGTCGTCCCCGAGGACGCGACCACCCCTGCGTCCTCGGCCACCGCCAGCGGTGAGGCCGAGGAGAGCGAGAAGCCGGCCACCACCGGAGCGGCCAAGAAGGTGGGCGTGGGTGTCTACCGAGGCACCTACCCCTCGAAGGTCGGGGAGTTCGGCGACTGGCTCGGCCGGGACGCGGCCTACGCGATGGACTACTCCACCCGCGGCACCTGGGAAGAGATCGCGGCGCCCACCTACATGCTCAACACCTGGCAGAACTCCGGCTACCAGATGGTCTACGCGGTGGCCATGCTGCCCACCCGCAACAAGTCGGTGTCGCTGGCGGCCGGGGCCGACGGTGACTACAACCAGCACTTCGAGCGGCTGGCCAAGAACCTGGTGGCCTACGACCAGGGTGACGCGATCCTGCGGCTGGGCTGGGAGTTCAACGTCGACTGGCCCTGGCACCCGACGCTCGGCGACGAGAAGGACTTCATCAAGTTCTGGCGCAACATCGTCACCACGATGCGCTCGGTGCCCGGCGCCGAGAACCTGAAGTTCGACTGGAACGTGAACAACGGCGGCGACTCCTACGACTCGACGCTGTTCTACCCGGGCAACAAGTACGTCGACTACATCGGCGTCGACGTCTACGACATCTCCTGGGCCGAGAACACCTATCCCTTCCCGGCCGGCTGCAAGGCCGACTGCCAGCGGGCCCACCAGGAACAGGCCTGGGCGAACGTCGTGAGCGCCACCTACGGCCTGTCCTTCTGGTCCAGCTTCGCGCAGGAGAAGAAGAAGCCGATGTCGCTGCCGGAGTGGGGCATGTGGGACCGCAGCATCAGCGACGGTCACGGCGGTGGCGACAACCCGTACTTCGTCGAGCAGATGTTCAAGTTCGTCGACGACCCGCGGAACAACGTGGCGTACCAGATCTACTTCGACGTCAACGTCGGCGAGAAGGGCGACCACCGGCTGGAGAGCCTGCCCAAGGGCGGCAAGAAGTTCAAGAAGCTCTTCGGTAAGTAGACCAACAACCAAAGGACGTTTGTGAGCTCCGAGGCTCACAAACGTCCTTTGGTTGTTCGAGGCCTTCAAAGCAGAACGACCCCGGACCAGCGGTCCGGGGTCGTTCCAGTGCAGCAGGGATCAGGCGAAGAGGTTCGCCTGCTCGATCCGGAGCTGGTCGATCAGCCGGCCCTTGGGCAGCGTGACGTCGGCGTAGGTGAGCACCTCGTCCTTGGCCACGTCGCGCAGGAGCACGCAGCCCTCGGTGACCCCCATCGGCAGCAGGTTCTCGTCCTTGGTGACCGAAGCCTTCTCGGCCACCGAGTACGTGTCGTAACCGCCGAGGCCGTCGATCGTCTGACCGGCCTTCAGGTCACGCTTGGCCACCGCGACGACCTCGACCGTGGGCGCGCCCAGGGGCTGCATCACGGCGTCGTTGAACAGCACGGCCCGCGCCACCGACAGCGGAACTTCGAAGTGGCACAGGTGGTACGGCGTGTAGAAGCTGTACAGCGGGCCTTCGCCGAGCTTGTACAGGTTCAGGTAGTGCTTCTGCTTCGGGTCGTCGTGGGTGGCCAGGACGAAGACACCCGGGCCCGGCTGGCTGCCGACCACGTAGTCCACGTAGCCGCCGGCCGCCTTGAGCTCCTCGACGTCGTACGCCTTGGTCAGCTCGTCGATGTGGGCCCGGTGGTCGGCGCCGCGCATGCCGCGCTTCTCCACCGTCATACCGGTCGCGTTGGCCACGATCGCCTGCTCGAAGGAGATCTTCGTGCCGTCGGCGAAGGAGGTCACCATGTGGGGGTCCTGCCCCCACTGCTTGGCGAAACCCTCCTGCGTGGTCGGGTTGCGGTACTCGTCCTGCAGGCCCTTGATGTTGCCGGCCACGAGCGGGGTCAGACCGATGCTCTTCACGAAGCGCACCAGGTTCATCTGCACACCCGGCTGGTCGCCGTCGCACCCGGTCACGATGACGCCCTTGGCGTCGGCGCGGGCCTTCAGCGCGGAGCCGACGGTGCCGTCGACCTCGGCGTTCAGCAGCACGACGTGCTTGCCGCCGTCGATCGCCGAGGTCACCACGTGGGCGCCGTACTCGACGTTGCCGGTGGCCTCGACGATCGCGTCGATGCCCTCGGCCTGGGTGACCGCCTCGTAGTTCGAGGTGATCACGGGGACGCCGTTGGCGATCGCCTTGGACGTGGTCTGCGCGTCCTCGGTGACCTCCCACTCGGTCACGCCGGCCTCGGTGTACGCCCGCTCGGCGTTGGCCCGGGTGCGGTTGACGATGGCCACGAGTTCCATGCCGGGAACCGAGTTCACGACCTGGTTGACGAAGCCCCGGCCCATGAAGCCGGCGCCGACCAGGGCGACCCGGACCGGGTTGCCCTCGGCCTCGCGCTTGGCCAGTGCGGTGTCGACGATGATCACTTGGCCGCACCTTCCAGCAGCGCCCAGGACTTGTCCTTGTCGCTGATCACGGTGACCTCGTGCGGCCAGGTCAGGCCCAGGGCCGGGTCGTCGTACCGCTGGCCGCGCTCGGCGTCCGGCGTGTACTTGCCGGTGACCTGGTACATCACCTCGGTGTCGTCGACCAGGGTCTGGAAACCGTGGGCGAACATGGCCGGCACGTAGAGCGCCTTGCGGTTCTCCGCGGTCAGCTCGACCGACACGTGCTGCAGGTAGGTCGGGCTGTCGGGACGCATGTCGACGATCTGGTCGACGATGGCGCCACGCACGCAGCGGATCAGCTTGACCTCGGGGGCGTAGTCCAGCTGGTAGTGCATGCCCCGCAGGGTGCCGGCCTTGTGGTTGTACGACATGTTGCACTGCTCGACGGCCGGGTTCAGGCCGGCGGCCTCGAACTCGGTCACGTCGAACGTCCGGGCGAAGAAGCCGCGGTCGTCCTCACGACGCTCCAGCTCGACGATCGCGACGTCGGGGATGTGCTGCTTGGTGATGATCACTGAGCTGCCGCCTCCTTGGTCCAGAACAGGTCGGCGTCGAGCTGCTTGGTGCTGATCAGGTGCTCGAGCTGCTTCAGGCGGGTGTGGCCGCGGCCGGTGAAGGTGGCCTCGTCCATGTCGATCGCCTGGAAGACCTGGTGCAGCTGGGCGGCGCCCTTGGCGGCGTCCCAGTCGCAGGAGAAACCGGGCAGCTGCGAGGAGATCTTGTCGAAGTTCACCTTGTAGCTGCGGTTGTCGCCACCGGCCGGGCCGAAGGTGACCTCGCAGCCCGGGAACTCGGCGCCGACGGTCTCGGCGATCGTCCGCACCTGGTAGTTCTGCTCGTTGCTGCCCACGTTGAACTTCTCGTTGTGGACGGCCTCGCGCGGGGCCTCGAGGGCGCAGTAGATCGACTTGGCGATGTCCAGGCCGTGCACCAGCGGACGCCACGGGGTGCCGTCCGAGTTCATCGCGATCTTCTTCGTGGTCCAGGCCAGGCCGGACAGGTTGTTCAGCACGATGTCGAACCGCTGGCGCGGGGAGGCGCCGAAGGCGGTGGCGTTGCGCATGAACGTGGGCGAGAAGTTGTCGCTCGCCAGCGCGCTCAGGTCCCGCTCGACCAGGGTCTTGCAGTCGGCGTAGGCGGTCTGCGGGTTCACCGGGGAGTTCTCGTCCACGGTGCCCTCGGCCACGCCGTACACGCTGCACGAGGACATGTACACGAAGCGCTCGACGCCGGCCTGGATCGCCATCTCGGCGAGCTTGACCGAGCCCTTGTGGTTGACCGTGTAGGTCACCTCGGAGAGCAGCTCACCCAGGGGGTCGTTGGACAGCTCGGCCATGTGGACGATCGCGTCGACGCCCTCGAGGTCCTCGACGGTGATGTCGCGGATGTCCTTGGCCAGCGTCTGCGCGGTGAACGGCACGCCGTTGTACAGCCAGCCCTGCCGGTAGTAGCCGGTGTCGACGCCGATCACCTCGTGACCGCGCTTCATCAGCTCGGGCGCCACCAGGCAGCCCAGGTACCCCTCGGTGCCTGTCACCAGGACCTTCATGGTCAGTTGCTCCTTGTTGTATACGGCGGTGGAACGATCTTGGGTGGGAGGGGAGGTCAGTTGTCCCAGAACTTCCAGGAGGCCTCGCCGCGGTCCCACATCTTGTTCAGCTCGGTCCAGTCCCGGTAGGTGTCCATACCCAGCCAGAAACCCTCGTGACCGTTCAGCGAGAGCTGGCCGTCGCGGGCCAGCTGCTGCAGCGGCTGCTGCTCCAGCATCATCGAGTCGTCGTCGATGTCGGCGAGGTACTTGTCGATGAAGCTGCGCTCGAACATGAAGAAGCCGCCGTTGACCCAGCCGGTGGCCAGGGTCGGCTTCTCGTTGAACTCCACGACCTGGTCGCCCTCGACGTGCATCTCGCCGTAGCGGCTGGTCGGGTGCACGGCCGTGACGGTGCCGATGCGGCCGCCGGCGCGGTGCGTCTCGACCACCTTGGTGATGTCGACGTCGCCCACGCCGTCACCGTAGGTCAGCATGAACTGGTCGGCCTTGAGGTGCTGGGCGACCCGCTTGACCCGGCCGACGGTGCCGGTCTGCAGACCGGTCTCGACGAAGGTGATCTCCCAGTCCTCGACCTGGCCGGCCGAGTGGAACACCGGCTCGGCGCCGTCGTGGGTGAGCGTGAAGTCGCCCGCGGCCTGGCGGTAGTCCAGGAAGTACCGCTTGATCACGTCGCTCTTGTAGCCCAGGCAGATCACGAACTTACGGAAGCCGTGGGCCTGGTACATCTTCATGACGTGCCACAGGACCGGCCGGCCGCCGATGTCCACCATCGGCTTGGGCAGCTTGTCACCGCTGGCCTCGCGCAGCCGGGTACCCATCCCTCCGGCGAGCAGGACGACGGGGATCTCGGACACGGGCAGCTGTTCAGTCACAGGACATTCCTCGCACGGATGGGGGGTGTGTGAATGGTCGGATTCAGATGGATGTCACGCGGAACCGTCGGCTCCGGCGGAGGGCGACCAGTATGGCCGCCGACCTGGGCGCCTCTTTGCCGATCCGGCCGGGGGAGACCGGTTCGGCCCTGAAGAGCGCCCGGACGGCGCACACCCTCAGGACCGGGTGGCTCGGAGGTGGATCAGCCGCCCTCGGCCCGGATGACGGACATCGCGGTCCGCATCAGGATCTTGATGTCGAGCCAGAGCGACCAGTTCTCGATGTAGTAGTTGTCGAAGCGGGCCCGCTCGGCGATCGAGGTGTCTCCGCGCAGGCCGTTGACCTGCGCCAGGCCGGTGAGGCCACAGGGAACCCGGTGCCGGGCGACGTAGTGCGGGTGCTGGCTGCGGAACGTGTCGACGAAGTGCGGGCGCTCCGGCCGGGGGCCGACCAGGCTCATGTCGCCACGGAGGATGTTCAGCAGCTGCGGGAGCTCGTCCAGCGAGGACCGGCGCAGGAACTTGCCGACCGGGCCGAGCCGGTCGTCGAGGGCGATGTTCCAGTTGGTCTGGGACTCGGTCTCGTCGACGGGCTTGAGCGAACGGAACTTCATCACCGAGAAGTGCTGGCCGTCGACGCCGACGCGCTCCTGCTTGAACAGGATGCCCGGGCCGCCCTCCCAGCGGACCAGAGCGGCGATGACCGCCATCAGCGGGGACAGGCACATCAGGGCGAAACCGGAGAACGCGATGTCGATCCCCCGCTTCACCTGCCAGGCCCGGCTGCGGTAGGCGGCGCGGCGCAGCCGGATCAGCGGCATGCCCCACGCGGTGTCCATCTCGGCACCGATGTGGTGCAGCTCGAACAACCGCGGCACGACGAAGATCTCGCAGTGCAGACGGTCGCAGGTGCGGATGATGTCGACCAGCTCGGACTCGCGCATCGAGCCGAAGGCGACGATCACGTTGCGGACCTGGTGGTCCAGCAGGACCTCGACCAGCTGCTCGGGCCGGCCCAGGATGCGGTGCGAGGCGCTGACGCCCGGCCGCGGCGGGTCGATGTCGAGGAAGCCGATCGGCTGCAGGCCGTACTGCGGGTGCTGGGAGAGCGACTCGGCCAGGTAGGTGCCCACCCGGCCGGCGCCGAGGATGAGCGTGCGGTGCGCGATCCGCCCGGTGCGGCGGGCGAAGCGGACCAGACCGTAGGCGGTGGTGCGCAGGCAGACCGTGGCCACGAAGGTGACGGCCGCGGCGACCAGCAGCTTCCAGTCGACCATCTCCACGTCCCAGCGCAGCTGGTTCAGCGTGAGCTGGCCGGTGACGGTGAGCGCCAGGACGACCAGCAGCCGGCCGGTGATGGCCGGGATGTCGTCGAGGATCGAGGGCGACAGCCGCGAGCGGTACAGACCGCCGGTGGCGTAGGCCGCGACCAGCAGGACGGTGAACAGCCCCATGATCGGGCGGACCCCGCCGGAGGCCAGGGCGCCGGCGAGACAGGCCACCAGGTCGAGCAGCACCAGCAGGGGACGTACCCCGGCGCGGACCAGCGGCCCGGCCCAGGAACCGGCCGGCGGGTCGTCGTCCGGGGCCCCGCCGCCGAGCATCCCGTCGGCGTCGGGACGGGCCGCCTGGGGGATCTGGATCGGCTGGGTGGCCATCTGCTGGTTGAACGGGGCCTGCGGGGCGAAACCCCCGTAGGCGTTCTGTGACTGCTGGGAGCCGGTCAGGAACTGGGCGGGCGCGGGTTCTCCGCGTACGTCGATGACCAGCCGTGGGTCTTCCGGGCGGCCGCCGTCCGGGGCGGATCCCCCGGAGTTGTGTGCAGCCCTACCCATCGGATCACGGAGCGTCACTACAAGCCCTCCCTGTCGCACTGTGTCGTCCGCAGCCCCGCACTGCCGTCACTGCCAAGGTACGGTCTCGCCAACCTCATCGTTAGCCAATGCAGAGTTCGTTACCGCAACGCACGTGTCGAGTGACGAAACTATGGACAGTGACTACAGCAAGTAGTCACTGACGTAACTCCAGTGGCCAAACCGGGCATTCCGAAACGGAACATTCAGACTTTTACCCGCGTAGCCGTTGATCCTGACCACTGGTGGAACTATGGCTGATCGGACGAGGTTCGGATCCGCGTTCAGCCGAGCCGCAGGTGCCCAGGTGGAACGACAGCGGCACTGCTGCCCCCCGGGGCGTAAGCATTCCATGGCCCCGGACCGGATGTGTCCGAGCCGCCCAAGAAAGCAGCAACAATCCGGATAATCGCACGTTTCGTGACAGGCTGTGAGGCTCGCGCGGCGCGCGGCCCCACAGCCCGGGACTCACCGGTGAACGTCAGGCGACGTTCGAGACCATCAGGTCGCGCAGCTCGTCGGTGATGTACTCGGCGATCGCCAGCGAGCTGGTCGCGGCCGGCGAGGGCGCGTTGCGCACCGCCATCACCTTGTCCAGCTTGGAGATCCGGAAGTCGTCGACCAGCGAACCGTCCCGGTCGACCGCCTGGGCGCGCACCCCGGCCTGGGCCTTGACCAGGTCGGCGGCCTGGATCTCGGGCACGTACTGCTGGGCGAAGCGCACGTACAGCTTCTTGCTCAGCGAGCCGGCCATCTCGCCCGCGCCCATCCGCCAGTGCTGGGCGGCGAGCTTGCGGAAGCCCGGCCACTTCAGGGTCTCGAACAGCTCCGAGGCCTTGAACGTGCCGTTGGTGTATCCCTCGCGGGCGAAGGCCAGGACCGCGTTCGGGCCCAGGTCCACGCCGCCGTGCACGCGCTTGGTGTAGTGCACGCCGAGGAACGGGTAGTCCGGGTTGGGCACCGGGTAGATCAGGCCCTTGACCATGTGCGTGCGCTCGGGCAGGAGCTGGAAGTACTCGCCGCGGAAGGGCACGATCGCCGGGCCCGCGTCGTCGCCGGCCCAGGTGGCGACCTTGTCGGACTGCAGGCCGGCGCACACCACCAGGCGGTCGAAGACCTTGGTGCGGCCGTTCGACTTCACCTGGACCTTGCCGTTGTACTGGGTGATCCCGTCGACCGGGAAGTTGAACTCGATGGTGCCGCCGGCCGCCCGCACGTCGTCGGCGTAAGCGTCGGTCACCGCGACGTAGTCGGTGATCGCGGTGTGCGGGGAGTGCAGGGCCGCGACCCCGGCCGCGTACGGCTCGATCTCGCGCAGGCCGACGTTGTCCAGCCAGGCCACGTCGGGCACGCCGTTCTTGGCGGCCTTCTCCTGGATCTTCTTCAGACCCGCGACCTCGGCGTCGTTGATCGCCACGACCAGCTTGCCGCACTCGTCGTAGGGGAGCTTCTTCTCCTGCGTGTACTCCTTCAGGAGGTCGACACCCCGACGGCAGAGCGTGGCCTTCAGGGAGCCCGGCGTGTAGTAGAGCCCGGCGTGCACCACGCCGCTGTTGTGCCCGGTCTGGTGGACCGCGGGACGGTCCTCCTTCTCCAGGACGGTGATCTGGGTGCCGGGGTAGACCTCGGTGATCCGACGGGCGACGGCGAGACCGACGATTCCGGCGCCGATGACGCCGACGTGCTGAACGGACATCTAGGGATCCTCCGAATTCAAAGAGAAGCCGAGAGTATCCAGACACCGAGGGTGCTGATGACCGGGACGGGGCCTCGGTGACCGGAACGGTGTACTCGGCGGCTCTTCGTGAACCATTTGCCGCGCCTCGGGCACCGGATTGCTCCGAGCGGTCGCTCAGGGTGAGGTTGCATGAATTCGGGCGGCCCGGGTGGGTAGGTTGGCCTCATGACTGAGGCCCCCGTCCGGACCGCCCCCGCTGCGCGGCGGCCCCTGCTGGATCTTTCCGCCAAGCTCGTACGCCGCGGCTACGTCTGCGCCTACGAGGAGGGCGAGCGCGCGCTGCCCGAGCCGGACGACGTGCTCACCTACGGGCGCCCGGCGCTGCTGGCGGTGAGCACGGTGGCCTGTGTCGCCACCGACGACAAGGTGGTCAGCCTGACCTACGACGACGGCCCCGACCCGTCGTACACCCCGCAGGTGCTCGAGGCGCTGGCCCAGTACAAGGTCCGGGCCACCTTCTTCGTCCTGGTCGAGCAGGCCGAGAAGCACCCCGACCTGGTGCGCCGGATCATCGCCGAGGGCCACGAGGTCGCCCTGCACGGCATCGACCACACCCGGCTCAGCGCGCTGCCGCTGCAGGAGGCGGTCGGCCGGATCCGCGACGGCAAGCGCCGGCTGGAGCGCATCACCGGCCGCAAGGTCCTGCTGTTCCGCCCCACCTACGGCGCCCAGACGGTGGCCCAGTACCTGGCCACCCGGGCCCTGGGCATGGAGGTCGTGGTCTGGTCGGCCTGGGCCCGCGACTGGGACGGCTCGGACGCCGGCACGATCGCCCAGCGCGCGATCGGCTCGCTGCACAAGGGCGGGTTCCTGCTGCTGCACGACTACTCCGGCGACGGGGTCGGTGCCCCCGACCCGGAGACCGGTGAGGGTCTCGACCGGGGCGAGGCGACCCGGCTGCTGCTGGCCGGCATGAAGCGCCGCAAGTTCACCTCGCGCACGGTGAGCGAACTGCTGGCCCAGTACCCCGCGGTGCGCACGGTGTGGGCCGAGAAGCGTGACCCGAACCGCCTGACCGGAATGCCCGCCGCCAACTGATTCCGACTGAAGACTGGGGGTACCTCCCGGAGCCGGAGGCGATGGGGGACGGTGGGCCTGTACGAAAGGGACGTCGCCCGTGCGGGCGGCGTCCCTTTCGTACAGAAGGCGGTCAGAACCGGGGCAGCTGGATCGGCCGGGTCTCCGGCGCGATCGGCCGGGCGAGCCCGAAGATCTCGTCGTAGCGGCGGCGCACCACCACCGGCGAGTACTGGGTGTCCCAGGCCGTCCGGGCGGCTGCCGACAGCTGCTGGTTGCGCACCGGATCGGTGGCCCGGACCATCGCCGCGGCCAGTTCTTCGGGCGTCTCGCCGATCAGCAGCCCGCTGGTCTCGCCGCCCTCGATGCCCTGCACCCCGGCCCGGGTGGCGACCACCGGCAGGGCCCGGGCCAGCGCCTCCAGCACCTTGATCTTCACCCCGCTGCCGGTGCGCAGCGGTGACAGCAGCGCGGCGCTGCCGTTCAGCACTGTGTCCAGGTCGTCGACCCAGCCCAGGAAGCGGACCCGGTCGCCCCAGGCTTCGCCCGAGGGCAGACCCGCGTCGGTGCCGGAACCGACCACGTTGACCACCGCGTCCGGCAGGGCCTGCAGCACCTGCTCGCGGCAGTTGGCCAGGAACCAGTCCAGCCCGTCGCGGTTCGGGGCGTAGTCGAAGCCACCGATGAAGGTGAACTCGGGGGCCCCGGTGTAGTGCCGCAGCCGGCTGCCGGACGGTTCGCGCAGCAGCGGGGGCAGGGTGCCGATGGTCGCGCCGGGCACCTTGGCCGCGAGCCGGTGGGTCTCCTCCGGGCTGATCAGGTAGGTGCCGTCGAAGTACTCGGGCTGACGTACCTCCGAGGCCGCCACCAGGTCCCGCTCCAGACGCAGCAGCGGCCGGTGCACCCGAGGGTTGGCCAGCAGCTTCTTGGCCGGGCCGGGCAGCAGCTTGGCGAACTCGCCGCCGGGGTTGCCGGTGGCGCTCTCCTCCTTGAGCATCGCGTCGTAGCGCTCGGAGAAGAGGTCGTCGGCGTAGAGGATGCGCCGCTTCACCTGGTGCCCGAACGACGAGCCGGGCCACAGCACCGAGCGGTCACGGGCGGTCTCGCCGCGCTCCAGCACGTACTGGCCCATCCGGACGGTGTCCCAGATCTCCAGGTCGGCCTCGATCTCGTTGATCACCGAGAAGATCCGGGTGCCGAGGTTGGCCGAGTGCAGCACGGCCTCCTGCAGCGGGTGACGGTAGCGGCCCCCGGCGTGCTCGCCCGCGGCCTGGCCCAGGCCGGCCGGGCGCAGTCGCGGCGGCAGGACCACGTTGGCCAGCACCGAGGCGGCCTGCTCCACCGTGCCCGGCTTGGTCAGCACGTGGCGGTGGTAGGGCACCCGCGGCCGGTCCACGTCGTCCCGGCCGACCAGCACCAGGTGCACGTTGTCCGGACCGAGCCGTTCGCACAGGTGGTCCAGGATGCCGCCGATCACCACCGGCTTGCCGTACCTGCGCGGTTCCGGCTCAGTCGCCGTGACGAAGACCGCGCTCGAGATCGTTCCGTCGTTCGTGCCCGCATCCATGTCAGAACCTTATCGGCGGGCGGCCGAACGGCAGCCGTGAATCCCCCGCTCCGGCCAGGTCCTGTCCTACCCGGCCGCCCGCAGCCGGGCCGCCAGCTCCAGGGCCGGCGTGCTGATCGCCTCGGCCCACGAGGGGAAGGCGTGCGGCTGGTCGGCCAGGGCCTGCACGCTGATCCCGGCGCGGACCGCCAGCGCCAGCTCGGCCGCCCAGGAGTCGGCCTCGGGCCCGATCGCGGCCGCCCCCAGCAGCACTCCCCGGTCGGCGTCGGCGATCAGTTCCAGCTCGGCCGGGCGCGGGTCGTCCGGCCCCAGAGACCGCTCCACCGCCGATCGGGTGGTGCCGTGCACGTCGAACCGGGCGCTGATCGTGCGCAGCCCGCGCTCCTCGGCGGTCCGGGTGGTCTCGCCCACGGCGAAGACGGCGGGGTCGGTGTAGACCACCCGCGGAGTGCCGGAGTGGTCGGCGTCGCGGCCGCGGCCCAGCAGTTCGTCGGCGACCACCCGGGCCTGGTAGTTGGCACCGTGCGTGTAGGGGTTGAGCGCGGTCACGTCGCCGATCGCGAAGACGTCGTCGAGCGAGCGGTCGCCTCCCTTGACGCGTAGCCGCATCCGGGCGTCCACCCGCAGTTCGCCCTTCTCACCGGGCTCCACCCCGAGGCTCTCCAGGCCCAGACCGTCGCTGTGCGGCCGTTTTCCCACCGCCACCAGCAGCCGCCGGGCGAGGATCTCGTCCTGCGGCGTGCGCAGCACGAGACCGGGGCCCGGCTCGGCCGGCCGCACCTCGGAGACCTCGACGCCGGTGCGCACTTCCACCCCGAGGCGGCGCAGCGCCCCGGCCATCGCCTCGCCCAGCCAGGGCTGCTCCCGCGGCAGCAGGGTCGGCGCCGACTGGAGCAGGGTGACCTGGGCGCCGAACGACGCGTACACCTCGGCCAGTTCGCAGCCGATCGGGCCACCGCCCAGGATCGCCAGCTGATCGGGCAGCTCGTCGCTGGAGAGGGCCTGGTCCGAGGTCCAGATGCCGGGGGCGTTCCGTTCCAGCCCCTCGATCGGCGGGATCGTCGCGTCCGCCCCGGTGGCCACCACCAGCGCCCGGGTCCAGCGCACGGTCGCCGTACCGTCCAGCAGCACCGCGCCGGGCGAGACCGTGGCCGAGGCCCGGACCAGCTCCACCCCGGCCTCGGTCATCCCCTCGACCGCCTTGGCGTCCGAGCGGTTCCAGACCGTCTTGTCGCGCACCGCCACTGCCCGGGCGAAGGCCACCCGGGCGGGCGAGGAGGAGCCCTGCCCCCGGCCGCGGTGCCGTCGGGCCGAGAGCAGCATCGACTTGGACGGCACGCAGGCCACGTAGGGGCACTCCCCGCCGACCCGGTGCTGCTCCACCGCCAGCACCCGCACCCCGCCCCGGGCCAGTTCACTGGCCAGCGGCTTGCCGGCCGAGCCGGTCCCGATGACGATCACCTCGTAGCTCGCGCCGTCGAGAGCCTTCGGTTCCGAGGCAGTTTCTGCCGCCTGGGCGCCATGGTTCGATGCCATGTCTGGCATATTGCCTGCGGCCTGATCACCCGGCACCTCGGACGGCGTCGGGCGGCTCACTCACGGATGCTTTTGATCAGCGCAGCGGTTACTTTGGGGCATGGCCGGTTTTCTCGGGAAAGTCACTGCGTTCGCCCGCTCTCCCCAGGGCAGGAAACTCATCCAGCAGGCCCAGGCCGCTGCCAAGGACCCGGCCACCCGGGCCAAGGTGCAGGCCCAGGCCCAGGAGCTGACCAAGAAGCTGAAGGATCCGGCGACCCGCGCCAAGGTGCAGGAGCAGGCCCGGGGCCTGAGCGGGCGCTTCAAGGACGGCAAGGGCAGGCCCGGTCCGACCGGCTCCGCCCAGCCGCAGCAGCCCCCGGCCGACGGGCCGGTCTACGGCACCCCGCCGAACGAGGCTCCGCGCTACGGGCAGCCCCCGCAGCAGTAAGGGCACGACCTAACCCATCGGCTCCGGGTCTCGGGAACCGCGGGCCTTCGTGTCCGCGCGTCCGCCCGGCCCGATGGGGGCCGAGGCCCGGGGCCCGGCCTGGGCCACGGCCGACTCGAAACGAGCGGCCGGCCCCCGGGCCATCCGGTGCACCAGACCGGGCAGCAGCCCCCGCACCGGCCGCAGCACCCGGATGAACGACTGGCCGTACACGTAGGGCGAGCGCCGCTCGATGCCCTCGACCAGGCGGGACACCGCCTTCTCGAGGTCGTGCAGGCGCAGCCCGCGGCCCGAGCGGCTGGCCGAGCGGCCCATGTCGGTGTCGGTGAACGACAGGTAGGCCACACCCCCGCCGACCCCGTGCACGGCCAGCTCGGTGCGCATCCCCAGGGCGAACGCCTCCACCCCGGCCTTGCTGGCCCCGTACGAGGTGATCATCGGCGTCGGGCTGAGCGCCGCCAGAGACGCGATCTGCAGGTAGTAGCCCTGGTTGCGGATCAGCAGGGGCAGGAAGGCCCGCAGCGTGCGGATGCTGCCCAGCAGGTTCACCTCGATCACCCGGTCGTAGGCCTCCGGCTCGGCCAGCAGCAGCGGGCTGCCCATCGCGATCCCGGCGTTGGCCACCAGCACGTCGACCCCCCGGAAGCGTTCCTGCACCCCGGCCACCGCGGCGGCCAGCTGCGCCGGATCGGTCACGTCGCACTCGAACCAGACCGCGTTGCGGCCGCAGCGCTCGGCCACGGCGGCCAGCTGCTCGGGCTCCAGGCCGAGCAGGGCGACGCGGGCGCCCCGGCCGGCCAGCTTCTCGGCCAGCGCGGCCCCGAGGCCTCGCGCCGCACCGGTGATGACCACGACCTTGCCGCCGATGGGCTGCGGGATGCGCATCGCGCCGAGTCTCCTCAGAGGGGTGGGGAGGCAGATCTTCCGAAGAAGGATGCTTCGCCGGGGCTGTCTGATACGCGAGCGCGTCCGTGGCTCGGCGAGAGATGGATCGGGCCCGGTCGGGAATGCGACGGGTGCCCGCGTAGATTCGCACGGGAGTGACCGAGCGGCACCCCGGCAGCACGGTCCGCACTCAGCCGTCCGCGCAGCGTAGCCGGGCCAGTCCTGCAGAAGGAGTCCTTCGTGCCTCAGACGCCGACCCCGTCCTCCGGCCCCGTGCCCACTGACTCGGCCTTCCGCCGGGCGTTGCGGCGGGCTGCGGACGGCGTCACCCTCAACGAGGCCGAGGCCGAGGTGCTGCTGCAGGCGCGGGGTGAGCACCTGGAACGGCTGCTGCACGCGGCCGGGGCGGTGCGCGACGCGGGGCTGGCCAACGCCGGTCGCGCAGGCCTGGTCACCTACTCCCGCAAGGTGTTCGTGCCGGTCACGCACCTGTGCAACGACCGCTGCCACTACTGCACCTTCGTCAAGACCCCCAAGCAGCTCGAACGTGAGGGCAAGGGGCTCTACATGACCCCCGACGAGGTGCTGCGGGTCGCCCGGCAGGGGGCCGCCCTGGGCTGCAAGGAAGTGCTCTTCACCCTCGGCGACCGCCCGGAAGACCGCTGGCCCGAAGCAAGGGAGTGGCTGGCCGAGGCGGGCTACTCGGACACCCTGGGGTACATCCGCTCGCTGGCCGTGCAGGTGCTCGAGGCCACCGGCATGCTGCCGCACCTCAACCCGGGAGTGATGTCCTGGCCGGACCTGGGCCGGGTCAAGCCGGTGTCGCCGAGCGTGGGCATGATGCTCGAGACCACCTCCCGCCACCTGTTCGAGACCCCCGGCCAGGCGCACTACGGCAGCCCGGACAAGGATCCGCAGGTCCGGCTGCGGGTGATCGAGGACGCGGGCCGGCTCAACATCCCGTTCACCACCGGGCTGCTGATCGGCATCGGGGAGAGCTTCGCCGACCGGGCCGAGTCGCTGTTCGCCCTGAAGCGGCTGGCCCGCGAGTACGGGCACATCCAGGAGACCATCATCCAGAACTTCCGGGCCAAGCCGAGAACGGCGATGCGCTCGGCCCCCGACGCCGAGGACGAGGAGTACCTGGCCGCGGTGGCCACGGCCCGGGTCGTGCTGGGCCCGCGGATGCGGATCCAGGTGCCGCCCAACCTTTCCGAGCCCGAGCAGCTCGGGCGTCTGCTGCAGGCCGGCGCCGACGACTGGGGCGGCGTCTCCCCGCTCACCCCCGACCACGTGAACCCCGAGCGCCCCTGGCCCCACCTCGACGACCTGGCCCGCTACAGCGAGCAGGCCGGGTTCGAGCTGACCGAGCGGCTGACCGTGCATCCGGAATACGCCCGGGTCGGCGAACCCTGGCTCGATCCACGGGTTTACGGCCACGTCAAGGCCCTGATGCTGGAGAACGGCCTGGCCAACCCGCGGGCCCTGGTCCGCGGAATGCCCTGGCAGGAGCCGGATCCCGACTGGGGCAGCAGCGGGCGCATCGACCTGAACGTCACGATCGACACCACCGGCCGCACCAGCGACCGGCGTGGTGACTTCGACGACGTCTACGGCGACTGGTCCGCACTGCGCGAGAAGGCCGTCCTGACCGGCGCTCCCGAACGCCTCGACGGGGACCTGAGCCAGGCGCTCTCGGTGGCCGCCGAGAACCCGCGCAAGCTCACCGAGAACCAGGCCGTACTGCTCGCCTACGCCGAGGGGGACGCCCTCAAGCAGCTCGCGAAGATCGCCGACGACCTGCGCCGCGAGGTGGTCGGCGACGACGTCACCTACATCGTCAACCGGAACATCAACTTCACCAACGTCTGCTACACCGGTTGTCGCTTCTGTGCCTTCGCCCAGCGTCGCCAGGACGACGACGCCTTCACCCTGTCGCTGGACGAGATCAAGAACCGGGTGCGCGAGGCCTGGGCGGTCGGCGCGACCGAGGTCTGCATGCAGGGCGGGATCGACCCGATGCTGCCCGCCACCGCCTACTTCGACATCGCCCGGGCGGTGAAGGAGGCGGTGCCGCAGATGCACATGCACGCCTACAGCCCGATGGAGGTGGTGAACGGCTCCACCCGCACCGGGCTGCCCGTCCGGGAATGGTTGCAGCAGGCGAAAGAGGCCGGACTGGACTCACTTCCGGGCACCGCGGCGGAGATTCTGGACGACGACGTGCGCTGGATCCTGACCAAGGGCAAGCTGCCCACCCGGGAGTGGATCGAGGTGGTCACCACCGCCCACCAGCTCGGCCTGCCCACCTCCTCGACCATGATGTACGGCCACGTGGACAACCCCTCGCACTGGGCCCGGCACCTGATGCTGCTGGGCCGGCTGCAGGAGCAGAGCATGGAACACGGCCAGGCCCGCTTCACCGAGTTCGTGGCGCTGCCCTTCGTGCACCAGAACGCCCCGATCTACCTGGCCGGGGTGGCCCGGCCGGGGCCCACGATGCGCGACAACCTGGTGGTGCACGCGCTCGCCAGAATCCTTCTGTACGGGCGGATCGACAACATCCAGACGTCGTGGGTCAAGCTCGGCGTGGAGGGCACCCGGGCGATGCTCCAGGCCGGCGCCAACGACGTGGGCGGCACCCTGATGGAGGAGACCATCTCGAGAATGGCCGGTTCGCAGTACGGTTCGCTGAAGACGGTCGAGGAGCTGGAAGACATCTCCGAGTACCTGGACCGCCCCGCCCGCCAGCGCACCACGCTGTACGGGTCGGTCGAACTACAGCACTGAGAAACTGATGACGCCGGTGGGCACCCGAGGTGCCCACCGGCGTCATCAGTTTCGGATCCCTCTACAGAGACCAGTCGATCGGCTCGGCGCCCAGGTCCTCGAGCTCGCTGTTGGCCCGGCTGAACGGCTTGGAGCCGAAGAAGCCGTTGTTGGCCGACAACGGGCTGGGGTGCGCGCTCTCGATCCGCGGGATGTCCTCCAGGGCCGGCGCCAGCGACCGGGCGTCCCGGCCCCAGAGGATGGCCACCAGCGGCTCGTCCCGTTCCACCAGGGCGTGGATGGCCTGCGCGGTGATGTCTTCCCAGCCCTTGCCACGGTGCGAGGCGGGCGCGCCCGGCGCGACCGTGAGCACCCGGTTCAGCAGCAGCACGCCCCGCTCGGCCCACTTCGACAGGTCGCCGTGCTTGGCCGGCTCGATGCCGAGGTCGTCGTGCAGTTCCTTGTAGATGTTGACCAGGCTGCGCGGCAGCGGCCGCACGTCGGGCGCCACCGAGAACGACAGGCCCACCGCATGCCCGGGCGTGGGGTACGGGTCCTGCCCCACGATCAGCACCCGCACCTCGTCGAGCGGCTGCTTGAACGCCCGCAGCACGTTCGGCCCGGCGGGCAGGTACGTCCTGCCCTCGGCGATCTCCTGCCGGAGGAAGTCGCCCATCTCGGCGATCTTGTCCTCGACCGGGGCGAGGGCGGCCGCCCATCCCGGGTCGATCTGGTCAGCGAGAGGTCGGCGCGTCACGCTGGCCGACATTAGCGCCCGGCGAACCTAGACTGCACCTCCGTGCATCGCTACGACGCCACCACCGAGGTCCTCGCCGAGGCCGTGATGAGCTATTCACGGGAACGGATGAGTATGGGAGACGTCCCGCTGGACGCCCCGCGCACCGCCGCCGAACTGCAGGCCCTGGTCGGGCAGACGATCACCGCGCAGGGGATGGGCGGGGAGAAGGCCCTGCGGCTGTTCGGCGACGTGCTGGCCCAGGCCTGCATCACCGTCGACCACCCGCGCTACCTCTCGTTCATCCCGTGCGCCCCGACCAAGGCCGCCACCCTGTTCGACCTGGTGGTGAGCGCCTCCAGCCTGTACGCGGGCACCTGGATGGAGGGTTCGGGCGCGGTCTACGCCGAGAACCAGGCGCTGGCCTGGCTCTCCGGGCTGGCCGGGCTGCCCGAGAGCGCCGGCGGGGTGTTCGTTCCGGGCGGTACCTACGGCAACCTGTCGGCGCTGGTCGCCGCGCGCTACCGGGCGCGCCAGCAGCGGGCCGCCGACCTACCGCGACGCTGGGCCATCGCGGGTACGGCGAACGCGCACTCGTCGATCGTCAGTGCCTGCGACGTGATGGACGTGGACTTCGTCGGCGTCCCGGTCGGCGAGGACGGAAGGCTGACCGGCACCGCGCTGCGCGAGACGCTGGCCCGGGCCGGGCACGACGGGGTCTTCGCGGTGGTGGCCACGGCCGGCACCACGAACCTCGGCATCGTCGACGACCTGGACTCGGTCGGGGCGGTCTGCGCCGAGCTGGGCCTGTGGTTCCACGTCGACGGTGCCTACGGGCTGGCCGGGCTGGCAGCACCGAGCGTGCGGCACCGGTTCGACGGCATCGAGCGGGCCGACTCGTTCGTGGTGGATCCGCACAAGTGGCTCTTCGCCCCGTTCGACTGCTGTGCCCTGGTCTACCGCGACCCGGCCCTGGCCCGGGCCGCCCACACCCAGCGGGCCGGCTACCTCGACGTGGTCACCGAGGGGGACGAGATCAACCCCTCCGACTACGCGGTCGGCCTGACCCGGCGGGCCCGCGGCCTGCCGTTCTGGTTCTCCCTGGCCACGCACGGGACGCAGGCCTACACCGATGCGGTCGAGCGCACGCTCACGGTGGCCCGCCACGCTGCGCAGAGCGTGCGCGAGCGGCCCCAGCTGGAACTGCTGCACGAGCCCGATCTGTCAGTGGTCTGCTTCCGGCGGGTGGGCTGGACCCCGCAGGACTACCGGGCCTGGTCGCAGCAGCTGCTGGCCCAGGACAAGGGGTTCGTGGTCTCGACCACCCACGCCGGCGAGACCTGCACCCGGCTGGCGGTGGTCAATCCGGAGACCACCGAGGCGGACATCGACCTCATTCTGGACAGCATGGTGTGAATGACACGCTCAGGGTCCGGTTCTAGAGTGAGCCGCATGGACACCGAGCCCGAGGCCGCCGGAGCAGGCCCGCTGACCGCCCGTGAGGCCGAGATCCTGGCCTTCGAGCGGCAGTGGTTCCGCTTCCCCGGGGCCAAGGAGCAGGCCATCCGCGAGTTGTTCGACCTGCCCGCGACCCGCTACTACCAGGTCCTGAATACGCTGATCGACCGACCCGAGGCTCTGGCGGCCGACCCTATGCTGGTGAAACGGCTGCGGCGCGTACGCCAGATGCGTCGCCGGAGCGGTTCCGCTCGGTCACTGGACGCTCACGGTTGAGCACCACAGTGCATCGGACGGGGCAGTCCGGGCCGATATCGCGGGCCGAGTTACCTCGTCGGGCCGGACCGGGTCGGTAGTCTCGGGCCGTCGGGCACCCCTGAACCGGGCGGTGCTCGTTCCATAGTTCTGGGAGTCATGCGATGACCGCCACGAGGCCTCCGGGCTACGACGACCGCTCCGCCGCCCCGGTGGAGGCGAGCCGCCGCGGTGCACACCGTGCGCGGCCGAAGGCGATTGCGGCCATCCTGCCGGTAGTCGCCGGGGTCGCCGTCGTGCTGCTGGTGATCGGTGCGGTCTACACGGTGGTGGGCGGTCGCGCCTCCGACGACAAGAGCGCCTCGACGGGCGCACTCGACGAGGGGGCGGACACGACCGCGGCCCCGAGCGCGTCGGCCGGTGAGGACAAGGGCGACGGCAAGGGCGACGGCAAGAACGACGACCAGGGTGCCGACGAGTCGAGCCCGGCCGCCGAGGAGAGCCAGGACACCGGTTCCGAGGGCGAGGGCGACGGCAGCAAGGTCGACAAGACCATCCCGTTGATCGTGCTCAACTCGCTGAGCGTCTCCGGCCTGGCCAAGCAGTTCCAGTCCGACCTCGAGGGCAAGGGCTGGTCGGTGGAGCGCACCGGCAACTCCAACAACAAGGACCTGCCGGTCACGACCATCTACTACGAGGGCGACGAGATGAAGCCCTCGGCCAACGCCGTGCGCAAGGCGCTGGGGCTGGGTGAGATCTCGGAGAGCTCCGAGGTCAACCCGGGCAAGATCACCGTCGTGCTCGGCGAAGACACCCAGTAACCCGTTCGGCCCAAAGGGGCACGACCGTTCACCGACAGAACCAGATTTCGGACGTCGGTGCTCGCCGACCGCGGTGCGTCCGCCTTCGGGTTCGCCTCAGTCGTGGGAAGACCCGTCCCGGCCGGGCTCCGCAGAGCCGGCCTCCGTCGGGTGGGCGCGGTGGATGTAACCCCCGTCGAGCAGCCCGGCCCGGCTCTCGAAGTGGTTACGCAGCGCGGGATCACCGGTGCGCGCCCAGCTGTAGAGCGAGGCCAGGCCGTAGGCCGGCAGGAACCCCAGCGGGCCCAGCCAGCGGGCGTACTGCCCGGCGTGGCGGGCCTCGTGGCGCAGCAGATTCGGTCTTCTGACCAGCGCCGATTCCGGTATCCCGAGCAGGACCACGTCGCCGATGGTCATCGCCCGCCCGCGCACCGGAAGCAGGCCGCTGCGGTAGTCCCAGGCCAGCAGGAGCCCGTACGGTCCGTGTTCGATCCGGGCCCGGCCGGCCCGGGCGAGAGCCAATCCGACAGGTGTTGAAAGGTTCATCCAATTCACTGCCCGACGGGTTCGGATCAACAGTGGACGGCTTGTCGGACCCCGACTCGGAGCCTCTACATAACCGCCCCGGCGACCCCGGGAACGCATCCCGGGTTCCGGTCCTACGCGCCGTCGCGGAGATCGCATGAGCTCAGCCTAAGTGCGGTTCACGAAGGTCGCTAAGAGTTGGTATCTCCCGCGTGCTCGATTCAGGCGCTACTGTAGGCATCGGTCGAACAGTTCGATGAGCAATGTCCTCTCCAGCTTCACGCCAGAGGCCCGCACGTTGGACCATCCCGGACCAGCCCTCCTGGGGGAGGTCCGGCGAGCGTGAGACCCGGCTCGTGTGCAGTGCTCGAGTCGCGCCGCAGTTACAGCAAGCAGGAGTAGGAATGGCTCAGGGAACCGTCAAGTGGTTCAACGCCGAAAAGGGTTATGGCTTCATCACCGTTGACGGTGGTGGCGCGGACGTCTTCGTCCACTGGTCGGCAATCCAGATGGACGGCTACCGCTCGCTCGACGAGGGTCAGCGGGTGGAGTTCGAGGTCGGTCAGGGCCAGAAGGGCCCGCAGGCCGAGGCCGTGCGCCCCGCCAGCTGATTCGTCTCTCGTGAGCCCCGCCGAGGGTTCGTGAACCGACTCGTCACCAAGGCCGTCCCCGGAACTTCACCGGGGACGGCCTTGTGTGTTTGCGCAGTTTTTACAATGCGGATAACGGCGGTGAAACAATTGCTGCCACCGGTTAACCGGAATTCGTGCGGCTCGGGCCGGGAAGGCTATTCCCGGGTTCGTCACCGGCCGAACCGGATATCGTCGTCCTGACGCATTCGACGGTCGGTGATTGGGGCGGCTACGACCGCTCCCCGTGGGATGCCAAGAATGCGACCGCTGGTTAATTCTTGTCGGCATAAGAGGCGATCGGTGCGGCCGCGAGTGGGATGCGAACACCGCGATCTCCGAGAACCAGAGCGGTGGCTTCTGCGCCACTGTCCACGACGGCCTGAACGGCGGCTTCGGCCAGTGCGGCGGGAACGTGCACGATCACTTCGTCATGCTGGAAGAACACCAGTTCTGCGGCGGGGGAGAGAGCACTCAGCCGGCGTCGTAGACCGGCCACCAATGCATTCGCCCAATCCGCGGCCGAGGCCTGGATGACGAAGTTGCGGGTGAACCGGCCCCGCGCCCGGGAACGGGCCAGAGCCTGCTCCAGCGGCACGTCCTGCCAGGTCGGATCCGGCGGCGGGCAGGTGCGGCCGAGCACTGACCGCACGATGCCCCCGTCCTCCCCGGTGCGCGCTGCGCGCTCCAGCAGCTCCAGTGCCTTCGGGAAGCGGCGCCGCAGCGCCACCATGGCCGGGGTGTTGGCCCGGGCTCCGTACATCGCCGCCAGCAGCCCGATCTTGGCCTCGTTCCGCGCCTCCGGCCGGCCCAGCGCCTGTCGGGCCAGAGCTGTGTACATGTCGGCGTCGGCGGTGGCGGCGAGCATGCCGCGGTCGCCGGAGAGCGCGGCCAGGATGCGCGGCTCCAGCTGCCCTGCGTCGGCCGCCACCAGCACACAGCCCGGCTCGGCCACCACGCAGGCCCGCATCACCTTGGGAATCTGCAGCGCCCCGCCCCCGGACGTGGCCCAGCGCCCGGTGACCACCCCACCGGGCACGTACTCCGGATGGAACCGCCCGTTGCGCACCCACTGGCCCTGCCACGACCAGCCGTGCGCCACGTGCAGCCGGGCCAGCTCCTTGTAACGCAGTAGGGGAGCCACCGCCGGGTGCTCCACCTCTTTCAGTTCCCAGGCCCGGGTGCTGGTCAGCAGCACCCCCTGCCGCTTGAACGCCTTGAGCACGTCGCCGGGGGAGTCGGGGTTCATCGCCGGCCCCGGCCCGGTGACCCCGGGCACCAGCAGCCGCGACACCTCCTCGGCCAGGGCCTGCAGCTTGGGCGGCCGCCCGTGGTGCTGAGGCCGCGGCCCGAGCAGATCGGTGAGCACCTCGTCGTGGATCCGGACGCTCCACGGCAGCCCGGCCCGCCCCATCTCGACCGCGGCCAGGCCGGCCGCCGACTCGGCCGCGACGAGCAGCGCGAAACCGGGGTGGGTACGGCGCACCCGAGCCACGTGCGCGACCTGGCCGGCATAGAGACGCTGCAGCTCGGCCAGGCCCTGCGGCGCCTCGCGGGTGGAGGGGAGTGGCGTCTGCTCCGTCACGAGGGATCCAAGAACAAGGTCATCTTGCGGGGCATCCAGATCCGGACCGTCTGTACCCACCCAGCGCCCGCCCGAGCTCTCGGTTCGCCCAACCTCCTCCTCGTGCCCTGCCGTATCGGGCCCACCTGTCGTCCCGACAACGCCCGCCCCACCCGCCGAACTGCCCGGCTCGTCACCGAACAGCGAGATCTGCTCCGACCGGCCGGCCGACTCGCGCACCACCGACTGCGGCGGCACGAACGCAGCCCCCTCGTAGGTGTTGAGCAGGTTCTGCGCCGCAGCCAGGTCATGACACCGCTGAACCCGCACGCCGGCCTCGAGCAGCGCCGGGTACACCTCGGCCGTGCGCCACCACACCCACCGGGGCGCGGCCTCGCGCTCCAGCGCGCTTACCCCCAAAGCCAGGTCGTCTACCCAGGTGACCTCCCCCGCCGCCTGGCCCACCGCGTCTATAGGTAGTAACTCGAAACCCGCCCCCGCCGGTGCCACCAGCACCCACCGCGCAAGCCCACGCGCGCCCGCGCCCGCATCAACCACCCCCGTGCCATCACCGCTGGTCACGCCGCCGTTGCCCGCACCACCCGCCACGACCCTCATGCTGCCAGCCGCCACCGACAGTCTTCGTCGCCGAAGGTGTTGCGCCCGCAGTGGAACTCCAGGAGAACGGTGCCCGGATCGGGCCCCGGAGGTTTGCACTCACCAGGGTCGAGTGCTAATCATTGGACTAGCACTCTCCGCGTGAGAGTGACAGCTTTGCGAGTACGGCCAGGTGGATGAGGGCCGGTGCCGGGCGGGACAGGACCGCTGGGCGTCGTTCCGTCCGTCGCGGGCATCTCCCTGGTCACAACCCACCCACGTGGAGGGAACACCACACGATGGCCAAGATCATCGCGTTCGACGAGGAAGCCCGTCGCGGCCTCGAGCGGGGCATGAACCAGCTCGCCGACGCCGTCAAGGTGACCCTCGGGCCGAAGGGCCGCAACGTCGTTCTGGAGAAGAAGTGGGGCGCCCCCACGATCACCAACGACGGTGTGTCCATCGCCAAGGAGATCGAGCTCGAGGACCCGTACGAGAAGATCGGCGCCGAGCTGGTCAAGGAGGTCGCCAAGAAGACGGACGACGTCGCGGGTGACGGCACCACCACCGCCACCGTGCTCGCCCAGGCCCTGGTTCGTGAGGGTCTGCGCAACGTCGCCGCCGGCGCCAACCCGATGGCCCTGAAGAAGGGCATCGAGGCGGCCACCGCTGCTGTCTCCGCCGAGCTGCTGGCCCAGGCCAAGGAGGTCGAGACGAAGGAGCAGATCGCTGCTACCGCGTCCATCTCCGCCGCCGACCCCGCCATCGGCGAGCTCATCGCCGAGGCGATGGACAAGGTCGGCAAGGAAGGCGTCATCACCGTCGAGGAGAGCAACACCTTCGGGCTCGAGCTCGAGCTCACCGAGGGTATGCGCTTCGACAAGGGCTACATCTCCGGTTACTTCGTGACCGACCCGGAGCGGATGGAGGCCGTCCTCGACGACCCGTACATCCTCCTGGTCGAGGGCAAGATCAGCACGGTCAAGGACCTGCTGCCGCTGCTCGAGAAGGTCATCCAGAGCGGCAAGCCGCTGGCGATCATCGCCGAGGACGTGGACGGCGAAGCCCTCTCCACCCTGGTCGTCAACAAGATCAAGGGCACGTTCAAGTCGATCGCCGTCAAGGCGCCCGGCTTCGGCGACCGCCGCAAGGCCATGCTGCAGGACATCGCGATCCTGACCGGCGGCCAGGTCATCTCCGAGACGGTCGGCCTCAAGCTGGAGACCGCCGGTCTGGAGCTGCTCGGCCAGGCCCGCAAGGTCGTCATCACCAAGGACGAGACCACGATCGTCGAGGGCTCGGGCGACGCGGACCAGATCGCCGGCCGCGTGACCCAGATCCGCAACGAGATCGAGGCCAGCGACTCCGACTACGACCGTGAGAAGCTGCAGGAGCGTCTGGCCAAGCTGGCCGGCGGTGTTGCGGTGATCAAGGCCGGGGCGGCCACCGAGGTGGAGCTCAAGGAGCGCAAGCACCGCATCGAGGACGCGGTCCGTAACGCCAAGGCTGCCGTCGAAGAGGGCATCGTGGCCGGTGGTGGCGTCGCGCTGCTGCAGGCTTCGGTCGTCGCCTTCGAGAAGCTCGAGCTGACCGGCGACGAGGCCACCGGCGCCAACATCGTCAAGGTCGCCGTCGAGGCCCCGCTCAAGCAGATCGCGGTCAACGCCGGTCTCGAGGGTGGCGTCGTGGCGGAGAAGGTGCGCAACCTCCCGTCGGGTCACGGCCTGAACGCGGCCACCGGTGAGTACGTCGACCTGGTCGCGACCGGCATCATCGACCCGGCCAAGGTCACGCGCTCGGCGCTGCAGAACGCCGCCAGCATCGCGGCGCTGTTCCTGACCACCGAGGCGGTCATCGCCGACAAGCCGGAGAAGGCGGCGGCCCCGGCCGGCGGCGCTCCGGACATGGGTGGCATGGACTTCTGATCCAGCCCTGATCAGCGCTGATCCAGCACTGAACCAGTGGGGGCGGTTCTCCTTCGGGAGGGCCGCCCCTTC
The DNA here is from genome assembly GCF_030269265.1 of Kineosporia sp. NBRC 101677. Classification (NCBI taxonomy): domain Bacteria; kingdom Bacillati; phylum Actinomycetota; class Actinomycetes; order Kineosporiales; family Kineosporiaceae; genus Kineosporia; species Kineosporia sp. NBRC 101677. The sequence goes on from NZ_BSTA01000002.1 coordinate 220,698, forward strand.
GCTGTTCCCGCCTGAGATCTGAGGACGTCGATGAGGACTGCCGCACTCGTGCTCGCCGCCGGCGCGGGGAGACGGATGGGCCGGCCCAAGGGGCTGGTCACCGATGCTCGCGGCGTGCCTTGGGTGCGGCTGGCCGTCCGATCAATGACGGACGCTGGTTGCGGTCCGGTTGTCGTGGTCACCGGGGCGTCGGGTGAGGAAGTAGCAAAGCTGTTGCCCGCCGGAGCTGTTCGGGTGCACGCCGCCGACTGGGTCGAGGGTATGTCGGCTTCGCTGCGCGCCGGGCTCAGCTTTCTGACCACGCTGGCCGAGCCGCCCGACGCAGCGATCGTAGGGCTGGTCGACACCCCCGATGTGACGGGCGCGGTCGTGGCCCGTCTTCTCGAAACCAGTTACCCCGCAACGGAAAACTCCGCACATCGTTGCCCCGACCCGTCCATTGTTCTGATTCAGGAGACCCTCGCCCGGGTCATCTACGACGGAAAACCCGGCCACCCCGTCCTGATCGGCCGCAACCACTGGGCCGGGATCATCGCCACCGCCGCCGGCGACGTGGGCGCCCGTCACTATCTGCGCGGGCGTACAGACGTCCGGCTGGTGGAGGCCGGCGATCTGGCCACCGGGGCTGACATCGACACCGTTACCTGAGCTGCCTACGCTGGTGGCGTGCCGACCGAGACCACACACCACGAGCCCGACCAGAGCCGGATCAACCCGCCTGCCCGCCAGGTCCGGCAGGCGCTCGTGTCCGACCAGCCGCTCGACCTGCAGGCGCACGCCGCCCTGGTCGAGGGAGCTTCCTCGGGCGCAGTGGTCACCTTCGCCGGGGTCGTGCGCAATCACGACGGGGGGCGTGAGGTGCTGGGGCTCGAGTACGAGGGGCACCCCACCGCGCAGTCGGTCCTGGAGCGGGTCGTGGCCGAGGTTACGGCGCAGAGCACCGCTGAGGCAGTCGCGGTCTCGCACCGCATCGGCACGCTCGCCATCGGCGACACGGCGCTGGCCGTGGCCGTGGCCGGGGCCCACCGGCAGGAGGCCTTCGAGACCGCGATGCGCCTGGTCGACGAGGTGAAGGCGCAGCTGCCGATCTGGAAGCGGCAGGTCTTCAGCGACGGCACCGACGAGTGGGTCGCCTGCCCCTGAGGCTCAGGAGGAGGCGGCGCCGGGCGCCACGATCCCGGCTTCCTTGCTGCTGCGCTCGTACAGCTGCACCTGGTAGGTGCCCAGGTCCTCCACCCCGGTGACCCGGAAGCGGTCGAACAGCAGGCGCTCCTTGTCCTGCTCGGGCTCTTCGGCGGTCTCGCCCAGGCGCACGTTGCTGGTGACCACCCAGACCCGGGTGCGCTTGCGCAGGGCCTTGGCGATCTGCGCAGTCGAGTCCTCGACCCCGAACAGCGTGTCCGACTGCTCGCCGGACTTGGCCAGGGCCACGTCGTCCACCCCGTCGAACGCCGCGGGGTAGGCCAGTTTCACCACGCGCCGCGAGGCGGGCAGGAAGATCACCGCGTCGCCCGGGCGGGCTCCCTCTTCGATCGCCTGGGCCACCCCGCGCAGGTTCTCGTGGTGACCGGTGTCTTTCCAGCGGTAGACCGTGTGCAGGTGCGCGGCGCCGATGGTGAGCACCAGCAGCATGACCAGCACGTAGCGGACCCGCAGCAGAGTGGCTAGCGAGGCCAGCACCAGCGCCGTGCCGGGCACCGTGAAGAACACGTAGCGCCAGTCGTAAAGCGGGTGCACCTGCGAGATGGTCCACAGGAGCACCGGCGGCAGCACCGACCAGGCCAGGCCGAGCGCCAGCGCCGGGTTGTGGGTGCCCCGGCCCACACCGGCCAGCGCCAGCACGACCAGGGCGAGCACTACCCAGGTGCTCTCGTACTGCGCCGCGAAGAAACCGCTCAGGCGGTCGGGCGTGGGCACCGGAAGCCAGGCCACCTGGCCGCTCTGCCGGCTGGAGAACCACAGCAGGGGGGTGAGCAGGGTGACCGCCGCACCGGCGCCCAGGTACCAGTGCAGCCGGACGCGGTGGGCGGAGGTGGCCAGCACGTAGCCCAGGTGCGCGGCCAGGATGGTCAGGCCGATCACGTTCAGCAGGCCGAGCACCGTCAGGCAGCCGACGTAGATCGCCCAGCGGGGGCGCAGCCAGGGCTTACGGCAGACCCGGACGAGGGCCAGGGTGGCGGCCGTGGCCATCATCGCGACCATCGCGTAGGGCCGCGCCTCCTGCGCGTAACGGCTGGCCAGCGGGGCGACCACCCACAGCAGGCCGGCCGCCAGACCGACCTTGCCCGAACCCAGTTCGCGGCCCAGGCGCACCAGCAGCACGCCGGTGACGGTGGCCGCGGCGACCGACAGCAGGCGCAGTGCCGTGAACGACTCGGTCGGGCCGACCAAGGCGTGCACGAGCAGGTAGTACGTGGCGTGCACGAGGTCGACGTGCTCGGTCAGGTCGAGGATGTCGCCGGTCGGGCGGGAGACCACGTCGCGGGTGACCGCCTCGTCCCACCACGGGCTGGGCCGGTTGACCCACCAGGAGAAGACGGCGGCGCAGACCAGCGCGACCAGGCCCTCGGCCACCCAGGGGCGGCGCAGGAGCTCGTAGGCGCGCTCCTCGAACCTCTCGACCCGGGAGGGGGTCGCCGGGCGGGCGGGCGGCTGCGGGGCGAGCGGGGTGGTGGCCCCGATCCGCGCGCGGTCCAGGCCGGTGGGCAGGGTCCCGTCGGGTTCCCGCCCCGTCGTCTGCGTCACCGAACGATGTCTCCTGCTTCGACGTGGTGGACCGATGCTCGATCGATCAACTCTGGTCACGCACGGCGACACTGCCGCGTCGGCTGAGCCGTGGTCGCCCACAGCTGGAAGAGCCGACAACGGGAGACCTGCAAGGGGTGGCTGCCAGGCCGACCCGTGGCTCAGACTACGTCAGCCAGGACACTGCCACCCGTCGGAACGGTCACGGGAGCGCAACGGTCGGCTGGGAGCTTCCTGGGGATCAACCCCCGGCAAATGGTGGGAGAACGTCGACCACGGCGCCGACCGGCACCAGCCGGGAGCGGTCGCCGGCGACCTCGTCGATCAGGAACGAGGAGGCGTCCAGCACCCGGGCCAGGTCGTTCCCGTGGCGCTCGGCCAGGCGGCCGACGACGTCCTCGAGGACCAGTGGCGCGCTCGCGGTGAGGGCCTCGGACTCCACCCCGGCGGCCCGGCGGGCACCGGCGAAGTAACGGATGGTGATGGTGTTGCTCATTGGTCCTCAGCCTCCGATCGCGCTCATCGGACGGTCGGGCTGGATGAACGAGGTGTCGTTGATGCCGTGCCCGGCCGCCTTGCCCCACATCGCGGCCCGCCAGATCCGGGCCAGTTCCGCGTCGTCGGCCCCGGCTCGCAGGGGCGCCCGCAGGTCGGTCTCGTCGCGGGCGAAGAGGCAGTTACGGATCTGCCCGTCCGCGGTGAGCCGGGTGCGGTCGCAGTCGCCGCAGAACGGCCGGGTCACCGAGGCGATGATGCCCACCGTGCCCTCCAGCCCGTCGCCCTGGGCCGTCCAGGTCTGCGCCGGCGAGGCGCCCCGGGCCAGGGGATCGGTGGGCACCAGCTCGAACTCCTGGGCCAGGGCCCGCTGGATCTCGTCGGCGGTGACCATCGCCCCGCGCTCCCAGGCGCCTTGGGCGTCCAGCGGCATCTGCTCGATGAAGCGCAGCTGGTAGCCCTCGGTCAGGGCCCAGCGCACCAGCGGCACCGCCTCGTCCTCGTTGGTGCCCGGTAGCAGGACGGCGTTCACCTTGATCGGGCCCATCCCGGCGGCAGCGGCGGCGGCGAGGCCGGCCAGCACGTCGCGGTGCCGGTCCCGCCGGGTGATCCGGAGGAAGCGCTCGGGGTCGAGCGTGTCCAGCGAGACGTTGATCCGGGCCAGCCCGGCCGCTGCCAGCCCACGAGCCCGCTTGTCCAGGCCTACACCGTTGGTGGTGAGCGCGGTGACCGGAGCCTGGCCCCGATGGGTGCGCAGCGCAGTGGTCGCCCCGATGATCCGCTCGAGCCCCTTGCGCAGGAGCGGCTCGCCTCCGGTGAACCGCACCTCTTCGACGCCCAGTTCGTTCACCGCGAGGGTGATCAGCCGGATGAGCTCGTCATCGCTGAGCACCTGCTCCTGGGGAAGCCAGTCCAGCCCTTCCGGGGGCATGCAGTAGCCGCAGCGCAGGGAGCAGCGATCGGTCAGGCTGACCCGGAGGTCGGTGGCGACCCGGCCGTAGGTGTCGATCAGGCGCGAATCGGCCGGACGTCCTTCGACGGGCGGGGTGCGCCCCTCGTCTCTCGTCCTCGGCAGCCCGAGCATCACCGTCGTCACCTCGACAGCGTAGACAACTGGGGCGTAGGACGCCTTGTGCGTTCGCCTGGTGAGCCCGTCCGCCCCGTCTGAACGGGTTGTCCGGCCTGGGGTGCCGATGCCCGGCAGGACGGCTGTCCAGCCCTCCGTCGCAGCCCGGACCGGTCCGCCAACTTCTCCTGTTCACCTTGGTCCGGAGCGTGATCTGCCCCGCCCTGACCAGTTTTTTCCAGGCTTGAGACGGCCGCCAGGTCCCTCGATCAGCTCCTGGAAAACCGCCTCTGACGTGCTGAGATAGCTCTCAGGTCAACACGCGTCACTCGTCGCGACCCCGGCTTCCGGGCGCCGCCCCATCCACCTCAGCTACCGCACAACTTGACCTGGTGCTAACCTGAAGGTGAACAGAAGATGAACGAGAGGTGGATAGAGAGCCATGAAGCGTCTCTACGGTCTTGATTCAGTTTCTGCCGCGTCGCCTACGGAATCGACTTCCGCAGCGACCGGCACGTCGCTGCAGGGGCACCCGGAATGGACCGGAGCCTCGCCGCTCCGCCCGGTGGCCCACTGGGTGAAGCTGCCGGACGGCAAGGGCGGCCGCAAGCTGTCCATGGTGTGGGAGGTTCCGAACCCCCTGCCGTCGTCCGCGCACTGAACAATTCTGCCCAGTGACCTGGGCCGAGCGCCTGCCGAGGTCAGTCGAGAGGTCCCGTCCCGACTGACCCGGCAGAGTCCCGGCCAGGCCTGATCCAGCCGCCGCGAGCGCCCCCAAGGGCGCCGCGGCGGTTGTGTTTTGGCCGGCCTGCCTGCCCGCTGGCCTGCCTGCCCGCCCGCTGTCCTGCCTGCCCGCTGTCCTGCCTGCCCGCCCGCCCGCCGGACTGCCCGCCCGCCTGCCGGACTGCCCGCCGGACTGCCCGCCCGCCGGACTGCCGGACTGCCCGCTGGCCAGCCAGCCCGCCCGCCGGGTTGCCGACCGCGGTGATGCCCCGTGCCGGCTCGCGCCGAAAGCCGGCACGGGGGTCTGGTGGGCGGGGCGGTTCAGGCGCTGAACATGCGCACGGCGGCGTCTTCCACCTCTTGGTACTGCCTTCCGGCCTGGGCCAGGGCGACCTGGATGTCTTCCAGGGCCGCGCGCACCCGTTCCTGGGTGCCCCGCCAGTCGTTGATGACCGACTGGAACGACGTGGCGGCGGTGCCGCTCCAGCCGGCCTGCAGTTGCACGAGATGCCGCATCATCCGGTCCACCTCGGTGCCGATCTGCTGCGCGGACGCCTGCACGGCGGCGCTCGCCTGCACCACCTGAGCGCTGTCGACCTCGAACCTGGGCATGCCGGCCTCCCCCTAGAAGCTCTGAAAACCGTTGTCCACGACCGCTCCCACCGCGGGCCACCCTCCGCATCCGGCGGGAGCGGCCGTGCCACCGCCGGTCCAGGCGGCGTGGAACAACCATGGCAGGTTGCGGGAAAACGGGTTCCGGGTTTTCCACAGGCGAGGAGACCTGTGGAAAAAGTTGTGGGCAAACGCAGAGCCTCCGGCGACGGTGGGGGGGTGTCGCCGGAGGCTCCGGTGGAAAAGGCTGCTCGGATCAGCCCTTTCGGTGTGGCGGCCGTGGGGTACGGCCGCCGGGAACCGCTCGCCCCTGGTGGGGGTAGAGGCGGGCGGTCGGTTCGGTGGTCAGTTCGCGCTGTCCGGGCGGGCGCCCAGAGTGACCTTCACGTCCTGGCTCTTACTGTTACTGACGATCGTGAGGGTCACTTCAGTTCCCACTGTGCGCTCGCGGATCTGGGCCATCAGCGACTCGGCCCCGTTCACGTACTCGCCGTCCACCGCGATCACGGTGTCGCCCTGCTTCAGCCCGGCCTCCGCGGCGGGCGAGTCGGCCACCACGCTCTCGACCGAGGCGCCGTCGCGCTGCGCGTCGTCGACCGGCACGGTGGTGTCGCCCAGGGTGATGCCGAGCCACGGGTGCTGCGCGCTGCCGTTCTCGATCAGCTGGTTGGTGATGTCCTTCACCTGGTCGACCGGGATGGCGAAGCCCAGGCCGATGCTGCCGGACTGGCTGCTCTGCTGGCCGAAGGCCGAGCTCTGGCTGAGCGTGGCGATCGAGGAGTTGATCCCGATCAGCTGGCCCTGGGCGTTGACCAGGGCGCCGCCGCTGTTTCCGGGGTTGACCGCGGCGTCGGTCTGGATCGCGTTGGTCACCACCGGTGTTCCGCTGCTGCTGGTGGTGCCCTCGGTCTCGGAGGCGGAGGTGCTGACCGGGCGGTCGACGGCGCTGACGATGCCGGTGGTGACCGTGCCGGCCAGGCCCAGCGGGTTGCCCACGGCCATCACCGAGTCACCCACGCCGACCGACTCGGTGGTGCCCAGCTTGGCCGGGGTGAGGTCGTTCGGCGGGTTCTCCAGCTGGATCACCGCGAGGTCGGTGGCGGCGTCGGTACCGACGATCTTGGCGCTGTACTTGCGCCCGTCGTTCAGCACGACCTGGATCTCGTCGGCGCCGGAGACGACGTGGTTGTTGGTGACGATCCGGCCCTCGGTGTCGAGGATGACGCCGGAACCCTCACCCCCGGACTGCCCGCTGGTCATCTGCACCGACACCACGCTGGGCTCGACCGCGGAGGCCACCGCCTCCCAGTCGGGGTTCTGCGAGGTGCTGCCGGTGACCGGGGCCTCGGCGGCGGGCTCGTCGCTCTGGGAGGAGCTGGTCAGCGCGCTGGCGTTGCCGGCGTCGTCGTCCTGCGTGGCGATCACCACGCCGGCGGTGAGCAGGCTGGCGATCAGGGCGGCGCCCAGGCCCGAGGCGATGACCCCGCGCCAGCCGGGCTGACCCAGCTCGCGGCGCTTCTTCGCGGGCGGCAGCGGGGGCTGACCACCGTTGCCGAAGCCCGGCTGGGGGAGCGGGCCGGTGGGGGGCTGGCCGGTGCTCGGGTAGGCGGTCAGCGTCTGCGTCGCGCCGGGCTGGTTCGCCCCCTCCGGGCCGGGGCCGTGCTGCTCCTGCGGCCGGGCGTAGGGGTTGTGCCCGTACTGGGCCGGCTGCCCCTGCGTGCCGTACTGCGGCGCTGCTCCGTACGGATAGCCCTGCTGCACAGGCTGCCCCGCGCCCGGCCCGGCCGGGGTGGGCTGCGTCTGGTTGGTCGCGCCGGCCGGAGCGGAAGCGTGCGCAGCCGGGGCAGGGTTGGTGGCGGACGAGTCGTCGCCGGGGCGGCGGGCCCAGGAGTAGGCGTTCTCGTCGTGGTTGTTCGTGGTCTGCGTCATTGTTCTCACCCTCGTGGCCAGCTTGCTGACGGGTACTACTTCACCCCGGCCTCCTCGGCGTTGGCTGCATCGTGTCTGTGAGAAGCCTGAGAACCCGGCCGAGCCTGTTCCCGGCCGCAAAACCAGAGATGCCCCGGTCGCCGACCGGGGCATCGTGGTGCGAACGCAAGCGTTCTAGGCGCAGCTCATTCAGCAGCTGACTTGGCGGCGGGGGCCTGGATCGGCCGACCGTCGGCGTCCAGCCGAGTGCGCCGCGGGTTGGCGACGGAGTAGCTCTTGGGAGCCTTGGTGTCGTCACTGTCCGGGGTGGTCGCGGTGTGGTTCATCTGCCCTCCTCACGAAAGGGTCGAAGCTGTCGCTGCGTACCGAACCCAGAGTCACGCAGCTGCGTGACTACCTGGTTTCGATCTGGGGAACGCCGCGTCACCTCTGGAAAATCCCTGAGGTAACCCGGAACCGCCCTGTACGGACAACTATATCTACGCAGGCCAGCATGCAGGGACTCGTCCGCGCAATTCATCCTGTGGGAGGTGTCACGCGGCGGTGTCAATATCGTCGGGAGTTTGGGGGAATGCCACGTCCTGAAGTTGCGGACCAAGGCCGCCGGGCGTAGTGCAATCGGCTGCCCGAAGGTCGCCCCTTCGGGCAGCCGGTGACGCTCAGTGAAGGATGATCATCTCAGGTGGACGGAGTGGCACCGGGTGCCGCGTCATCGTCCAGGTCATCAGGGGTGTCGGGGGCGTCGGGGGCCTCAGGCAGCCCGGCGCTCGCCAGCGGCAGCTCGACCCGGAAGGTGGCCCCGCCCCCCGGGGTGGAGGCGACCCCGACCCGTCCTTCGTGGGCACTGATCACGGCCGCGACGATCGAGAGCCCCAGCCCGGAGCCGCCGCCCTGGTGCCGGGCGCGGGAGGCGTCCACCCGGTAGAACCGCTCGAACACCTTGGCCGCGTGCTCCGGGGTCAGGCCGTCGCCGTGGTCGCGGACCTCCAGCACCGCCACGTTCTCCCACCGGCCCACGGCCACCTCGATCGGTGATCCCGAAGGCGTGTGCCGCACGGCGTTGGCCAGCAGGTTGGCGACCACCTGCCGCAGCCGGTTGTCGTCGCCGGTGACCACCGCGGGCTCGGGCCCCTGCTTGTCGCTCAGCCCGACCAGGCGGACCGTGCGGTCGGGGGCCAGCCCCCGGGCGTCGTGCACCGCGTCGCCGGCCAGCACCGCCAGGTCGACGGGTTCGCTGCGGGCCGGACGCTGCTCGTCCAGCCGGGCCAGCAGGAGCAGGTCCTCCACCAGCGTGCCCATCCGCCGCGACTCGTCCTCGATCCGGCTCATCGTGCGGGCCACGTCGGCCGGTTCGGAGACCGCCCCCTGGCGGTAGAGCTCGGCGAAGCCGCGGATCGAGGCCAGCGGGGTTCTCAGCTCGTGCGAGGCGTCGGCAGCGAACCGCCGGGTGCGCTGCTCGGAGGCCTCACGGGAGCGGAAGGCGCTCTCGATCTGCGCCAGCATCCCGTTCAGGGACGTGGTCAGCCGGCCCACCTCGGTGGTCGCCGGGTGCGCGGGCACCCGCCGGGACAGGTCGCCCGCGGCGATCGCGGCGGCCGTCTCCTCGACCTCGGTGAGCGGCTTGAACGAGCGCCGGATCACCAGCCAGCCCAGGCTGGCGAACAGCACGGTGACCATCAGCCCGAACATCAGGATCAGGATCCGCAGCCGGTTCACCGCGTCGTCGACGTCGTCGAGCGGCAGGGCGATCTGCACGCTGCCGGTCTGGCCGGTGAAGTCCTTCTTCCAGCCCGAGGCGATCACCCGCCAGGTGGTGGCGCCGTCCTCGGACTGCACGCTGAACACCTCGGCATCGGTGGCGTTGGCCTGTTGGGAGGTCATCTCTACGAGGGCCGGGGCCGACGACTGCGGCGTCAGGTCCTCGCCGATACCGCCCCCGTCGTAACAGACCTTGATCGCGAACTCGGCCAGGCCCCAGCCCTGGGCCCGGACGCTGGCGCCGCGCAGAGTGTCGTTCAGCGCCGACTCGCCCACCGGCGTCAGGCTCTGCTCGAGCTGGCTGTCGACCTTGCCCACCAGGTAGCTCTTCAGCACGTACTGGCTGGCGAAACCGGTCAGGGCCAGGCCGGCGACCAGCAGCACGACCATGAGCCCGACCAGGCGGGCCCGCAGCGGTGTGGACTCCCAGCGCTGCCGGGCGCGGTCGAGGAACCGGGGCTGTGAGGGGGCGCGGGTGGAGATCCCGGAAGAAAGCGTGGTCATGACCGATCAGTTCTGGGGAGGCAGGCGCAGGACGTAGCCGACGCCGCGCTTGGTGTGGATCAGCGGGGGCTCGACGTCGTCGATCTTGCGACGCAGGTAGGAGATGTAGGACTCGACGATCCCGGCCTCGCCGTTGAAGTCGTAGGCCCACACGTGGTCGAGGATCTGCGCCTTCGACAGCACCCGGTTGGGGTTCAGCATCAGGTAGCGCAGCAGTTTGAACTCGGTGGGGGAGAGCTCGATCAGGCGGCCGGCCCGGCGCACCTCGTGCGAGTCCTCGTCCAGCTCCAGGTCGTGGAAGACCAGGCGGCCGCTCTCGGCGTCGGTGGCCACCCCGGTGCGGCGCAGCACGGCGCGGATCCGGGCCACCACCTCCTCCAGGGAGAACGGTTTGGTGACGTAGTCGTCCCCGCCGACCGTCAGGCCGGTCACCTTGTCGCCGGTCTCGTCGCGGGCGGTCAGGAACACCACCGGGATGTCCCGCCCGCGCTCGCGCAGCTTGCGGGTGACGGTGAAGCCGTCCATGTCCGGCATCATCACGTCGAGCACCACCAGATCGGGCCGGTGCTGCTCGGCGAGCGCCAGCGCCTGGGCGCCGTCGCCGGCCCCCACGACGTCGAAACCGGCGAACCGCAGGCTGGTGGTCAGCAGTTCGCGAATGTTCGGTTCGTCGTCGACGACCAGCAGTTTCGCCTCATAGGTCTTCTCAGCCACGCGGACAGAGTGCACCCGATTTCTGGGAAGTTCCTGGACGCCGGCCGTTCGCCGTCAGGGCCCGGAAACCCCAGATCACCACCAATGGACGGGGTGGTCGCTACGGGCGGCGGAGGATCCCGATGATTCGGGAGAGTTCGCGTCGGTCGGCTTCACCCAGCCGGTCGAAGAACTGGTCGGCCTCGGCCGCCCGGGCCCGCCGCACGGCCTGGGCGATCTCTTCCCCCGACGGGCTCAGGCTGACGAGCGTGGCCCGCCGGTCGTCCGGATCCGGCGAACGTTCCACCAGACCGCGCTCCTGCAGGGCGTCGACCACCTCGGTCCCCGAGCGCGGGGCGATGCGCAGGTGCTCGGACAACGAGCTGATGCGCAGGCTGCCGTGCCGCTGCAGCACGCCGATCGCCCGGGCCTGCCCCGGCGTGATGCCCAGCGGGCTGACGCTCTCGTGACTGCGGTGGCGCAGCCGACGGGAGACCGCCCAGAAGGCCTCGGCCAGGGTCTCCTCGTCCTGCGCACCCTGTTCGTTCTCTGGCTCGGCACCCACCGGAATACCGTAGCCGAAACTACGGTTGGAGCCTCATAGTGAGGTAACCTCACTAAATTCCCGACCTGGAGGTCCGCCCTTGCCAAGGCCACCGAAGCCGTCCGAACCCACCCCCGCCGAGCGCGCCGCCGAACGGGCCCAGGCCCGCGAGGTCTCGCTGCGCCGCGTCGGTGCCCTCTTCAATGCCCACCGCCGCCCGCTGGCCGTGGTGGTCGCCATCATCGTGGCGTCGTCCGTCGTCGCCATGGCCTCCCCGTTCCTGCTGCGCGAGGTCATCGACGTGGCCATCCCCGAGCAGAACGTCGGCCTCCTGGTCGCGCTGGTCGCGGGCATGGTCGGCGTGGCCGCGCTGACCAGCGTGCTCGGCGTGGTGCAGACCTGGATCAGCACCCGCGTCGGCCAGGAGGTGATGCACCGGCTGCGCACGGATGTCTTCGCGCACCTGCAGCGCCAGTCCATCGCCTTCTTCACCCGCACCCGCACCGGCGAGGTGCAGTCCCGGATCACCAACGACATCGGCGGCATGCAGAGCGTGGTCACCTCGACCGCCACCTCGATCGCCGCCAACCTCACCACCGCGGTCGCCACGGCGGTGGCGATGATCGCGCTCTCCTGGAAGCTCTCGCTGATCTCGCTCGTCGTGATGCCGCCGGCCATCCACCTCAGCCGCCGGGTCGCGGCCCTGCGCCGGGCGATCACTGCCCAGCGGCAGCGGGAGCTCGCCGACCTGAACGTGACCATCGAGGAGGGGCTCTCGATCAGCGGCATCCAGCTGAGCAAGACCCTGGGCACCAGTTCCGCGCTGGTCGAGCGCTTCACCCGCACCTCCGAGCGGCTGATCGAGCTGCAGCTGCGCTCGGACCTGGCCGGGCGCTGGCGGATGGCCTCGATGACGATCATCTTCGCCGCCATCCCGGCCGCGATCTACCTCAGCGCCGGGCTGCCGGCCACGTCGGGCGGGATGACGATCGGCACCCTGGTCGCCTTCACCGCGTTGCAGCAGGGCCTGTTCCGGCCGCTGACCAGCCTGCTCAACGTCGGCGTCTCGATCACCTCGTCGCTGGCCCTGTTCGCCCGGATCTTCGAGTACCTCGACCTTCCGGTCGAGGTCGACGAACCGGCCGAACCGGTGGACGTGGATCCGTCGGGTATCCGGGGAGACGTCCGGATCGAGGATGTCACCTTCACCTACGCCGGTAACGACACGGCCGCGCTCGCGGGCGTCGACCTCCTCGTCCCGGCCGGCCAGACGCTGGCCGTGGTGGGCGAGACCGGCTCGGGCAAGAGCACTCTCGGCTCGCTGGTGGCCCGGCTGGCCGACCCCACGGCGGGCCGCATCACCATCGACGGCATCGACCTGCGGCGCTTCCGCCTGGCCGACCTGGCGCAGATCGTCGGAGTGGTCAGCCAGGAGACGTACCTGCTGCACACCACCGTGCGGGAGAACCTGCGCTACGCCAAGCCGGACGCCACCGACGAGCAGATCGAGGCGGCCGCCCGCGCTGCTCAGGTCCACGACCTGATCGCCTCGCTGCCCGACGGTTACGACACCATGGTCGGCTCCCGGGGGCACCGGTTCTCCGGAGGAGAGAAGCAGCGCCTGGCGATTGCCCGCACCCTGCTGCGCAATCCGCGGGTGCTGGTGCTCGACGAGGCCACCAGTGCCCTCGACACCGCCACCGAACGGGCCGTGCAGGAGGCCTTCGACGAGCTCGCCCGCGGTCGCACCACGATCACCATTGCCCACCGGCTCTCCACCGTGCGCGACGCCGACCAGATCGCAGTGCTGGATCACGGCCGGATCGTCGAGACCGGTACCCACGAGAGCCTTCTCCGGCACGAAGGCCGCTACGCCGCGCTCAGCGCCTGACCGGTTCCGCCCAGTCGATCCGGTACTCGGTCATCCAGGCGAGGGCCTTCTCGCTGGCCCAGTGCTTCACCACGTAGGGCATCATCGCGTCCCGGACGACCGCCCCGACCGGCCCGGCGGCCTTGCCTGACCCGTTGCGCCGCCCGGCCGCCACCACCTTCTCCACCCGGGACCGCCGGATCTGCTCGTAGGCGACGAAAGCGTCCTCGGTCGAAGGCAGGTCACGCAGGCAGCGGGCCAGGACCACTGCGTCCTCGATCGCCATCGAAGCGCCCTGGCCGGCCGACGGGGCGGTGGCGTGCGCCGCGTCACCGATGATCACCATGCGGTCGTCGTGCCAGACCGGGACCCTGGGAAAGTCGTAAGTGGTCCAGGGCGGGAACAATTCGTCGGTCGCGTCGATCGCCGCCAGCGCCGGGCTCCGGTCGCCGGCGAAAAGGTCCTTCAGTTGCTGCCGCCAGGCCTCGGGCGAGATCCGGTCCAGCCCGTCGCGTCCAGGGTCGGACTTGGCCGGTGGATTCGCGAACCACCAGGTGCCGCCGTCCGGAGCGGTCAGCCAGGCGAAGAAGCAGCGCTTGCCGAAGATGAAGTGCGCATCGCCGACGGCCCCGCCGAGTTTCAGGTCCGGCGCGTAACCGCCGGTGTTGAGCAGTCCGACGAAGCGCGCCGACGGCGCCCCGGGATCGAGCAGCGCGCGGGTGCGCGAGCGCAGCCCGTCCGCCCCGATCAGCAGGTCTCCTTCACTGAAGGTTCCGTCCCCGAAAGCCGCGCGAACTCCGGAATCGGTGCGTGAGGCGTCCACAAGCCTTTTTCCGTAACAGATCTCGATGCCACGACGCTCGGCCTCGGACCGCAAGGTGAGATACAGGTCCGAGCGCGACAACGTGCGCGCCCGCATCCCGGTGCTGCCCAGATCCTTGCCGGTGCGCCCACTCCCCAGATGCATGCGCTTGGTGGGCATGCCCAGGTCGCCCACCACCCGGTGCAGGCCCAAGGGGGCCAGCGCCGCCAGTCCGTTGTCCTGGATGGTCAGGAACGCCCCGATCCCGTCCGAGCCCGCTCCGTAGGCCTCATGGACCACGGACCTCAGCCCCGCTTCGTGCAGCGCGATCGCCGTCACCGTGCCGGCGATGCCCCCGCCGATGATCATCGCTGTCTTGGTCATAAAATGACCATACACATTATGACTAAGAGATGGCCAGGGATATCCTCGGCGGGTGCCTGCTCCCCGTCGTTCCGTTCTCGCGGTGGCCGTGCTCTCGATGCTGTCCGAGGCCCCGATGCACGCCTACCGGATGCAGCAGCTGATCAAGGAGCGGCACAAGGACGACGTGATCAACGTCAGTCAGCGCAACAGCGTGTACCAGACCGTCCAGCGACTGCTGCGGGACGGCCTGGTCGAGGTGGAGGGCACCGCACGGGCCGAGAACCGGCCCGAGCGCACCACCTACCGGCTCACCGTGCAGGGCCACGAGGTGCTGCTCGACTGGCTGCGCGACATGCTGGCCGAGCCGGTGGAGGAGTACCCGCAGTTCCCGGCGGCCCTGTCGTTCCTGCCGAACCTGGGCGTGGAAGAGGCGGTTTCGGTTCTCAGGGTGCGGGCGACCCGGCTGCGTGGGCGGCTGGAGAAGGTCCGGGCCGAGGTCGAATACGGAAAGACTTTCCTGGCGCCGGTCTTCCTGGTGGAGACGGTGTACCAGGAGCGAATCCTGGCGGTTGAACTGCAGTACGTCGAGGAACTGGTCGCCGACCTGCGGTCAGGCCAAATCACCTGGCCGCGGCCGGCCGACGATCAGGCCTCCTGAGTGTCCACGTCTTCGGCGTCGAGAATCCGGTAGGCGTAACCCTGTTCGGCCAGGAAGCGCTGCCGGTGGGCGGCGAAGTCCTGGTCGAGCGTGTCCCGGGAGACCACCGCGTAGAACCGCGCCGACTTGCCGTCGCGCTTGGGGCGCAGCAGCCGGCCCAGGCGCTGGGCCTCCTCCTGGCGGGAGCCGAACGAGCCCGACACCTGGATCGCCACGCTGGCCTCGGGCAGGTCGATCGAGAAGTTCGCGACCTTGCTCACCACCAGGGTGGACAGCTCGCCGGACCGGAAGGCGTCGAACAGCCGCTGCCGCTCGGCCACCGACGTCTCGCCCTTGAGAACCGGTGCGTCCAGCCGATTCCCGATGTCGTCGAGCTGGTCGAGGTACTGCCCGATGATCAGGATCTGCTCCCCGGCGTGCCGTTTCACCAGCCGCTCGACCACCTTGGTCTTGGAGTCGCTGGTGGCGCAGAGCCGGTAGCGCTCCTCCGGCTCGGCGGTGGCGTAGACCAGCCGCTCGCGCTCGGGCAGGGTGACCCGCACCTCCACGCAGTCGGCCGGGGCGATGTAGCCCTGGGCCTCGATGTCCTTCCAGGGCGCGTCGTAGCGCTTCGGGCCGATCAGGCTGAACACGTCGCCCTCCCGGCCGTCCTCGCGCACCAGGGTGGCGGTCAGGCCGAGCCGGCGGCGGGCCTGCAGCGAGGCGGTCATCCGGAACACCGGGGCGGGCAGCAGGTGCACCTCGTCGTAGACGATCAGGCCCCAGTCGCGTGCGTCGAACAGGTCCAGGTGGGCGTAGGCGCCCTTCCGCTTCGTGGTCATCACCTGGTAGGTGGCGATGGTGACCGGGCGGATCTCCTTGCGGGTGCCGGAGTACTCGCCGATCTCGTCCTCGGTGAGGGTGGTGCGGGCGATCAGCTCGTCGCGCCACTGCCGGGCCGAGACCGTGTTGGTGACCAGGATCAGCGTGGTGGTACCGCTTTTCGCCATCGCCGCGGCGCCGACCAGGGTCTTGCCGGCGCCACAGGGCAGCACGACCACGCCGGAACCGCCGTGCCAGAAGCCCTCTACCGCCTCGGCCTGGTAGGGCCGCAGTTCCCAGCCGTCTGGGGCCAGCTCGATCGGGTGCTTCTCGCCGTTCACGTAGCCGGCCAGGTCCTCGGCGGGCCAGCCGAGCTTCAGCAGCACCTGCTTGAGATTGCCGCGCTCGCTCGGGTGCACCAGCACGTCGGTCTCGTCCAGCCGCTCCCCGACCAGCGGGGTGACCTTCTTGCTGCGCAGCACCTCCTCGAGCACCGGCACGTCGAGGCCGCGCAGCACCAGGTTGCCGCCGTCCTTCACCAGCTGCAGCCGGCCGTAGCGGGCCATCGTCTCGGCCACGTCGACCAGCAGGGCGTGCGGGACCGGGTAGCGCGAGTACTCCAGCAGGACGTCGACCACCTGCTCGGCGTCGTGACCGGCGGCCCGCGCGTTCCACAGGCCCAGCGGGGTGAGCCGGTAGGTGTGCACGTGCTCGGGGGCGCGCTCCAGTTCGGCGAACGGTGCGATCGCCCGACGGCAGGCGGCTGCCTGCTCGTGGTCGATCTCCAGCAGCAGGGTCTTGTCGCTCTGGACGATCAGTGGTCCGTCAGTCACGGATCAGAGTCTCCCTCATCGCTCGGTGACATGGAGCTCAACCAGCTTCCGGAGCGGTTTCATCCGTACCGGCCACCGCGATCACCCGATGCACCGAGTAGCCCCGCACGCGCCCGGTGGCCAGCTCCAGCGCCCGGATCCGGCCGCCCTCCACCGCCAGCGGCTCGATCAGCTGCCGCACGGGTCTCCCGGCCTCTTCGAGGTAACCGATCCACAGAGGACGTCGGGTGGCGGCGGCCTCTCGGAGGACGGCTATCGCTCCGGCCGGGTCCATCGGGACCAGCGGTGGGGGTTCGGCCCCGGCGATCACCGGGCGGCGGGTGTTCTCCTCCACGGCCCGCATCGACCGCACGGCGTTGCGCAGCGCCTCGTGGGTGGCGGTGGGCGGCGGCTGCCGGCGGGCCACCGGTGACCCGCTCGACCGGGAACGGCGCGGAGCCACGGCGTGCACCAGCAGATCGCCGTCGGGCGACTCGGCGGCCGGGGCCAGGCCCATCTCGCGGAGCGCGGCCAGCACCACCTCGGGCGGGGCCGCGGCCGCGAGCACGGTGGGGGCCAGACGCCGCAGGCGCAGCCCGGCCGCCCGCCGGTCGGCCAGGACCTCGGTGAGCAGGGCCTCGTCGTCGGCCCGCAGGTAGGCCGAGGCCACCCCGACGCGCAGCCGGCCGTAGCGCCGGGCACTGTCGCCGATCAGGTACTCCAGCGGCTGCGGCACCGGGGTCCGGCTGTGCTCGGTCAGCCAGCGGGTGAGGTCCTCGCCGGTGCGGCCGGCATCCAGCGCCCGCCGCACCGAGGCCGTGGTGAATCGGAACACCGAGGCCCCGCCCCGGCTCTCCACCTCGGCCATCAGCATCAGCTCGCGCTCGATCGGGGCGGGCAGCCGGCCGGGCGCCACCACGGTGAGGTCGGCCTGCAGCAGCACGTGGTCGACCGGGGGCGGCAACGTCTCGTCGAGCAGGTCGGCGGCCGGCTTGGCGCCGTTCACCCGCCGCTGGGTCTGCGCCGCGCTCGGCTCCGAGCCGCTGCCGGCGCCGTACCCCGGGCCCGACTCCGTCGCCCCGATCAGCACCCGCCCGAACGACGAGACCGCCGCCATCCCGGTGATCCCCAGCCAGGCCGCCTCGGTCAGCGCCCAGCGCACCAGTTCGGGCTGCGACGCCGAGGCCCGGCGCGGAGCCTGCCAGACCAGACGGTTCACCAGCCCGGAACCGGCCGGGTCGCTCAGCGCCGGAGTGACCCCCTCGAGGTGCCGGGCGCTGGCCTCGGCCAGGTCGCCGAGCACCCGCTGCCGCACGATCCGCGCCTGCGGTCGCTCCACGGCCGGCCCCAGCGCCGCGACCGGCCCCTCCTTCGGCCCCCGCGTACCGATCAGGCCGGCCGCCCGCGGGGTCTCCCACCAGGCCAGCGCCAGCCGGGTCCAGCGCTCGCCGATGCTGCCGGCCAGCCAGGTGTCGAACTCGGCGGTGGGCAGCCACGACGGGTCGGCCTCACCGTCGTCGGCGATCAGCCCGGCGGCCAGGGCGATCTCGACCACCAGCCCGGCCACGGTCTCGTCCACGTCCAGCTGGGTGGCCACGCGCCGCAGGTCGCGCACACTGAGCCCACCGGCCCGCAGCAGCGGCGGTGGGTCGACGCCCCAGCGGCTGCCGAGTTCTTCGAGCAGCCGCACCGCCTCGGCGGCGGCCAGCGCGGCCGTGTCGTCGACCTGGCGGGTCTTGCGATCCCGGAACTCCAGTGCGGGGGGCGACTGTTCGGGCCGCCGGTGCACCTTGCCCCCGCGCAACGCCAAGCCGATCTCGCGCGGAAGCACCACGTGCCCCGGATCGGCGACCGTGAGCAGACCGTGGGCGAGCAGCCACTCGACCGGGGAACCGGCGGTACCGGCCCGCACCGCGCGGTCGGCGTCGGGCACCTGCCCCACCGGCGGCCCCCAGACCAGCCGCTCCAGCACCTGCGCGGCCGGCCCGGGGGCCTGGTCCAGCAGGTTCTTCACGGTGTCGGGGTCGCCGAGGTGGTCGGCCAGCCGGGCCAGCGCCGTGTCCGGATCGCCAGAGGGTGGGAGCCCCAGATCTTCCATCACCTCGGCCAGGCGCTGCGGCGAACGCCGGCCCAGGGCCTCGGCCAGCGGCGGGCCCAGCCCGGCGGGGTGCGGGCCCAGAC
Organism: Kineosporia sp. NBRC 101677; assembly: GCF_030269265.1. Taxonomy (NCBI): domain Bacteria; kingdom Bacillati; phylum Actinomycetota; class Actinomycetes; order Kineosporiales; family Kineosporiaceae; genus Kineosporia; species Kineosporia sp. NBRC 101677. Next base: position 239,257 of record NZ_BSTA01000002.1, read on the forward strand.
TCTCGCGGGCCGCCCGGACCAGGTGCAGCGAACGAGCGCCGCCCCACACCAGGCCCAGCCCGCGCAGGTGGGCGAGCGGCCCGCTCACCGGCGCTCCCCAGCGCCGGGTCAGCTCACCCGACGAAACCGGTTCCGGGCTGACCGCCATCACCTCGAGCACCTGCAGCGTGCGCGCGTCCAGACCGTCCACCGCACGCTGCACCGACAGCCGGCTGACCGCGGCAGTGGCCAGGCCGCCCAGGTCGGGCGGCGGCGGCACGGTGAGGTCGGGGCGCTGCTCCAGCAGCGAGACCAGCCTCTCGTCGTCCCAGCTGCGCAGTTCGTCGGCCAGGCTGCGCACGGGGGTAGGAGGCACCCCCCAACGTTACGGCCTGCCCCGTGACCAGCGCTTGCAGCATCTCTGGCATCTCGGGAAGCGGATTGCCCGATCTGTGGGGATGCTCGATCAAGAAAGCGCCCCGGGCCGTCCGGGTGCGTCTCGAGAAGGAGGACGCATGGTTACGGCGATCGTCATCATCGTCTTGCTGGCGTTGCTGCTGATCGGGGGGTTCGCGTTCTGGAAGGCCCGGAAGAACGCGGAGCTCCAGCAGCGCAGGTCAGAGTTGAAGGACCGGTTCGGCCCGGAGTACGACCGGTACCTCGAGGGCTCGGACAACCGCACCAAGGCCGAGCGGAAGCTGGTCGACCTGGTCGACCGCCGGGACAAGCTGCAGATCCGGGCGCTGACCGCCGAGGAGAAGACCCGTTTCGGCGCCCGCTGGTCGGCCGCCCAGGCCCGTTTCGTGGACGAGCCGCCGGCCGCCGTGGACGACGCGGAGAAGCTCATCACCGAGGTGATGAAGGAACGCGGCTACCCGATGGACGACTTCGCCACCCGCTCGGACATGGTGATGGTCGACCACCCGGAGGTCGTGCAGCACTACCGCAGCGCGCACGAGTCGCACGAGCGTCACCGGGCCTCGGGCAAGCTCGAGACCGAGGACCTGCGCATCGCTTTCATGCACTACCGCAAGCTGTTCCACGTGCTCACCGAGGAGCCCGAGCCGGCCGGGCCCGACCGCTCGCCGGTGGCCGGCCGCCACGTGGAGCCGGACAGCCGCCCCTCGGCCGAGGAACGCCGGGCCGACCCGGGCGTCGCCCCGGCCACCGACCCGACCTCTGGGCCGGACCGTCGTGACCGCACCGTCGATGCCACCGAGACCGACCGCCGGCCCACGCAGGAGACCCGATGACCCCCAGCAGCGAGACCGGGAACAACCCGACCGAGCAGCCGCGCAACGAGGCGGTCCGTCCGCCGGACGAGCGGGTCGGTGGCCAGGTCACCGATCCGGGGGCCGCCGATCGTGAACCGGCCGAGAGGGTCGGCCCGACCAACCCGACCAACCCGACCAACCCGACCGGTCCGGCCGACCGGGGTGTCACCGGCGACTCGCGTCCCACCTGGCCCGGCCCGACGGCGGCCAGCTCGGTCGGGCAGGCCCCGGCCACCGCGCCCGGCGCCCCCGTCGGCGCCAGCCCGATCGACGCGACCACCCCGTCCGCGAAGTCACCCCAGACTCCGGTGACTTCCGCGCCTTCCAGGCCCACAGCGTCTTCAGACACCACTTCTGAAGAGGAGATCTACCGCCCGGCCGATCGTCGCGACCCTTCGGTGCGGGAGGACTACGTGCACGACGACGCCGATCGCCGCGCCGATGTCGACCACCGGCTGGCCGGGGCCGCGACCGGCGAGGTCCGTCCGGTCGGCGACGAGACGACTCCCGACCACGACAGCGACCGGCACGACGACCGCACCACTCCGGCACCGGTCACCTCGATCACCAGTGGGCGCCGTCGTTCCGAGGCGGTCCCGGACGCGGTGGACGGGCGCACCGACCTGACCACCGATACCGAATGGCGTGATCTGCAGGCCAAGTTCGTGGACGACCCGGAGGCCACGGTGGCCGAGGCGGCCACCCTGATCGAACGTGATCTGGCCGGGTTGCGCTCGAAGCTGGCCGGGGGCTCGACCGAGGACCTGCGCAACGCCTTCAAGCGCTACCGCGGTCTGCACGAGTCCCTCCGTTAGGACCACACACATGGCGGGCAGCCCGGCCGGGCTGCCCGCCATTGCGCGTTTTGCCCTCTTCCGGGTCCTAAGCTGTCCGCCGTGCCAACGGATGCTCTGGTGGTCGGCTTCGACCTCGACATGACCCTGGTGGACTCGGCCGACGGCATCGTGGCCACCCTGGCCCGGGCCCACCAGCAGGTCACCGGGGGCGTGGACGGGTTCGTGGTGAGCCGCGAGCAGGCCTGGCCGCTGATGGGCTACCCGCTGGACCGGATCATCACCGAGCTGATGCCGGGGGTCGACGTCCAGCTGCTGGCCGACACCTACCGCTCGCTCTACCCCGAGACCGGCCTGTCCTGGAACCGGCTGCTGCCCGGGGTGCACGAGGCGTTCGCCGCGATCCGCGCGGCCGGCGGGCGGGTGCTGGTGATCTCGGCCAAGTCCGAGCCGGGGGTGTACGCGGTGCTCCAGGCCCTGGGGCTGCTGGAGCAGCCGTACCGGCCCGATCTGATCGCCGGCAGCCGGTTCGGCACCGCCAAGGGCGAGGTGCTCGCGGTCGAGGGGGCCTCGGTGTATGTCGGTGACCACATCGGCGACGTGGCCGCGGCCCGGTCCGTCGGGGCGGTCAGTGTCGCGGTGAGCACCGGCCCGCAGACCGCGGCCGAGCTCAGGGCGGCCGGCGCCGACGTCGTGCTGGACGACCTTCTGGGATTTCCCCGATGGCTTTCGGGTCATCTGGCCGGATTAAGCCGTTCGCACGTCGGCAACTGACGGCTAACCTTGAGGAAACGACAGATCGTGAGCAAGAGCGGTTGCCGCGGACACACCTCCGCGGCAACCGTCACGTGACAGGGGATACAGACGTGCCGACTGGCAGGGTCAAGTGGTTCGACGCCGAGCGAGGGTTCGGCTTCGCCAGCAACGATGACGGCGGCGAGGTGTTCGTGCACGCCTCCGCGCTGCCGGACGGCACGACCACGCTCAAACCGGGCGCCAAGATCGAGTTCGGGGTCGCCGAGGGCCGTCGTGGTCTGCAGGCTCTCTCGGTGCGTCTGGTCGAGTCGCAGCCGTCGGTGGCCCGGGCGATGCGCAAGCCGGCCGAGGACATGACGGTGATCGTGGAGGACCTGATCAAGCTGCTCGACAACGTGGGCAACGGCCTGCGCCGCGGCCGCTACCCCGACCGCTCGTCCGCCAGCAAGGTGGCCACCGTGCTGCGGGCCGTCGCAGACGACCTCGAGGCGTGATCGGCCGTCCGGCGCGCCGCCCGCGCCTGCTCGACACCCTGCGTGGATGGGGGAGACTGGCCGGGGCCGCCACCGCGAGGTCGGCGCCGCCCCCGGCCACCTCGGCCGGGGCTGCGGCGACGGCTGATGAAGCGCAGGCGGCCCGGGGTCGAGCAGGAGTGGAGCAGATGACGGACCAGCAGGTGACCGGATCGGTACGCGAGGCCGAGGCCCCGGTCGTTCCCGAGCAGGCCGATGCGCAGGTGGAGGCACCGCCGCAGCTGCCCACGGAGCCCGACCCGCTGGCCGTCGCCGCCGTCGACCTGGCTCGTGAGGCGGCCGAGGAGGTCGCCCAGCCCGGCACCGTCGGGCGGCACCTGTCGGTCTCGCTGGAGAAGTCCTCCGGGCTGACCATGCACGCCTTCGACTGCACGGCCAAGGGATACCGGGGCTGGCGCTGGGCGGTCACGCTGGCCCACGTGCCCGGCTCCGAACGGGTGACGGTCTGCGACACGGTCCTGCTGCCGGGCGCCGAGTCGATCATGGCGCCGGACTGGGTGCCGTGGTCGGACCGGCTGGCCCCGGGCGACCTGGGCGCCGGCGACGAACTGCCCTACAAGCTGGACGACCCGAACCTGGTGCCCGGCTACACGGTCACCGACGAGGACGACGCCGACCAGCAGCTCTTCTGGGAGCTCGGGCTGGGGCGCGAGCGGGTGCTGGGCCCGGAGGGCCTGGCCGGTGCGGCCGGGCGCTGGCAGCGCGGTGCGCACGGTCCCACCTCCGAGATCGCCATCCAGGCCTCGGCCTCGTGCGTGAGCTGCGCCTACTTCGTCCCGCTGTCGGGGCGGATGCGTCAGCACTTCGGCGCCTGCGCCAACGAGTGGTCCCCGGCCGACGGTTCGGTGGTCACGACCGACTTCGGCTGCGGTGCGCACAGCGAGACCGACCTGGAGATGCCCACCCCGGAGCCGCTGGGCGAGCACATCCTCGACGAGACGGTGGTGGACCGGATCGATCTGGCCGCCGCCGAGCCGGCGCCGGGGATCGAGACCGGGTCGAGCGAGGTCGCGGTCGGAACCGAGGACGTCGGTGCCGGGTCTGCGGGTAGCGGTACCGAGGCGTCGGGTCCGGTCGGAACAGAGGACGACGGGACTGGCTCTGCGGGCGGCGACGCCCAGGCGTCGGGTCGGGTCGGAACAGAGGACGACGGCGTCGGGTCTGCGGATAGTGGCGCCGAGGCGTCGGGTCCGGTCGGGAAGCCGGCTACCGACTCTTCGGAGTCGGCGCGGGCGAGCACCACGGCGGGTGGCATCAGCTCCGACGTGGTGTCGGTCGAGCCCAGCGAGCCGGTGGCGATCGAGGTCGTGCCGAGCGTCGACCCGGAGCCGGTCCAGTCCCCGGAAGACGTGATCAGCGTGCGTCCGCTCGGTGCGGCGCCCGCCGAGAACACGGCCCAGGAACCGGCCGAGCCCGCCGAGACGGCCGGAGCGGGCACCTCGCCCGAGGCCGTCGAAGGCGTGCAGGTCGGCGAGATCGGGACCCGCGAGGTCTCCCCGGCCGAGGTCGCGCCGGGCACCCCTCCGGCCGAGGCGGTGCAGATCGAGGTGGCCCAGGCCGACCAGGGCGGCCAGTTCGTGCAGTCGCAGCCCGAGGAAGACCCGGCCCCGCCGCCCGCGCTGAGCGCGGAAGCCGTTGCCGCACAGGGTGAGTCCGAGATCGAGCCGGGGGAGTCCACCGAGGCGGCCCAGGGGCAGGCGGTCGAGGCGGCCAGCGAGTACGCGCAGCACAGCGAAGACCCGGCCGAGCTGAGCGTGGGTGCGGCCGTGCCCGGGGCCTCGGTGCTGGAGTCCGACGGTGCTCTGGGTGACGAGCCGGAAGGCGACCCGGGCGAGCCCGAGGGGGCCGATGTCGTCGACGCGGCCAAGGTGCAGATCGGGTCCGGCGAGACGCCCTCCGACGGTGAGCCGGGAGCCGCCGAGGCTGTTGCCGCCGAGGTCGAGGAGCGGGTCGGCGAGTCCGGAGTGGGCACCGGGGCGGACGTGCCGGAGGAACAGCGCCGGCACATCGATCTGGCGATCGACTCGGCCGTGGCTGCGGCCGAGCCGGAGCCGGTGGCCCGGCCGGTGATCGAGGCTGCCGAGCGGGCGCGCGCCGGGCAGGCTGAGGCTGCGCAGGCTGACGGCGAGCCGGCTCAGGACGGGCAGACCGATGCTGGGTCGGCCGATGCTGGGCATGCTGGCACTGAGCAGGCTGCCGGTGAGCACGCTGACGCCGGGAAGGCTGGCGCTGAGCAGGCCGAGGCTGGCCAGGTCGAGGCTGGGCAGGCCGACGGCGAGCCGGCTCAGGCCGGGCAGACCGACGCTGGGCCGGCCGATGCTGGGCAAGCTGGCGCTGGGCAGGCTCGGGCCGGCCAGGCTGACGCTGGGCTGGACGACGCTGGGCAGGCTGGCGGTGAGCAGGCTGAGGCCGGGCAGGCTGAGACTGGCCAGGCCGAGGTTGAGCAGGCTGACGTTGAGCAGGCTGAGGCCGGGCAGGCTGACGCTGCTCGGACCGACGGCGAGCAGACCGAGGCTGGGCAGGCTGACGTCGAGTCGGTCGGCGGCCGTGAGGAGCAGCGTCCGGAGGGCGAGAAGCCGCAGTCGTGACGGAGGACCGGTTCGGCGCGGCAGACATCCGGCGCCGGGTTCTGGCGGCGTGGTCGGAGTCCCCGACCCGCTTCCGTGAAGATGCCAACGCCGAGGAAGAACTCGTCCTCGGCGGGTACCGCGACCGCCTGGTGGTCGAGCTGGCGCAGAACGCGGCCGACGCCGCCTCTCGCGCCGGGGTGCCGGGCCGGTTGCTGCTGCGGCTGAGCGAATCCGCCGAGGGCGGGCCGGTTCTGGTCGCTGCCAACACCGGCGCGGTGCTGGACGCCGACGGCGTGCAGGCGTTGTGCACCCTGCGCGCCTCGGCCAAGCGTGAGGGCGGCACGGTCGGTCGCTTCGGCGTCGGCTTCGCCGCGGTGCTGGCCGTCACCGACGAGCCGATGGTGCTCAGTCGCTCCGGTGGCGTGCGGTTCTCGGCCGCCGACACCCGGGAACTGATCCGCGCCACCGGCGTCGACGGGCTGGCCGACGAGCTGCAGCGCCGCGACGGCGGGGTACCCGTGCTGCGTCTGCCCTTCGAGGTGGAGGGCGAGCCGCCGGAGGGCTACGACACCGCGGTTCTGCTGCCCCTGAACGGTCCGGACGCCGTCGCCCGGGTCCGGCAACTGCTCAACGACGTCTCCGACGTGCTTCTGCTGGCTCTGCCCGGCCTGGAACAGATCGTCCTCGAACTGCCCGGCGAAAGCCCTCGGGTGCTGGCCGAGGTCGACCGGCGCTGGCGGATCCTGCGGCGAGAGGGCGAGATCCCGGCCGAACTGCTCTCCGGGCGGCCGATCGAGGAGCAGGCGCTCAACCGTTGGTCGCTCACCTGGGCCCTGCCTTCCGGTGAGGCCGAGCTGCCGCAGTCGCCGGTGCTGAACGCGCCCACGCCCAGCGACGAGGCCCTGCCCTGGCCGGCGGTGCTGATCGCGACCGTGCCGATGGACGTGACCCGCCGGCACGTGGTGCTGGGCGAGGTCACCGACCTGATCGTGCAGAACGCGGCCCGTGCCTACGCCGATCTGCTCACCGAGGTCGTCGCCGACGGGGGTGAGGCCTGGCCGTTGGTGGTCACCGGTCTTCCCGCCGGCCCGGTCGACTCGGCGCTGCGTGAGGCCGTGCTGGCCCTGCTGCCGAACCAGCCGGTGCTGCGCTCGGCCGAGGACTCGCAGACGTTGCTGCGCCCGACCGAGGCCCTGGCTCTGGCCGGCCCGGTGGGGGCCGACCGGGCGGTGGTGAACGTCTTCGCCTCGTGGCTGGTCGGTCTGGTGCACGCCCCGCGGCCGTCTTGGGCTGCACTGGAAACCCTTGGCGTGCGGCGGATGTGGTTGTCCGACGCGGTGGAGGCGCTGCCGGCGCTGGCCGATCCGCAGCGCTGGCGCGAAGCCTACGAGGCCCTGGCTGGGCTCACGATCGACGAAACCGTCCGCGAAGCGCTGGCTTTCCTGCCCGTCCCGTTGGCCGACGGATCGGTCGCGCGTGGTGCCCGAGGCCTGCTCCTGGCCTCGCCCGAGACGGATGTCGATGCGGGGGCGCCGATCTCGGTGCCGGAGGCGCTGAGTGTGCTGGGTGCCAAGGTGGTGCATCCCGAGGCCGTTCATCCTCTGCTGGAACGTCTCGGCGTCACAGTGGCGGGACCCCGCGCGCTGATCGAACTTCCGGTCGTGCGCGCGGCCGTTCGTGAAATCGGTGACGAGCCGGGGGCCTTCGCCGACCTGGACCGTTCGCCGGACGAGCTGCGCGACGCCGTGCTGGCGCTGGTGGCGGTGGCTGTGGCGGCGGGCGAGCTCAAACCGGGGGAGTTGCCCTGGCTGGGCGATCTGGAGCTGAGCGACGAGGACGGCGAGCCCACTCCGGCCTCGGCCCTGGCCATCGAGGGCAGCCCGGCCGCGGACTGGTTCCATCCGGACGACGTCGGCATCCTGCCGCAGTGGTGGGCCGAGCGCTGGGGCGAGAGCACGCTCATGGCGATCGGCGTGCTGCGGGGCCCGGGTGCCTTCCTGGGCACCGAGGTCTCGCTGGAACCGGATCTGCTCGGCCTGGACGAGGAAGAGGGCACGCCCTCGTCGGAGCTGGACGGCTGGGAGGACTACGCCGCCTGGGTGCAGTCTCTGCATCCCGAGATGCCGCCCGGCGGAACGATTCCCGAGATGATCGCCGTGCGCGACCTGGATCTGGTGCGGCCGGAGGCACTTCCCGAGGTGGTGGCCGCCGTCGCCGCCGACCCGGAGCTGCGCCCGGCCCTGCTGCAGCCGATCCGGGTGACGTCCGGTGGTCGCAGCTTCCAGGTGCGCTCGTACACGTCCTGGTGGCTGCGCGAGGAGCTGGCCGAGGGCGAGATGCTGGCCGCGCCGGACTCCGAGCCGGTGCTGCGGGCGCTGCTGGCGCCGGCTCCGGACTGGCTCACCGATCTCGACCCGGGCGCGGCGCGGGCGGTCGGGATGGTCCATGCGGTCGACGACATCGACGTGGACGCCCTGCCCGACCTCCTCGACCGGCTGGCCGACCCGGACGTCGAGCTGAGCTCGGTGATGCTGCTGCCGCTGCTCGAGCGGATCAGCGAACTGGCGGGCGAACCGGCGGCCAAGGACGTCGAAAGGCCTCGTGTGGTTCGCGGTCTGGTTCCTGCCGACCTGAACGGCACTGTGGTGGTGCCGGTCTCGGAAGCAGTGGTGATCGACTCCCCGATGTACCGGCAGCGCCCCGATCTGGGGGTGCAGCTACCGGTGGCCGGCGCGCACGCTGCGGCCTTCGCCGACCTGCTCGGCGTCGGGCTCGCCGCCGAGCTGGCGCACGGCCGGATCGACAGTGCCGACGGCGTGGAGCAGCCGGTCGGCGATGCGGTGAGGGCCCTGCTGGAGTCCACCGGCGCCCCGGCCACCTGGTACGAGCACGAGGCCCTGGTGGTGGACGGCGTCGAGGTGGACTGGTGGGCGACCGGCTCCGGCGCCGAGGCCGAGGTGCACGCCAGCACGGTGGACGGTCTGGCCCGCGCCCTGGCCTGGACGGCCGGTCACTGGGAACTGCGTGACCTGCTGGCCGCGGTGATCGCCGATCCCGAACTCGGGCCGGAGGCCCTGGTGGATCAGATCTTCGGCTGAACCCCGGGCCGGTTCTCGGCGAACCCGACCGAATCGGGTTCTGGAATCGCTCTCGGAATCTGGTGACCGGCGTCCGTGGTCGGGCTCTTGCGCCGCAGTTTGGGCAGCCCGGTCGGTTCCCCGCTCTGGCGGGTCACGTCGTCCACGTCGCCGGTGTGGGTGCGGGGCGGGATGGTCTGGCCCGGCTTGGGTTTCGGCCGGCGGAGCATCAGGTAGGTGTAGCCCACGAACCCCAGCACGACTCCGGTCAGGGCGGTCCAGATCCACCACTCGCGGCCGGTGGACTCCAGTTCCGGCCGGATGATCAGTCCGAGGACGAAGAGCAACGCCCAGATTCCGGTGCCGACGGCAACGGGCAGGCGCTCCCCCGGACCTCCCTGGGTGACCTGGTAGGGCACTTCCCTCTGCTCCACTCTCTCGAGGTTACCTAACGGCCGGGCCGGACCTGCGGGGATTACCCGCGGTTCGCCTGGATGATCTTGCGTTGGTTCGCCCGAACGGGCGAATGCAGATCGACCGTTGCCTCAGGACAGTGCCGGGGAATAGTTAGCCGGACTAAGCAGTTGACCGGTCTGTGCCCGCACTCCAGGAGACCGAGCTGCGCGTGTCGCTGATGAAGGTGGCGCGCCGGCTGCGTCAGCAGAAGTCCGACTCCGAGCTCACCGACAGCCAGATGTCGGTGCTCGCCGTGCTGGACCGCGCCGGTGCGCTGACCCCGCGGGCGCTGGCCGATTTCGAACGGGTGCAGCCACCGTCGATGACCCGCACCGTGGCCGCCCTGGCCGAGCGCGGCCTGGTCGACCGCGCACCCGACCCGGCCGACGGCCGGCAGGTCCTGGTCCGGATCACCGAGGCCGGGGTCGCCGCGGTCACCGCCACCCGCCGTCAGCGCGACGCCTGGCTGGCCGGCCGGCTGGCCGAACTCGACCCGGACGACCGCGCCGTCCTCGCCCGTGCGTCCCAGATCCTGAGGAGGATCGCCGAATCGTGAGTCCGATGTTCAGGGCCCTCACCATCCGCAACTACCGACTCTGGGCCTCCGGTGCCATCGTGTCCAACACCGGCACCTGGATGCAGCGGGTGGCCCAGGACTGGCTGGTCCTCACCCAGCTGACCAACAACTCCGGCGTGGCGGTGGGCATCACGACCGCCCTGCAGTTCGCCCCCGTCCTGCTGCTGGCCCCCTGGGCCGGCGCCGTCACCGACCGGTTCGACCGCCGCAAGGTGCTGATCACCACCCAGGTGACCTCCGCCGTCCTCGGGCTCACCCTCGGGTTCCTGATCATCAGCGGCCTGGTCGAGCTCTGGATGGTCTACGCCCTGGCCGCCGGTCTGGGCGTCGTCGCCGCGGTCGACGGCCCGGCCCGTCAGGCCTTCGTCTCCGAACTGGTGCCGGTCGGCTACCTGCCCAACGCGGTCGGCCTGAACTCGGCCTCGTTCAACGCCGGGCGGCTGATCGGCCCGGGCCTGGCCGGCCTGCTGATCCACTGGTTCGGCACCGGCCCGGTGTTCGTGATCAACGGCCTGAGCTTCATCGCCGTGGTGTTCTCGCTGACCCGGATGAACCGCGCCGAGCTGGGCACCCAGCAACGTCCGGCCCGCGGCAACCGCTCGGCCCGGGCCGGACTGGCCTACGTGCGCAGCCACCCGGAGATCGCGCTGGTGATGACCGTGGTCGGCGCGGTGGCCATGATCGGCCTGAACTCGCAGATCACCATCGCGCTGATGGCCCGGCTCACCTTCGACAAGGGCGCCGGGGAGTTCGGCCTGCTCGGTTCGGTGATGGCGATCGGCTCGCTGGGCGGGGCGCTGCTGGCGGCCCGGCGGGAACGGCCCACCGTTCAGCTGGTGCTGGGGGCCGCCGCGGCCTTCGGGATCACCTCGATCCTCTCGGCGGTGATGCCGACCTACGAGACCTTCGCGCTCATGCTGATCCCGGTCGGCCTGGCCGCCCTGACCATGCTCACCGCGGCCAACGCGACCGTGCAGCTGGCCACCGACCCGTCGATGCGGGGCCGGGTGATGGCCCTCTACATGGCCATCCTGATGGGCGGCACGCCGATCGGGTCGCCGATCATCGGCTGGATCGGTGAGGAGTTCGGCGCCCGCTGGACGATCCTGATCGGCGGCGTGGGCACCCTGCTCGCGGCCCTGGTGGGAATGATCTGGTTGAGCCGCTCGGCCAAGGTACGCGAGGCGGTGCAGCGGGCGGCCGAGCGTCCGGTCGGCACCGTGACCGCCACCGCGGGCCGGGCCGCCACCACCGCTACGCCGGAGGCGACGGCAGTGGCCCGGAAGACGGCCGACCGGGCGAACACCGTGAACGAAACCACCGAGAACTCGGCCGCCTGAGCGCATCGGTGCCCACAGACGTCCTCAGATCAGGAGAGCCCGAGCCACCCCGGTAGGTGGTCGAGGTACTGGTAGCCCACGAAACTCACGATGTCGAGGATCGTGTGGGCCACGATCAGCGCCCAGACCCGGCCGCCGCGCCGGTACCACTCGGCGAACACCACGCCCATGATCGCGTTGCCGATGAACGGCCCGAATCCCTGGTAGAGGTGGTAAGAGCCGCGCAGCAGGGCGCTGGCGGCGATCACCCGGGCCCAGGGCCAGTCCAGCCGGCGCAACCGGTTCATCAGGTAGCCGACCACGATGACCTCTTCGAGCACCGCGTTCTTCACCGCCTGCAGCACCAGCACCGGCACCGTCCACCAGTACTCGTCCAGCCCGGAGGCGACGATCGTGGTGGTGATGTCGAGCTGCCGCCCCACCGCGTAGAGCACCAGGCCGGGGATCCCGATCAGCGCCGCCAGCCCGGCCCCGTGGGCCAGATCACGCCACCGCCCGGCCCGGTCCAGCCCCAGCCGGGCGGCCCAGCGGGTGGTGTCACCGGCCAGCAGCCACAGCACCAGCAGCACCGGGATCAGCGTGGAGAAGATGTCGAGCAGCTGGTAGGTGAGGTCGAGGTACGGCCGCACACTGCGGGAGGCGTTCAGCGTGGAGGTCTGCGCCGCCAGCCCGCCCTCCCGGGTGAGCTTGGCGATGATGCTGACCACCGAGTAGATCGCCGACATCCCGAGCGAGAGCCCGAGCACGATCCAGATTTCCAGCCCGAGCCGGCGACGGGCCGCGGGCTCGGTGTGCGGGGGCTCTTCGGACACGTCGCGCTTGTGCACCGGGCCGCGCAACCACCAAGCGGCACCGGCCTGGTTCTCAGACACCCGCCTCACCCTAGACAACCTCGCTGTGGTCGGTGCCCTGCGCTACTGTGGAGGCAAGGCCGGATCCATCGCGGTGAGATCCGGAAGTGAGCTCCAGGATTTCCTGCCGGACGACAGGGCCTGGAGCTTGCGCCGTTTGGTTCACCCGATTTCGATGATCTCCGTCTGCCCGCATTCGGAGAGTTCGCTGAGCATCCGTTCCATGCATTTGCGTCTGCGGCGTTTCATCGCTTCGCCGGGGCCGGTGCTGCGCACCACGACCACCGCCGTCACCGGCAGCGTGGCCACGGTCTCGCTGATCAGTCGGCGGCGCTTGTCCTGTTCGTCGTGCCAATGCAGCTTGCGCTGGCCGCGCAACAGCAGGAGCCGCATGGTGTCGCGAACCTGATCCGCCTGGTTCTCCCCGGTGACAACGGCCGCCAGGATGTAGGTGTTCGGATCGCGCGCGCTGTCCGAACCGGACTCATCCCCCCAGCCGATACGCATCGACAATTGGCCCCGAATCATCGCGGATCGATATCGGAGAACACGTTACCGCTCGGCTTTATCAGAATCAGACTCGCGAACCGACCGCCTAGGTGAAGAGTGAGGTTTCGATGCCCTGAGACAATCGGTGGGTGCCCGAACCGCTCGCTCCTGCCCTCGACCGCCTGCGCCCCCTGCTGCTCGACACCGAAGGGCTGGTGCGGGCGGTGGCCTCGGGGCGGCGCCGCAGGGAGCACCCGGATCCGGTGCGGGCCGAACTGCGGCCGGTGGAGCTGAGGGCCGGGCGGCAGTTGCAGATCACCGGCACCGACGGCCGGATCCCGGTCACCCGTAACCACTCGCCGCAGGAGGCCGGGGCGGCGGTCGACGAGCTGCTGGCCCAGCCGTTCGGCAACTGGCACGTCGAGACCCGCGACCAGGTGGTGCAGCTGCGGGTGACCAAGCGCGGCGAGGCGCAGGTGCACACCTCTGCGCAGAGCGTCGAAGGCGGTGAGGCGGCGCACGACCGGGCCCGTAATCACCTGATCGACCCGGCCGACCGGCTGTTCACCGTGCTCGGGGCCGATGGGGCCAAGCGCCGGCAGGTGGATGCGTTCCTGCGTCAGCTCGCCCCGATCGCGCGTCGGGTCAAGCCCGAGGGCCGGCCGCTGCGGGTGGTCGACCTGGGCTGCGGCAACGCCTACCTCACCATGGCCGCGCACCGGTACCTGGCCGCCGAGGTCGATGCCGACGTGCAGACCCTGGGCGTTGACATCCGGCCGGAGATGGCCGAGCGCAACGCCCGGGTGGCGAGCGAGGCCGGGCTCGAGGGCATCGCGTTCCGGGCGGCATCGATCGAAGAGGCCGCTGTCGACCCGGAGTTCACCGGGGTGGACATCGTGCTCGCCCTGCACGCCTGCGACACCGCCACCGACGACGCGCTCGCCCTGGCCGTGCGCTGGCAGGCCCGGGGGGTGCTGGCCGCGCCCTGCTGCCACAACGACGTCCAGCGCCAGCTGCAGAGCGCCGAGAGCATCCCGTTCGCCGGGCTCACCCGGCACGCCATCCTGCGCGAGCGCTTCGCCGACGTGCTCACCGACACCATCCGCGCCGACCTGCTGCGGCTGCTCGGCTACCGCGTCGAGGTGGTCGAGTTCATCGATTCCAAGCACACGCCGCGCAACGCCCTGATCCGGGCCGTGCACACCGGTAGCGCTCCTACCCCGCGCCGGGTCCGCGAATACACCGATCTGGTGGCCTCCTGGCAGGTGGATCCGGCGCTGGCGGCCCGTCTGGCTCCTGAGGTCGATGCGGTGCTGGCCGCCGGGGCACCCGAGTGAGGCTGGGGGCCGTTCTGCTGGCGTTGTTCCTCATCGTCGCGACGGCGGTCCCGGCCAACGCCAAGACCAAGACCGACCGGGTGATCAAGGACGACCGGATCAGCGAGAGCTCCGGGCTGGCGCCCAGCCTGCTGCACAAGAACGTGCTCTGGACCCACAACGATTCCGGGCACTCCGCGCAGATCTACGGGGTAACAAAGGACGGGTCGACGGCGGCAACCGTCGTCGTCTCTGGTGAGGAGGCCCGGGACTGGGAGGCGATCACCAGTCTGCGTGGTCCGGAGAACAGCCCGGCCGCAGGGGAGTCGCTGATCGCCGTAGGCGACATCGGTGACAATGACGGGAAGCACCCGTCGGTCCGGATCGTGATCCTGAAAGAGCCGCAGAACCTGAGCGACACCACGGTCAGCCCGGTCCGCGTGCTCAACCTGACCTACCCCGGGGGCCCGCGTGATGCCGAGGCGCTCCTGGCCGACCCCCGGTCGGGCCAGCTGTACGTGATCTCCAAGACGCTGTTCGGGGCCGAGTTGTTCGCCGTCCCCAAGAAGGTCTGGCCCGGCAATCAGGCGACCGGCGAGTCCGAGGTGACCAAGATGACCAAGGTGGCCCAGTTGAGCGCCGCGCTGGTCACCGACGGCGCCTTCCTGCCGGATGGCCGGATGGCCGTGCGTGGCTACGGCAACCTGGCCGTCATCGCGGCGCCCGCCACGGTCGCCGACGGCCGCCTGGAGACCCTGGCTACCAAGGGCCTGCCCGACCAGGAACAGGGCGAGTCGCTGGCCGTGGTCGACGACGGTGAATACGTCCTGGTCGGGTCGGAAGGTGAGAACTCGCCGATCCTGCGCATCCGTCTTCCCCGGGTGGCCGCCGAAGAGGTGGAGCCGGAACCCACCCCCTCGGCCCCCGAGACGGCCGGGGAAACCGCCGAACAACTGCGGGATCTGGCCGGGGGTGACACCCGGCTGCAGCTCATTGTGGGGGCCGGGGCCGGCGTGGTCGCCCTGGCTGTCCTGATTGCCGCAGCGATCATGTTGCGCCCGAGTCGTTCTCGCCGCAGACGTCGCGCACGTCGTTGAGTAGGGTGTGGGCACCAGCCGACCGAACCGAGGAGTCAGGTGCCCTCAGCCGACGGTGTCGCCGAGTTCAACCACCTTCCCGCCGAGCCTGCCCTGCAGCACCTGCTGACTTGCCTGAACGCTCCCGGCTGGGCCACTGCGGTGCTGGCCGGCCGGCCCTATCCCGACGCCGAGAGCCTGCTGGCCACCGCCTTCCGGTTCGGGCTGGTGCTCAGCGAGGACGACCTCGGCCTGGCCCTGAGCCGGCATCCGCGCATCGGTGAACGCCCGGGCGGCACCGGGGCCGAGGCCGCGCACTCACGTTCGGAACAGTCCGGGGTGGACCAGGCCGACCAGGAACTGGCCGCGGCGTTACATGCCGGAAACCTGGCCTACAAGAAGAAGTTCGACCGGGTCTTCCTGATCCGGGCGGCCGGGCGCAGCGGGCCGGAGATCCTCGCCGCGCTCGAGAAGCGATTGGCCAGTGACGAGCAGACCGAGGCGGCCGAGGTGCGCGACCAGCTCGCCCAGATCGCCCAGTTGCGGCTGAACGCCCTGCTGGATCAGCTCGGCCGGGAAAGGACGTCCTGATGGCGACCCTGTCCACGCACGTGCTCGACTCCGGCACCGGCCGTCCGGCCGAGGGAGTCACCGTGGTGCTGGAACGATCGGCGGGCGACTGGACGGTGCTGGCCCGGGCGCTGACCGACCCCGACGGCCGCGTCCGCGACTGGGGGAGTGACGTGATCGTCATGCCCGGGATCTTCCGCCTGACGTTCGGAACCGGAGAATGGTTCGAGCAGCGCGGCCGGGAGTGCTTCTACCCGGAGGTGACCGTCACGTTCCGAATCACCGACGCAGAGGCGCACTTCCACGTGCCCATCCTGCTCTCGGCCTACGCCTACTCGACCTACCGAGGGAGCTGACGCACCGCATGGGCATCGTTCTGGGGGCCAATCAGTACGGCAAGGCCGAGGTCCGGCTGGTGCACGTCGACCGCTCCACGCCGCAGCACGTGCTCACCGACCTGAACGTCAGCACGCACCTGCGCGGCCGGTTCGCCGACACCTACCTCACCGGCGACAACTCCTCGGTGCTGGCCACCGACACGCAGAAGAACACGGTCTACGCCTTCGCCCGCAAGCACGGCGTGGGCTCCCCGGAGGCGTTCGCCCTACGCCTGGCCGCGCACTTCGTCGAGTCGCAGGCGCCGGTCGAGGGCGCCCAGATCGAGATCGACCAGCTGCCCTGGTCGCGGATCGAGGTGGGCGGGCAGGGCCACGACCACGCCTTCGCCCGGCCCGGCGGTGAACGGCGCACCACCAGCGTCACCCGCGACGGCGACCGGGTCTGGGTGGTCTCCGGCCTCACCGACCTGGTGGTGCTGAAGTCGACCGGCTCGGAGTTCCACGGTTTTCCGCGCGACGAGTACACCACCCTGCCCGAGACCACCGACCGCATCCTGGCCACCTCGGTCACGGCCCGCTGGCGGTACGCCTCGGCCGAGCTGGATTTCGAGGAGATCTACCCGCAGATCCGGCTGCTCCTGCTCGAGACCTTCGCCACCACACACAGTCTCGCGCTCCAGCAGACGCTGTACGCGATGGGCCGGGCCGTCCTGGAGAAGTTCGGCGAGGTGGCCGAGGTGCGCCTGTCCATGCCCAACAAGCACCACTACCTCGCTGATCTGACACCTTTCGGCCTGGACAACCCCAACCAGGTGTTCATCGCCGGAGACCGGCCGTACGGGCTGATCGAGGGGCAGGTGCTGCGCGAGGAGGCCCCGGACGCGGGGCTCGCCTGGGAGTTCGTGCCCGGTTTCATCTGAGAGGGGTTGGCCTTGTTCGACAACGACTTCCGGGCCGAGATCGATGCGCTGCTGGGCCCCGCCGACGCTCAGGCCCGGCTGTTCCCGGGCGAGGCAAGTGCCCGGCAACCCGTGCACACCGTTTACGTACCGGCCGACCAGTTCTCGGCCGACACCTGCACACAGTGGGAGGAACAGGCGCTCGCGCTGCTGGCCGAGCATGCACCCGGCCCGTCGGGGCTGGCCGAGGTGGCCGGGTTGCCGGCCGATTCAATTGAGGACGTGTATCCGCGGCTGACGGCGAAACTCACCTCTCAGCCGATCGAGGATCTACGGGTCGACTTCGAGGACGGCTACGGGCTGCGGCCCGACGACGAGGAGGATGCGGCCGCCACTGCCGCCGGAACTGCGCTGGCCGAAATGGCTTCTCGCCCGAACGCCCCCTTGCTGGCGGGCATCCGGATCAAGGGGCTGCAATCGTCCACTCGGTGGCGGGGTCTGAAGACCTTGGAGTTGCTGGTCTCGGCGGCGGTTGCGCACGGCGGGCTGCCCGCGCGGTTCGTGGTCACGCTGCCGAAGGTGGCCCACATCGCCGAGGTGCAGGCCGGTGTCCGCGTGCTGGCGCATCTGGAGTCGGCTCTCGGGCTGGCGGAGGGGGCGCTACGGCTGGAGCTCCAGATCGAGGTTCCGCAGGCGGTCTACGGGCCGGACGGTTCTGCCGCGGTGGCCCGGCTGGTGCACGCAGCCGAAGGGCGTTGCGAGGGGCTGCACTACGGCACCTACGACTTCAGTGCGGCCGCCGGGGTGGTCGCGGGGTATCAGTCGCTCGAGCATCCGCTGGCCGACCACGCCAAGGCGGTGATGCAGCTGGCCGCGGCCCAGACCGGTGTGCGGGTCAGCGACGGGTCCACGAATGTGATTCCGGTCGGTGACGGGGTTTCCGCAGCGTGGCGTCTGCACGCCCGGCTGGTGCGGCGGGCTCTGGAGCGGGCGCTGTACCAGGGGTGGGATCTGCACCCAGGTCATCTGGTCACCCGTTACGCGGCCACCTACGCCTTCTATCGGGCCGAGCTCGCGCCGAGCGCCGCCCGGCTGAAGGCCTACACCGAGAAGGCTGCCTCCGGGGTGATGGACGAGCCCGCCACCGCCCAGGCTCTGGCCAACGCGGTGCTGCGGGCGGTGGAGTGCGGAGCCTGTGACGATGCCGAGGTCCAGCAGGCCTGTGGGCTGGACCGTTCTGCGTTGCTGGTGCTGGCCCGACGTTGAGAGAGGTGTGAAGGCATGCTGGACACGCTTTTCCGGGCGCCGAGAGTGATCACGGCGGTGGGTGAGTCGGCCCGCTCGGTGGGGATCCGCGACGGGCGGATCGTGGCGATCGAACCGCTCGAGGCCCAGCTGGAGGCCCGGCAGACCGTCGAGCTGGGCGAGGACGTGGTGCTGATGCCCGGCCTGGTGGACACGCACGTGCACATCAATGAGCCCGGCCGCACCGAGTGGGAGGGGTTCGCCTCGGCCACCCGGGCGGCGGCGGCCGGCGGCGTCACCACCCTGATCGACATGCCGCTCAACTCGATCCCGCCCACCACCACGGTGGAGGGGCTGCAGGCCAAGCGGAAGGCGGCCGAGGGGGCGGTGTACGTGGACACCGGCTTCTGGGGCGGCGCCGTACCGGGCAACCTCGAGGACCTGCGGCCGCTGCACGACGCCGGGGTGTTCGGGTTCAAGTGCTTCCTGCTGCACTCCGGGGTGGACGAGTTCCAGCCGCTCTCCTCGGCCGAGCTGGAGCAGTACCTGGCGGTGCTGCACGACTTCGGTGCCCTGATGATCGTGCACGCGGAGAACTCCCAGGCGATCGACCGGGCCCCGGCCCCGGAGGGCGACCGCTACGGGCACTTCCTGGCCTCGCGCCCGCGCGGCGCCGAGAACATGGCCGTCGCCGAGGTGATCGAGGCGGCCCGCTACACCCGGGCCCGCACGCACATCCTGCACCTGTCCAGCTCCGACGCCCTGCCCATGCTGGCCTCGGCGAAGCGCGACGGGGTGCCGATCACCGCCGAGACCTGCCCGCACTACCTGAGTTTCACCTCCGAGGCGATCCCGGACGGCGCCACCCAGTTCAAGTGCTGCCCGCCGATCCGCGAGACGGCCAACCGCGAGCTGCTCTGGGAAGGGCTGCGGGAAGGGGTCATCGACTGCGTCGTCACCGACCACTCGCCCTGCACCCCCGAGCTGAAACGGTTCGACATCGGCGACTTCGGGGTGGCCTGGGGCGGGATCTCGTCGGTACAGCTCGGTCTGCGGGCGGTCTGGAGCCAGGCCCGGGTCCACGGTTTCACCCTGACCGACGTGGTCGAGTGGATGGCGGTGCGCACGGCCGGGCTGGCCGGGCTCACCCGCAAGGGCCGGATCGCCCTGGGCCACGACGCCGACCTGGTCGTCTTCGCACCGGACGAGGCCACGGTGGTGTCGGCCGGCGACCTCGAGCACCGGCACCCGATCACCCCGTACGACGGGATGGCCCTGGCCGGGGTGGTCCGCGAAACCTGGCTCGCCGGTGAGCTCCTGGACCTTCAGGCACCGCCCCGAGGACGGCTCCTGCGCCGCGGGGACGTCTGACGTCTCCACTCAGGTGCCCACACACGTCCACAATTGGAAGGAATCTGCATGGCCGAGAAGCAGTGGCTGCCGGATCTGGCGAGCAGCGACGTGGGCGGGCGGGTGGTCTACGCCAACGACCAGTTGTTCGCCGACCGGCGCAATCTGATCCGGCCGGAACCCTCGGCCCACCAGACGCACACCTTCGGCCCGGACGGGAAGATCTACGACGGCTGGGAGACCCGGCGGCGCCGGGACCAGGGGCACGACCACGCGATCGTGCGGCTCGGGATGCCCGGCGTGGTGCGCTCGGTGGTCATCGACACCGCCCACTTCAAGGGCAACTACCCGCCTTTCGCCTCGATCGAGGCCGCCGCGGGTGAGGACTACCCGGTGGCCCAGGAGCTCCCCGAGAGCGCGTGGACCACGATCCTGCCCAAGGTCGCGCTGAAGGGAGACACCGCCAACGTCTTCGAGGTGTCCAGCGATCACCGCTGGACCCACGTGCGGCTGTCCATCTACCCCGACGGCGGGGTGGCCCGGCTGCGGGTGCACGGCTGGCCGGTGGCCGATCCCCGGCACCTGACCGGCACGATCGACCTGGCGGCCCAGGGCAACGGCGGTGCGGTGGTCGACTCTTCGGACGACTTCTACTCCTCGGCCAGCAAGCTGATCCTGCCCGGCAACCCGCCCACCACCCAGGGCGGGTGGGAGAACGCGCGGCGGCGCGCCGGGGGCAACGACTACGTGCTCTTCTCCCTGGCCGGGCTCGGCCGGGTGCGCCGGGCGGTGATCGACACCAGCCACTTCCTCGGCAACTCCCCGGGTGAGGTGCAGTTGACCGGCCTGGACGGGCGGGACGCCGATCCGGAGCGGCCGGTCTCCGACCACGGCCCGTGGCTGGAGCTGCTGCCCCGCCGGCCCCTGCGACCCGACTCGGTGCACCGGTTCCGCCCTGCGCGGGAGGCGGTCACGCTGGTCCGGATGGACGTGTACCCGGACGGTGGGATGTCCCGGGTGCGGTTGCTGGGTGAGCTCGAGCCGGAGGCCCTGGACCAGCTGACCCTGCGCTACCTGGCCGCCCTGCCCGGCGGGCACCTGGAGGAGCTGCTGCTCGCGGTGCCGTCGCTCGGCTCGGCCGAGGCCGACGAGCTGCGCTCCTCCCGAGCGACGATCACTGCGGTGCCCCCGGCGTTGCGCAGCTACCTGCTGGACTGAAACATCATGGCGAGAAGGTGTTCCCGAGGGTCTTCGGAAGGGGTGTCGACGAACCCGAGAGAGCGGTAGAGGCCGATCGGGGCGGCCCGCCAGTCCCAGACCGTGAGGGTGACCTCGCGGTCTGCGGCCTGCTCGATCACCGCCCGGACCAGCGCCCGGCCGGCGCCGGTACCCCGCGCCCGGGGATCGACCCACAGGCGCTTCATCTCCACCCGGTCGGCCTCGGTGTGCAGAACGACCAGACCCAGAGGACGTCTGTCAGTCGCCTCCCGAGCCAGGAGGGTGCCGGCCAGGAGCTCGCCGGGACGATCGATCTCGTCCTGGTAGCGCTGGGGGAGCGGGCCGTGCGGGGCCAGACCGCGCTCGGCCTTCTCCTGCTCCGTCACCGTCAGGTACTCGGCCAGCAGGCGGGACACCGCCGGTGCATCCTCCGGGCGGGCGGGGGCCACGGTCACGGTCATCGGCCGATCCTACGGAGTGTGTCACCGCTGGGAAATCTGATGCGGAGTTCACGGAGGGGAGGAAACACCCGCAACGGGCGCACTATCGTTACCGCATGCCGATCGAGAAGGACACCAAGGACTGGACGTGGGTACTCGATCGCACCTGCCCGGACTGTGGTTACGAGGCCGGGTCGGTGCAGATGTGGCGCCTGCCGTCGCTGATCCGGGCCAACGTCGCCTCCTGGCTGGAGGTGCTGGTCCAGCCGGACGTGCGGCGGCGGCCGAAGGAGGAGGTCTGGTCCCCGCTGGAGTACGCCTGCCACGTGCGCGACACCTTCCGGGTCTTCGACCAGCGTCTGCAGATGATGCTGACCGAGAACGACCCGCTCTTCCCCAACTGGGACCAGGACGACACGGCGCTCCAGGAGCGGTACTGGGAACAGGATCCCGTTCTGGTCTCACGTGAGCTGCTGGCCTCCGGAGACGCCATCGCACACCGGTTCGCCGCGGTCACCGACGCGCAGTGGGCCCGGCCGGGCCGGCGCAGCGACGGCGCCAAGTTCACGGTGGACAGCTTCGCCCGCTACTTCCTGCACGACCCGGTGCACCACCTGCACGACGTGACGTACTGACGGTTCCCCGGTGGAAAGTGGGGCCTGTGGATAACTTTCCAAGACTGTCGGTGGTCCGGTCTACGGTTCCTGAGTATGAGCCCACGGCTGAACGTCGACACCGACGAGCTGCACGGTCTTGCCGCCCGCATCCGCTCGGCGGCCTCCGAGGCCGCCAACACCCACGCCAACCCGGGCGCCATGCGCGCCACCATGGCCGCCCTCGGCGACCCGGGCCTGACCGCGGCCTCGCACACCTTTCTCGAGCGCTGGTCCTACGCCCTCGGTGAGGTGGTGGCCGACGCCGAGCGGCTCGCCGACCAGGTCGCACTGGTGGCCCGGACCTGCGAAGACGCCGAGGCTCTCACTGCCCGGAGCTTCGTGCCGTGAGCGGCTTCGACGAGCGGTGCGGTGAGCCGGGGGCGGTCGCGTGAACGGTTCGGCAGAGCTCACGCGCCTGCGGGCTGCGGCCGGGGCGGCCGAGTCGCTGAGCCGCCACCTGCTGGTCATCGCCGACGGGCTCGAGGTCGCGGCCGAGGGCTTTCCCACCCCGGCGGTGGTGCCGTCCCCGGCCTCGGCCGCCATCAGCCACCTGCTCTCCGTCGAGCCGGGCGAGCTGCGTCAGGTCGGTTCGGCCTGCCGTGAGGCGGCCCACGCCTACCGCCGCCACGCCGAGCTGCTCCATCCGGCCATCTCCAGCCTGCAGCGCGCCCTTTCGGCCCCCGCCGATCTGGCCGACGTGCTGGTCACCGACGCCGTGCGGCAGTCGTCCGAGGCCGCCCGGCTCACCGCGTCCACCCTGGCCGGGCTGGCCGCGCTCGCTCCCGAGAAGCCCGCCCGCTGGCGCCGCTGGCTGGCCGGCGCCGACGAGGTCCGCGCCGAAGTCGTGCTGGGCATCGAAGAAGCCACCGAAGATGCGCTCAGCGCCACCGGGCAACTCCTCGTCCAGCGCTTCCGCCCGCCCGGCCCGCAGGCCGCCCTGCAGAGCGCCGCGAGCCTGAAAGCCGTTGTGCAGCACCCGGGTGAGGCGCTCAAGGCCATGGCCGACTGGCAGACCTGGCGCTCCAACCCGGCCCGGGCCGCGGGTCACCTGGTGCCGGGTCTGGTCGGTGGCGGGCTCTCGGCCGGGCAGGTCGCGGCCGGCCGGGCCGGTCAGCTCCAGCGTGCAGCCCACGCCGCCCAGATCGCCCGCGCCGAAGAGGCCGGGCGTCGCGCGTCCACCGCCGCCGCGGCCCGCTCCGCCCGCTCCGACCTGATCGACCGCAGCACCTCGGCCGTCCCGCAGCAACGGCCCTCGGCCTGGCGAGGAGAAGACGGCCTGGGCCTCAACGCACAGGCCAGCGCGGCTGTCGACACCTTCTCCGCCCTGGCCGCCGCCGGTGAACCCACCCTCACCGCAGCCATGCGCGAGGTCTCCCGCACCGCTCGGGTCGAGCTGGCCGGCCTCGCCCACCGGCTGAAAGACGGAGAGTCCCTGAAGCGGAAGGTGGCCACCCAGCAGGCCAGCACCGGAGGTTCGCTCCCGGTGCTGCTCGACCGGGCGCAAGACGCGGTGCGCTACACCGTGGTCCTGGCCGACCGCTCCTACGTCTCCGGCGTGGCCCAGGTCGCCGCCCTGCTCGAGAGCCGCGGCTACCACAACCTCACCGTCCACAACGCCTGGCAGTCCAGCCGGTACCGCGGCATCAACACCACCTGGGCCGACCCGTCCACCGGCATCGCCTTCGAGGTCCAGTTCCATACCCCGGCCACCTGGCGCGTCACCCGCGAGACCCACCGCGCCTACGAGGAGTTCCGCCAGGTCGGCACCACCCAGGCCCGCAAAGACGAGCTGTCCGCCCAGATCGGCGCCGCCTACCGCACCGCCCCCGTCCCGGCCGGCGTCAGCCGGCTCAGCGCCCAGGCCCTCCCACCCTCCAGCGTCGTCGAACGCGTCCCGATCGACTACACCGTCCACGCCGGCCTGGGCGTCGCCGCCGCCCCCTCCGCCACCCAGGCCTCGGAGGAGATCACGGAGCGCGCAGCGGCTCGGGAAACACCCAAGTCAGGAGGCCGCCCGGCCAACGAATAGTTAGCCGAGCCGAGCCGGGTTGAGCCGAGCTGGTTCAGCGGCGTCGGGCGTTCGGTGCCGGACTGTTCTGGCCGACCAGCCTGGTCAGCGGGCGAGCCAGGCGTCGGGTGCCTCGGCCATCTCCCGCACCGTCGTGGGCAGCTCGCCCGTGAGCACGTCCTGCAGAGTGGTCTCGTCGAGCACCATCCGCAGCGAGTGCCGCATCGCCACCCATACCGTGGGCAGGTGCTCGGCCACCCCGGTGTACGCGGTCTCGTGCGGGCGCAACCCCCGCACCTCGGCCAGCGGCCCGTCGACCACCCGGATCACCGAGCCGATGGTGATCTGGTCGGCCGGGCGGGCCAGGGCGTAGCCGCCGTCGGCGCCGCGCTGGCTGCGCACCAGCCCGGCCCGGCGCAGCTCGGAAAGGATCGCCTCGACGAACTTGCGGGGCAGATCCTGCTGAGCGATCAGCACGTCCACCTTGACGAGCTCAGGTGATTTCGAGGCGAGCATCAGCAACGCCCGGACGGCGTAGTCGGTCTTGGCGGAGATCTGCACGGCCTTATTCTCCCAATACCGCGGGCCCGGCGCCGCCCGGCCCAGCCCGACACGCCCAGACGGGCGGGCCGGGCGGCGCCGGCCGGACCGGGACGCAGCGGGGCAGACGCAGGACAGGCGTACGACTGGTCTCTAGGGGACGGCGATCGTCCGGGGTGCGCCGCTGGTGCGCAACCAGACCTCGCGGCCCGGCTCCAGCGCGAGCGCCTCGGCCTGCACGCGGGTGAGCTGCACCCACGGTTCGCTCACCGCACCCGACCGGCCCCCGGTGGTGCGCAGCTCGGCCCGCACCTCGAAGCCCACCCGGGTCAGCTTGGTCACCGTGGCCTCGACCGAACCGTCGGCCGCCGAGCCCAGCACCTCGATGTCGTGCGGGCGCACCAGCTGACCGTCGAGCGTGGTCACCGGCCCGAGGAACTTCATCACGAAGTCGTTGGCCGGCTTGTCGTACAGGTCGTCGGGCGATCCGGTCTGCTCGATCTTCCCGCCGTTGATCACCACGATCTCGTCGGAGACCTCCAGGGCCTCCTCCTGGTCGTGGGTCACGAAGATGGTGGTCACGTGCATCTCGTCGTGCAGGTTGCGCAGCCAGTCGCGCAGCTCCTTGCGCACCTGGGCGTCCAGGGCACCGAACGGCTCGTCCAGCAGCAGCACCTCGGGCTGCACGGCCAGGGCCCGGGCCAGCGCCATCCGCTGGCGCTGCCCGCCGGACAGCTGCGAGGGCAGCCGGTCGGCGAACTGCTCCAGGTGCACCAGCTCCAGCAGTTCCATCACCCGCTTGCGGATCTCCGCCTTGGGCTTGCGCCGGATCTCCAGGCCGAAGGCCACGTTCCGGTACACCGACAGGTGCTTGAACGCGGCGTAGTGCTGGAACACGAAGCCCACGCTGCGCTTCTGCGGGGGCAGCCAGGTGGCCTGCACGCCCTCGATCTCCACCACGCCGCTGTCGGGGAACTCCAGGCCGGCGATGATCCGCAGCAGCGTGGACTTGCCTCCGCCGGAGGGGCCGAGCAGGGCGGTCAGCCGCCCGGTGGGCACCTCCAGGTCCACGTCGGACAGGGCGACGAAGTCGCCGAAGCGCTTGTTGATCCCGGTAACCGCGATGCTCACTTCTTCTGCTCCTTCGGCCGCAGCAGGGCGATGATGACGATGAAGAGGACCGCCACGCACATCAGCAGGAAGGCCGCGGTGAACGCGTCC
The DNA here is from genome assembly GCF_030269265.1 of Kineosporia sp. NBRC 101677. Classification (NCBI taxonomy): domain Bacteria; kingdom Bacillati; phylum Actinomycetota; class Actinomycetes; order Kineosporiales; family Kineosporiaceae; genus Kineosporia; species Kineosporia sp. NBRC 101677. Next base: position 264,830 of record NZ_BSTA01000002.1, read on the forward strand.
TGCTCGGCCTGGGCCCCGAACTCCTGGTAGGCGTCGTTGACGAAGAGCGTGAGGGTCTGCGACTCGCCGGCCACGCTGCCGCTGACCACGCGCACCGCGCCGAACTCACCCAGCGAACGGGCCAGGCTGAGCACCACGCCGTAGGCCAGGGCCCACTTGATGGTCGGCAGGGTGATCCGCACGAACCGCTGGAAGGCGTTGGCGCCCAGCGACTGTGCGGCCTGGTCCTGCTCGGTCCCGGCCTCCTCGAGCACCGGGATCACCTCGCGCACCACCAGCGGCAGGGCGACGATCACGGTGGCCAGGATCAGGGCCGGGGTGGCGAAGATGATCTGGATGCCCAGGTCGTTCAGCGCCGGGCCGAACCAGCCGCCCGAGCCGTAGACGAAGATCAGCGCGATACCCACCACGATCGGCGAGATCGAGACCGGCAGGTCGATGATCGCGTTCAGCAGGCGGCGGCCGGGGAAGCGGTAACGCACCAGCAGGATCGCGATACCGACCCCGAACACGGTGTTGATCGCCACGCTGATCAGCGCCACCAGCACGCCGAGGCGGGCCGCCGACTGCAGGTCGGGATTGCGCAGCGACTCCAGCACCGGATCGAGACCGTTCTCGAAGGTGTGCTCGACCACCGTGCCGACCGGCAGGGCGACCAGGCCGAGCACGTAGACCACCGCGATGATCCGCAGGATCCAGCGTGTGGCCGGGTTGCCCGGGCGGCTGCGCCGCCGGGGGGAGCGGACCACCACCGGCGGACGGCCGTCGTCGCCGTCCGAGGACGTCTTCAGGGAAACCGAGGCAGTGTCAGTCACGGCGGGCCGCCAGTCTCTGCAGCGAGTCGAGCAGCACCAGCACGATCACGGCGACCACCAGCAGGATGGTGGCGACCGCGGCCGCCCCGGTCGTGTCGTTCTGCTCGATCAGCTTGAGGATGTACGCACTGCTGACCTCGGTCTTGCCGACCAGGTTGGCCGAGATCAGGATGACCGAACCGAACTCACCCAGCGCCCGGGCGAAGGCCAGGGCCGACCCGGCCAGCACGGCCGGGGCGATGGTGGGCAGGATGATCCGGCGGAAGACGGTGAAGCCGGAGGCCCCGAGCGAGGCCGCGGCCTCCTCCACGTCGCGTTCCATCTCGATCAGCACCGGCTGCACCGAGCGCACCACGAACGGCAGCGTCACGAACAGCAGGGCCACGACGATGCCGGTGCGGGTGCCGACCAGGTCGACACCGAACGGGCTCTGCGGGCCGTAGAGCGAGATCAGCACCAGGCCGGCCACGATCGTGGGCAGGGCGAACGGGATGTCGATGACCACCTCGACCAGCCGCTTGCCCGGGAACGAGTCCCGCACCAGCACCCAGGCCACCAGCGTCCCCATCACCGCGTTGACCACGGTGACCAGCAGGGCCGCGCCGACACTGAGCCGGATGGCGTCGAGGGCGTTCGGTGCGGTGATCGAGTCCCAGAACTCACCGAAGCCGCTCTGGAAGGCCACCACCACGATCGAGGCGATCGGCAGCAGCACGATCAGCGAGAGCCACAGCACGCCGACGCCCAGCCCGAGGCCGGACGCCGACGTGAGCCGGCCCGAGGAGACCGGTCGCGGCCGCCGCCGGGGCGGGGCCGGGACCGGGTTTTCCACGGAGGAGGAGGCCATCTCAGGTCAGCCCCGGAGCTTGGTGACGATGCCGTCGTCGCCGAAGAACTTCTTGTCCACCTCGGACCAGCCGCCGAGCTCGTCGATGGTGGTCAGGTCGGCCACGGCCGGGAACGGGGCGGCCGGGTCGTTGGCCCCCTCGACGCCGGTGGCCTCGACCCCGTCGATGACCGGGCGGTAGCCGTGCTTGGCCAGGATGGTCTGACCCTCGGTGCTCTCGATGTACTCGAGGAACTTGGAGGTCGCCTCCGGCGCCTCGGTGGTCACCGCGGCCGGGTTCTGGATCAGCAGGGTGGACTCGGGGACCACGTAGTCGAGTTCCTCGCCGGCGGCGCGCGCCGCGATGGCCTCGTTCTCGTAGGAGATCAGCACGTCGCCGGTGCCCTTGATGAACGCGTCGGTGGCGTTGCGGCCGCTGTCGTTCCAGCTCACCACGTTGCCGATGAAGCTCTTCAGGTAGGTCTCGGCCGCGGCCTCGTCGTTCGAGTCGCCGAGGGCCTGCGAGTAGGCGCCCAGCAGGTTCCACTTCGCCGCACCCGAGGTGCCCGGGTCGGCGGTGACGATCTCGACGCCCGGCTTGGCGATGTCGTCCCAGCCCTTGATGCCCTTGGGGTTGCCCTTGCGGGTCACGATCACCACGACCGAGCTGGAGGCGATGCCCTTGGTCGAGCCGGCGCTCTGCCAGTCCTCGCCGACCTTGCCGGCGTCGACGACCTTGGTCATGTCCGGCTCCAGCGAGAAGGCGACCAGGTCGGCCTTCTGCCCGGCGATCACGGCCCGGGACTGGGCCCCGCTGGCGCCGTAGGAGCTCTTGAAGGTGACGCCCTCGCCGTCCGGCGTCGCGGAGAACTGCTCGCCGAGGTCGTCGTAGGCGGACTTGATCACCGAGAAGCCGACGATGTCGATCTCGTTCTCGGCGCCTCCGCCGCCGCCGGAGCTCGAGCTCGTGCCGTCGTTCGAACCGCAGGCGCTCAGCCCGACCGCGGAGGCTGCCAGCAGGGCGAGCACGGAGACCGTGCGGCCGCGTCCACGCAGAACGTTCATCTCGAGGGGACTCCAAGTCTGTACGGGCCGTCCGTGGGCCCGGGAAGCGGACGAGAAATGGCGGTGCTGGGCAGTACGGGGAGGTGCTGGGGCAGTTCGCCGGGCCGGTCGGGCGACTCGGTGGCGGTAACCATACATTAACTCTATCGCTCTACTAGAGAATAGAGGAAAAACAGGGTTTGTGGAACGAACCTCCGTGACGGTTCGGTGAAGTTCGTCGATGTGCCGTTACCGGACGGCGCCCGAAGTGGTCAGTGCCTTCTCAAAGCCCCCACAAACCAAAGGACGTCCGCGAGCCGTAGGGCTCGCGGACGTCCTCAAGCAGTGGTTGGGTTAGGAGGAGGGCTAACCCAACTGCTCCACCACGTACTCGATGCAGCTGAGCAGCGCACTTACGTCGTCCGGGGCGACCGCGGGGTAGACCGCGAGGCGGAGCTGGTTGCGGCCCAGCTTGCGGTAGGGCTCGGTGTCGACGATCCCGTTCGCCCGCAGCACCCGGGCCACCGTCGCGGCATCCACCCCGTCGAAGTCGACGGTGCAGACCACCTGGCTGCGAGCGGCCGGGGTAGCCACGAACGGGCTGGTGTAGGGCATCTTCTCGGCCCAGGTGTAGATCCGCTCACTGGAGTCGGCGGTGCGGGCGACCACCCAGTCGAGCCCGCCGTTGGCCAGCATCCAGTCGATCTGCGAGGCCATCAGTGCCACCGTGGCCACGGCCGGGGTGTTGAGCGTCTGGTTCTTACGGGAGTTGGCGATCGCGGTCTCGAGGTCGAGGAAGTCGGGGATGTAGCGGCCGGACGCGGCGATCCGCGCGCTGCGCTCCAGGGCGGCCGGCGACAGCACGGCGAACCAGAGGCCACCGTCGGAGGCGAAGCTCTTCTGGGGAGCGAAGTAGTAGGCGTCGGTCTGCGCGATGTCCACCGGGAGGCCGCCCGCGCCGGAGGTGGCGTCGATCAGCATCAGGGAGTCCGCGTCGGCGCCGGGAACCCGCAGGACGGGGGCCATGACTCCGGTCGAGGTCTCGTTCTGGGGCCAGGCGTAGACGTCCACCCCCTCCTCGGCGTGCGGTTGCGCCAGGTCTCCGGCCGGTGCCTCGAGCACCGTGCCGGCGCCCAGGAACGGGGCCTTGGCGGTGACCGAGGCGAACTTGGCCGAGAACTCGCCGAAGGTCACGTGCTGGGCGCGGTGGCGCACCAGGTTGTGGGCCGCGATGTCCCAGAACGCGTTGGACCCGCCGTTGCCGAGCACCACCTCGTAGCCCTCGGGGAGCGAGAACAGTTCGCCCAGCCCGGCCCGGACCCGGCCCACCAGGTCCTTCACCGGGGCCTGGCGGTGCGAGGTGCCGAGCACGGTGCGCTCGATGGAGGCCAGGTAGGCGACCTGCTCGGGGCGGATCTTGCTGGGCCCGGAGCCGAAACGGCCGTCGGCGGGCAGCAGGTTCGCCGGGATGACGATGGACTCGGCGGCGGTCGGCTCACTCACGCGGGCAAGTGTCGCAGGCCCGGCCGCCGCCCCGCCCGTCAATACCCCGTGACGCTCTCGAGGGCCCGTGAGCCCTCCCCGACATAACGGGCGGAGGGGCGCACCAGCCGGCCGGTGGCCTTCTGTTCCAGGATGTGCGCCGACCACCCGGCGGTGCGGGCACAACTGAACAGGGGCGTGAACATCCGGGCCGGTACCTCGGCGAAGTCCAGCATCACGGCCGCCCAGAACTCCACGTTGGTGGCCAGCACCCGATCCGGGCGCCGGGCCTGCAGCTCGGCCAGGGCGGCCTGCTCCAAGGCCCGGGCCACCTCGAACCGGGGTGTCTTGAGCCGCTCGGCGGTGGCCCGCAGCACCTGGGCCCGTGGGTCCTCGGCCCGGTAGACCCGGTGCCCGAAGCCCATCAGTCGCTCACCCCGGTCGAGCAGGTCCTTCACGTAGGCCTCGGCGTCACCGCGCTGCTCCACCCCTTCCAGCATGTGCAGCACCCGCGAGGGCGCGCCCCCGTGCAGTGGGCCGGACATCGCGCCGACCGCACCGGACAGTGCTGCGGCCACGTCGGCCCCGGTCGAGGCGATCACCCGGGCGGTGAAGGTGGACGCGTTCATCCCGTGCTCGGCGGCCGAGACCCAGTAGGCGTCGACCGCCTCCACGTGCTTCGGGTCCGGCTCGCCCCGCCACTCGATCATGAACCGCTCGGTGCTGGTCCGGCCCCGGTCCACCAGCTCCGGCGGCACCACCGGCAGATCCTGCCCACGCGCCGACTGGGCCACGAACGAGAGACCGGTCGCCGAGACCCGGGCCAGGTCGGCGCGGGCCTGGGTGACGTCGATGTCGAGCAACGGCCGCAGCCCCCACTGCGCAGCCAGTTGGGCCAGGGCGCTCTGCAGGTCGACCCGGACGTCGCCGGTGCGCACCGGCAGCGGGAACGGTTCGGCCGGCGGCAGCCCGGGGGCGAAGGCGTTGTCCACCAGCAGGCCCCAGACCTGGCCGAAGTCGACCCGCCCGGCCAGGTCGACCAGATCGACGCCGCGGTAGCGCAGCGCCCCGCCGTCCCGGTCGGGTTCGGCGATGACGGTCTCGAAAGCGACCACGCCCTCGAGCCCCGGAACGAATTCGCCCATCACGGAATCCTTTTCTGCTGGGAGACAACCTGACAACCAGTGCAGCGCAGCCTGATCGGCGGGGGTAGGGCGTCCGGCATGTCCAACGCCACATTCCTTGCCCCAGTGCAGACTGGGCCCATGAGCATCGAGCCCGTCGACCCGGCGTTCAGCACCCAGCGGCTGTCCTACCAAGTGCCCGGTCTGGCCGAGACCGAACTGGCCGACACCCCGCTGGCCCAGTTCCGGCACTGGTACGACGACGCGCTGGCGCACCCGGAGGTGAGCGAGCCGAACGCGATGGCGCTGGCCACGGTCGACCCGCACGGAGCCCCGACGGTGCGCACGGTGCTGCTCAAGCACGCCGAGCGACTGGGGTTCGTGTTCTTCACCAACTACGGCTCCCGCAAGGGCCTCGAACTGACCGCGAACCCGCTCGCCGCGCTCGACCTGGTCTGGATGCCGCTGCACCGGCAGGTCACGGTGCGCGGGGTGGTGGAACGGGTGGACGAACGGGCCACCGCCGAGTACTTCCGCTCCCGGCCGTGGGGCTCACGCATCGGGGCCTGGGCCAGTCGCCAGTCGCGGGTGGCCGCCTCCCGGGCCGACTTCGTCGACCGTTGGCGGGATTTCAGCGAACAGTGGCCGGACACCGGTCAGGCCGAGGACGTGCCGGTGCCGCCGAACTGGGGCGGTTTCCTGGTGCGACCGGTGGAGATCGAGTTCTGGCAGGGCCAGCCGTCGCGGATGCACGACCGGCTGGTCTTCCTGCCGGCCGCCGCCGATCCGCAGGACGTTCGGATCACCGCCGACGCCGGTCTGCCCCTGCTCGACGATGCTTCGGGCTGGCAGATCGTGCGCCGGGAGCCCTGAAGAACCTCATTGAGGACGATGGTGAGCGGCCCGGGTGGGCCGCTCACCATCACCCGGGTTCGCAGTAGCGGTTCCAGGCCGCCTCGGCCTCGTCGTCCCGGCCGGCGCCGCCGAGCACCGCGGCCAGCCGGGCGCCCAGCCCATGGGTCTGTTCCTGCTCGGCGGCGGCGGCCGCACCCTCGGCCGCCTCCCGCAGGTCGGCCACTGCTCCCTCGAGATCGCCCAGCTCGGCGCGCAACTGTCCGCGCAGTCCCTGCAGGTCGCGGGCCGACCAGGCGTCGTCGAGCTCGTGGTACTCCTGCACCAGCGGGCCGGCCACCGCCATCGCCTCCTCGAAACGCCCGGCCAGAGCCAGGAGCCGGGCCCGCTGCTCGGCCACCGCCACCCGGTGCCAGCGCAGCTGGTGCTCGCCCGCGGCCCGCTCCGCGGGCTGCAGCCGACGCCCGGCCAGGGCCCGGGCCCAGGCGTCGAGCGTCTCGTCGGCCTCGTCGAGCGCATCCAGGGCCGCCCCGTCACCGGAGGCGGCCCGCACCGCGGTGACCCGTTCCCGGCGGCAGGTCGCGGCCCGGGCCCAGTCGCCCCCGGCCTCGGACAGCTCGGCCGCCCGGAGCAGGTCGGCCGCCACCCGCCCGGGCCGGCCGGCCAGCCGGGCCGCCAGTTGCCAGGCCTCGGCCTGGCCGATCGGATTGCCGTTGCGGGCGTGCCACTGGGCGCTGCGGATGGCCAGGCGCCGGGCCGGGCCGACCGGCGTTCCGGCCGTCGAGTTCGCCTCGGCCGCAGCGAACGCCGCGGCCCCGGCCAGGTGCATCCGGGACGCCACCTCGGCCGGGATCTGCCCCGGCACCGGCTCCACGTCGTCCGGTGCGGCCCCCGGCGTCTTCAGCGGCGCCGTCTCCAGTCCTTCGGCCCGCAGCACCTCGGCCACGTCGGCCAGCGCCGCCTCGGCCGCGGCGGCCGCGGCGAACGGCCGGTCGAGCGCCAGCAGCACCCGGGACAGGTCGACCCGGCACTGCCCGGCCAGGGCCGGGGGCGCGTACTTGTCCAGCAGGGGCACGGCCCGGGCCAGGTCGGCGGCGGCCAGGGAGGTCTCGCCGGTGCGGTGCCGCAGCATGGCCGAAGCGGCCAGCAGGGTACCCAGAACCGGCCCCTCGCCAGCCCTTTCGGCATCCCCCACGGCGGTGTTCCAGACCGAGAGGGCCGCACCGGGATCGGTCTCGGCCAGCAGCGTGGCCAGGTCGGCCCCGGCCTGCGCACGCTCCAGCGGCCGCACTCCCACCGGCAGCGTGGCGACCGCCTGCATCAGCGTGCTCACCGCGTTGTGCCGTGGTTCGTCGCGGGCCCGCAGGCGCAGCATCCGGGTGAGTGCGCGCAGGTGCCGGTGCTCCAGCCGTTCCGGTGGCACCGAGCGCAGCTGGGCCACCGACGTCTCCAGCGGGTCGAAGTTCACCAGGTCGAGGGTCTGCGCCAGTTCGCGCACCTCTTCCGGTGACATCTGCGCCCGGATCCGCTCGATCGCGTCCAGCCGGCGTCGGGGCTGCTGGGTGTCCTCACCGCTGGAGAAGGGCCGCTGGCCGGGGGAGTTCGAGGGGGTCACCGGGATCGGGGTGGTCATGAACGGGCCGATCAGCGACGTCGGCATGGAGGCCGGGCCGAACGGCTCGGCCACCGCCGGGTCGTGGATCGGCTGGACCTCGGTGTCCTCTTCCTCCTCGGCGTCGGGCTCAGCTTCGGGTTCTTCCGGATCGGGGGAGACCGGGAGCAGGGCGGTGGCCTCGACTGGGACCGAGCCGTGCACCGGCACCAGCTGGGAGATCTGCTCGGGCACGGGCACCCCGGCCATCGCCGCGATCTCCCGGGCCAGCACCAGCCGGGACAGCGCCTCGCCGAGGTCGGGGCCCGGGCTCAGCCCGGCCACCTCCGCGGTCAGCTCCTCGATCCGGTCCATCGCCGGGCCCGGGTCGATCAGCCGATTCCCGGCCGCGGCGAGCACACAGGCCTGCTCGTGCAGCAGCGCCTCGAGGTGCAGTCCGGCCCGCTGGAGCCGCTCGGTGGCCTCCTGAGCGGCGGTCATCAGTGGCCGGTCAGGGGCGAGATCCGCCGGGTGCGAGGCGATTTCCTCGAGAGTGAGCCAGCCGTCCAGCCGGGCCGCGGCCCGCTCGGCGTCGGTCTGGCCCCGCGTCTGGGCGGTGGGCCGGGTCGCCCGCCAGGCGGTCAGCACCGCCTGCATTGCCTCGATCGCGTCGATCCGCAGCGCGTCCTCGAACTCCTTGGCCAGCACGGTGATGTCGGCCGGCACCCCGTCGCCCTGGGCCCGGCGGCCACCGCGCACCGGCGGGGCCCACTCCGGGAGCCCGGCCCGGTCGAACGCATCCAGCGGCATGTCCGGCAGCGGGCCGGAACCCAGGGTCTCGCGCAGCCCGTCGCCGATCGCCGAGGTCTCGTTGCGCCCGTCGAAAAGCGTTGCCAGCCGGTTGCTCACCGCCAGCACGCGCTCGCCGAGGGCACCGACCGTGAGGTCTTCGGTGTGGGCCAGGGCCGGGGGCAGCGTGCTCGCCCGGGCGGCCGGCAGCACCACCTCGTTGGCCCGCCCGGCCTCGCTCAGCCCCCAGACCAGCCGGGCGATCGCCGAGGCGGTGCCCAGCTGCTCCAGCGGTTCGGGGGTGACCGCCAGCGCGGGCAGCCACTCCCGCAGCAGGTCCAGCCCGTGCCGCAACCGCCCGGCCCGGGCGCAGGCCAGGATCTGGTCGGCGGCCCCCATGCCGCGCAGGGCACTTGCGGCCAGCACGTCGCCGCCCGCGTCGCCGGCGATCCCGGCGGTGGCGGCCGCCGTGGCCAGCCGGGCCCGGATCAGCCTCACCGCCCGAACGTGCTCGGAAGCCGCCGCGCCGACCGCCCCGGTACGCAGCAGTGCGGGCAGCACCGCACCGATCACTCCGGCCGGCTGCGCCTCGCACTCGGTCATCGGCGCCCGCAGCACCGGCGCGGCGTGCTCGATCGCCCGCTGGTAGGCGCCCACCGCCACCAGGTGCCGCACCTGTTCGGCCTGCTCGCACTCGGCGCAGCCGACCCCGGCGGGAGCGGGCCCGGCGGCCAGCCAGGCCTCGAGCAGGTCGCCGGCAGCCAGCGAACCCTGCACGTGCTGGGTGAACAGGAACCGGGCGCGCAGCACCGGCCCCGGATGCTCCCCGGCCTCGGCGTAGCGCTGCTCGGCGCCGGTGACGATGTGGTTGATCAGGGAGCGCGAGACGTCGGGGTAGGGCAGCAGCCCGGCCGCCGCCTCGGCCAGGTTGGCCAGCACCCGGCGCCGCAGGTCCTCGCCCATCCAGCCAGGGGCCTCGTCGTAGCGGGCGGTCAGCCAGCCCAGCAGTTCCGGCACCCGCCCGTGCCGCCCGCCGATCAGACAGGCCGTCAGCAGGGTGCTGCGGATCTCGGTGCCCAGCCGGCCGACCTCGTGGGCCCCGCCCGCGCGGGTCACCGAGGGCAGCAGACCGTCCAGGGCACGGATCTGCCCCGGGCCCGCCGGAAGGGTCGCGGCAGCGGCCAGTGCCGTGTGGATCTCCTCGGACGCCGTGCTCACCCGACCGATCATGCCTTCTCCCACCCCTTCCTGTCGGCCGACCGGGTGATCGAAGGGGTGCTGTACGCCGAAGGTGAAAATCCGTTGCACTCCTCCGGGGCGTCTACGTACCTTCGAGGCACACGGGAAGGGAGGTGGTCCGAACAGTGATTTCACATCGGACGCGTGAGGTGGCGGCCGCCTAGCCGCTGCAGTTCCGGACGGACTGCTCTCGATACCCGAGAGTGATTCCACGGCCGTCAGCGGCCGGCGAAATCCCAGGCAGTCACCGCAGCCCGCAGGGGTCCGTATCGTCCAGCGGACACCGCCGGAGAATCCGGCGAGCCTGCGGGCTGTTGCCTGCCCGGGCACAGGTCGAACACAGGCCGGACACCGAAACCGCCCCGGAGCGTTCCGGCCGGCGTACGTTCGGTGAAGGGCAGGCCGTCGAACCCCCGGTGGATGGTGCCGGGTTGCCCGGTGGCGGACAATGGGCCCCGTGAGCGACCTCATCGACACCACCGAGATGTATCTGAGAACGATCTTCGAGCTCGAGGAAGAGGGCGTCGTCCCGCTGCGGGCCCGGATCGCAGAGCGCCTCGGCCACTCCGGGCCGACCGTGTCCCAGACCGTGGCCCGGATGGAACGTGACGGTCTTCTGCACGTCACCGGTGACCGGCACCTCGAGCTGACCGAGATCGGCCGGGCCAAGGCCACCCGGGTGATGCGCAAGCACCGCCTCGCCGAGCGGCTGCTGCTCGACGTGATCGGCCTGGAGTGGGAACTCGTCCACGACGAGGCCTGCCGCTGGGAACACGTGATGAGCGACCACGTCGAGCAGAAACTGCTCAAGATGCTGGCCGGACCGCTGGAGAGCCCCTACGGCAACCCGATCCCGGGCCTGGAAGAACTCGGTGGCCCGCAGGCCGCCCCGGGTGCGTTCCGGGAAGGGGTGGTGAGCCTGCCCGACGCGGTCGCGGCCGACTCCGCCGCCCCGCAGAGCAGCGAGCTGATGATCCGTCGTCTCGGCGAGCGCCTGCAGATCGACACCGAGCTGATGAAGCAGCTGCAGGGGGCCGGCATGGTCCCCGGCTGCCGGGTCCAGGCCCAGCGCACCCCCACCGGCTACCTGGTCAACGTGGTGAAGGTGCCCGAGATGCGCTCGGCGCCCGGGTCCGACGCCGGCGTGGCGCTGCTGGCCGACGTGGCCCGTCATGTCTTCGTCGAGGCGGTCTGACCGGGTCCTGCACACAGCTCACACCACCTCCGCGAGCCCTCGTCCGCCCGGACGAGGGCTCGTCGGCGTTCCGGGCCGGGCCGCAGCACGAACCCGCAGACCAGAACAGCCTTCCAAATAGCCCTCTCACTGCACCGCTTTCCACCCGGAAGTCCCCATTACCAGCCGGTCCCACGCCGGTCAAAAGCAGATGGCCGGTTCCGGGCCTTCCGCAGCGTGTCGAGCTGAACGAGAGGTAAAAGGTACTTGTGGGGCTTCTGTGAGTCACCCCAACGGCGGGTGGGTCTGCTCCGATCGAGGGACAGATGCTCACCCGAAGGCGTGAACTCGGTCACCGAACGTAAAGTTTTCCCCCAGCTCCGTGACCCAGACGTGACATCGCTTCGTCGCGTCAGGTAGCTTCGCGTTCGCTTCTCTCCCTCCGAGAAGCCCCCGAGGCGGACGCCGAGCTCTGCCACCACCCCGGGGCAACCTGAACACCGCATGGCAGAGGCGGGGGACCCATTTCCGGGGTGTCCGATCCGGGCGCTCCTTGGGGTGAAGCCGCGAAGCCGTCCACGACCCGCGAGGTCAGGGACGGAGTCCGGCCGGGTGACTTCTCCCACCCGAACCCGACAGCTGACCTCGTAGGCGTCCGGAGAGGTAAACCGTGACCACTCGCGCCACGGCGCGCCATCGCGCGCCCGTTCGTGCTGCAACACCCCTGAAGTCCCTCGGGACGGCCGTCACCGGTCAGATGTCGGTGATCGGTCGAGGCGGGGCCGTGATCGCCATGTCCGGCGGTCTGGTCGCCTCGATGGGCATGTCCTCCCAGGCCTCCACCCGGACCTCGCCCGAGGTCGCCGCGGCTCCGGCCACGGCCCCGATCGCGGTCCAGCCGGCCGTCGCGTTCGCCGGCGGCCTGATCGCCGCCCCGGGCGGCGCGCAGACTTCGGCGGCACCCCTCACCGCCCCGGTCGCAGCGACGGTATCCTTCGAAAGCAGTGATTTCACCGCAATTCCGAAGAAGGTCGTTGTCCCCGTCGCAAGCGGGGAGTTGTCGACGGGTTCGAACGTGTCCAGTTCTTACGGCAGTGCGCGCGGCACCTCGGTGCTGGCCGTTGCCTCGCGCTACCTCGGGGTCCCCTACCGGTACGGCGGCACCACGCCGATCGCCTGGGACTGCTCGGGGGCCATGCAGTACATCTTCAACCAGGTCGGCGTCGCGCTGCCGCGCACGGCGAACCAGCAGATGCTGGCCGCCACCCGGATCTCGCGGTCCGAGGCACAGCCCGGTGACCTGGTGTTCTTCAGCAACGGCGGGGCCGCCTACCACGTGGGCCTCTACGCCGGCGGCAACATGATGTACGACGCGGGCCGCACCGGGACGTCGTTCAGCAAGCGGGCGATCTGGACCAGCGCGGTCAGCTTCGGCCGGATCGGCTGATCCGGGCGGTCACCCGCCCGAGCCTGCACGGAAGCCCCGCCCGGGTGGCGGGGCTTCCGCTGTTTGCCATTCCTTCATCCGGTGGTGACGTACGCGGCGCAGATCACTGAGAGAAAGGGAGTGATCTGGTCAGGGGTTCCCGCTTACCCTGTCATCCAGGGTCCGACAAGCTGGCATTCCGGTGAGGAGGTCGTAGTGGCTGGTCACATACGCGACTTCCTGGCCGCCAGGGCGCGGTCCCATACGGGGTTACCAGGGCATCCTGCCCAGGCCCGCACCACCCACGCGTTCGAGATACAACCCGAAATACCTGCGGCCGTGTGCCGCCCAGCCAAGGCGTCGTTCCACTCGGAACGGCGCCTTTTGTCGTCCCGGGACCCAGGAGGTGGCCGCTCATGCGCACCCTCGTTCTGAACGCCGGCTACGAGCCGTTGGCCGTCGTCTCCTTCCGCCGGGCCGTCGTGCTCGTCCTCGCGGGTAAAGCCGCAGTGGTCGAGAGCGGTCCGCACCCAGTGGTCAGCGAGATGCTGACCGTCCCCCGGCCGTCGGTGATCGTGCTCCAGCGCTACGTGAAGGTGCCGCACGGCCGGGTGATCCCGGTCAGCCGGCGCGGTGTGCTGCGGCGGGACGAGCACCGGTGCGGTTACTGCGACAGCCACGCCACCACGATCGACCACGTGCTGCCGCGCAGCCGGGGCGGTCAGGACACCTGGGAGAACCTGGTGGCCTGCTGCATGCGGTGCAACAACGTCAAGGGCAGCCGCACCCCGGAGGAGATGGGCTGGACGCTGTCGGTCCGGCCGCGGCCACCGCGCGGTCCGGCCTGGGTGGTTCGCGGGGCCGACGTGCGTGAGCCCTCCTGGGAGGAGTACCTGGGCTCGGCCGCCTGATCAGCGGTGCCGGCCAAAGCACAGATCGCCCTGGCGGAAACCGAAGTTTCCGCCAGGGCGATCTGTGACTGCCACGGTCTGGGCCAGGAAGTCCCTCCAACCCCTGGCTCAAACCGGGAGATCCAAGGTACTGGCCGCTGCGGGAGCCGGCCGGGGGAGCAACTGCGGTGGGACGACGCCGCCCGGGCCGCGTGGAGCCGAACCCGGGCGAACGAGAAGATTCTGGTGCACCGGCGCTCTCGGCGCCGGTGCGTCGAAGAGCCTGCCACACCGATGCTGATTTAGCAAAGTGCTATGACTCCACGTAATCGGCCTACGGATATGAGCAGGTCGTCCGGAAGTGACTGATACGTATAGCGAGATCAGTCGTCGGTCGGCGCGCGGCCCGTATCGAACCGCACACTGCCCGTCCAGGCAGACCCGGGCGTCAGCTCGACCGGCTGCAGCAGGGCCGGCTCGATACAGACCCAGCCGGTCTCGGATCCGTCCGGCACGTCGCCCAGGCCGTGACCCGCTCCGGGGTTCCAGACCACCCGGTCAGGAAAGCCGTTGGCGGTGACCAGCAGTCGGCCCAGCTCGGGGTCCTCCAGGGCCACCGGGCCGGAGGCTCCTTCGATCGACACGTCGCGGGAGGTCAGGGCGGGCACCGAGCCCCCCGCAGGGGCGAAGGTGTAGGCCGGGCCGCCGGCGTTGTCCGCCGCCGCCCGGCCGCCGAGCCCGGAGATCACCGTGTCGGGGTCACCGACTGTGAAGTAGCTGTGCAGAGCGGCGGTGAAGCTCCACGGCGCGTCGCCGGTGTTGCGGGCGGTCAGCTCCAGGTCCAGGGTCTGGCCCTCGGCCCGGGCGCTCAGCACCAGTTCGAACGAGTGCGGCCAGATCGCCCGGGTGTCCGTGTCGTCAACGAGTTTCGCGGTCCAGGTGCCCGGCCCGGACTCCACCTCCGTCCAGGCCCGGTTACGGGCCACGCCGTGCTTGGGCAGCGGCCCGCGCCCGGCGAACTGAGGGAAGATCACCGGGACGCCGCCGCGGATGGCCTTGCCCGGCCCGCACTCCGCGGTCGGGCTCAGCCACAGCCGGGGCCGGCCACCGGCCGGGGTCCAGCCGGTCACGTGCCCGCCGTGCGCGCACACCACGAGCTCGGCGCCGTCCGGTGCGGTCAGGGTCTGCGAGGAGCAGGGATCGATCGCCATGGCGGCATTCTGGCCGGTCGCCGCGCCGGGCCGGCGGCCAGCGCGCCGCCGTTAACCCGGATTACTAATCGGGTACACCCCGATAGCATCGACGCGGCAAAACCCTTCCTGGTGAAAGGTCCTTCGATGCACGACCCGCGCGCCCTGCTCGACCCGGGCACAGAGGCGGTTCGCCGGCTCGCCCGCCGTGGCTACACCCTGGACACCGCAGCCCTGGAGGAGTTGCTGTCCAGCCGGAACGCCGGCATCAAGGCGGCCGACGACCTGCGCGCCGAGTCCAAGAAGGTCGCCGCCGAGGTGGGCCGGACCGCCAAGGCCGGTGGGGACGTGAGCGAGCTGAAAGAGCGCGCCCGCAGCCTGAAGGAGCAGATCCGGCAGGCCGAGGAGGGCGCCGACCAGGCCGCCGCCGACCTGCGCGCCTGGATGCTCACCATCCCCAACCTGCCGCTCGACTCGCTGCCCGACGGCTTCAGCGACGCCGACGCCACCGAGGTCCGCACCTGGGGCACCCCGCCGGAGTTCGCCTTCACCCCGCTCGACCACGTCGAGCTGGGCGAGCGCACCGGCATCCTCGACTTCGCCCGGGCCACCAAGCTGTCGGGCCCGCGGTTCCGGGTCTCCCGCGGCGCCGGGGCGGCGCTGGAGCGCGGCCTGATCTCGTTCTTCCTCGACACGCACACCCGCGAGCACGGCTACACCGAGTTCGCGGTGCCGCACCTGGTGGCGCCGAGCGCGCTCGAGGGCACCGGGCAGCTGCCGAAGTTCGAGGAGGACCTGTTCCGCACCTCGGCCGGCAGCCGGGACCTGTACCTGATCCCGACCGCCGAGGTGCCGCTGACCAACCTGCACGCCGACGAGATCGTCGAGCCCGGTGAGCTGCCGCTGGCCTACACCGCGTGGACGCCGTGCTTCCGCTCGGAGGCCGGCTCGTACGGCCGCGACACCCGTGGGCTGATCCGGCTGCACGAGTTCGAGAAGGTCGAGATGGTGCGCATCTGCGCGCCCGAGCAGTCGCAGAACGAGCTGGAGAAGCTGGTCGGCCACGCCGAGTCGCTGCTGCAGAAGCTCGGCCTGGCCCACCGGGTGATCCTGCTGGCCGCGGGCGACACCGGTTTCGGCGCCCAGATGACCTACGACGTGGAGGTCTGGCTGCCCGGGCAGAACGCCTTCCGGGAGATCTCGTCCTGCTCGGACTGCGGCCAGTTCCAGGCCCGGCGGGCCAACATCCGCACCCGCACCGAGGACGGCAAGCGCGAGCTGGTGGCCACCCTCAACGGCTCGGGCCTGCCGATCGGCCGCACCATGGCCGCGATCCTCGAGAACGGGCAGCAGGCCGACGGCTCGATCGTGATCCCCGCGGCGCTGGCCGGGTACACCGGGTTCAGCACGATCCACGCCGACGGCAAGACCGACTGATCAACCGGAGACGTTCGGGCCCACCTCGGTGGGCGTGATCCGGATGATCACCCGCTGGTCCTTCTCCATCACGGCCCGGTACTCGTCCCAGTCGGGGTGCTCGCCGCTGATGTCCTTGTAGTAGTCCACCAGCAGGGGCATCGCGGCGGGCAGGCCGACGATCTCGACCGGCCCGGCGACCTGCACCCACTCGCCGTAGAAGCCGTCGGTGAACACCGCCAGCCAGGCCCGCGGGTCGCGGCGCAGGTGCTTCACCTTGATCGCGGTCTCCCGGCTGCTGATCACCACCTGGGTGCCGTCGGTGGAGACACCGACGGTCACCGGGGACATCTGTGGGCTGCCGTCCTTCTTCAGCGTGGTCAGGACGGCGTGGTGGTTCGCCTTGCAGAACGCGAGTGCTTCCTGAATGTCCATCCCGACATCCTCACAACAAATGGTGGACGGGCCAACGCACCTCGCGCCGGCCCGTCCACCATTTGTTCGTGGTCGCCTCAGGCGGCCTGTTCGACCCGCTTCGCGTCGATCCGGTTCTCCTTGGGCCACTTCACGTTCCAGACCCAGCCGGCCTTCTCGAACAGCCAGATCACCCGGGCCGAGATGTCGATCTGCCCCGGGTCCACGCCGTGCCGCGCACAGGTCGGGTCGGCGTGGTGCAGGTTGTGCCAGCTCTCGCCGAAGCTCGGGACCGCCAGCAACCAGACGTTCGAGGCCCGGTCCTTCTGGGAGGTCTTGAAGGGCCGCTCACCCATCACGTGGCAGACCGAGTTGACCGCCCAGGTGACGTGGTGGATCAGCGCGATCCGGACCAGGCCGGCCCAGAAGTAGGCGGTGACGAAGCCGTGCCAGGACTGGCTGACCAGGCCGCCCACGATCGCCGGGCCGAACAGGCTGAGCAGCAGGAACCAGACGAAGTTCTTCTGGATGAACCGGATGTCGCGGTCGGCCACCAGGTCCGGGGCGAACCGGCGCGAGTTCGAGTTCTCCCGGGTGAACAGCCAGCCCATGTGCGCCCAGATCATGCCCTTGGCCAGGGCCGGCACGGTCTCGCCGAAGCGCCAGGGGGAGTGCGGGTCGTTCTCGTCGTCGGAGAACTGGTGGTGGCGGCGGTGATCGGCGACCCAGCGGATCGGGGCGCCCTCGATCGCCATCGTGCCGGCCACGGTGAGCAGGATCCGCATCGGCCGCTTGGCCTTGAACGCGCCGTGGGTCAGGTAGCGGTGGAAGCCGACGGTCACGCCCAGCCCGGTGAACAGGTACATCACCGCGAACAGGATCACGTCGGTCCAGCCCAGCCAGCCGCCCGTCCAGGCCACCGGCACGGCCGCGGCCACCGCCACTAGGGGCGCGACCACGAAGAACCAGAGGAACACGATCTCGACGTTGCTCTTGCGACCGTAGGTCAGCGGCAACTGAGGACGTCGGGGCCGGCGCGGAGTTTCGGCGGCCCCCTGGGCAGGGGTCGGGTCGAGGTCGCCGGCGCCGGCGGCGCTGGTCGATGCAGTCATTCCGTGCCCCTGTCTGATCAGTCCGGATTTACCTACGTAACCGTAACCTACGAATCCGTAGGTTCGCTAGCCTCTGGCTGGAGTGAAGCAAGTGACTCGCCGGAAACCCGTCCGGATTGGCACCGGGCACCCCTCGCCCGACACAATCCTTTTCGTGCCGTCCCCGCGTCTGCTCGCCGTGACCGCCCTCGTTGCCCTGGGCGGCCTGGCGGGGCTGATCAGTGCTGGTGGTGCCGGTTCCGAGGCCGCCCCCGAGGCCCGGAAGCCGGCCTCGGACGTGCGCGGTGGCCTGGTCAGCAACCCGGGCAGCGAGGCCGGGCCGATCGCGCGCGAGAACGCGCAGGCCGGTGCCGAGGAGTGGCGCATCGCCCCGGCCCGCGCCGCGGCCAAGGGGTTGGCGGCCTACGCCGGCGCCTCCTCGGTGGCTCCTGGTGAACTGGTTCCGGTGTTCCTGCGCGGTGCCGGCGCCGCGCAGGTGCGGGCGTTCCGGCTGGGCTGGTACGGCGGCGACGGCGCCCGGCAGGTCTGGCAGGGCACGCTGCAGGCCCAGGCTCAGTCGGGACCGCCGGCCGGCTGGCAGTCGACCGGTTCGCTCGACACCACGAACTGGCCCGAGGGCGCCTATCTCGTCCGCCTCGACCTGGGCAAGGCCAGCCGCTACCTGCCGCTGACGGTGACCTCGGTGCCTTCCCAGGGCTCGGCGTCCGATCGCGTGGTGGTGCTGACCTCCCCGATGACCTGGGCCGCGACCAACCGCAACGGGTCGGTGGGCGAGGGGCGCGAGGTCACGCTGAACCGGCCGCTGCTCACCGGGGCGGGCGCCGGGGCCCTGGCCACCGAGGCCGGGCTGATCGCGCAGATCGAGCGCACCGGCACCGACGTCGTCTACCTCACCGACACCGACCTGACGGCCTCGCCGAAGCTGCTCGAGGGCGCCACGGCAGTGCTGGTGGCCGGTGAAAGCCGTTACTGGACGCCCAAGCTGCGCGGCTCAGTACGCGCGGCGGTGGCCGACGGTACCGACCTCGCCTTCTTCGGGGCCGGCTCCGCCGGCGTCACCGCCCTGCCCGATCAGGCCGACGCGCGCAGCTTCACCGTCGCCGCCGGATCGGGGGCCAAGCTCACCGGTTCGGTCGCCACCTGCGAGGCCGTCGGCAGCACCGGCCTCACCATCACCGACCCCTCGTGGTGGGGTTTCGGCGGCGCCCAGGTCAGCTCTGGTCAGGTGCTGAAGGGTCTGGTCTCCGGCCGCCTCGACCAGGTCCAGGCCTCCGCCCCGGCCCAGGTGGTCGGCTCGGCCGACCTGGCCTGCGGTGACGTCCAGGCCACGAGCTACGTCGAACGCCCCTCCGGCGCCACGGTGTTCAACGCCGGCACGGCGGCCTGGGGGTGCACGGTCACCGGGTTCTGCCTGGACGGCCAGGGAAAGCGGGTCAAGGCCGACGCCCAGGCGCAGGAGATCGCCGCGCTGGTCACCCGCAACGTGGTCACCACCTTCGCCGGGCCCTGAAACCGGCTCTGAAAGTCAGGCTGTTCAGGCCAGTTCGGCGTCGTGGGCGAGGATCGCGATCTGCACCCGGTTGGTCGCGTCCAGCTTGGTCATCACCCGGGACACGTGCGCCTTCACCGTGGCCACGCTCATGTACAGGTCGTCGGCGATCTCGGCGTTCGACTTGCCCAGCCCCACCGCCACCGCCACTTCCCGTTCGCGCGGGCTGAGCAGGTCCAGCCGGTCACGGGCCGCTTCCCGGCGCCGCGACTGCCCGGCCGCCGAGGGTGCCCCGACGTGATCGATCAGGCGCCGGGTCACCGCGGGCGAGAGCATGGCCTCGCCCTGCGCCACCGTACGGATGGCCCGCACCAGGTCGGCCGGGGGCGTGTCCTTGAGCAGGAAACCGCTGGCGCCGGCCCGCAGCGCCCGCAACACGTACTCGTCGGCGTCGAACGTGGTCAGCACGATCACCTGAGGCGGCGAGGGCTGCTGGGCCAGCTGCTCCGTGGCCGCCAGACCGTCCACCCGAGGCATCCGGATGTCCATCAGGACCACGTCCGGCCGTAGCCGCTGCACCGCCCCGAGCACCTGCGAGCCGTCCTCCGCCTCACCGGCCACGTCCACGTGCTCGCTGCCGGACAGCATCATCCGCAGCGCCGCCCGCACCAGCGCGTCGTCGTCCACGATCAGCACCCGCACCGGTGCTTCGACATCTGCCACGTTCTCAACCCTCCCATCCCGACCCACCACTCAGGCGGACGGCTCCACCGTGGTGCTCACCGACGTCTTCAATTCTTCGTCGTTGGTGGGCCAGGGAAGCCGGGCCGCGAGCCGGAAGTCCCCCGCCGCCGTCCGCCCGTGTTCCAGGCTCCCCTCGGCCAAATTCACCCGCTCGGTCAACCCCACCAACCCCTGTCCGGCCCCAGGAATGGCATCGGGGGGAGCCAGCGGCGCCCGGTTCAGCACCGTCACTTCCAGCCCCTGCCCAGGGGTTCCGTTCACCGAGACCTGCACTGCCGTGCCTGGTGCGTGTTTTCGGGCGTTGGTCAGCCCTTCCTGCACGATCCGGTAGACGGTGCGGCCGATCACCTCGGGAACCCCCTGCCCTTCGGCGTGCTCGCAGTTGAGCGTCACCTTCATGCCGGCCTGGCGGGACTCCTCGACCAGGCTCGGGATGTCGGCCAGCGTGGGCTGCGGGCGGTCCGGCGAGTCCTCCGCCCCGCCGGCCCGCAGCACCCCGATCACCTCGCGCAGGTCCTGCAGGGCCTGCCGGGCGCTGGCCCGGATCACCGCCGCCGACTCGGCCACCTCCGGCCCGGCCTTGTCGGCGCGGAACTCCAGGGCCCCGGCGTGCAGGCTGATCAGCGAGATCCGGTGGCCCAGCACGTCGTGCATCTCCCGGGCGATCCGGGTGCGCTCGGACTGCCGGGCCTGCTCGAGCAGCAGGTTGCGCTCGGACTCGGCCCGTTCGGCCCGGTCGCGCAGCGAGAGGATCAGCTGCCGCCGGGCGCGGGCGAACAGCCCCCAGGCCAGCACCGCGCACACCGCGATCAGGCCGGCGACGAGGTCGGCCCAGCTGTCGCTCGGATTGGGCCGCACCCAGGCGAAGGCGATCCCGGCCAGCACATGCAGGACGAAGACCACGGCCACGTTCCGGGGCGGCCGGCGCACCGCGACGGTGTAGACCAGCACCATGGCGGGCAGGGCGGAGACCACCGAGAAGAACCCGACCGCGGCCATGAACACGGCGATCCGGGTCGGCCAGCGCCGCCGCCACCAGAGCAGGACCAGGCAGGGCACCCCGGCCACCAGGTCGGCCACGGCCAGCGCGCCCGGCATCGTGCCGCGTTCCAGGTCGGCCTGGTCGATCCAGAGCAGGACCCCCAGGCCGGTGCAGATCAGGAACAGGCTGACGTCCACCAGCCAGTCCCGCGCGGAGCGTCGTTCCGGCCGGGCCGCGACCGGGTCGTCCAGGTCACCGGGCAGCCAGCCCGAGCGGTGGTGAGTGCGCACCTGCTCACCGTAGGCATCCCGATCGGGCGGCCACCACGGTCCTGGGATGCGCGGGCCCCCTACTTTCGTCTAACCCGAGATCACCCTGGGGCGCGCCCAGATGGTTCCCAGGACGGACGCGCGGGTGGTGGCCGGTCCGGAATGGTTGTCCTCGTGATCGAGATCGAGAACCTGACGAAGAGATACGGCACCCAGACGGCCGTCGATGCCGTCTCCTTCCGGTGCGAGACCGGCACTGTCACGGGGTTCCTCGGCCCGAACGGCGCCGGCAAGTCCACCACGATGCGGATCCTGTGCGGTCTGACCCCGGCGAGCAGCGGGACCGCGCTGATCGACGGCGTGCCCTACCGCAGCCTGCCCAACCCGGGCCGCTCGGTGGGTGTGCTCCTGGACGCCTCGGCGCAGCACGCCGGCCGCACCGGCCGCGAGGTGCTCACCCTCGGCACCATCGTCCTGGGCCTGCCCCGCGAGCGGGTCACCCAGATGCTCGACCTGGTCGGCCTGGACAAGAAGGCCGCCGACAAGCGGGTCGGCAACTACTCCCTGGGCATGCGCCAGCGCCTCGGCCTGGCCCACGCCCTGCTCGGCAACCCCTCCACGCTGGTGCTCGACGAGCCGGCCAACGGGCTGGACCCGGAGGGCATCTTCTGGATGCGCGGTCTGCTGCGCGAGTACGCCGACCGGGGCGGCACGGTGCTGCTCTCGTCGCACCTGCTGCACGAGGTCGAGGCGGTCGCCGACCGTCTGGTGGTGATCGGCAACGGCCGGATCGCGGCCAACGGCAGCAAGCAGGAACTGCTCGCCGGGGCGGGCACCCTGGTCCGCGCCGAGGCACCGGCCGCCCTGGCCGACGCGCTGCAGCGCTCCGGCCTGACCTTCACCCCGGCCGCCGACGGCGCCCTGCTGGTCGACGCCGAACCGCTCCAGGTCGGTCGCGCCGCGGCTGCGGCCGGCGCTGTCCTGACCGAACTGCGCACCGCCGACGGTGCCGGCCTGGAGGCCCTGTTCCTCCAGCTCACCGCCACTGCGAACGCCTCCGCACCGGCCGGTGCGGTCAACCCCCCGATGGAGGTCGCGCGATGAGCGCCCCGACCACGCTGCCTGCCTGGGCCGCCCCCGGCGCCACCCAGGACACCAAGATCAGCCGTCCCGGGCTGGGCACGCTGACCTGGCTCGAGCTGCGCAAGATGGCCGACACCCGGGCCGGGCGCTGGCTGCTCGGCATCGTCGCCCTGCTGGTCGTCCTGGTGATCGGGGCGATGGCGATCTGGGGCGACGGTGACCGTACCTGGCAGACCTACGCGCAGCTGGCCTTCCTGCCGATCGCCATCCTCGGCCCGGTGCTCGGGGTGCTGACCGTGACCAGCGAGTGGTCGCAGCGCACCGCCCTGACCACCTTCACCCTGGTCCCGCAGCGTGGCCGGATCGTCACCGCCAAGTTCCTCGCCGCGATGGTCCTGGCCACGGCGACGCTGGCGCTGATCCTGCCGATCGCCGGCATCGCCACCCTGGTCTCCGGGGCGGCCGACCCCTGGGACATGTCCGCGATGGTGGTGATCGAGCTGCTGGCGTTCCTGTGGCTCAACTACGCCTGCGGGGTCGGGTTCGGCCTGCTCTTCGCCAACACCCCGGTCGCGATCGTCAGCTTCTTCGTCCTGCCCGTCGCCTTCCAGCTGCTCTCGCAGTTCTCGGCGATGGAGTCGGTGGGCGAGTGGCTGGACTTCAACTCCACCACCGGCGTGCTGGGCGGAGGGGAGACCAGCGGGGACGAGTGGCTGCGGATCTTCACCTCGGCGCTGCTGTGGGTGGTCGCACCGCTGGTGATCGGCACGGTGCGCACCCTGCGCCGCGAGGTGAAGTGACCCAGGACCTTCTCTGAGGGAAGCCGGTGGCCATTGGAGGGTGGCCACCGGCTTCTGGTCTTCATAGCCGGTTCACAGCCCGGATCCGGCCTCTCCTCATCAGGGGGCCGAACTCTGGGACGCATGGCAGAAAATCAGGGGCAGACCGTCGTGGCGCCGGTGAACACCCACCCGGCCCCCGCCCAGAACCCGCAGTCCTACCCGAACGTGCAGTACCCCGGCCCCGCCGGGCCGCCGCCGCACCTGACCTTCGAGGTCCCGCAGGAGCACCTGGGGACGTCGGTGCCGGCTCCCGCGCCGACCACCGGCTCCCAGGGTGGTTTCGTGCAGAAACTGAAGACGCCGGTGGCCGCCGCGGTCATCGCCGGTGCCCTGTTGCTCGGGGTGGGTTTCGCGACCGGTTACGTGGTCGGCCACGACCGTGGTTCCGCCTCGGTCTCCGGCACCACCGACGGCCAGACCGGTTTCGGGGGTGGCCAGATGCCCGGCGGTGGGCAGTTCCCCGGCGGCGGTCAGATGCCGGGCGGTCAGACCGGGCAGGGTCAGACCGGTCAGGGCCAGAGCGGTTCCGGTACGTCGCCGTTCGGTCAGGGACAGAGCCAGGACGGGACCACGCAGGACGGGACCACTCAGGACGGCACCACCCAGGGGGGCGCCACGACCCAGGACAGCACGGACCTCTCGCAGACCCAGTGAGACCGGGCGTGACCTCCGGACCGAACCCCACGGGCGAGTACCCGGCCTGGCGCCGGCGGGACATCCCCTCCGGTGGCCCGAAGGCACCGGCCGTGTACTCGCCCGAGGGTTGTCGGCGCGCCGGAGGAGCCGACGCGTAGATGTTGCCGGGCGGACCGGTGACATCGAAGGAGCATTCTGCCGCCTGAAAGGGCAGGTGGCTGGTGTACCCCCGCACTTGGGGTAACCACCCGCCCCCTGGTCAGCGGCGGATCACTGGCCCAGGAGCTTTCGGGCCGCCTCCACGTCCAGCTCACCCGTGGCCAGCGCCTGCAGCGTGTTCAGCCGGGTCTGCTCGTCCGCCTCGTTCCGCGCCGGCTCCGCAGCCGGCGCCGTGGGAGTCGCCGGGGCGGTGGGCCGCAGACCGAGCTTGGCCAGCAGATCGTCGAACCGGGCCCGGGCGGTGGGGTAGCTGACCCCCAGGTGCCGTTCCAGCTCCTTCATGTTTCCCCGCGAGACCAGGAAGACCCGCAGCACGTCCAGTTCGGCCTGGTCCAGGGCGCAGTAGTCGCAGTGCTGGAAGTGCCCGCTGATCCCGGTGCCGCAGGAGTCGCAGCCGAGCTGGGTGACGTGCAGGTCGTCGGCGCAGACCGGGCACTGCTGGGGGGCCCGGTAGCCGTGCTCGCCCGGGTGCCGGCGGCTCAAAGCGGCGCCTCGTCCCAGACCTGGGCGCCGACCGTGACCGAGCTCATGACCGCCTCCACCTGCAGGAGGTCCCGCCCCGAGCCCACGACGCTCTCGGTGACCTGGTCGTCCAGCGGCATGGTGCTGGCCGGGCGGTCAGGTAGCTGCAGTCGGCCCATCCGGTTGGTGCCCGAGATCCGCAGGTCACTGCCGTTCAGCAGGGTCAGCCGGGCCGAGGAGGACTCGGCCGTCAGCCGGGACTCGCCCAGCGGCACCGCGCTGATCTTGACCGACGAGGAGACCGCCTCCACGTCGAGCCGCCCCCGCAGCCGGTCCGCCTTCAGCGAGCTGGCCACCACCCGGGCCTTCAGGCCGCCGACCAGGCCGTTGAGCTTCACCTCGGCGCCGGTGGTCTCCAGCTCCAGCAGCAGCTCCGGGTTCACCCGGATCTCGAGCTGGTGCTCCTTCCACGACTTGGCCCAGGTCAGCGTGCGGGGCAGGTCGCTGAAGCTGAAGTTGCCGAAGAGGTTGCCACCGTTGGCCGGGCGGGGGCCGGTGGGCTCGTCCAGCGGGCCGGTGCCGGACACGATCAGCGTGGTGCCCTCCTGGCTGACCCGGTGCGTGCCGGTCACGTACAGCTGGGCCACCGACGGGTCGGCCGTGACCTGCACCGAGCGGTAGGAACCGAGCACCCGCACCGCAGTGATGGTGCCGTTGACCGGCGGAGTGCCACCGGCCCGGAAGGTGGGGGTGCCGGAGCTGCGGGAGCTGCCGGAGCCGGGGGAGCCGAAGGCCGGGGAGGCCGGGGTGGGCTGTTCGGGAGCGGGCGCGGAGGGCGCGGATGTGGCGCTCGCCTCACGGGCCTTCTGCTCGTCGATCGCCTTCATGGCCGCATCGGGACTCATCTCCCCCGAGGCGACGCTCCTGAGAATCGCTTCCAGTTCGTCACTCATAGGCAATAGTGAAACCCGAACTTCCGAGATTGGGAACCCTGACTTTCCACTTTCGCGGCGTCCGGGTTCTCCCTGAGGTGGGCCGGACGTGATCAGGGTCGGGATGCGGTTTGGCCCAGAGGGGGCAGAGTGAACCTCGGCGGGACGCTTCGGGCGTCCCGGAACAGCAAGTTGCCTAGTGGTTGGGAGGCCTGTCGATGAGTGCCACCGACAAGATCAAGAACTCTGCCCAGAACGTGGCCGGCAAGGCGAAGGAAGCCGTCGGCAAGGGCACGGACAACGAGCGCCTCGAGAACGAGGGCCGCGCCGACCAGGCGTCGGCCGACGTGAAGCAGGCCGGCGAGAACGTCAAGGACGCCTTCAAGCGCTGACGTCCCGCTCGCTCGCCGAGGTCCCGGTCCCCTGTGTCTTCCGGCACGGGGGACCGGTCGTTTTGCGGATGGACGTTTTGCGGCTGAGTGCCAAAAGTCGCTTGCCGTCCTGCCTCGGAGGGGGGTTAGGCAGGACGGCAAGCGGTACTTGCTGAACCGGGGCAGTCGCGGCGCTCCGTCCTGGGGGGAAGACGTGAACGCGCGTAGTCGTTGCTCCGGCAAGCACTATGGTGCCATCAATGTCATTGCGCCGTCAACTATTGAAGCTAAACTGGCTCGGGTGCGTGACGAAGAGGGCCGCCCCGACGGCGCGAACTGGCTGAGCAGCAGCGAGCAGGCGGCCTGGCGGGCGCTGCTGGACAGCACCCGCATGCTGTTCGCCGCCCTGGACCGGCAGCTCGCCTCCGAGTCCGACCTGACGCTGACCGACTACGACATCCTGGTCCGCCTCTCCGAGGCGCCGGGTGGGCGGCTGCGGATGCGTGAGCTGGCCGACCTGACCCTGTCCACCCGCAGTGGCGTGACCCGCGCGGTCACCCGGGCCGAGCAGGCCGGCTGGGTGCGCCGGGTGGAGTGCGAGGAGGACCGGCGCGGGATGAACGCCGAGCTGACCGAGGCCGGGCGGGCCAAGCTGATGGCCAGTGCGCCGGGTCATGTGCAGGCCGTGCGCGAGATGCTGATCGACCAGCTCACTCCCGAGCAGCTGGAGCAGCTCACCGAGATCGGCCGGCGGGTGCAGGACAAGATCACCGTGAAGTAGGGCCGGCTCACCCACTGTTCTGTGTCGGTCTGTGTGGATTACCGGAAAGTCGCTCACGAAGAGTCAAGCAGCTTCACCCGTTTGCCGATGCGTGAGGCATGACCCCCTCTGCTGCCCTGCTCGAACGCCTCCTCGGAATCGCCGAGGGGGTGGCCGCTTTCGGTGACCAGATCGACGAACCGGCCGGGCCCCGCCTCTCGGCGTCCGCCCGTGAGGCGATCGAGCAGTACTGGGAGCAGATGCGCACCTATCCGGCCGGGGCGCGGGAGTGGCGGGACGAGATGTTCGTGCTGCTGCTGAACACCCAGCCCACCCCGGTCGCGTCCTAGTTCAGAGACCGGCCGGCTGCAGCTGCTCGTTCGGGCGGCCGGGGGCCTGCTTCTCGGCGAGATGGTCGGCCACGGTGACGGATTCGTAGCGGACCGGCTCGTCCTCGTCGGCGCACCCCGGAAGCACCGAGATCACCGCGTCGGCGTTGCCCTCATGGAAGAAGACGGCCGAACGTCGGCGCACCAGAGCACCTTCGGCATCGGTGGGCGGCAGGACGCGGTGCGGCACGGAGATCCAGCGGTCGTTCGTCCAGCGCGCCAGCAGATCGCCCAGATTGACCAGAAGCGTTCCCTCGGTGGGGATCACGTCGTGCCACTCGCCCGCTCCCGGCAGGATCTGCAGGCCCCGGACCTGGGGGTCGGCCCAGAGCACGGTGAGGATGCCGTTGTCGGTGTGGGCGCCCGTCCCGACCTGGTCCTCGTCAGGGACCGTCTCGTCGGCCGGCACCAGATAGTTGTTCAGCCGCAGCACTTCCAGAGCGTGGTCCTGGTAGCCGGCGAAGAACTTCTCGTCCAGGCCGAGCGCCACCGCCATCACCGCGGTGACCTCGCGGGCCACCCGGGCGCCCTCGGCGAACCAGGCCATCACCGCGGGCTCGAAGCTCTCCGGCCGCAGGGGCCAGAGGTTGGGTGCGTACTGCAGTTCGTCCAGCCCCAGACCGGGGAAGTCCTCCGTGCTGCGGCCCACGTCGAAGGCCTCGAACAGGTCGGCCGGGGAGTTCGCCCCCGGGCTCAGGCTGAGCCGCTCGGCCCGGGGCGGGGTGTAACCGCGGTTGTACTCCGGCGAGGCCGGGCGCAGCGCCTTCTTCTGCCACATCGGCAGGCCGAAGAAGGCGTCCATCGCGCCGGTGAGCCCGGCCAGCACCTCTTCGCTCACGCCGTGCCCGGTCACCTGCAGGAGACCGATGGTGGACGCGGCGTGGTCCAGTTCGGCGGCCACCCGGGCGCGGTCGGTGGGTGAGCCTTCGCGGAACGCGGACAGGTCGATCGTCGGGATGGTCAGCTGACCGTCGCGCGTGCGGGCTGTGTTCATGCGGTTGATCTTCCCCTCCGTCGCGCCGGATCTCTCGCCGAAGTTCCGACGGTAAGGGGCGGCGATGAACACCGCGTTACGGCACTCCGCCGTGGATTTCACCGCGGTTGCCTTCTGTTCAGGCCGGGCGGGGGCTCCGGTCAGATGGTGTACGCCCAGGTGGGCGGCTCGGGGCGGCGGGTGCTCGGGCGGAGCGAGTTCAGGCTGCCGACGGCGGCGACCAGCCAGCCGCTGAGCAGGCCGGTGAAGAGGATCACAGCCAGTCCGGCCAGCGCGTCGGCGCCGGTGGCCTGGCCCAGGGCGGCGGCTGCGGTGACGCAGGTGCCCAGAGGAAAGGTGAAGGCCCACCAGGTGGGGGCGAACGGCAAACCTTCGGCCGAGCGGGCGGTACGCAGGGTCAGGGCCAGTGCCCACGCGGCCCACAGCAGGGCGAAGCCCAGCACCGGCAGCCCGTAGACCACGCCGAAGGCGCGTAGGGCGGTGGCGTACGGGTCTTCGATCGCGGTGCCCGCCTGCCGGCCGATCAGGTTCGCGGCGGTGACCGACTGCCCCAAGGGGCCGAGCACGATCCACAGCGTCGGCATCAGTCGGGCCGGGGGCAGGCCGTGCTGCACGAGCCGGGTCCAGAGCTGGGTGATCAGGACGAACGAGGCGATGAGGCTGATCCCGAACAGGCCGTACAGGGCCAGCAGCAGGGTGAGCCGCGGTTGCCCGGCCGGGGTGTGCGGCAGCAGGGCGGCACCGGTCGAGGCCGACACCATGGGCGGCACCACCGACATCAGCCAGCCGCCGAAAGCCGCGTCCGGCTGCCGGGAGGCATCGCCCAGGGCGCCGGTGAAGTGCTGGTACGGAACCGCGAAGGCGCTGATCAGACCGGCCACGGTGCCCAGGCCCCAGAGCGCCCAGGCGATGGTCACGGCCGCCTGCGGGCCGATCAGGCCGGGGCCGAGCAGCAGCGTGCCTGCGCCCACGGTAAGCACGGCCATCGGTGGAGCCCCGTAGAAGTGCGCGATCACCGGATGGCGGTGATGGGACCGGGCCCGCTCCCGGTGGCCGGCCCACTGGGCAACGGTTGCTCCAGCGAACAGAATCAGGAGTGCGGTGGCCAGGAGCCAGGCCCCGACGGCGAATTCGCGCGTCTGGAGCCCGGAAGGCAGAGCTGCTGCGGACGTTGCGACGATGCCGGTGCCCATCACGGCCGCGAACCAGTTCGGTGCCACTGAGGCAGCCAGACCCTGAGGGACGCTCGGGGTCGGGTGAGCAGGGGTGGTACGCCGCTGGGTGGGGGCATGGGTCACGGTCACAACCGCCAGTGTGGTTCGGTTCCCGTTCACCCGGAACGGGTTCCGCCCCTGGCTCGTCACAGGTTCACCTTGTGACCCCTGGTGCCCGGCCGGGGGTCGTACCACAGACGTAGTAGGCCCAGATGTCAATGCCTGGACGATGTGACCGGCGCCGAAGATCACCATGATGTGTGATGCAGGCGACGACGCGTGCAATCACCGCGCTCGCCGCTCGGGTCCAGCGAAACCGGTGTCCGACAACCCATCTGGAGGGGCAGATTCGTCATGTCCGCACTCGCTCGCTGGTGCTACCAGCATCGTTACGTCGTGATCGCACTCTGGCTGGCGTTACTCGTCGGCCTGGGGGCCGCCACCGCGGCCCGGGGTACCGCCTACGCCGACGACTTCAACCTCTCCGGCACCGAGTCGGCCCGGGCCCTCGAACTGCTCGAGCAGGCCAGCCCGGACCAGGCCGGTGACACCGGCCAGATCGTCATCCACTCCGAGAACGGCCCGGTCACCGACGCCGCCGTCGAGCAGCGGGTGAAGCCGATGCTGGCCGAGGTGGCGGAGCTTCCGCACGTGCTCTCGGTGACCGGTCCCTACGACGAGGCCGGCGCCGCGCAGATCGCCCCGGACGGCACGATCGCCTTCGCCACCGTCCAGTTCGACGGCCTGGCCCAGGACGTCCCGATCCCGGACATCGAGAAGGTGATCGACACCGCCCAGGAGATCGACGGGGACGGTCTGCAGATCGAGCTCGGTGGCCAGGTCATCCAGCAGGCCTCGTCCGAGATCGGCGGCACCGCCGAGCTGATCGGCGTCGCGGCCGCCGCGGTGATCCTGTTCCTGGTCTTCGGCTCGCTGTTCGCCAGCCTGATGCCCATCCTGGTGGCGCTGTTCGGCGTCGGGGTCGGCATCACCGCGATCGGTCAGCTCTCGCACCTGATGTCGCTGTCCACCATCGCCCCCACCCTGGCCGCGCTGATCGGCCTGGGGGTCGGGATCGACTACGCGCTCTTCATCGTCACGCGATACCGCAACAACCTGAAGTCCGGCATCGCCCCCGAAGAGGCCGCCGTCCGGGCGCTCAACACCTCCGGCCGGGCAGTACTTTTCGCCGGTGGCACGGTGGTCATCGCTCTGCTCGGGCTGCTCGTCCTGGGCGTCAGTTTCCTGGCCGGCATGGGGATCGGCGCTGCGGTGACGGTTCTGGCCACCGTGGCGGCCGCGATCACCCTGCTGCCCGCCGCGCTCGGTGTTCTCGGCACGCGGTTGCTCAGCCGCCGGGAACGGCGTCTGCTGGCCGAGCAGGGCCCGTCCGCCAGCCACGCCCAGGAAGGCTTCTGGGGCCGTTGGTCCCACCTGATCGCCCGGCGCAAGGCGCTTTTCGGCTTCGTCGCAACCGCGATGATCGTGCTCCTGGCCCTGCCGGCCCTGTCGCTGCGACTGGGCTCGTCCGACGCCGGCAACGACCCGGAGAGCAGCACCACCCGTCAGGCGTACGACCTGCTGGCCGAGGGCTTCGGCCCGGGCTCCAACGGCCCGCTGCTGCTGGTCGCCGAGCTGGGCGCCGACTCCGACGCCCAGGCGCTGCAGGCCCTGGCCACCACGGTGGAACAGACGCCCGGGGTCGCCGCGGTCTCCGCCGCACCGGTCGAGCCCGGCTCGCCGCTGGGCATGATCCAGGTCATCCCGGCCAGTTCGCCGCAGGACGTCGAGACCAGCGAGCTGATCGAGCGGCTGCGTGACGACGTCATCCCGCAGGCCGAGAGCGGCACCTCGATGCAGGTGCACGTGGGTGGGGCCACCGCCATCTTCGACGACTTCGCCGACGTCCTCACCGGCAAGCTGCCCCTGTTCATCGGGGTGATCATCGGGCTCGGCTTCCTGCTGCTGCTGATCGCCTTCCGCAGCGTGGTGGTGCCGCTCACCGCGGCGGTGATGAACCTGGTCGCCGCGGCCGCCTCGTTCGGGGTGCTGGTGGCGGTGTTCCAGTGGGGCTGGGGCTCGGAGCTGATCGGCGCCGGGCCGGGCGGGCCGGTGGAGGCCTT
Source organism: Kineosporia sp. NBRC 101677 (assembly GCF_030269265.1). Taxonomy (NCBI): domain Bacteria; kingdom Bacillati; phylum Actinomycetota; class Actinomycetes; order Kineosporiales; family Kineosporiaceae; genus Kineosporia; species Kineosporia sp. NBRC 101677. Next base: position 295,723 of record NZ_BSTA01000002.1, read on the forward strand.
CCTGCCGGTGATCATGCTGGCCATCCTGTTCGGCCTCTCCATGGACTACCAGGTGTTCCTGGTCAGCCGGATGCACGAGGAGTGGCACCACACCCGGGACAACGCCCGGGCGGTGACCGTGGGCCAGGCCGAGACCGGCCGGGTGATCACCGCGGCCGCGCTGATCATGATCTTCGTCTTCGCCGCCTTCATCCTGGAGGGCCAGCGGGTGATCGCCGAGTTCGGGGTCGGCCTGGCCGCCGCCGTGGCGATCGACGCCTTCCTGATCCGGACCGTGCTGGTGCCGGCCGTGATGCACAGCCTGGGTGACTCCAACTGGTGGCTGCCGGGCTGGCTGGACCGGATCCTGCCGCACCTGTCGGTCGACCCGGCCGACGAGCCGCTGCCCACCGCCGAGGTCGAGGAGCCCCCGGCCGAACTGGTTTCCCGGCGCTAGGCCCGCGCTTACAGTGCTGTGATGCGGATGTCCGAGCGGATCCGGCTGAAGGCCGTCCACCACCCGTGGGTGAGGGACGGCCTTCTGGCCCTGCTGCTCCTCGGCGTGGCCACGCTGATCTCCCTCAAGTCGAGCGAGCAACACGCCGGGGCGAGCACGCCCACGGTCCTGGCGGTGCAGGCCGCGCTGTTCTCCCTGCTGGTCTTCCGGACCGCCGCGCCGGTCACGGTCCTGGCCCTGACCACGCTGGGCACGGCCGGCCTGATCTGGCACCTCGGGGGCGAGGCCGCCTCACCCCTGGTGATGGCGGCCGGGGCGGCCATGGTCACCGTGGCCGGCCTGGGCAACCGCCGACGCACGCTGACCTGCGCCTGCTGTGCCAGCGCCGTGATCATTCTGGCCCAGGCCGTGGCCCATGGGGGCCTGCAGATCGGTGCGCACATCGGCACCCTGCTGTGGGTCGGTTTCTTCGCCTCGGCCGGTGAGGCCGTACAGAGCAAGAAGGCTTACGTGGCAGAGGTCGAGGAGCGGGCCCGGCGGGCCGAGCACACCCGGGAGGAGGAGGCCGGGCGCCGGGTGGCCGAGGAGCGTCTGCGGATCGCCCAGGAACTGCACGACGTGGTCGCCCACCACATCGCCGTGATCCACGTGCAGGCCTCGGTGGCCGAGCACCTGGTCACCGACAACCCGGCCGAGGCCAAGGAGGCCCTGACCCACGTGCGGCGCTCCAGCCGCACGGTGCTCGACGAGCTGACCGGCCTGCTCAACGTGCTGCGCCGGCCGGGTGATCCGAAGACCCCGATCGAGCCCGCCGCCGGGGTCGGTGACCTGCCCGAGCTGATCCGCTCGTTCGAGAGCTCGGGGCTGCGGGTGAGCTGGACCGTCCGCGGCGAGCGCCGCCCCCTGCCGCCCGCGGTCGACCTGGTCGCCTACCGCCTCGTGCAGGAGGGCCTGACCAACGCCCACAAGCACGGCTCCGGCTCGGCCGGCCTCGACGTGCGGTTCGCCGGTGACGCCGTCCTGATCGACATCGTCAACCAGAACGGGGTGGTGGCGGTGCCTGGGACGGATCAGCCGGATGCGCTGCTGGGTGGCTACGGCCTGATCGGCATGCGCGAGAGGGCCCTGGCGGTCGGCGGCAGCCTGCGGGCGGCCCCGGAGGCGGACGGCACCTGGCGGGTGCGGGCCAAACTGCCGGTGCGCCCGCTGCCCGATGCGAGCCCGGCCTCGGCGGCCCCGGCCGCCGAGCCGGTCGTGACCGAGCCGCCCGCCCGGGCGGCGGGCTGCGTGGACCTGTCCGGTCTGAGTGGCCTGTCCGCCCGGCTGACCAGCGAAGCCCGTAGCCGTCCCCAAGAGAGTGTGTGATGACGAGACCGACCACCCGTGTCCTGCTGGCCGACGACCAGGCGCTGATCCGGGCCGGCTTCCGGGTGCTGATCGACTCCGCCCCCGACCTGGAGGTGGTGGGCGAGGCCGGCACCGGGCGCCAGGCGGTCGAGATGGTCCGCACCGCCCGGGCCGACGTGGTCGTGATGGACATCCGGATGCCCGACCTGGACGGTCTCGAGGCCACCCGGATGATCTGCGCCGACGACGACCTGGCCGGCGTGAAGGTGCTGGTGGTGACCACTTTCGAGATCGACGAGTACGTGCTGGCGGCGCTGCGGGCCGGGGCCAGCGGGTTCGTCGGCAAGGGGGTGGAGGCGGAGGAGCTGCTGGCCGCGATCCGCACCGTGGCCAGCGGCGACGCACTGCTCTCGCCCCGCGCCACGCGCGGCCTGATCACCGAGTTCCTGGCCCAGCCGAGCAGCGTGGGCACGGTCACCCCGGAGGTGTTCTCGGCGTTGACCGAGCGCGAGCGGGAGGTGGCCACCCTGGTCGCGCTCGGCCTGTCCAACGACGAGATCGCCGAACGTCTCTTCGTCAGCCCACTCACCGCGAAAACCCATGTCAACCGGGCGATGACGAAGGTCGGCGCGCGGGACCGGGCGCAGCTGGTGGTCGCGGCCTACCAGAGCGGGCTGGTCAGCCCGGCTCCGGAGGCCCGCTGAGATCAGGGGGTCACGGTGACCCCTCGCCAGAACGCCACCCTGTCCTTGATCTGCGCCGCAGCCTCTTTCGGTTCGGGGTAGAACCAGGCCGCGTCCGTGTTCTCGGCGCCGTCCACGGTGATCGAGTAGTACGAGGCGGTGCCCTTCCACGGGCAGACCGTGCGGGTATCGGTCGCCGTGATCAGTTCCTGCCGCACCGAGGAGACGGGGAAGTACGCGTTCCCCTCCACCTCCACGATGTCGTCGGACTCCGCGATCACAGTGTCGTTCCAGATGGCACGCATGGCCGTTCCCTTCCGTACGGAGGCCGGTGAGCCGGTCTTCCTGTGAATGCTGGCTCCAGTAGGAACCGGGGCTGCCATTTCTTCTATTTCTGCTTAAGGTCGTGGGGTGCGATGGACCGGTTCGGCCCGGTTGGTCTCGGGCGGTGCCACGGCGCTGCGCCGTGCCGCCGCCGTCGCGGCCTTCCTTCTCGCTGTCACAGTGGTCTTCATGGTGTCCGGATCCACTGCGGCACAACCCAGAACGGCCGCCGGCGCCACGCCCGCCCAACCCACCGGCACGCCCTCGTCCAGTGAAAGCCCGTTGGAGTTGTACGGCAGTGAGGCCGACACCAGCGCCCTGCCCACCTCGTCCACCGTGCCATCGATCCCCTCGTCGGGGGAAAAGTCAACGGCTTCGGGCGATTCGTCGTCTGGCGGCGCCTACGGGATCACTCGCACAGACGCCCTGACCTCCTCCGGCATCCCGGTCGGGGCGCAGCGCGCCTACCAGGCCGCCGCCGACCAGCTCGCCCGCACCGACCCGTCCTGCCGGATCCACTGGTCGCTGATCGCCGCAATCGGCCGGGTGGAAAGCAATCACGGCCGCCACGGCGGGGCCGGGATCACGGCGACCGGCCTGGTCAGCCCACCGATCCTGGGAATCCGCCTGGACGGCTCGACCCCGGGCACGGCGACGATCTCGGACTCGGACGGCGGCCGCTACGACGGGGACACGGCGCACGACCGCGCGGTGGGCCCGATGCAGTTCCTGCCCGGCACCTGGAAGTCCTACGGCAAGGGCAACCCCCAGAACATCAACGATGCCGCTCTGGCCGCCGGCACTTACCTCTGCGCCGGCAGTTCCGACCTGAGCACCCGCTCCGGCCAGGAAGCAGCGGTGTACCGGTACAACCGCAGCAACAGCTACGTGTCGCTGGTGCTCTCGCTGGCCACCGCCTACGCAACCGGCGAGCCCCAGGCAGTGCCCAACCCCCGCCCCGACACGCCTACCCCCACCAAGACAGAAGACGACCCACCCGGCACCGCCCCCGGCCCTCCACCTGCTCTGCCCAAGCCCCCGAAAGCCAAGCCCACCCCCACGCCCACGAAGACCAGCAAGCCCCCCACCCCGACCAGGACCAGCAAGCCGGCCCAACCCGTTCCCACCTCGAGCCGCCCCACCCCGACCCAGAGCGCAACCCTCACCGCCAGCGATTCCTGCGCACCAACGCCCACCCCCACGACCACGCCCACCCCGTCCACCACCCCAACGCCCAGCCCCACCCCCACCGAACCCACCCCCACTGAGCCCACCCTCATGCCGACGGTCACCCCCACCCCCAGCACAACCCCGACGTGCGGTGAGGCGACGCCCTCGGTCACCTCTCCGGCAGGCTCCCCGAGCGGGAGCGCTCAGCCCAGCCGATCCGAGACGAGCTCGGCCAGCGAGAAGCCCACCGCGACGGGCAGTGGGCCGGCCAGCACGACGTCGACCAGCGGTGGGGCGGGCGGCACGGACTCGCCCAGCGCCACGAAGAGCGAGACCTCCGGTGGCGGTGAAGGTAAACCGCCGAGCACGACTACCAGCGGAGGGGTGGGCGGGGGTAGCGGTTCGCCCAGCGCCACCAGGAGTGGGACATCGGGCAGCAAGGGTAAGTCGCCGAGCGCCACGGCCAGCGTGGGGACGGGTGGAAGTAGCGGTTCGCCCAGTGCCACCGGGAGTGGGACGTCGGATGGCGGTGAAGGTAAGCAGACGGGCGGCGCAGGCACGGGCAGGGTTGCTGGTTCACCGAGCGCCACCGGGAGTGGGACATCGGGCAGCAGTGAGGGTGAGTCGCCGAGCGCCACGGCCAGCACGGGGACGGGCGGGGGGAGCGGTTCGCCGAGCGCCACGGGGAGTGGAGCATCGGGCGGGGCTGAAGGTAGGCCGTCGAGCGCCACTGTCAGCGCGGGGACGGGCGGGGTTACTGGTTCGCCGAGCGCCACCGGGAGTGGGACGTCCAGCGGCGGCCCGGGTTCGTCCAGTGCAGCCAGGAGCGGGACCTCGGGCAACGCGACCGGGAGTGTTCCACCCGGAGCTTCCTCGGGAGCGAGCACCGGCCACGAGTCATCCGGTGAGCACGGGCAAGGCGATGCCGAGCCCACCACCGGGCCCACCACCCGGCCCGCCGCCCGGCCGACGAGCCGACCCAAGCCGACCGCGGCTGGTGAGCAGACCTCGTCCATTGGTGGTTCTGGTCGTCCGGGCGGCACTTCCACGTTGACCCCCTGCCCGTCGGCGGCAGGGGAGGACGGCACGTCCGAGGAATTGGTGGAAGAGGCTGACGGAAAGGCTCCGGTGGGCCGGGCGGCCGAGGGTAAGGCGGTTCGCGGTAAGGCCGACGAGAGTAAGGCGGCGCCGGGGGAGGTTCTGGGCTGTTGCGCAGAGGGAGCGCAGGCCGAAGCCGAAGTCGGTAAGAAGCCGGCGGCCAAGGCGCCGGCCACCAAGGGCGGGGCGCCTGAGACCCCGGCCGCGGCGACGACCGGGCCGATTCCCGTGCCCACCTGCCCGTCCTAATTCGCTGCCGACCAGCCATAGGCAGCCGGATGGTTGCCTACTCTGGGGCAGGCGCCTAGGCTGCCGGGTGGTGGAGGAAGTGATGGACGACGAGGTGTTCCGGGCGCTGGCCGATCCCACCCGGCGGGCCCTGCTCGACCGGCTGGCGGAGCGGAACGGGCAGAGTCTCAAAGAGCTGTGCGCCGGGCTGGGCATGGCGCGACAGTCGGTCAGTAAGCATCTGGCCGTGCTGGTGGGGGCCAACGTGGTCACCACGGCGCGCCGGGGGCGCGAGGTGCTGCACTACCTGAACGCCGAGCCGGTCAACGCCATCGCCGACCGCTGGATGTCCAAGTACGACCGGGGCCGGGCTCAGGCCCTGGCCGGTCTCAAACAGGCCTTGGAGGACGGGAACATGCCAGAAAGCAGCGATTTCGTCTACGTCACGTTCATCCGCTCCGGTCCGGAGCGGGTCTGGCGGGCGATCACCGAGCCGGAGTTCACGAAACAGTACTGGGGGGTGGAGTTCCGCACCGACTGGCGCAAGGGCAGTCCGATCGTCTGGAGCTTCCAGGGGATCGAGATGGCCGATCCCGAGCAGGTGGTCCTCGAGGCCGAGCCCTACACCCGGCTCTCCTTCACCTGGCACGCGATCACCCCGGAGTTCGCCGCCAAGGTCGGCATCGACGAGGAGACCCGCGACCGGCTGGTGCGCGAACCCCGCACCACGGCCACCTTCACGCTCGAGCCGCAGGAGGGCGGGGTGACCAAGCTGAGTCTGCTGCACACCGGCCGGCCGGGCAGCAGCATCGTCGAGATGGTCGAGCAGGGGTGGCCGCAGACCCTGGCCAGTCTCAAGAGCCTGCTGGAGACCGGCTCTCCGCTGGAGCAGTAGCCGCCGGAGGCTGGTCGACCGCGCAGTGGTAGGCCGGTTCCGTGCGCGCCGGAACCGGTTTCGTCACCTCGTCGCTCACGCCCAGCCAGGCGATGAGAGCACTGACCGCCATCAGGACCGCGCAGCTGATCACCGCGATGTGGAAGCCGTCGGCCAAGGGGCCGGCGCGGTTGAAGTCGTCGCCCGACAGGCCCATCAGCAGGGGCAGTACGGCCACCGAGAGCAGGCCGGCGGTGCGGGCCACGGCGTTGTTGACGCCGGAAGCCACCCCGGCATGCCGGTCTTCGGCCGCGGCCAGCACGGCTGCGGTGAGTGGGGCCACGGTCAGGGTCAGGCCCAGCCCAAACACCAGGATGCCGGGTAGGGCGTGGGTGAAATAGCCCGCTGCGGGCTCGATCCGGAGCATCAGGAGCAGGCCGCCGGCCATGATTACCGGGCCCACGGTCATCGGACGGCGGGGGCCGATGCGAGCCGCCAGGGCACCGGTGCGGGACGAGAGGGTGAGCATCAGCAGGGTCACCGGCAGCATGGCGGCCCCGGCCTGCAACGGACTCAGCCCGGTGACCACCTGCAGCACCACCGCCAGCAGGAAGAACACTCCGGAGATGGCGGCGTAGAGCGCGAGCGTGACCAGGTTCGCGGCGGTGAACTGCCGGTTGGCGAACACGTCGAGGGGGACCAGGGGGTGCGGGCTGCGGCGTTCGGTCCGGATGAAGAGCACGAAACCGAGGACGCCGGCCAGGCCGGCGATCCAGACCACCGGTCGGTTGCCGGAAGGGGCCGCGATCAGGGCGTAGGTCACGCCGCCGAGCCCGATCGCCCCGGTGACCGAACCCAGCACGTCCAGCCGGCGCGGTGCGCTCGCGTCCAGGGTCTCCGGCACGTGCCGCACGGCCAGGTAGATCACGAAAACCGTGAGTGGCAGGTTGATCAGGAAGATCCAGCGCCAGGACTGCTCGAGCAGCGCCCCGCCCAGCAGCGGCCCGACCGCCGAGGCCACGCCACCCAGACCGGACCAGGCGCCGATCGCCCGGGCCCGGTCCTCCCGGCAGAACGACGCCGAGATCATCGCCAGGCTGCCCGGGGTGAGCAGAGCGCCACCCACGCCCTGGAGGGCTCTGGCGAGCACGAGCGTCTCCAGGTTCGGAGCCACCCCGCACAACAGTGAGGCGACCCCGAACCAGGCCACCCCGAGAACGAAGACCCGGCGGCGGCCGAACCGGTCGCCGAGCGAGCCGCCGAGCAGGATCAGCGCCGCCAGGGTGAGGGCGTAGCCGTTCACCGTCCACTGCAGCCCGGCCACGTCGGCGTCCAGGTCCTGGCCGATCGTGGGCAGGGCCACGTTCACCACCGTGGCGTCCAGGCTCACCACCGCGCTGCCCAGCACCGCCGCGGTCAGCACCCAGCGACCGGCCGGGGTGGCCAACCGCAGTTTCGCGTCGTCTCCCGAAACCGAACCGGACGCCTCTGCCCCGGCGCCGTTCGACCCGTCCTCAATCATGTAACCGAGACTGCCCGAACCCTTAACCCAAGTCGAGCGAAGTCTGGGTGTCCGGGAGCTGCTCACCTACGCTGACCCGCATGGACTACGTGAAGCTCGGACGCACCGGTCTCGATGTCTCCCGGATCTGCCTGGGGTGCATGAGCTACGGCGTCCCGGAACGCGGCCACCACCCCTGGACACTCGACGAGGAGACCAGCCGGCCGTTCATCAAGGCCGCGGTCGAGGCCGGCATCAACTTCTTCGACACGGCCGACATGTACTCCGACGGGACCAGCGAGGAGATTGTGGGCAAGGCGCTGGCCGACTTCGCCCGCCGCGACGAGATCGTGCTGGCTACCAAGGTCTTTCACCGGATGCGGCCCGGCCCCAACGGAAGTGGCCTGTCCCGCAAGGCGATCATGACCGGGATCGACGCCAGCCTGCGCCGCCTGGGCACCGACTACGTCGACCTCTACCAGATCCACCGCTGGGACCCGGCGACCCCGGTCGAGGAGACGATGGAGGCCCTGCACGACGTGGTGAAGGCCGGAAAGGCCCGCTACATCGGCGCTTCCTCGATGTACGCCTGGCAGTTCGCCAAGGCCCAGTTCACCGCCGAGCTCAACGGATGGACGAAGTTCGTGAGCATGCAGCCGCACTACAACCTGCTCTACCGCGAGGAGGAGCGGGAGATGCTGCCGTTCTGTGCCGACCAGGGCGTCGGGGTGATCCCGTGGAGCCCGATGGCCCGGGGCCGGCTGACCCGCGACTGGGACTCCGGCAGCAACCGGCAGCAGACCGACGAGGTGCTGCAGGCGCTCTATCAGGAGGGCGACCGCCGGATCGCCGAGGCGGTGGCCGAGGTGGCCGCCGCCCGGGGAGTTCCCCGAGCTCAGGTGGCCCTGGCCTGGGTGGCCCGCAACCCGGTGGTCACCGCACCGATCATCGGGGCGACGAAGCCGCAGCACCTGACCGACGCGGTCGAGGCGCTGAGCCTGGAGCTGAGCGACGAGGAGGTGGCCCGGCTGGAGGCGCCGTACACCCCTCATCCGGTGGCCGGTCACTGATACCCCACGATGTCTTGTTGTGGCTGATCATGCTCCCCTACGGTGGGTGATGACTTAGGGGCGATCTGACGGCGAAGTCGCCGTTAGTCACGAAAGGGTCTCGCCGCGTTGTGCCGGTTGTCCGGATCATGACGGGACATTCCGCGGTCGTTAACCATTCGGTCAGCCCTTGGCCGCTCCGTGCCCCCGGTGAGGCCGCCCGTGTCCATGTCACTGTGTTCAGCGTTCAACTACGCGGGGGTACAGGTGCCTGAGGAGGCTCGAAACACGTGAAGAAGGTCATGCGCGGATTCGGCGCGACTGTGGCGATGGGCGCGCTCGTCGCCCTCGCCGCCTGCGCGCCGCCGAGTGACGACGACAGCAGCGCGAGCGGCGAGGGGGGCGTCTCCGCGGCCGCCGCCACCTCCGCCGAGGAGTTCGGTGGCCTGGAGGCCCTGGTCGAGGCGGCCAAGAAGGAGGGCAAGGTCAACACCATCGCCCTGCCCGACAACTGGGCGAACTACGGCGAGATCAAGGCCGCGTTCACCGAGAAGTACGGCATCGAGGTGGTCTCGGACAAGCCCGACGCGGCCAGCCAGGACGAGATCAACGCGGTCAAGACCGAGAAGGGCCGCAGTTCGGCCCCGGACGTGCTGGACATGGGCGGTGCGGTCACCCTGGCCAACACCGACCTCTACGCCCCCTACAAGGTGGCCACGTTCGACGAGATCCCGGCCGCCCAGAAGGACCCGAACGGCCTGTGGGTCAACGACTACGGCGGCTACATGTCGATCGGGTACGACTCCAGCAAGTTCGACTCGATCGCCTCGCTGGACGACCTGCTCGACCCGAAGTTCAAGAACAGCGTCGCCCTGAACGGTGACCCGACGCAGGCTGGGGCCGCGTTCAGCGGGGTCGCGATGGCTGCGCTCGGCAACGGCGGCTCGGCCGACGACGTGAGCAAGGGCGTCGACTTCTTCGGTGAGCTGAAGAAGGCCGGCAACTTCGTCCCGGTGCAGGCCTCCCCGGCCACGATCAAGAGCGGCGAGACCCCGGTCGTCTTCGACTGGGACTACCTGAACGCCGCCCAGGTCTCGGAGAACCCGAACTGGAAGGTCGTCGTCCCCGAGGGCGCGGTGCTGGGCAGCTACTACAACCAGGCGATCAACAAGGACGCCCCGCACCCGGCCGCCGCGCGGCTGTGGCAGGAGTTCCTGTTCTCGGACGAGGGCCAGAACCTGTGGCTCAAGGGCGGTGCCCGCCCGGTCCGCATGGAGGCGATGACCGAGGCCGGCACCATCGACAGCGCGCTGGCCGAGGCCCTGCCCGCGGTCGAGGGCGAGCCGGTGTTCCTGACCACGGAGCAGACCGAGGCCGCCACCAAGACCCTGACCGAGACCTGGGCCAAGGCGATCGGCTGACGTCGTGACGTCACTCGAGGTCCCACCCGCCGGCCAGTCCACCCGGACTGGCCGGCGGTTCTCTCTCAGCTGGCTCGGCGTGGTGCCGTTCTTCGCCTACGTCGGGCTCTTCCTGCTGCTGCCGACCGCCCTGGTGGTGATCCAGGCGTTCGGTACCGAGGACGGCCGGCCCACCCTGGCGAACGTCCAGGCGCTCGGCGAGAGCTACGTGCTGACCGCCTTCTGGCGCAGCATCCAGCTCTCCTTCACCACCGCCGCGATCGGTGCCGTCTTCGGCGCGGTGCTGGCCTATCTCGTGGCCACCGGCCCGGCCGACGGCCTGGTGCGGCGCACGGTCACCGCGGTGGCCGGGGTGCTGGCCCAGTTCGGCGGGGTGACCCTGGCGATCGCGTTCATCGTGAGCGTGGGCAACCAGGGCCTGCTGACCGTGCTGCTGCGCGACGCCGGCCTGGACGTCTCCGGCGGCTGGCTGTACGAGCTCAGCGGTCTGGTGGTGGTCTACCTGTACTTCCAGATCCCGCTGATGGTGCTGGTCTTCCTGCCCGCCCTGGACGGGATCAAGCCGCAGTGGCGCGAGGCCACCGAGAGCCTGGGCGGCGGAACCTGGGTGTACTGGCGGCATGTCGCCGGACCCCTGCTGACCCCGCCGTTCCTGGGGGCCTTCCTGCTGCTGTTCGCCAACGCGTTCGCCGCCTACGCCACCGCGGCCGCACTGATCAGCCAGGGCGGGATCATCATCCCGCTGCAGATCCGCGCGGCGATGACCAGTGAGACCGTGCTCGGCCAGGAGAACGTGGCCAAGGCCCTGGCGCTCGGCATGGTGATCGTGGTGGCCGTGGCGATGGCGCTCTACTCCTGGATGCAGCGGAGGTCCTCACGATGGCTGCAGTAACGGCCCTGGTGCCCGAGACCGAGAAGCCGACCGAACGGGGGCCGGGCCTGCGCGCCCGTTCGGCCAAGCGCGCCCGGGTCACCCGGGCCCTGCTGATGGTGCCGTTCGCGCTCTTCTTCGCGGTGCCGCTGCTGGCCCTGGTGGAGTTCAGCACCCGGGCCACCGACCTGTACGGCGAGCGCACGCTCGAGGCCTGGCGGGCGATCGGTGACAACCCGGAACTGCTGACCGCACTGCGGGACTCGCTGCTGCTGGCCCTGCTGACCTCGGTGGTGGCACTGGCCCTGCTGGTGCCGACCATGGTCTGGGTGCGGCTGCGACTGCCGAAACTGCAGCGCGTGGTGGAGTTCCTGTGCCTGCTGCCGCTGACCATCCCGGCGCTGGTGCTGGTGGTGGGGCTCGGCCCGATCTACCTGTGGATCGCGTACTTCACCCCTGACGCCTACGACTCCTCGCCCCTGGTGCTGGTTTTCGTCTACGTCGTGCTGGTGATGCCGTACATGTACCGTTCGCTCGACGCCGGACTGCAGGCGATCGACGTGCGCACGCTGAGCGAGGCCGCCCGCAGTCTGGGCGCCGGCTGGTTCACCGTGATGGTGCGGGTGATCCTGCCGAACATCACCTCCGCGGTGCTCAACGCCTCGCTGCTGGCGGTCGCCCTGGTGCTCGGTGAGTTCACCGTGGCCTCGCTGCTCAACTACGACAACCTGCAGGTGGCGATCAACCTGCAGGCCCAGGCCAGTGTCGGGGTGGCGGTCGCGCTGTCCGCGGCGGCCCTGGCGTTCGTGTTCGTCCTGCTGTTCGCGCTGTCCTTCGTCGGCCGCCGCCGCTCAACCGCTGAGGAGAAGTAGACGTGACCGAAACCCTCACCCGAGCCGGGGTCGAGGTGCGGCTGGAGGGCCTGCGTCGTCAGTACGGCTCGGTGACCGCCCTGGACGGCCTCGACCTGACCATGGAGCCGGGCGAGTTCATCGCCCTGCTCGGCCCTTCCGGGTGCGGCAAGACCACCGCGCTGCGGCTGCTGGCCGGCCTGGAGGACGCCGACGAGGGACGGGTGGTGGTGGGCGGTAAAGACGTCACCGGGCTGCCCACCAACAAGCGCGACATGGGCATGGTGTTCCAGGCCTACTCGCTGTTCCCGCACATGACCGCCCGCCAGAACGTGGCCTTCGGGATGCGGCTGCGCAAGGTCGGCGAGGCCGAGCGCAACCGGCGGGCGGGCGAGATGCTCGAGCTGGTGGGGCTCTCCGCCCAGGCCGACCGCTACGCCCACCAGATGTCCGGCGGTCAGCAGCAGCGGGTGGCGCTGGCCCGGGCGCTGGCCATCCGGCCCACCGTGCTGCTGCTCGACGAGCCGCTCTCGGCCCTGGACGCCAAGGTCCGGGCCAGCCTGCGCGACGAGATCCGGCGGGTGCAGCTGGAGGTCGGCATCACCACCCTGTTCGTCACCCACGACCAGGAGGAGGCGCTGGCCGTCGCCGACCGGGTCGGGGTGATGAACGCCGGCCGGCTGGAGCAGCTGGGGGCGCCGACGGAGATCTACGCCAGCCCGGCCACGCCGTTCGTGGCCGAGTTCGTCGGTCTGTCGAACCGCCTCCCGGCCACCGTGAGCGGCGGTATCGCAGACGTTCTCGGGGCCCGCCTGCCGGTCGTCACGGCATCGGCCGAGGGCAGTGGCTTCGCGCTGGTGCGGCCGGAGGCCGTGGAGCTGGCCCCGACCACCGACTCTGCGGCCGGTGACCCGCTGGTCGGGCCGGTGGTGGCGGTGTCGTTCCTGGGCGCGGTCACCCGGATCACGGTGGACCTGGGGGAGCACGGCAAGGTGCTGGCCCAGCTGCCCACCTCGCAGGCCGTCGGGTTCACACCGGGCGACACCGCCCGGGTCTCCTTCCGCTCCGACCCGATCCTGGTGGTCAAGGGCTGATTCAAACTGAGGACGGCGCTGGGTCACCACCCAGCGCCGTTTTCGGTTTGCGGGTTCAGAGGAAGGCGTCCAGGCCGAGTTTGACCGCGAGCCCCAGTCCGGCCAGCGCGATCAGGATGCGCAGAGGTCCGGCGGGGGCGTGACGGATGACCATCGGGCCGATCCGCCCGCCGATCAGGCAGCCGATCGCCAGCGGTAGGCAGTGCGCCCAGTCGACCGGGCCGAAGAGCGCGAAATAGACTGCGGCGACGACGTTCGCGGCGGTGAGCACCATGGTGCGCACGGCACTGGAGCGAGCCAGGCTGAGGCCGGTGAAGCCGAGGACCAGGGCCAGCAGCATCACTCCGGCCGCCGCTCCGAAATAGCCTGCGTAGATGCCGACGAAGAAGGTGCCGATCCGGAAGGCCCGTGACGGGTCGACCTTCGGTGGGTTCGGGCTGACGTCGGCAGCCGTGTGCGGGATCTCGTCGGCCGGGATGTCCCCGAGGGCCGAATCGGCCGAGGTGGCCGAAGCGGCCGGTGTGGTGCGGATCAGCACGCCCAGGGCGGCCGCGGCGATCAGGATCGGCACCACCCGCTCGAGCAGTTCCGACGGGGTGAGCAGCAGCAGGATGCTGCCGACGATCCCGCCGGGCACGGCCGAGTAGAGCAGTTGCCGCACCAACCGGCCTTGCCCGCGCAGCTCCGGCCGGGACCCCAGGGCGGTGCCCACGCCGGAGAACACCAGGGCCACCGTGTTGGTGACGTTGGCGGTGGTCGCGGGCAGCCCGGCGGCCAGCAGGGCCGGATAACTGACCAGCGAGGCCAGCCCGGCGATACTGCCGGTGAGCCCACCGCCGACGCCGGCCAGGACCAGCAGGAACCAGGTGCTCACGCTCATCGCAGCACCGAGACCCGGGCCGGGTCGCGCAGGTCGGTGCCCGCCTGCAGCCACAGCTCCCGCAGGTGCCCGGTGCCGCGGGCGCGGGCCAGCGCGGCCTCGTCCGGGGTCATCGGGAGCACGGGGAAGAACCGGACCGGTTCTACGCCCTCACCCACCTGACGCAGGTCGAGATCGGGAACGAGCCCACCGGCGTCCCCAAGCATCACTGCAGTGGTCCGGGCTCCTGGCCAGAGCGGTTGCTGCAGGTCAAGGGTGGCGCCGGCCGCCAGGACCAGGCCCTCGACCTGTGGGGTGGCGGCGAGCACGGCGAGGGTGCGCAGCACTTCGTCGCGGGCGGCGCTGAGGCTCAGGACCAGTTCGGCGCGCGGCCCGCGCACCGGGTCGATCACCGCGGCGGTGGGCGGGTGCATCGGGGCGTGGCTGACCCCGACGGTGGCGTAGCGGACCAGGCCGGACGGATCGGGGCCGAAGCGGTCGACCTCGAGCGGCTGGGTGCCCAGGAAGGTGATCGAGGCGGTGGCCACCGGACCGGGGAAGGTGGCCGCCAGGTGGGAACGGACGAGCTGCGAGACGGCGGGCACCGGGGCATTCCATCACGAGCGCCGCTCAGGGCATCAGGGCGTTCAGCCGCGGAGAGACGTTGAAGCCGGCGTCGAGGGCCGGGCCGGTGATCGCCTGCAGCCGGGCCACGACCGGGCCCGGCCGGGTGCCCTCGGGGCTGATCCACACCCGGTCGCGGGGCAGGCCGTGCGCCCTGACCAGGCTCGACACCGTGGCGATGTCCTCCACCTCGCGCACCACGAAGGAGAAGTCGACATCCAGGCGCCGGGCCAGCCGGCCCCAGAGCACCAGGATGTCGCCGTTGATCCGGGCCCACGCCGGATCGCCGGAGTGGGCCAGCTTGGGTGAGACGGTGACCCAGCTGACCCCCCGCAGGGTCTGCTCGGTCGGGGCGATGGTGCCGTTGGTCTCCAGCCCGATCTCGTTGCCGGACAGCGCCGCCAGCAGGTAGGGCCAGGCCGGGCTGGTCTGCTGCATCAGCGGTTCACCGCCGGAGATCACGATGGTGCTCGGCCGGCAGGCCAGCGCCTCCTCGGTGATCTCCGAGATGGTCCACATCGCCAGCTCGCGGCTCAGGTCGTAGCGCGCCGCGTCCCAGGTGTAGGCCGAGTCGCACCAGGAGCAGGCCAGGTTGCAGCCGCCGAGCTGGATCACCGAGGTGCGGCGACCGGAGGCGGACCCCTGACCGTGGATCACCGGGCCCATCACCCCGGCCACGGAGAGCGTCAGGTCGCCGGTCATCCCGGCGGCTCAGCCGGGGCCGTCACGAACTGCTCATATCCAGTCACCTCCGCGACCGTTCATCGTGCCACCATGCAGGGGTGGACGTCGATGCTCAGTTGCTGCACCGCGCCCGGCTGCTGCTGGCCGGTGAGCTCGAACCGGTCCTGCCCCGGGCCGCGGCCACCGTCGCGCTGATCCGGGACACCCCCGACGGCCTGCAGGTTTACCTGCTGCGCAGGCAACCCCGGATGGCCTTCGCGGCGGGGATGTACGTGTTTCCGGGCGGTTCGGTGGACGCTTCGGACTCCTCGGTCGAACTGGAGACGCCGGTCACGGGCTGGGTGGGCCCGGCGCCTTCGGTGTGGGCCGGCTGGTTCGGGACGGACGAGGTCACCGCGGCCTCGCTGGTGCGCGCGGCGGTGCGCGAGACCTTCGAGGAAGCGGGAGTCCTGCTGGCGTCGTCCATGAATTCCGAGGCGACCACCGCCTCGTTGACCGAGACCGAGCGGGCCGATCTGGAGGCCGGCCGGATCTCCCTGTCCGGCCTGCTCGCCCGTCACCACCTGGCCCTGCGGGCCGACCGGCTGGCTCCGTTGCAGCACTGGATCACCCCCGAGCCGGAACAGCGCCGCTACGACACCTGGTTCTTCGTGGCCGCGTTGCCCGAGGGGCAGGAGCCGCGGGAGGCGGGCACCGAGGCCGATCGGCGGGTCTGGCTGAGTCCGGCGCAGGCTCTGGACGCCGGCCTGACTCTGATGCCGCCCACCCGCGCGGCACTCACCGAACTGGCTCGCCACGGCACGGTGGCCGAGGCGCTGCAGGCCCTGGTCGCCGAACGCGAGATCGAGACGGTGACTCCGCGCTTCGAGATCGTCGGTGACCGGGTGGCGTTCTTCAGGGACTGACCACGGCTTCTTCCCGGCGCAGGAGCACGGCCAGGGCGATCAGGAGAGCGGCCGCGATCACCAGCAACGTGATGTCGTGGCCCGCGAGGAACCGATAACGGACGATTGGCACGGCGGTGAGGGCAAGCACGAGGACGCTTCGGGGCACCGAACACCGGGAATGCAGCAGCCCGATCCCGATCACCACGGCGATCAGGAACGGGTACCAGTAGTAGGACAGCATCAGGGGGTCGAACAGCAGCCGGGCCAGCAGTACCGCGAGCGGTCCGGCCCAGATCAGGTCCGGGCGCCGGCCCAGGGCCAGTGCCGCGCCCGCGCCGGCCGCACCGGCGGCCAGACCCTGCAACAGCCGCAGCGGCCAGGAGAAATGGTCGAGGCCGGGGTTCAGCGAGCTGACCAGGGTGCCCGGCAGGACGGCCCACTCGAGCTCGAACATCTCGAACCGGCCGGCGGCCACGAACGGCAGGTAGCAGGCTACGGCCGCGACCGCGAAGGCGGCGCAGCCCACGACCAGCCGGACCGGGCGGCGTTCGGTGAGCAGCAGCCCGGCCGCCAGCACCCCCCACGGCTCCCAGCCTGCCGAGAGGCCGATCACGACCCCTGCCGCGACGGTTCGGCCCCGCACCGCCAAGGAGGCTCCGAGCACCCACATCAGCGCCACGCCGAACTGGGCCAGGTGGCCGCCCAGAAGGAACACGTAGGGGACGGCGGTGAGGACCGCGGCGACTCCGGCGGCCAGTTCCATTGCCGGAGAAGCAGATCGGCCGTGAACGCGGCGCAGATGGCGGACCAGGAGAAGGGCTCCGGCGACCAGAGCGGCCCCGAGCGTGGCGCGCAGCCAGAGCTGCCCCTCCAGCCCTTCCCGTACGTAGGCGGCCTGGTGCTGGTGGTCGAACGGGAACAGCGCCCAACTGCCGAGCAGCTCCAGCGGACCGGCCTGCATCCAGGGGTCGGCGTAGATCCCGGAGAACCGGCCCAGCAGGATCTGCTTCCCGGCGCGGGCGAAGCGGATGAAGTCGGCCGGCATCAGGCCGCCGTTCGCGATCGGGGCGGCGCCCTGCACGGCGCCGATCACGCACAGCAGCCAGCGCAGGCGCACGGCCAGGTGCAGCGCCGGGGCCAGGCCGTCGAGGTGCCGGCCGACCTTGAACAGCGGGGTCAGCGGGGGGACGGTGCCGGTCGCCACCTGGTGAGGTTCGGCGACCGGCTCACCCGTCTTTACTTACCGGGGTAGGACTTGCGGAACTGCTTGCGCTCGCCGAACCCGCTGCGGGCGCGCTGCGGCGGCGGGCCGTCGGTCTTGGTCAGCTGGATCAGCTTGCCCGAGATCCGGGTCTGGGTGAGCGCCTCGACGGTCTCCCGCGAGAGGTTGGCGGGCAGTTCGACCAGGGTGTGGTCGGCCTGGATGTCGATGTGCCCGAAGTCGCCCCGGCCCAGGCCACCCTCGTTGGCGATGGCCCCGACGATGGCGCCGGGCTGCACCCGGTGGCGGCGGCCGACGGAGATCCGGTACGTGGCCAGGGGGACGTCTCCGCGGGGACGCCGGGGCCCGGCCACCCGGGGAGCCGGACGGCCGTTGCGGTCGCGGACCCCGTTGGGCTCACGAGCCGGCCGACGGGCCGACGGCGGCGGGTCGGGGGGCAGCAGGAACGACTTGCCGTCCTGGGCGATCACCGCCAGGGCGGCCGCCACCGCGGCGGCGGGCACGTCGTGCTCGGCGATGTACTCCTCGATCAGCCCCCGGAAGACCGCCGCCTCGGGGCTGTCCAGGTTGGCCTTGATCGAGTCGGTGAACTTGGTGACCCGGGTCGAGTTCACGTCGTCGACCGAGGGCAGCGGCATCTCCTCGATCGTCGAGCGGGTGGCCCGCTCGATCGAGCCGAGCAGCCGCTTCTCCCGCGGGGTGACGAACAGCAGCGCCTCGCCCGAGCGCCCGGCCCGGCCGGTGCGGCCGATCCGGTGCACGTACGACTCGCTGTCGTGCGGGATGTCGTAGTTGACCACGTGGGTGATCCGCTCGACGTCGAGACCGCGGGCGGCCACGTCGGTGGCCACCAGGATGTCGAGCTGGCCGGACTTGAGCTGGCCGATCGTGCGCTCGCGCTGCTGCTGGGCCAGGTCGCCGTTGATCGCGGCGGCGGAGAAGCCGCGCGAGCGCAGGCGCTCGGCGAGTTCCTCGGTGGCCTGCTTGGTGCGGACGAAGATGATCATCGCCTCGAAGTCCTCGACCTCGAGGACCCGGGTGAGGGCGTCCAGCTTCTGCTGGTGCCCCACGAAGATGTAGCGCTGCCGGGTGTTGGTCGAGGTCACCGTGCGGTTGGCCACGGTGATCTCGGCCGCGTCGGTGAGGTACTTCTTCGAGATCCGGCGGATCTGCGGCGGCATGGTGGCCGAGAACAGCGCCACCTGCTTCTGCTCCGGCGTGGTGGCCAGGATGGTCTCCACGTCCTCCTGGAAGCCCATCTGGAGCATCTCGTCGGCCTCGTCCAGCACCAGGTACTTCAGCTGGGACAGGTCGAGGGTGCGCTTCTCCAGGTGGTCGATCACCCGTCCGGGCGTACCGACCACGATGTGCGCGCCGCGCTTGAGGCCGCTGAGCTGGACCCCGTAGCTCTGGCCGCCGTAGATCGGCAGCACGTGCAGCCCGGGGATGTGGTGGGAGTAGCGGCCGAAGGCCTCGGCCACCTGCAGGGCGAGCTCGCGGGTGGGGGCCAGCACGAGGGCCTGCGGGGCGCGCTGCTCCAGGTCGATCCGGCTGAGCACGGGCAGCGCGAAGGCGGCCGTCTTACCGGTACCGGTCTGGGCCAGGCCGACCAGGTGGCGGCCCTGCATCAGAGGTGGGATGGCGGCCGCCTGGATGGGCGACGGCATCTCGTAGCCGACGTCGCTGAGGGCTCGCAGCACCCGCTCGTCGATCCCGAGGTCGGCGAACGTGGGCTGGGCCTCGCCCGGCTGTGCTACCTCGGCGGTGGTTTCGGGGGAGTCCGCGTGGTCTTCCGGCGTGTCGCGGACGGCGGGATCGGTGTTCATCGCCCACCAATCTACGGAGCCGGAGGGCTTCCTGCACAACGCGGGCCCCGGGAACCGACTTGTCCCGGGGCCCGCGGTTGTGCAGCGGCTTTGTCCGATCACCCTGCGCTAGCTAGTCACCCGCCAGGGAAGCGGGCTCACCGGATGCGGCCGGCGGGGGTGCGTCCGGGGTCCGGTCGACCGTGTAGTCCTCGGGCCGGGTCGCGTCGCCGGTGTCCGTGGCACCCGTTCGCCGTAGGACCAGGGTGAGCAGGGCGGCGACGACGAGGTTGGCCGCGACCGCGACGAACCCGACGTAGATCTGCTTCTCGGTGTCGAACCCGGCCAGCGAGAGCCGGTAGGCCGAGCCGCCGAAGTGCTCCTTGCCGTTGTTCGGGTTCGGGATCTGGTAGAGCATCCCGATCCCGACCGCCAGCCCGGCGACTAGCCCGCTGCTCAGCGCCCACGGGTGGAACCAGCGGGTGTACACCCCGATCGCCACCGCGGGCAGCGTCTGCAGGATCAGCACGCCGCCGATCAGCTGCAGGTCGATGGCGAACTGGGGGTCGAGGAAGAGGATCACCGCGACCGCCCCGACCTTCACCACCAGCGAGGTGATCTTGCTGACCGAGGCCTCCTGCTTCGGGGTGGCGTCCCGGCGCAGGTACTCCTTGTAGACGTTGCGGGTGAACAGGTTGGCCGCCGCGATCGACATGATCGCGGCCGGGACCAGGGCCCCGATGCCGATCGCGGCGAAGGCCACGCCGGTGAACCAGCTCGGGAACATCTGGTCGAACAGCAGCGGCACGATCGTGTTCGTGTCGGTCTTGCCCTCGCTGGTGACCGGCTTGATCCCGGCCGCCAGGGCCATGTAGCCGAGCAGCGCGATCAGCCCGAGCAGGAAGCTGTAGGCCGGCAGCGCCGACATGTTCTTCTTGATCGTGTCCCGGTCCTTCGCGGCCAGCACGCTGGTCAGCGAGTGCGGGTAGAGGAACAGGGCCAGGGCCGAGCCGAGCGCCAGGGTGATGTACTGCAGCTGGTTGTTCGCGTTCAGCAGCAGGCTGCCCCGGGGCTGGCCGGTGTTCGGGTTCTCCTGGGCCAGCGCCTGCTCGGCGCCGCCGAAGATCGCGTCCCAGCCGCCGAGCTTGTAGGGGATCACGATCACCGCCACGATGATCACGATGTAGATCAGCGTGTCCTTGACGAAGGCGATCAGCGCCGGCGCGCGCAGGCCCGAGTTGTAGGTGTAGAGCGCCAGGATCAGGAACGCGATGATGATCGGCAGGTGCCCGTGCACCCCCATCACCTTGAGCACCGCCTCGATGCCGACCAGCTGCAACGCGATGTACGGCATGGTGGCGACGATGCCGGTCAGTGCGACCAGCAGGGCCAGGGTGGGGGAGCCGAACCGGCCGCGGACGAAGTCGGCCGGGGTGACGTAGCCGTGCCGGTAGCTCACCGACCACAGCCGGGTGAGCACCAGGAAGGCCAGCGGGTAGATCAGGATCGTGTAGGGCACGGCGTAGAAGCCGATGGCCCCGGCCGAGAACACCAGCGCCGGCACCGCGACGAAGGTGTAGGCGGTGTACAGGTCGCCGCCGAGCAGGAACCAGGTGATCCAGGCGCCGAAGTTGCGCCCGCCCAGCCCCCACTCGTCGAGGTGGTCGAGCGACTCGGCGCGCCGCCAGCGGGCGGCCACGAAGCCCATCACCGAGACCAGGGTGAAGAGCAGGACGAAGACGACGATCTCGACGACGTGGTCGGAAGCCTCCGGCATCGGCTCAGCCCCTCCGCCTGGTGCGGTTGTAGACCAGCGCGGTGCAGCCCACCCCGAGCAGCACGAAGAGCAGCTGCAGCCAGTAGAAGAGCGGGAAGCCGAACAGGGCCGGCGTCTCGTGGTTGAACAGCGGGGTGCTCAGCGGGATCACGATCGGGATCAGCAGCACCCAGTTCCACGGGCTGCGGTCGGTCTGCTGCACGGTCGAACGATCCGGACGCGGATCCTCCGGAGGCTGCGTGGACGACATCGTCCGGCTCCCCTCACTCACACGACGGCCAGGGCGACTGACTGTCTATCAGGTCACAGTTTGTCCGCCAAGAGTTGCGGGCCATGGACCGTGGGTGAGATCCGAATGTTATTCGTGGCAGTTCAGGCCGGTTCGGAGACGGCCTTGAGGATCAGGGCCAAGGAACGGCGGCAGGCGTCCAGGCCGGCCTTCTCGCCCGCCGCGGCGCTGCTGCCCGGCTCGGCCGGGAACCACATGTGCGTGGTGCCGGTCTCGTAGCCGGCGATCAGCAGGGTCAGCGCGTCGCCGGTGTCGACCCGCAGCCGGCGGCCGGCCCGGCCCAGCCCGGCCACCACCAGGCGGGCCAGCTCGTCGTGGAACGGGGCCATCGCCTTCTGCAGCACCGGGGCCTGCTCCGGATTACGCACCATGTACAGGCCGATCTCGGTCTCCATCAGCCGGGACTGCCGGTCCACCGGGTTGGCCGCGAGCACCTTGTCGACCAGGTCGTCGATCACGTCCGCGCCCTCGGGGGCCGGGGTCTGCTCGGTCTCGTCGAGGATCTTGCGGATGCCCTCCAGCAGGGACTGGTGCTTCTCCTGCATCAGGGCGTAGAGCAGGTCCTCCTTGGTGGAGAAGTTCGAGTAGAAGGCGCCGCGGGTGAACCCGGCCTCCTCGCAGATCGCCTCCACGCTGGCCCCGTTGGCCCCCCGCTCGGCGATCACCGTGGTCGCGGCGGCGAGCAGGCGCGCTCGGGTGGCGGCCCGGCGGGGGCTGATCCGCTCGGTCCGGCCACTGTGGGTCTGCGGCTCGCTCACGGAGTGTTTCCTCGGCTTCCTGGTTCATCCCGGCTCGCGCCGCCCCGGGCCGGACGGCGCGAGCGTCAGTGTCTCTCAGTCGGCCCGATCGGGCAGTACCGCGACGCCGGCCGCGGAGGGCGCCGGGCACCGGCAGGATCCGCCGGATACATTAGTGTATTCAATACAGTTCTGTATCGAACCTGTTCAGCCGCACTTCTGGTGGGACGGCAAGGGAGAAGACGTATGTCTACGCTGCTCTACGCGCTCGGCCGGCGCGCCTATCGGGGCCGTCGTGCGGTCCTCGCCGTCTGGGTGGTGGTCCTGATCGCGCTGGCCGCCGGGGCGGCCACCCTCGGCACCGGCACCAAGGAGGAGTTCCGGATCCCGGGGACGGCCTCGCAGGACGCGCTCGACGACCTCGGCGAACGATTCCCCGAGCTGAGCGGCGGGCAGGCCCAGGTCGTGGCGGTGGCTCCCGAGGGCTCCTCGGTCACCGCGGAGTCCGTGCAGCAGGCGGTCCAGGCCTCGCTGGCCGCCATCGCCGAGGTGGACGGCGTCACCGCGGTCGTGGACCCGTACAACGAGCAGGTCCGCGGGGCGATCTCGGCCGATGGCCAGGTGGCGCTGGGCACGGTGCAGGTGGAGGCCGGCTGGCGCGAACACCAGGACACGCTGCGCGAGGACATCGAGGCCGCGGCCGCGCCGATCGAGAAGGCCGGAGGCACGGTCGAGTTCGGTGGTGAGGTGTTCGCCGTCGCCCTGCCCGAGGTCACCCCGACCGAGGCCGTCGGCGTGGTGGTCGCGCTGGTGGTCTTGATCGTCACCTTCGGCTCGGTCCTGGCCGCCGGTCTGCCGCTGATCACCGCGCTGCTCGGGGTGGGCGTCGCGATGGCCGCGATCTTCCTGGCCACCCCGGTGGTCGACGTGTCCAGCACGGTGCCGCTGCTCGCGCTGATGATCGGCCTGGCGGTCGGCATCGACTACGCCCTGCTGATCGTCTCCCGGCACCGTGACCAGCTGCACGAAGGGCTGGAGCCGGAGGAGTCGGCGGCCCGGGCGGTGGCCCGGGCCGGGTCGGCGGTGGTCTTCGCCGGGCTCACCGTGATCATCGCGCTGGTCGGCCTGGCCGTCGCCCGCATCCCCTTCCTGACCGTGATGGGCGTGGCCGCGGCCGGGGCGGTCCTGGTGGCCGTGCTGGTCGCGCTCACCCTGCTGCCCGCCCTGCTCGGATTCCTCGGTGGCCGGCTGATTCCCAAGGCCAGGGGCGAGGGGCAGGAGCGTCACGGCTTCGCCGACGCCTGGCTGAACACCGTGATCCGTTGGCCCGTGGTCACCGTCCTGCTCGTGGTGGTCGGGCTCGGCCTGCTCGCCGTGCCCGCCAAGGACCTGCGTCTGGCCCTGCCCGACAACGGCACCGCGGCCGCCGAGACCACCCAGCGTCAGGCCTTCGACCTGGTCGCCGACCACTTCGGCCCCGGGGCCAACGCCCCGCTGCTGGTCACCGCCGACCTGCCGGCGGGCAGCGATCCGCAGCAACTGCTCGGCGCCCTGGCCGGTGAGCTGGGCGCCCTGCCCGGGGTCGCCGGGGTGAGCTCGGCGGCGGTCAACCAGGCCGGCGACCTGGCGGTGGTGGCCCTGGTCCCCTCCGGCAGCGCCACCTCGGCGCAGACCTCGGACCTGGTGCAGGAGATCCGCGACGCCGACGCCGAGTTCGAGGAGAGGTACGGCGTGCAGGTCGGGGTGACCGGGCAGACCGCGATCGCGATCGACGTGTCCGACCGGCTGGCCGACGCCCTGGTGCCGTTCGGCATCCTGGTCGTCGGGCTCTCCCTGGTGCTGCTGGGCGCGGTCTTCCGTTCGGTCGCGGTCCCGGTGAAGGCCGCCCTCGGCTACCTGCTCTCGGTCGGCGCCTCGTTCGGGGTGGTCGCCGCGGTGTTCGAATGGGGTTGGCTGGCCGACCTTCTCGGCGTGCAGCGGGTCGGCCCGGTGATCAGCTTCATGCCGATCCTGCTGATGGGTGTGCTCTTCGGCCTGGCCATGGACTACGAGGTCTTCCTGGTCGCGCGGATCCGGGAGGAGTTCGTCCGCACCGGTGACGCCCGGCGGGCGCTGCAGCTGGGCTACGCCGGCGGTTCGCGGGTGGTCACCGCGGCCGCGCTGATCATGGTCTCGGTCTTCGCCGCCTTCGTGCCCGAGGGCGACGCCCAGATCAAGCCGATCGCCCTGGCCCTGGCGGTCGGGGTGTTCGTGGACGCCTTCGTGGTCCGGATGATCCTGGTCCCGGCGGTGCTGGCGCTGATGGGCCGGGGCGCCTGGTGGATCCCGGGTCGGCTGGACCGGATTCTGCCGCACCTGGACGTGGAGGGCGAGGGTCTGGACCAGCGGCTCGAGGCTCAGGACAAGAACGAGCCGAGCACGGTCTGACCGGCGAGCCGGGGGCCCGGTGAACGCACTGTGTTCGCCGGGCCCCCGGCGTCTGCTGGCCTGGACGAGTGACTACGGGACTTTGCGTCACCTGCGCGGGTCTTCGGTGTTTCAGTAGGCGCAGCGGCCGCCGATGCATGGATGACGACCCCCCCGTGCACGACCGGAAGAGGCCACTGATCCATGACTGCCGTCGCCGACCCCCTGGCCCCTCAGGCCCCGTCCTCCCGTCGTTCCTCTCCGCTCGGATGGTTCGCGGGTCTGCGGATCGGGGCCAAGATCCTCGTGGTGACCGGTCTGGCCGTGGTGCTCACCGCGCTGGTCGGTCTCACCGGGCAGTTCGCCGTGCACGACGTGCAGGAGACCGGTGAGCGGATCGTCAACGTGACCGCCGCCGAGTCGCAGCTGAACATCCGGTCCCGTTCCAACTTCAGCGGGTTCCGGCGCAGCGTGATCCTGGCTGCCGTGCAGCCGGACGCCGAGGCGAAGGCCGATGCGGTGGCCAGCGCCGAGGAGAACTACACCGAGGTCGTCGACGCGATGAAAGAGCTGCAGACCATGCCTCTTTCGGAGAGCGACCGGGCCACCCTGACGCAGGAGGTGCTCCCGGCCCTGGAGGACGTCTGGCAGGTCTGGACCGGGACCCTGCAGCCGGTCGCGGCCGACCCGGACCTGACCCTGCGCGGTCTGCAGGGCTACCTGGCCCAGATGGACGAGGTCTTCGACCCGCCGGTGCAGCGCTTCCTGGACGCCAACACCGCGATCACCGACAGCCTCGCCGCGTCGATGTCCGCACAGGTCACCGAGTCCGGCGACAACGCCACCAGCGCCACGGTGCGGATCTGGCTGATCACCGCGGCCGGTGCGGCCGTGCTGTTCGCCATCGGCGTGGGGATCGCCCGGCTGGTGTCGAGTTCGATCGGCCGGCTCCGGCAGGCGCTGGTGGCGCTGTCCGAGGGTGACCTGACCGCCACGGCCGACGCCTCCGGCCGGGACGAGGTGGGTCAGATGGCCCGGGCCCTGAACGAGGCCACCCACACCCTGCGTTCGGCGATGGTGCAGATCAACGGGACGTCGTCGACGTTGTCGGATTCGTCGCGGAGTCTGAATGCGATCTCTTCGCAGATCTCGGCGAATGCGGATTCGACGTCGAATCAGGCGTCGGGTCTGGCCGGTACGGCGCAGGAGGTATCGGGCAGCGTGCAGACGGTGGCGGCGGGGACGGAGGAGATGGAGGCGAGTATCCGGGAGATCGCTTCTTCGTCGGCCGAGGCGGTGCGGGTGGCTTCGAGTGCGGTGAACGAGGCGGTGACGGCTCGGGCGACGGTGGCGAAGCTGGGTGACTCCAGTGTCGAGATCGGCAATGTGGTCAAGGCGATCACGTCGATCGCTGAGCAGACCAACCTGCTGGCGCTGAACGCGACGATCGAGGCGGCCCGGGCCGGTGAGGCCGGTAAGGGTTTCGCGGTGGTGGCCGAGGAGGTCAAGCAGTTGGCGCAGGAGACGGCCCGGGCGACGGAGGACATCTCGAAGCGGGTCGAGGCCATTCAGGCGGACACGCAGGAGGCGGTGGACGCGATCGCGCGGATCTCGCAGACGATCGAGGACGTCAACGCCTATCAGACCACGATCGCTTCGGCGGTCGAGGAGCAGACCGCGACCACGTCGGAGATCTCGCGCAGTATCACCGAGGCGGCGGCGGGTTCGGCGAGCATCGCCACCAGTGTGGATTCGGTGGCGAGTGCGGCGCAGGCCTCCAGTTCCAGTATCCAGCAGGCCGAGCGGGCCTCGGGTGAGCTGGCCGGGCTCTCGACCGAGCTACGTCAGCTGGTCGCCCGCTTCCGGCTCTGAGGCCGGTTCAGGTTTGCCCCGGCGGTGCCGATGAGGTCTGGACGATCCGATCCGGTGAGCGCTGCCGGGCCGACGCCCAACTGCCCCACCTGTTCGTCCCCCGTTCTGCCGGCCGCCCCCACGGCCGGTGCCCGCCTCGGAAGGGTCCAGGAAAAGCTCCATGACCGTCGTGAGTGACATGACGTCCACGCGCCCCTCGGGCGGCGGCTTCTCACCCCTGCGCGTTCTCACCGACCTTCGGATCGGCGCCAAGATCCTGATCCTGGCCGTCCTTGCCGTGGTGCTCACCGTGCTGGTCGGCGTGACCGGCCAGCTCGCCGTGAACAACGTGCAGCAGGCCGGCGAGCGGATCGTCAACGTCACCGCCGAGGAGAGCCAGGCGATCCTGGCCGCCCGGGCGAACTTCAGCGGTTTCCGCCGCTACATCTACAGCACCGCGATGGCGCAGGACGCCGAGTCCCGGGACAAGGCCGTGGCCAGCGCCGAGGAGAACTACAACGACGCGCTCAACGGGCTGAAGGGCCTGCAGAGCATGGATCTTCCCGAGGCCGACCGGAAGATCCTGGCCGACACGCTGCTGCCGGCCATGGACCAGGCCTGGACGGTGTGGTCGCAGCAGCTGCTGCCGACCGCCTCGAACCTCGACCTGAACCTGCGCCAGCTCGACGCCTACATGACCCAGGTCGCCACCGACTTCGACCCGGTGGCGAACGAGGTCCGCGACCAGATCGCAGTGATCACCGAGCATCTCGACACCTCGATGTCGGACCAGGTGGACCAGTCCGCCGCCGATGCCCGGAGTGCCACGGTGCGGATCTGGCTGTTCACCGGTCTGGGCGCGATCGTCCTGATCGCCGTCGGCCTGGGCATCGCCCGGCTGGTCTCCGGTCCGGTCAGCCGGCTGCGGGACTCGCTGGTGGCGTTGTCCGAGGGTGACCTGACCGCCACCGCCGACGTGAACAGCCGCGACGAGATCGGGCAGATGGCCCACGCCCTGAACGACGCCAGCGCCTCGCTGCGTTCGGCGATGGTGCAGATCAACGGGACGTCGTCGACGTTGTCGGATTCGTCGCGGAGTCTGAATGCGATCTCTTCGCAGATCTCGGCGAATGCGGATTCGACGTCGAATCAGGCGTCGGGTCTG
>NZ_BSTA01000002.1:323072-796131 GCF_030269265.1 Kineosporia sp. NBRC 101677
GTGTGGATTCGGTGGCGAGTGCGGCGCAGGCCTCCAGTTCCAGTATCCAGCAGGCCGAGCGGGCCTCGGGTGAGCTGGCCGGGCTCTCGACCGAGCTACGTCAGCTGGTCGCCCGCTTCCGGCTCTGACCCATTCCGCCGCAGGCATTCCCGCCTGCGGTGACGACATCGAACCGACCGGCTGAGATCAGCACGAGAGAGATAGGCGGATCATGCAGGCACTAGTCGTCGACGACTCACGGGTGATGCGGACCATCCTGACCAAGCTGCTCACCAACCTGAACTTCGACGTGGTTCAGGCCGGCGACGGAGCTGAGGCGCTGGCGGCCCTGGACGCCGGCGCCCGTCCGGAGGTGGCCCTGGTGGACTGGAACATGCCGGTCATGGACGGGCTCACCTTCATCAAGAAGTGCCGGCAGAACCCGGAGTACCGGGATGTCGTGCTGATGATGGTGACCACCGAGAGCGAGCAGGCGAACATCGTCCGCGCGCTGGCGGCCGGCGCCCACGAGTACGTGATCAAGCCGTTCACCGACGAGGTCATCGCCGAGAAGCTGGAGATGCTGGGGCTGATCGAGCGGTGAGCGGCGAAAATCCGGAAGTGGGTTCACTAGTGGGTGAAGGAGGATTCCCCCGATGAGTATCGCGTCCACGGACTTCACCTTCGTGGCCGACCTGGTTCGCCAGCGCAGCGCCATCGACCTGCAGCCAGGTAAGGAGTACCTGGTGGAGTCCCGTCTGGTTCCGCTGATGCGGACCAGCGGAGAGAGCGACCTGGGCGCGTTCGTCAGCCGCTTGCGGCGGGGGGACCAGAAGCTGATCGACTCGGTCATCGACGCCCTGACCACGAACGAGACCCTGTGGTTCCGGGACACCGCGCCGTTCGACGTCTTCGCCAAGCAGTTGCTGCCCGACGTGGCCAAGTCGTCGCTGACCAAGAAGATCACGGTCTGGTCGGCCGCCTGTTCGTCCGGTCAGGAGGGCTACTCGCTGGCCATGCTGATGCTCGACTGGCTGCCCCGGAACCCGGGTTTCGACGCCCGGGTGGTCGGCACCGACATCTCGCACAAGATGGTCGAGCGGGCCAACGCCGGCAAGTACTCGCAGCTCGAGATCAACCGCGGCCTGCGCGTTCCCTACCTGGTCAAGTACTTCGACCAGGTCGGCCGCGACTGGGTGCTGAAGAAGGAGGTCCGCGACCTGGCCTCGTTCAAGTGGGGCAACCTGGCGCAGCTGCCGGTCGGCCATCCGCAGTGCGACATCATCTTCCTGCGGAACGTGCTGATCTACTTCGATCCGCCGACCAAGAAGAAGGTCATCGAGAACTGCCGTTCGGCCCTGCGGCCGGGCGGGTACCTGGTTCTCGGCGGCGCCGAGACCGCCCCCTCGCTCGGGCCCCACTGGAAGCGGGTGGACGTGGACCGCGCAGTGGTGTTCCAGCACCTGGGGGGTGCGGCGTGATCGACCCGGCCGAACTGGCGGCGGCCCAGCCGGATCTGGAGATCCTGCTGGTCGAGATGATCGCCTCGGTGCTCGGCGAGCAGGCCGAGCCGACCCCCGAGCCGTTGCCGGCCGCGGTCGGGCTGGCGGTCTCCCGCCTGGTGATCCAGGACCCGACCGACGGCTCGTACCTCGGGGTCGACGTGCGGGCCGAGGGCAACCTGATCACCACGCTGGCCGCCACCCTGCTCGGCGTGGCCGAGCCCGCGCCGGACGACATGCTCGACGTCATCGCGGAACTCGGGAACATCGCCGGGGGCAACGTGAAGTCGCTGCTGTGCCACAACGGTCAGCTCTCGCTGCCCTCGGCCCAGCTCGCCTTCGAGCACGAGGGGGATGCGCCGGACGCGATCCGGGCCGGGGCGAGCCTGCTCGGCAACGTGGTGGAACTGGTGGTGATGCCGTTGCACTCGGCCGACCCGCAGACCCGCTGGCCCTCGGGCTCGGCCCAGCACGACGCCGAGATCGGCGCCCGCTGACCGCAGAACGAGTAGAGAACGAGCAGAGAACGACCAGAGAACGACCAGAGTCGGCCGGCCCGGGGAAGCTCCCGGTCCGGCCGACTCTGATGTGCCTAGCGACCCTTGCGGTGCGCCTCGGAGATCCGCTGCAGCTGCTCGGCGGTGACCGAGGGGCGGGTGCTCGGTACCGGCTCGATGCGCAAGGCCGCCAGATGCAGGTCGAGGTGACGCTGCCAGGCGTCCGGCGCGTTCTGCCCGGTGACCGCGACGATCCCGCGCAGCGCCCACATCAGGGCCCGGACGTCGCCGAGGCTGACCTCGGCCGAGATCCGGCCGTGTTCGCAGGCCTGCGTGTGCAGGTCGGCGATCAGCGCGTTCAGCTTCTGCTGGTGGTCGGAGTTGCCCGGGCTGAACAGCTTGGCCGAGTAGCCGTGGTGCCGGGCCAGCGAGCGGCCGAACGCCCGCAGAAAGGTCTCCAGGCCGTGACCGCGTTCGTCTTCCAGACCGGCCCGGGCGGTGCTGATCAGCTCGTCGAGGATGATCCGGACCAGCTCGTCGACCAGGGCCTGCTTGTTCGGGTAGTGCCGGTAGAGCGTGCCGACGCCGACCCCGGCCCGCGAGGCGATCAGCTCCATGCTGGCCTCGACGCCGAACTCGGAGATCACCTCGCGCGCCGCGGTGAGCACGGCACCGGAGTTGCGCGCCGCGTCTTTCCGCATCGGGCGTTCGATGGTTCCCACGGCGTTCACCCCAGCTACCCGGTCAATCCGGTTCATCACCCACGAGCGTACCGCCCACGGGTACAGGCCGTGTTTCGTGCCCGGGCGCGGTCCGGGGGTCCCCGGTGGTGACCGCCGTGACCGCCGTGACCACCGGAGGGGCCGGCCGCAGGTCGGGGATGAGCAGTCCGGCCAGGGTGGCCAGCACCAGGGCTCCGGCCAGCAGGGCGAAACCGAAGGTGTAGCCGGACTCCTGCGGGAAACCGGCCGGGCCCTGGTGCGCGGTGACCACACTGGCCATCACCGCCGAACCGATCGCCCCGCCGATGGTGCGGATGTTCGCGTTCATCCCGCTGGCGACCCCGGTCTGCTCCTGCGGCACGCCCTGCACGATCAGCCCGGACAGGGCCGAGAACACCATCCCCATACCGAGTCCGAAGACCGCGCAGCCCAGCATGATCTGAAGACGGGTGTCGTGGGCGAAGGCGAACATCAGCAGCGACAGCAGGGTGATCGCGCAGCCGGCCACGGTGAACCACTTGCCGCCGTAGCGGGCCGACAGGTTGCCCGACAGGATGCCGACCGGCAGCTGCACCACGCACTGCGGGGCGAGCAGCAGCCCGGAAGCGGTGATCCCGGCGCCGAATCCGTAACCCGCCTCGACCGGCGTCTGCAGCAGTTGCGGCAGGAAGCCGAACACCGCGTACATGGCCACCCCGAGCAGCAGGGCCACCAGGTTGGCGGTCCAGACCGGCCGGCGCCGCATCATCCGCATGTCGATGAGCGGTGTGGTGGCCCGGGTCTCGGCCCGGATCCAGAGCCCGGCCAGCGCCGCGGCGGCGGCCAGCAGGCCGAGCACCTGCGGTGAGACCCAGCCCCAGGACGAGGCCTGGCTGAGCGCCAGCAGCAGGCAGACCAGCCAGCCGGACAGCAGCAGGGCCGGGCGCCAGGAGATGTGCCCGCCCGAGCGCACCGGGGAGGCCGGGATCAGCAGGTGCGCGGCGACCGCGGCGATCCCGGTCATGATCAGCGGGATCCAGAACAGCCACCGGTAGCTGAGCAGGTCGACGATCGGCCCGGCCAGGACCAGGCCCAGTCCGCCGCCGATCGCGCTGAGCGAGGCCAGGGTGCCCACCGCGCCGGTGACCCGGTGGGCCGGGTACTCGTCGCGGATGATGCCGAAGGCCAGCGGCAGCACGCCGCCGCCGATGCCCTGGATCACCCGGGCGACGATCATCACGGCCAGGTTCGGGGCCAGCGCGGCCAGCAGCGAGCCGACCGCCAGCGCGGCCAGGGCGGCCACGAAAACCCGCTCCTTGCCCACCAGGTCGCCGATCCGCCCCATGATCGGGGTGGCCACCGAGGCGGAGAGCAGGTAGGCGGTCAGGACCCAGGTGACCCCGTTCTGGGTGGTGCCCAGGTCGTGCTGGATGGTCGCCATCACCGGGATGACCAGCGACTGCAGAAGGGTGAAGGCACCGACCGCCAGGGTGAGGACGGCGAAGGTCACCTGCGGGCGGGTGCGTCGGGGAAGGGGCTTCAAGGACTTCTCAAGGGGAGCGCTCGGGTGAGCGGACTGCATCGTGCTCCTTGTCATCGCAAAACGGAACTGGGATTCCGCTGCGAGCAGCGTAACCGCGCCGGAATGCAGATTCCGCTTCTTTTCCGGAAGTGCCGGATGTGACCTGCGTCGCCTCCCGATCGGCACCTTCTATTGCCAACCGGACACATGGGCGGAACACTCGGCGGGTTACCGAGAACTCATCAAGCACGACCTAGTACGCCGAATCGGACCAAGAGGCTGACGAAGAGGGCTGATGCTGAAGAAGAAACTGGTGGTCGTGGCGGCCTCCGCCGCGCTGGTGACCACCACGGTGGTGGGGGGTTCGGTGGCCCGGGCCGCGAACTCCGGCGACTCGGAGGGTCCGCGCACCGCCGCCACGGCGAGCACGGTGGCCGCGAGCAGCGCGACGGTCGCCACCGAGGTGGCGTTCAAGCCCAAGCCGATCAAGTGGGGCAAGTGTGAGAGTGCCGGGCTGACCGAGCTCGGCGCCAAGTGCGGTTACCTGAGCGTTCCGCTCGACTACGACAAGCCCAAGGGCAAGAAGATCCAGATCGCCGTCTCGCGGATCAAGGCGTCGGTGAAGAAGGCCGACCGGCAGGGCGTCATGCTGGTCAACCCGGGCGGCCCGGGCGGTTCCGGCCTCACCCTCTCGTCGCTCGGCCAGTACGTGCCGGACAACGCCGGGAGCGCCTACGACTGGATCGGTTTCGACCCGCGCGGGGTCGGTTCGAGCAAGCCGGCGCTGACCTGCAACGGCAAGTACACCACCTACGACCGGCCGAAGTACGTGCCGAACACCGCCAAGGGCGAGAAGATCTGGCTGAAGCGCACCAAGGCCTACGCCAAGGCCTGCGACAAGGCCGGCGGGGCGCTGCTGGACAACCTGAAGACCCGGGACAACGTCCGGGACATGGACGTGCTGCGTAAGGCCCTGGGCGAGAAGAAGATCAACTTCTACGGCTTCTCCTACGGCAGCTACCTCGGTCAGGTCTACGCCACCCAGTACCCGACCCGGGTGCGCCGGATGGTCCTCGACGGCGTGGTCGACCCGCGCAACGTCTGGTACCAGGCCAACCTCGACCAGGACGTCGCGTTCGACAAGAACATGGACGTCTTCTTCGCCTGGGTGGCCAAGAACGACGCCACCTACAAGCTGGGCAAGACCGGCGCCGCAGTGAAGAAGGAGTACTACAAGCAGCTGAAGGCCCTGGACAAGAAGGCGGCCGGCGGCAAGATCGGCGGCGACGAGTGGACGGACATCTTCCTGGGTGCCGGCTACTACGTCTTCGGCTGGGAAGAGGTCGCCTCGGCGTTCTCCGGCTGGGTCCACGACAAGGACTGGAAGACCCTGAAGACGCTGTTCGACGACTCGAACCCGCAGGGCCCGGGCGCCGACAACGGCTACGCCGTGTACCTGGCCACCCAGTGC
The DNA here is from genome assembly GCF_030269265.1 of Kineosporia sp. NBRC 101677. Classification (NCBI taxonomy): domain Bacteria; kingdom Bacillati; phylum Actinomycetota; class Actinomycetes; order Kineosporiales; family Kineosporiaceae; genus Kineosporia; species Kineosporia sp. NBRC 101677. The sequence goes on from NZ_BSTA01000002.1 coordinate 328,745, forward strand.
ACCGACGTGCAGTGGCCGAAGAAGTGGTCGAAGTGGAAGAAGGACAACTGGGCCGTGCACGCCGAGGCCCCGTTCATGACCTGGTCCAACGCCTGGTTCAACGCCCCCTGCCTGAACTGGGGCGGTGAGGTCGGCAAGCCGGTCAAGGTGAACGGCACCAAGGCCCCGGCGATCCTGCTGATCTCGGAGACCCACGACGCGGCCACGCCGTACGAGGGTGCGCTCGAGGTCCGCAAGCGCTTCCCGAAGTCGGTGCTCGTCGAGGGCGTCGGAGGCACCACCCACTCCGGCTCGCTGAACGGCATCGCCTGCACCGACGACACGATCGCCGCCTACCTGAAGGACGGCACGCTGCCCGACCGGGTGGCCGGCCGTAAGTCGGACAAGCAGTGCGACCCCGTGCCGCAGCCCGACCCGGCGGCCAGCGAGTCCGCCACCTCCAAGGCCGACGCCACGGCCTGAGGCACGACAGAGAGGCCCGGTACCCGCAGTTGCGGGTACCGGGCCTTTCCCGTGTTCCAGGGGGATCAGACGGTGATCAGTGCTGCTGGTGCTCCTGCCGGGGCCCCTCGCCGTCCTCGAGGTCGTCCTCGAACTCGTCCTCGAGGTCGTCCTCCTCCTCGTCGAAGTCCTCGAGGTCGTCCTCCGTGTAGCCCTCCACCAGGTACGGCGGAAGGTGCAGGTCGGCGCCGAACGGGGTGAACCAGTGCGCGAACCCCAGCGGGGCCGAGTCCGGGCGGGCCCGCAGGTCCTCGTCGTCCTCGTCGTCCTCGGTCTGCGGGTCGTACAGGATCTCGTGCTCGGTGTCGGCGAAGAGGTGTTCCTCGATCGTCTGACGCCAGCCCGGCTCCAGCTCCACGTCGACCAGGTCCAGCTGCACCTCGGTGGCGTCCAGGATCAGCCGCAGGGCCAGCTCGTGGGCCACGCAGGCGAGCGGCTCCCAGCCGGCCGTGAGCCGCCGGGTGACGTCCGCGGTGGCGATGATCAGCCGCTGGGTGAACAGCGCGTCGTAGCGGTCGGCGTAGCGGTCGGGCAGCCCGCCGAGCACGAAGAACACGTCGTCCGGGGCGTCGGCCACGGTCTCGGTGGTGCCGTCGCGGGTCAGCGTGTCCAGGTCGATGAACAGCTGGTCCACCACCGCCACGGAGGCCTGGAACAGGGCGCCGGCCACGAAGCGGGCCTGGGCCTCGGCCTCCTGGCGCGCCTCCTCGTCCTCGGCCTGCAGGTCCAGCGGGGTCAGCTGGGCCAGGTCCACGCTGGTCAGCAGCTCGGCGCTGGTCAGCAGACGGGCCCGGCCGGCCTCGGTGCTGCGGGTGGTCGCGATGCCGGTCAGGCTCAGCCCGTCCGGTCCCTCGATCACCACGAGCGTCTCGGTCTCGTCCAGGTCGTCGAGATCGTCCAGGTCGTCCAGCACCTGCAGGTCGGTGCCCACGTCGTCGAGGCCCTCGGTGACGTCCGCGGACTCACCGGTGACGCTCACCGAGAACGGTCCCCAGCCCGGGTTGGCCGGATCGTTGATCAGCGCGGCGACGCTGTCGCCGACCAGGCTCAGCACCTCGGGGGCGGCCAGGCCGGGGGCGGCGACGGTCAGGCTGATGTCGACGTCGCCGGTGAGGCCGTTGGTCAGGTAGCCCTCGTTGGTGCACTCGGCGATGGCCAGCGTGACCGACTCCTCGAGTCGGCGCAGCATGCCGTCGCGCTCCAGCGCCGTCGAACCCTCAGCGGCGCCCACCAGGATGGTCAGCTCGTCGTCGTCGTCTTCCATGAGTGGCAGTCTGCCCGACCGGGGACGCCTTCGTCAGTGGGGGCGCCCCCGGTGGTTGCCCGAGGCAGGCAGTCCGGGCGCTACGCGCTCCGGGCTCCGAGCTCCTGGTGGGGGTGCAGCCGCCGGTAGCCGCCGTTGAAGTAGAGCAGCGGATGTAGGCCGGGAGTGGCGTGCAACGAGCGCACCCGGCCCACGGTCAGGTAGTGGTCACCGGTCACGAACTCGTTCTCGAGGTCGCAGTCGATGCTGGCCAGGACGCCCTTCAGGCGCGGGCTGCCGGTGACTCCGGGCTCCCACTCCACGCCCCGCCACTTGTCTCCTCCGCTGCGGGCGAACTGGCCGCACAGGCCCTCCTGCCCGGCCTCCAGGATGTTCACGCAGAACGAACCCGATTCCCGGATCCGCGGATAGCTGCTGGAGGTGAGGGCGGGGGAGAAGGCGATCAGCGGCGGGTCGAGCGACAGGCTGAAGAACGACTGGCAGGTCATCCCCACCGGTTCGCCGTCCAGCACGGCGGTGACCACGGTGATGCCGGAGGCGAAGCCGCCGACCACCTTGCGGAACTGCGCGGAGTCGAAGTCCAGGGTGTTCTCAGCCATGCCGCACCCCCAGCCGCCCGGTGATCGCGGGCACCAGCGCGGCGGCGTTCGCCTCGCCCCACTCCGCCGCGGTCGCCTCGAGCTCGGCGATCCGGGTCATCACCACGTACAGGCCGCGGCTGGGCACGGTCGCGCCCAGCTCGACCAGCAGCGGGCGCAGGTTGACCTCGGTGGCCATGGCGTGGGTGTCGGCGGCGCCGGTCATCACCGGCACCGCCACCACGCCGTTCAGGCCGTTGCTGGGGTAGCGGTCGAGGAAGGCCTTGAGCAGGCCGGTGTAGGTGGCCTTGTAGGTGGGCGAGGCCACCACCAGGACGTCGCTGGCCGCGACCGCGTCGTTGAGCTCGGCCAGGGTCGGCTCGGGCCACTCGAACAACCTGCTCGAGTGGTCGGCCAGATCGATCACCCGGCGCTCGGCGTTCTCGCCGGGCAGCAGCTTCTCGATCACGTCGGTGACGGCCTCCGCCACGCGGAGGGTTCGGGAGGCGGGCTTGGGGTTACCCACAACCACGGCGATCTTCACCGTTCGCACACATCCTTCACAGCGGCCGGGCGCCGCGCACCCTTTCGGTAACGCGGCGCTGACGAGATGGTCCGCCCCCGACCGCCGGCCCGCCACCCGGGTCGCGCGCTCCCGGCCGGCCCTAACCGCCTGCGGTACAGGGACATTCATCCGCCGCGTTCTTGTGTCGCGACGGCAGCTGCAACGTCTTACGCTGCTTCACTCGATATTAGATCGGCCTTCCGTAATGTCAACATTCTCGACAGAAACAGTGAGGAAGGCCCTACTTCACCGAGCCCGCGGTCAGCCCGCCCACCAGGTGCTTCTCGATCAGCGCGAACAGGATGACCACCGGGACGACGGCGACCAGCGAGGCCGCGAACAACTCGTCCCAGTGCTGCTGGTAACCGGTCACGTAACTGTTGATGCCCACGGTGAGCGGTTTGCGGGTCTCCTCGGTCATCAGGGTCAGGGCCACCACGTACTCGTTCCAGGCGGCGATGAAGGTGAAGATCACCGTGGTCACCAGGCCGGGCAGGGTCAGCGGGAGCATGACGTGCCAGAGCGTGCGCACCCGGCCGCAGCCGTCCAGGTGGGCGGCCTCCTCCACCTCGCGCGGGATCGAGGCGAAGAAGCCCTGCAGGATCCAGATCGCGAAGGCCAGGTTGAAGGCCGCGTTCGTGATGATGATCGACAGGTAGGTGTTGACCAGCGTGAGGTCGTAGAACTGCCGGTACAGCCCGACCACCAGCGAGGTCGGCGAGAACATCTGGGTGACCAGCACGGCCAGCAGGAACGCGGTGCGGCCGGGGAAGCGGAACCGGGCGGTGAAGTAGGCCGCCGGTACCGCCGCCACCAGCACCACCGCGGTCGAGCTGACCGCCACGATCAGCGAGGTCTTCAGCCAGTTCAGGAAGCGGCTGTCCGACAGCACCGTGCCGAACGTGTTCCACTGCCAGTCGCGGGGGAAGAACGAGGGCGGGGAGCTGAGCACGTCGTAGGCCGGCCGTAGCGCATCCAGCAGCATGACCGCGTAGGGCCAGGCGAACGCCGTGGTCACCACCAGGCCGATCAGCGAAAGGTAGTAGGGGCGAACCTTTTTGCTTATGGACGTTCGTGGGGCCCGGGGTGCGGTGGTGACACTCACGCCTGGGTCACCTCCCTCCAGCGGATGATCCTCAGGTAGATCAGCACCACGACCAGGATCAGCAGAACGTTGATCACACCCATCGCCGCCGACATGCCCACACTGCGCTCGGCCGCCTTGAAGGCCAGCTTGTAGCTGAAGGTGATGGAGGTGTCGTGGGTGAACCCGGGATTGCGGTCGTTCAGCGTGTAGAGGATCGGGAACGAGTTGAACACGTAGATCAGGTTCAGCACGCTGGCCACCAGCAGGGCCGGGCGCAGCAGCGGCAGGGTGATGTGGCGGTAGATCTTCCACGGCGAGGCACCGTCCACCCGGGCCGCCTCGACGATGTCGTGCGGGATCGCGTTCAGCCCGGCCAGCAGCACGTACCCGGTGAAGGGCAGCGAGACGAACACCCCCACCCCGATCATCGAGGGCATCACCCAGGTGTCGTCACCGAGGAAGTCGATCGGCTCGCCGACGATGTGCAGCGTGGTCAGCCACTGGTTCAGGATGCCGTGCTCGTAGTCGAGGATCAGCGTGAACAGGCGGGCGGTGATCACCAGCGAGGCGGCCCAGGGCACGATGATCGCCCAGCGCATCACCGTGCGGCCGTAGAAGTCCTTGCTCATGAACTGGGCCAGGGCCAGGCCGAACAGGATGGTCAGGGCGACCGTGGCGAACACCCAGAGCGCGGTGTTGCCGAGCACGGTCCACAGGTCGTCGTGCTTCAGGACGTCGGTGTAGTTGCCCAGACCGGCCGAGCCGGTGCGCAGGCCGGTGAACGAGTACTCCGACAGGGAGGCCTGCACCAGGGCGATGACCGGGTAGACCACCACACCGGCCATCAGGGCCACCGGCACGATCAGCCAGGGCAGGGCGGAGAATCCGCTGGCGTAGCCGGTTTCGTGCCGACGGCGACGGAACCGGGGCGCCGCCGCCGGCGCGGCCGAGGAATCGGCCGCACCGGCGGGAGCGTCGAGCTGTTCGGCGGTCAAGTCAGCTCCCGGACTCCGCCTGCTCCTGCAGGTCGTCCAGGATCGCCTTGGGGTCGCCGTCGGGGCCCACCGCTGCGCCGAGTTCCTGCTGCACAGCCAGTTTCGTGGTGTCCCACTTCGGGTCGTCGGTCGGGGTCAGCTGCACACCGGTGAGGGTGTCCAGGTAGACCTTGAGATCGGCGTTGGAGCTGAACTTCTCCACCCCGGACTGGGTGACCGGCAGGAAGCCCTCGTTCTCGATGAACGTGTTCACCTGGTCGGGCTGGTAGTACAGGTCGTAGAAGGCCTTGACCGCCTCGGCGTTGCCGTCCTTCTTGAACGCCATCAGGTAGTCGGTGACGCCGTACGACTTCGGCTCCTCGCCGGTGTTCGAGGGCATCGGGGCGACGCCGTACTCGACCTTGCCGGCCTCGTCGAGCTGCGCGGCCAGCGGCGAGAAGCCCACCACCATGCCGGCCTTGCCCGCCGCGAAGTCGGCGAAGGCGCCGTCGGTGCGGTTGGTCTTGCCCGGGTTGTTCTGGGTGACCCCGTCGTCGGCGAGCTTCTTTAGGAACTCCAGCGTCTCGACGTTCTGCGGCGAGTTGATCGACCAGGCGCCGTCGGTCTTCCAGTTGCCGCCGTTGTTGAACATCCAGATCGAGAACTCGGCCTGCGACTCCTCCGGGCCCAGCGGCATCGCGTAGCCGGCCGAGTCGGTGGCGTCCGCGATCTTCTTGGCGTCGGTGGCGAACTCGTCCCAGGTGGTCGGCGGGGCGTCGATGCCGGCCTGCTCGAACAGCGCCTTGTTGTAGAACAGGGCGCGCGCCGAGGACAGGTCGGGCATGCCGTAGAGCTTGCCCTCGAACGTGCCGCTCTCGACGAAGTTCGGCAGCAGGTCGGACTTCACCTCGGGCGAGAGCACCTCGTCGGCGCTGTACAGCAGGTTGTCCTGGGCGTAGCTGGCGTAGGCGTTCAGGTTCAGGATGTCCGGCGGGTTGCCGTTCTGGATCATCGTGCTGCTCTGCTGGTCGATGTCGTCCCAGCTGACCACCTGGACCTCGAGCTTCGTCCCGGTCTTCTCCTGGTAGGTCTTGGCGAAGTCCTCCCAGAAACCGGCCGTCTCGGCCGAGTACTCGGCGGCGACCAGCTTGATCGACTCGACCTTGCCGCCGTCGCCGCCGCCACTCTCGGAGTCACCGGCGCCGGTGCCGCCGCCGCACGCGGCCAGGGTGAGGGCGAGGCCGGTGACACCGATCGCCAGGGCCTGGGTTCGTCTGTTCATCGCAGTACTCCTGTGTGCTGGGCAGAGGCCGTCAAGAGGTGATGCGCGAGGTGCTTCTCCGACGCTCCGGTCCGCCCCGGAACCGGTTACGGAGGGGTTTATAAAGACGCCTTACGATTTGGCCGTAAGGCTCGCGCACGCGTCCGGACGCCGTCAAGGGGTGGATCAGGACGATCTGCCCGACCGGGCGGAAGGGCACGCAGGCGAACAATGGGCGAAACGCGCGCCACACGCGTCGGTAACCTCGCCCGGCGGCCGATTCAGGCCACTGGGCAGGCAAAACGCGCAGGACGCCCGGAAGCCGAGCTTCCGAGCGTCCTACGTTGTTGCTCTTGTCGTGCTACCGAACTGTCGCCTAACGGTGCTCGCGCCAGGCCCGCTCGAACGGCAGACGCCAGGCGTGCGGGGCGATCAGCTGGTGGATCGCGTTCGGCCCCCAGGTGCCCGGGGCGTACGGCTTGACCGGCGGCGGGTCCTCCAGCAGCGGGATCGAGCGTTCCCACAGGCTCTCGATGCCCTCGGCGGTGGTGAACAGCGTGTGGTCGCCGCGCATCGCGTCGAGGATCAGCCGCTCGTAGGCCTCGAGCACGTCGCCGGCCCGCTCGGTCTCCTGGGTGGAGAACTGCATCGACAGCTTGTCCAGCTTCATGCCCGGGCCGGGCCGCTTGCCGTAGAACGACAGCGACACCTTGGAGGCGTCGGCCAGGTCGAAGGTCAGGTGGTCGGGACCGGCCGCGCCGACGCCCGAGCCGGCCGGGAACATCGACTTCGGCGCCTCCTTGAAGGCGATCGAGATGATCCGCGCGCCTTCCGCCAGCCGCTTGCCGGTGCGCAGGTAGAACGGCACCCCGGCCCAGCGCCAGTTGTCGATGCCGGCCCGCAGCGCGATGAACGTCTCGGTGTCGGAGTCGCGGGCGACCCCTTCCTCACCGCGGTAGCCGCTGTACTGCCCCCGCACCACGTCGCGCGGGTCGATCGGCAGCATCGAGCGGAAGACCTTGTTCTTCTCCTCGCTGATCGCCCGCGGTTCCAGGGCGGTCGGCGGCTCCATCGCGACGAACGCCATCACCTGGAGCAGGTGGGTGACCACCATGTCCTTGTAGGCGCCGGTGCTCTCGTAGAAGTTGGCCCGCCCGCCCAGCCCGAGCGTCTCGGGGATGTCGATCTGGACGTGGTCGATGAAGTTGCGGTTCCAGATCGGCTCGAAAAGGCCGTTGGCGAAACGGAACGCCAGGATGTTCTGGGCCGCCTCCTTGCCCAGGAAGTGGTCGATCCGGAAGATCTGGCTCTCCCGGAACGTCTCGTGCACCTGGTCGTTGAGGATGATGGCCGAGGTCAGGTCGGTGCCGAACGGCTTCTCCATCACCACCCGGGAGCGCTCGACCAGCTTGGCGTCGCGCAGCATGGTGATCACCGCCAGGGCGGCCTTGGGCGGCACGCTCAGGTAGTGCAGGCGGCGCGCGTCCGGGCCGAGCTGGGCCTCGGCGTCGTTGACGGCGGTGGCCAGGGCCTCGGGCCCGGCCGACTGGGGCACGTAGCAGAGGTTCTTGGCGAAGGTGTCCCACTGCTCGGGGGTGAGCTTGTGGGTACCGAACTCCTGCATGGCGGCCTGGGCGAACGAACGGAACGCGTCGTCGCTCATGTCCTCGAGCGAGGTGCCGACCACGCGGATGTCCGGAGCCAGGGCGGAGGCGGCAAGGTGTGCCATGCCGGGCAACAGCTTGCGGCGAGCGAGGTCGCCGGTCGCCCCGAAGAGCACGATCACGTGCGGGGCGAGAGGCTCCTCACCCTTCCGCGACGGCCGTGACCCGGGGGCCGGGTAGGAAATCGTCTGGGGTGCTAGATCGGACACAACTTCGATGATGGCACCACTCCTCGCCCGACGCGAAGGAGACTCCGCCCGCACGGGCAGAAGTTCTGCCTGGTATCCGGACGGCTCAGCTCCGGCGCCGGACCTGCCGATACCGGGGTCGAGATGACCATGGGTGGAGCCGCAGCCGAACCGACGCCCCGGGACACCCCGGCGGCGTCCGCCGACGCGCGCCCGGCGATGCCCCGGCAGTTCACCCCCACGGAGCCCTCCGCAGCCTCCGCCACAGCGTCCGCTGCCGAGTCCGCGCGCCTGGCCGAGCTGCACTCGCTGGGCATCCTCGACACCCCCTCCGAACCCGGCTTCGACGACCTGGTGACGCTCGCCGCGCAGGTCACCGGTTGCCCGATCGCCCTGGTCTCGCTGATCGACGAGCATCGGCAGTGGTTCAAGGCCCGGGTCGGGGTCGACCTCTGCGAGACCGGCCGGGACGTGGCGTTCTGCGACTTCGTGGTGCGCGGGCGCACCGAGCTGGAGGTGGGCGACCTGCGCCGGGACCCACGGTTCGCGGACAACCCGTTCGTCACCGGTCCGCCCCACGCGGTGTTCTACGCGGGCTATCCGATCGGCACCCCGGGCGGGGCGGTCCTCGGCACGATCTGCGTGATCGACCTGGTCGAGCGCAACCTCACCCTGACCCAGCGCGAGCAGATGCGGGCCCTCGCCCGCCAGGTCTCCTCACAGCTGGAGCTGCGCCGGCTGACCGTCGAACAGGCCCGCGAGATCGAGCGGCGGACCGCGGCCCAGCGCCGGCTGGCCCGCTCCCGCAGCGAGTACCGGCTGCTGACCGAGAACTCCGGCGACGTGATCGCCCGCTTCGCCCTGGACGGCCGGATCACCTACATCAGCCCCTCGGCCGCCTCGGTGCTCGGTGCCGGGACGGCCCTGGAGGCCGGCGTCAACCTGCTCGCCCGGGTGCACCCGGACGACCGGCCGCACCTGCGCGAGGCGGCCGAGGGGGTGCGGGAGGGCGAGAGCACCACCTGCACGGTGCGGGTGCTGGCGGGCGACGAGAACTGGCGCTGGCTGGAGTGCGCCCTGGCCCCGCTCTACGACCCGGACCGGGGTGAGCTCGAGATCCACTGCGCGGCGCGGGACGTCACCGAGCGGGTGGACGCGGCGGGCCGGATCGCCCGCTCGGAGGAGCGACTTCGCAGCATCTTCCAGGGGTCCCCGATGGGCATCACCCTGACCGACACCGACGGCCGGATCATCTCCGCCAACCCGGCCATGTGCCGGTTGCTGGGGGTGCCTCAGGAGGAGCTGATCGGGCGGCTGCGCTCGGAATTCGTCCATCCGGCGGACGCCGCGCTGCACCCGGGGGCGATGCGCGAGCTGATGGAACGGCCGGGCGAGAGCATGGAGGTGCTGGTCCGGTACCAGCGGTACGACGGGGTGCTGGCCTGGGCCTCGGCCTGGCTGAGCTGGATCCACGACGGCGACCCGGAACCGCACCTGATGGCCCACGTCTTCGACGTCACCGACCGGCGCCGGGCCGAGACGGCGCTGGCCGACAGCGAGGCCAACCTGGCCGCGATCAACGTGGTGACCCGGCGGATCCTTTCCGGTGAGGACGCCCGGGGGGCGATCGTGACGGCGCTGGTCGACATCGCCGGTGCGAACCTGGCCAGCCTGCTGGAGCGGGGCCCGGGCGCGGACACGGTGATCACCGGCAGTTCGGACCCCCGGCTGGTGGGCACCAGCTTCCACCCCGACGCGGTGCCGGCCACCGCCGCGGTCTGGCGCGAGGAGGAGGCCCTGTTCATCGAGCGGGCCGAGGAACACCCGCTGATCAACCAGGACCTGGTCCGCGCCATGGGGGTGAAGTCGATCCTGTACCAGCCGGTGAAGTCGGGCGACGAGATGATCGCGCTGCTGTTGGTGAGCTGGGACCAGGTGCTCACCGACCTGACCGACCGACGGCTGGCGGCGGTGGCGCTGCTGGCCGACGAGGCCGCGTTCGCCCTGGAGCACGACGCCCTGCTGCGCCGGTACGAGGACCTGGCCGGCACCGACCAGCTGACCGGGCTGCCCAACCGGCGGTCCTGGGACGAGCGGCTCTCGGTCCTGATCGCCGCGGCCCGCCGCCGGGGTGAGCCCTTCGTGGTCGCGCTCGCCGACGTGGACCGGTTCAAGAACTACAACGACGCCCACGGGCACCTGGAGGGCGACGTGCTGCTGCGCGAGGTGGCGCAGGCGGCCAAGGCCGAACTACGGGTGGTCGACGTGGTGGCCCGGTGGGGTGGCGAGGAGTTCGCGATCGCCCTGCCGAACTGCCGCGACGCCGACGCCCGGCAGGTGCTGGAGCGGGTGCGTCAGGCGATGCCCCGGGGCCAGTCCATCTCGATCGGCTACTGCGAGTGGGATCCCGCCCGGAGCACCCCGAGTGCCACCGACCTGATGAACCGGGCCGACGCGGCCCTGTACGAGGCCAAGCGCACCGGGCGGGACCGGGTGGTCAGCGCAGGCTGACCGCGACCCGCTCGAGCGCGTCCATCGAGCCCTGCATGCCCTCTTCCATGCCGGAGTTGATGTGCGCGTCGCGGTGGGCGGCCTCGGTGTGCCCGATCAGCATGGTCAGCGTGGTGCGCCCGGGATCGCCGGCCGAGTCGGCGAACGAGATGGTGTTCACCGAGTAGGCGTCCGGCATCCCCTCGAAGGTCTCGGTGCAGACGATCTTCTCGAACTCGACGATCTCGCGGAACTCACCGTTGAAGCCGACCTCGAAGCCCGGCCCGGCCACCATCACCTGACGCCAGCGCCCGCCGACCCGGAAGTCCGACTCGACCAGGGTGACCTCGCCCTTCTCGCCGGCCCACCAGCGCTTGACCAGTTCGGGCTCGGTGTAGGCGCGCCACACCAGGTGTCTCGGTGCGGCGAACTCGCGGGTGATCAGGATGGTGGTCGCACTCGGGAGCTCGACCTTGGCCGTCCCGGTGGTGGTTGGTGCCGTCATCGTCCCTGCCCCTTTTCCTCGGTGATCAGTTCTTCGAGCACGGTGTCCAGCGCGTCGAACCGCTCCTGCCAGAGCTGCTCGAAAGACGAGAGCCAGGTGCGGATCTCGCCCAGTGGAGCGACATCGAGGCGGTAGACCCGCTGCCGTCCGACCTCCCGCACGGTGACCAGCCCGACCTCGCGCAGGACCCGCAGGTGCTTCGAGACCACCGGCTGGGCCAGTTCGGTCAGCCCGGCCAGCTCACCCACCGGTCGTTCCCCCTGCGCCAGCAGTTCCAGGATCTGCCGCCGGCGCGGCTCGGCCACCGCGTTGAATGCATCTGTCGTTGTCGCTGCCCTCGCCATGACCTCATCGTATTCCCATATAGGCATACGTCAAGGAGGCAAACGAAGGACGACCCGGCTCCCCTCTGCGGGGAGCCGGGTCGTTGTCGGGGTGGTTCAGACGGTTCAGGCGGCCGGGAGCTGCTGGGCGCCGGCCTGCTCCTGGTTCGGGTTCACCTGGATGCCGCTGTCGGTGAGCCGGTTCCCCTGCACATCGGTGATCCGGACCTGGCCGCCGCAGCCCTCGCCGTTGGCAGAGGTGAAGTAGTTGTGCATCTCGCGGGGCAGGGCGACCCAGCCGTTCTTGCCCTTGAGTTCGACCGAGCGGATCGGGTTGCGGTGGTTGCGCACCTGGATGCTGCACCACCACTGGGACGAGCCGTCCTTATACACGTACTTCACCGGGCCGGACACGCTGGGGCTGACCAGCTTCCAGCTGATGTCGATCCGGCCCTGCACCGGCTCGGCCAGCTCGGCGAAGGCCTCGGCGGAGAGGTCGATGTGGCCGGGGGCGCACTCCGGGCAGCGGTCGACGATCTTCACCCGCACGGTGTTGCCCTTCGGGCCGGTCACGTCCACGAAGCTGCCGCAGGCCTGCGAGCCCTGGTAGTCCTGCTCGTTCATGGCGGCCACCATCAGGTCGCCGGTGGGCTCGTAGGAGCAGTTGCCCGCCCCGGTGGCCCCGTAGAAAGTGGCGATGCCGGAGTACTTCTCGCCGAACTTGATGCGGTCGTTCGCGGCGCTGCGGGCGGCCACCGCGTCGGTCGAGCCGGGGCCGGCTGCGGCGTTCTTCTTCGGCTTGGCGGGTTCGGGCTTCTTCTTCGGTTCGGGCTTCTTCGTGGCCGAGGTCTGGGCGGCCTTGAGCACCGGCTCGGCCGCCTCGGAGGTGTCGCTGTCCGGGGTGGCGTCGGCGGACGGGGTGGGGGTGGCCCCGAGGTCGGGGGCCTCCTGCGGCGCCTGGGCCTGCTGCGTGCTGATCGCCAGGTCGGGGCGGGACAGCACCAGGGAGGCGTCGGTGCTGGTGCCGGACTGGGCGTAGAAGACGCCTCCGGTCACCACCACGACGGCGAACGCCACCAGGGCGGCGGCCGGCCGGACATCGATCTTCTTTCGCGACACGTCGGCAGATCCTGGAGGGGCTGGTGTCAGGTGCACCTTCGGCCGGGGTTAAGGAAATCCCCGATCGGCTTTGCGGACAACATCCAGGTGTTTCCCAGGAACTGCGCGTTACGTTGGCCGGCATGGAAGAGAACCGGGCCCGGCGCGTGGTGAACGCGCTGCGGGAACGAGGCATCGACGCACGGATGGAGAAGGCCGGCGTCTACCAGTTCGGACTCTGGATCCGGATCAGCGGTGGGCGCGAGGCGATCTGGGACACCGACGGCTCGGCCGGGCTGGAGGCCCAGGTGATGCGTAACGGGGTGCTGGTCGGGTTCGTGCCGACGGTGCCCGGTTCCGAGAACTTCGACGAGGCCCAGGTGGTCGACACGATCGCCCGCACCGACTACGACCAGCCGGTCGCCACCCAGCGCCGCACCGCCCCGGTGCCGGCTGCCCCGCTGCCTCCCCAGGGAGGTGTCTTCCGGCGGTTCCTCGACGGTTTCCGCTACCGCGACTGACGTGGTTCTCCCCGAGGGTCGGCTGGAACTGCGCCTCATCCGTTGCTCACTAGGGTTTTCGCTGCAAGCAAGCTCGCCTAGGAGAGGAGCGCCGTGAAGCTGGACAACTGGCACGGACTGCTCGATCACAGCGGCCCATACGCAACTGTCGCCCTGGACACCTCCCGGCCGGACGAGGCCGGGGCCGCCGGGGTGACCACCCGCTGGGAGAACGCCCGGCGGGAACTCACCGGCCAGGGCACCCCCGAACCGGTCGCCGACGCGATCGGCGCGGCGCTGCAGAGCGACGGTGCGGCGTTCCCCGGCCGCCTCCTGATCGCCACCGAGAAAGACGGCCTGGTGCTGGACGTGCCGCTGCCGCGGCCGCCGTCCGCAGCCGTGGCCGCCTGGGACGCGGCCCCGGTGCTGATGCCCGCCGTGCGCACGCACCAGGGGGTCACGCCCTACCTGCTGGTGCGGATCGACCGGGCCGGCGCCGACCTGGAACTGCACGGCGCCACCGGTGAGCCGGTGCAGCAGATCGAGATCGAGGGCAGCAACGACGAACTGCGCAAGGTTCCCGGCGGAGGCTGGTCGCACCTGCGCTACCAGCACCGTGCCGAGGACTCCTGGGAGCGCAACGCCGCCGAGGTGGCGCAGGCGGTGGAGAAGCTGTTCCGCCGGCACCGCCCCGAACTGGTCATGGTGGCCGGGGAGGACCACGCGGTCTCGCACTTCCAGAAGCACCTGGGCAGCGAGGCGTCCACCGTCACCCGGCGACTGCCCACCGGCGGCCGGGCCGAGGGCATCTCCGCCGAGGCGGTGGCCGAGGCGGTCGAGGCCTGCCTGAACGAGCACCGCCAGGCCCGGGAGGCGGAACTGGCCGATCGCTTCGAGCTCGGCGAGGGCCGGCAGGACACGGCGGTGTCCGGGCTGGACGGAGTGGTCGACGTGCTGCGCCGCGGGCAGGCGGAGGAGATCCTGCTGCACGACGACCCGTCCTCGACCTACCACCTGTGGGTCGGCGACGGGCCTCTGCAGATCGCCACCGACGCCGCCGAGGTCCGGGCGATGGGCACCGCCGAGCCGGTGAAGCTGCGCGCCGACACGGCTCTGGCCTGGGCCGCGCTGGCCTCGCAGACCGGGATCACCGTGCTGGAGCACGGCACCCCGCGGCTCAACGACGGCATCGGTGCGCTGCTGCGCTGGTCCGACGCCTCCACCCCGCGCGACGCGGTGCCGAGCATGCCCGGGCACGGCGAACCGCGGGGCGGGGAGTCGGTGCGCTGATCAGTACCGGCGCCGGTACCACCAGGACCGGGCGGGCGACGTCGGACGTCGCCCGCCCGTCCTATATTCGGACGATGGGAACCGCGGCCTCAGTCCTGCTTCGCCCGGTTCCGGCGCCGGGCCGGGATGTGGATGTCCGCGATCCGCTGCTCACCCCAGGCCACGTCGGCGCAGACCCAGTCCTCGAGCCGGTCGGCCAGGAAATAGGCCACCTCGCCCACCGTCTCGGCGGGATCGTCCTGGGGGCCGAACCAGAAGGCCGAGCGCCAGGTCTGCCCGGCCGCCCGCACCGCCAGCCAGATCTCCCGGTCCGGTCCGCGGCCCAGCTCCACCGCCTCCAGCTCGCCCTCCCGCAGCAACCCCTCCAGCACCGGAAGCACCACCCGCAGCCGCACGTCGTCCAGGTCGGTGGAGTCGAAGCGGTCGTCGGTCCCGGGACCGCGCAGGGTGGGCATGCGCTCAGGCTTGCACCGGCTGGTGTCAGCTTCAACCCTTTCGGCCGAGTCCGCCCGGGCTGTGCCCAGGGATACCCCGCTTGCCCGAATTCGGCTGGGCCAACAGGGTGAACGCGGTGCCGCCGAGCTCCGTGGCCCCGACCTGGCAGCCGGGGTCGGCCCCGGTCTCGCCGACCCGTCAGTGGTCGCGCACCCTGGCCCTCACCGCCGTACTGACCGTGGTCGGCGCCCTGATCTTCGGCCCGCTCTGGCAGCGCTATCCCGAGGTGGCGGCGGGCAGCATCCTGTTCACCGCGATGTTCAGCGGCGCCGGGGTGATCCTGCTCGACGAGCCCGGGCACCGCCGCACCGCCGTGCTGCTGATCCTGGCCGGGCAGTTCTGGGCCCTGGGCTGGAGCGAGGAGTGGAGGTTCGGGCCGCTGCCGTTCCTGTCCGGGCCGGCCAGCTACCTCGCCCTGTCGCTGGCCGCCTGGGCGATGTTCCGCTACCCCGACCCGGCCCTGATGAACCGGCGGGAGCGGGTGTTCGTGCGGGTGCTGGCCACCGTGGCGGTCGGCGGCATCCTGGCCGAGACGCTCACCGCGCGGCCGCAGTGGCGCGGCTTCGAGGCGGACACCTGGTGGCTCACGGTGTTCGCCGACCAGGAGTTCAACACCGCCCTCGGCCACCTGCTGCGCCCGGTGCAGGTGCTCGTGATCGGGGTCTTCCTGCTGCTGTGGATCGTCCGGATCCGGCGGATGCGCGGCCTGGACCGGGAGCTGCTCACCCCGATGGCGACGGCCTCGCCGGTGATCGCGGTGGCGGTCGGCGCGGTGCCGGTGGCCAAACTGCTCGGCTTCACCGAGCAGACGATGGACCGGGTGTACGCGCTGCAGCCGGCCGTGCTCGCCGTCATCCCGCTGGCCTTCCTGATCAGCGTGGTGCGCCGGCGGCTGGCCGACAACGCCGTGCTCACCCTGATCCAGCTCCTGCAGCGCCGCCCCACCCCCGAGGCGGTGCAGACCGCTCTGCGCACGGCCCTGCGCGACGCCACCCTCCGGGTGCGCTACTGGGCCCCCGAACTGAACACCCACGTCGACGTCACCGGGGCCCCGGCCGGGCCCCCGGCCGATGCGGACCGGCTGGTGCTGCCGGTGACCGCGCCGACCGGTGGCCCGCTGGCGGTGATCGACGCCGACCCGGCGCTCAGCCGGCATCCGCTGGTGCTCTCGAACGCCTTGGCGGCCAGTGGTCTGGCCCTGGAGAACGCCCAGTTGCAGGCCGCCGTGCTGGGGCGGCTCAGCCAGGTCCGGGCCCTGCGGATGCAGGCGGTGCAGGCCGGGGTGGCCGAGCGCCGGCGGGTCGAGCGCGACCTGCACGACGGCGCCCAGCAGCGACTGCTGGCCCTGCGCCTGGTGCTGGCCGCCTCCGACCACCCGGGCCTGCCCGGCCCGGCCCGGGAGCGGCTGCGCCGGATGAACCACGAGATCGCGCTGGCCCTGAACGAACTGCGCGACCTGGCCCGCGGCATCCATCCGGCGGTGCTCAGCCAGGCCGGGCTGTCGGCGGCGGTCGGCGCGGTGGCCGACCAGCAGCCGGTGGCCGTGGAGGCCAGCCTGCCCGCCGGGCGCTTCCCCGCCGCCACCGAGGAGACCGCCTACTACCTGATCTGCGCCGCCCTGAAGGGGGCGGCGGACGTCTCACGGGTCAGCATCCGCGGCCACGAGGCCGACGGAGTGCTCACCATCGAGGTCGAGGACGAAGCCCGGCGCCCGGCCCAGTTGCGGCTCGACGCCGAGCTTCCCGGCATGCTCGACCGGGTGCGGGCGCTGGGCGGGGACGTCATGATCTCCACCCTGGCCCGCGGCGGCTCACTGATGGTCGCGGCCATCCCCTGCACCTGAGGGGCCGGTCACGCTGCGCCAAAAGCCGAGGAGATCCGTCCTGGATGGGGTCATTGCGCCGGGCAGCCGATACTCTCTGATGCTGTCCAGTCACTGTCGTTCCCTGAGCGGCTGGTTCGGGGAACCTTTGCCCACCTGCGGGCGCGAGGTACGGATTGTCAGCCAACACCAGGGCCGCCAGGCTCGCCGGGGTCGTCCGGCGTTCCTCGGCGCCCAGGTCACCGGGGTTCCCCGGACGGCCGGGGGGCGGTGCCGGCCCGCCGGTCGGCCGGCCCCGCCCGGTGCCCTGGCTGGGGGCGGT
The DNA here is from genome assembly GCF_030269265.1 of Kineosporia sp. NBRC 101677. Classification (NCBI taxonomy): domain Bacteria; kingdom Bacillati; phylum Actinomycetota; class Actinomycetes; order Kineosporiales; family Kineosporiaceae; genus Kineosporia; species Kineosporia sp. NBRC 101677. The sequence goes on from NZ_BSTA01000002.1 coordinate 345,672, forward strand.
GCTGGCCGGCTCACTGGTCACGCTGCTGGCCTCGCTCGGCACCACCTCGATCTGGTCCGAGAGCCCCGAGCTCGCGGCCCCGGTGGTGGCCTTCGCCGGGGCGCTGGTCGCGGCCGGCGTGATCCTCTCCCGCGAGCCGGGCCAGCTGAACGCCGGCCGGGCCCTGGTCGTGGCCGGCTGCGTCTGGCCGCTGAGCTGGATCTCCGAGATCAGCCGGGGCGACTACCACCTCATCGCCTTCCTGGCCGGCCCGCTCACCCTGCTGCTCGCGGCCTGGGCGATCTACGCCTACCCCGGCCACTCCACGGTCGGCCGGGCCGAGCGCCGGGTCCTTCTCGCCCTCACCGCCTGGCTGCTGGTCGGCCGCCTGGTCGTGGCGATCAGCTCCGACCTGGCCACCCACCGCGGGGCCGGGACGGCCTGGTGGCCGATGGTGCCGGGCGACCCCGGCCTGCACCGCTGGCTCACCTACCTGTCCTCGGCCGGTGAGCTGCTGCTGACCGTCGCCTTCCTGGTGCTCTGGGTCCGCCGCAGCCGGCGCATCCGCGGCCTGGACCGCAAGCTGATCCTGCCGGTGGCCGCCGCCGCCGCGCTCGCCGGTACCGCCAGCACGGCCGTGTCGTTCGCCCAGCGGCTGGGGGTTCGCGGTGAGCTGCGCGAGGACATCCTGGTGGTCCAGACCCTGCTGCTGCTCACCGTGCCGGTGGCCTTCGTGATCGCCACCGTGCGCCGGCGCCTGACCAGCGTCGTGATCGCCGACCTGCTGCCGCAGCTACGGGTCGACCGCACGCCGGAACGCCTGGAGGCCGCCTTCCGCGAGGTGCTGGCCGATCCCGGGCTGGAGATCCACTACTGGGCGGCGGAGATCGGCGCCTACGTGGACCGGCACGGCGCCACCTCGGCCGAGCCGGGGGCGGAGAGCGGTGAGAACGGCCTGCTGCTGCCGATCACCTCGACCAACGGCGCCCGGCTGGCGATGATCCGGGCCGACCAGGCGCTGTGGCGCTACCCCGACCTGGTCGAGGCGGTCGGCTCGGCGGCCGGGCTGGCCATCGAGAACGCCCGGCTCCAGGTGGAGGCCCGGGCCCAGCTGGAACTGGTGCGGGCCTCGCACGCCCGGATCGTGGCGGCCCAGCTGGCCGAGCGTCAGGCGCTCGAGAAGGACCTCGACGACGGGGCCCTGCGCCGGGTGCGCGAGCTGCTCGAGCAGATCCGGGCCGAGCCGGTCGGCGAGATCCGGGCCGCCCAGGAGTACGCCTCCGAGCAGCTGAGCCTGACCGTGGGCGAGCTGCGCGAGATCGCGGCCGGCCTGCACCCCTCGATCCTCGACCAGGTCGGCCTGGCCGAGGCGGTCCGCCGGATCGGCGCCGCCCAGCCGGTCACCGTCGACGTCGACCTGCCCGAGCACGGGCTGCCGATGCCGGTGCAGGTGGCCGGTTACTTCGTCGCGGCCGAGGCGATCACCAACGCGGTGCGGCACGCCGAGGCCACCCGGATCGCGGTCCGCGGCGCGGACACCGGCGACAGCCTGCGCCTGACCATCGAGGACGACGGGTGCGGCGGGGCCGACCTGGGCGCCGGCACCGGGCTCAGCGGGCTCAGCGAACGGGTGCTGGCCGGCGGCGGCACGCTGCACCTGGACAGCCCGGCCGGGGCCGGGACCACGTTGACGGCGGAGATCCCCTACCGATGACCGAAGAGCGACCAGTGACAGAACTACGCGGGAACCGGAGGCCGGTGTGAAGGTAGCGATGGCAGACGACTCGACCCTCTTCCGGGGTGGGCTGAGGCTGCTGCTGAGTCAGGTGGGGGTGGAGGTCTGCCTGGAGGCCGGCAACGGCGACGAGCTCCTGGCCGGGATCGCCGAGGCCCGGCCCGAGGTGGCCATCCTGGACATCCGGATGCCCCCGACCTACACCCGGGAGGGCCTGCAGACGGCCGCCCGGATCCGCGAGATCGACCCCGGCATCGGTGTGCTGATCCTCTCCACCTACGCCGAGACCACCTATGCGGCAGAACTGTTCGCCAACGGCAGTTCGGGCCGCGGGTACATGCTGAAAGACCGGGTGGACGACGTGGCCACCCTGCGCGACGCGCTGGTCCGGCTCGCGGCGGGGGAGTCACTGGTCGACACCACGCTGGTGGACAGCCTGATCGGGCACTCCCGGCGGCAGGACGCGCTGGCCGCCCTGACCGTGCGCGAGCGCCAGGTGCTGCGGCAGATGGCCGAGGGCCGCTCCAACGCCGGGGTGGCGTCGGTGCTCAACCTCAGCCACAAGACCGTGGAGAACTACGCCGCCAGCATTTTCGGCAAGCTGGACATCCCGGCCGGGTCGGACGACAACCGCCGCGTGCTGGCCGTGCTCTCCTGGCTGCGGGCCGGTCCCGGGGCAGCCTAGGTCTGGCTCCAGGGCAGCGTCACCAGCCGGCCCAGGGCGATCCGGGCCACCGGCAGATAGGGCACCACCAGCGGGGCCGGGCCCCGCACGGCCAGCCAGGTGCGCGAGCCCTCGGCGGTGGCCTCCACGCCGTGCTCCAGCACCATCGACACCGGTCCCCGCCGCACCAGCCAGGTCCACGAGCGTTCGGGCTCACTGACGTCTTCTATCCAGAAGTCCAGCCACACCCCGCCCGGGCCGAACACCCGTCCCGGGGTGCCCGCGCGCAGTCGCTCGTGCGCGTAGTCCACCCGGCGCAGGTGCGGTGACCAGGTGGGCCAGAGTGCCGGTTCGGCATAGCGCTGCCAGGCCCGGGCCGCGTCCACCGGCCCGACGGCCTCCAGTCGCTGGCGCACCGTGAGATCCGGCCAGGAGAAGGGCATGTGCCCGAGCATGCCCCGGCCGGAGCCGGTTGTCGCCTGCGCCACACACTCGCCCGGGCGATTGCGCGCCCGGATCGCCCTGTGCGAGGCTCGTAGCGTTCCGAGGGGGAGTAGTCCGCGAATCCCACGATCGACACACTGAGAACCTGGTTCTCCGGTCGTGAGGCCCACCGTCACCGGTGGGTGGACGAGACCTTCGGTCCCGCAGGTGAACGCACAAGTGCGTCTGCTTCCGGGGCCGAGGCCTGCTCACCCCGAATGCCTCCGGCCCCGTCCGTGGACGCGCCGGACCAGGCTGAGGACAAAAAATCGTGTGGCACTTCGTGTTGCTCATCGCGTGCGCGGTGGCGATCTATCTCTCGTGTGAGTGGTTCGTCAACGCTGTGGAATGGCTCGGCCATCGGCTCAACGTCGGAAAGATGGCCGTCGGCACCATTCTCGCGGCCTTCGGCACCGCCCTGCCCGAATCGGTGGTCACCCTGGTGGCCGTCACCACCGGCGGCGACGAGCAGAAGGAGATCGGCGTCGGCGCGGCCATGGGCGGCCCGCTCGCCCTGGCCACGCTGGCCTACGGCGTCACCGGGGTGATGCTGCTGTTCCGCAAGCGGATCCTGACCCGGGAGCTGGTGTCGGTGGGCGCCCCCACCAGTTCGCCCGAGGAACGCCCGGCCGACGACCGGGCGATGCTCGGCAGCCCCCGCGACGTCGCCCGGCTCTCCCGCGACCAGCGCTGGTTCCTGGCCGTGTTCGTGTTCAAGGTGTTCCTGGGCCTGGTCGTCTTCGCCTGGAAACCGTGGCTGGGCCTGCTGTTCCTGGGGGTCTACGCGCTGTACGTGTTCAAGGAGATGAGCCGCGCGGACGAACCGGAGGCCGGGGACGCCGACGAGGAGGAGCTGGAACCGCTGAAACTGCAGCCGAACCAGGCCGCTCCGGCCTCGTGGGCGATCGTCGCGCAGCTCGCCGCCACGCTGGCCGTGATCTTCTTCGCCTCCCAGGTCTTCGTCGGCCAGCTGGGGGCGATCGGCCCGATGATCGGCCTCTCCGGGGCGGTCACCGCTCTGCTGCTGGCCCCGGTCGCCACCGAGCTGCCGGAGATCATGAACTCGGTGATCTGGGTGCGGCAGGGCAAGGCGAAACTGGCTCTGGCCAACATCTCCGGCGCGATGATGATCCAGGTGACGGTGCCCAGCGCCTCGGCGATGCTGTTCGCCGACTGGCACTTCGACGCGCCGCTGGTCTGGTCGGCGGTGATCACCATGCTGGCCATCGGCTACCTGCTGGCCACGATGGCGACGAACCGGCTCACCCCGCTGCGGCTGGCCCTGACCGCGCTGCTGTACCCGGTTTTCGCGATCGGTCTGGTGGTTCTTCTGTAGTACGAACTGAAGACGTCGGTGCGCCTTCGGTGCCCACCGACGTCTTCAGTTGGTAGTGGCTTTTCAGGACGGGGTGTTCTGCGACCGGAGGAACGCGATGCGCCCGGCCACGTCGTCGCGGCCGGTGGCCCGCGCCTCGACCATGGTGCGGTCCAGGACCGGCGCCGGGATGAGCTTGCCCAGCGGGCCCTGCATGGTGTGGATCAGGGCGTCCCAGTCGTGTTCCAGCGCCTGGGTGAGGGCCAGGACGGCGGCCAGGTTGGGATCATCGGGCCGGCGGGCCGTCTCCTGCTCCAGCAGCGCGTGCCCCTGCTCCGGATCACCGGTGAGGCTGAGAACCGCACCGTGCAGCGCCAGGTCGATGGTGACGCCCTCAGGCAGCGTGTGCATCACCTGGCGGGCCCGCTCGGCCTGGTTGCGCCAGAGCATCTCGACGATCATCGTCTCCGGGGTCTGCCCGGGACGGGGCCCGCGCAGACCGTCGGAGCTGACCGACCGGTTCTGCGACAGGTCGCGCAGGGTGAAGTAGTTGCTGACCGCGAAGAACAGCAGGAACAGGGCCAGGAAGAGGTTGCCCGGGCGATAGACGTAGACCGCGGCGGCGGCCAGCACGGCCACCACGATCGAGACGATCGCGGCCCGGCGCAACCTCGTCACCGGGTCTCCGGGCAGGAACTCGCGCATCGCCTGACCGCCGTCGAGCGGCAGCACCGGCAGCAGGTTCAGCAGGCTCCAGCCGATCGAGGTGAAGATCCCGATCCGCAGCGCCCACCAGGCCCACTCGTTGGTCAGGTCGGCCGCCACGGTGCGGTCGACGAGCACCAGCACCAGGCCGATCGCCAGACCGACGGCCGGGCCGGCCAGCGAGATCGCGATCGAGCGGGCGCGGGACAGTTCCCGGGGCGGGGTGAAGCTGGTGACCCCGCCGAAACCGGCCAGCGCGATCTCCGGTTTGGCACCGGTGGTGCGAGCGACCACGGCGTGGCCCAGTTCGTGCACCAGCACGGCGACGGGGGTGATCAGCAGCCAGACGATCATGCCTTCCAGATCGCCGTAGGTGGACATCCAGCCGAGCACCGCCATCACGACCATGAACGACAGGTCCAGGTGCACCGGGAAGCCCAGCAGCCGGCCCTTGAACAGGGCCCGGCCGCCCTCGACGGGCCCGCTGGTGGGGCCGCTCAGGCTCATGCGGGCACCTTCGTCGGGCGGACGGTGGGGCGAGGACGTTCTGTGCGGGTCACCGGACCATCGTCTCCCGCCGCCTCGCTCCAGGGCGAGTCGGTCAGCCGATTCCCAGGCAACTCCCGGCTGCTGCGGGCCTGGAGAACGGCAGAAGTCCCCGGTCGCGACGGCCGGGGACTTCTGGACGAGGCGGGAAAGGATCAGGCGGCGAAGAGCATGCCGTGGTGCAGGCGATCATGGATCGCCCGCAGATGGGCCGCCTCGGCGGCCGGGAACGGTCCACCCACCAGGTTGCAGGTGTCGCACGACATCATCGTGCCACTCTCAGAACCCAGGAGGGGGACGGAGTTTGAGCCGGGGAAGGATTCTGCTGCTGAGGTCAGCGCAACGTCGTTGTTCATGGCCAACTCCCGAATTCCCGGTGTGGTTTACACGTACTTCACAGTAAACGCGCACTATGGAATCCGATAGTTGATCATTGTGTGACCGAACACTCGCGCTGCGCCTATGGGCATTTACCATGCCATGTGTTAATGCAAGTGTTATCGTCTGCGCAGGTCAGGCTCCGGGTGAGAGCCGTCCGCGCAGTCCGGTGGCCCGGGCCGCGGGGCGGGCGATCGCGGTGCGCAGGGCCTCCACCGAGCCGATCACCCGCACGTGCCGGCGGGCCCGGGTGACGGCCGTGTACAGCGTCTCACGGGTGCACAGCGACGAGGCGGCGGCCGGCAGCAGCACGCTCACCCGGTCGAACTGGCTGCCCTGGCTGCGGTGCACGGTCATCGCGTAGAGCGGGCGCACCGCGCCCAGCCGGGCCAGCGGCACCGGTATCGGATCCCCACCGCGCCCGAAAACCGCGGTCAGCGAACCGTCCTGGTTCGAGACCACCACGCCGGTGTCGCCGTTGTAGAGCCCCGACTCGTAGTCGTTGGTGGTGATCAGCAGCGGTTCCCCGGCGTAGCGGCCGTCGCTGCGCGGCACCACCGGATGGTCCTCGAAGATCCATCCGGCGGCCAGGTCGCTCCACAACTGAACCCCGCGCGGCCCGCGCCGGTGGGTGCAGAGCAGGCGGTGCTGTTCCAGGCCGGCCAGGGCGGCCACCCCGTCACCGGCCGCGGCGGCCGCCATCACCTGCGCGGCTCCGGCCCGGACCTCGGCCCGGATCGGCTCCAGCTGGTGCGGGCCGGGACGCTCCTGATCGGCCAGCTCGACGAACTCCACGGCCTCGGAGGCGGAGTGCAGCACGTCCACGGCCCGGTCGGCCTCTCCGTCGCGGATCGCCGCGGCCAGAGCGGCGATGTCGCCACCGGCGGCGAAGCGGCGGGTCGAGAGCAGGGTGCTCACTCCGTTGCGGAAACGCGCCGTCGGGGTGTCCGGAACCGGTTCGCCCGGCTGGTTCTGGGGGAGCACGCGCTGCAGGACGGCGGAGAAGTCCTCGGTGCGGTGGTTCAGCCGGGAGCGGTCGACCAGGTCACCGAGCACCGCCCCGGCCTCGACCGAGGCCAGCTGGTCGGGGTCGCCGATCAGGATCAGCCGGGTGGCCGGGCGCAGCGCCTCCAGCAGCCGCGCCATCAGGGTGAGCGAGACCATCGAGCTCTCGTCCACGATCACCACCTCGAACGGCAGGCGGTTGGTGCGGTCGTGGCGGAACCGGCTGCGGGCGTCCGGGCGCCAGCCGAGCAGCCGGTGCAGGGTGGTGGCGAACAGATCGGCGCCCAGCCGGGCCTGGTCGGCCGGGGGCAGGTCGGCGGTGGAGGAACGCACAGCCTCGTGCAGCCGGGCCGCGGCCTTGCCGGTGGGGGCGGCCAGGGCGATGCGGTACTCCGGGTGCTGCTCGCGCAGGAGGGCGAGCAGGCGGGAGACGGTGGTGGTCTTGCCGGTTCCCGGCCCACCGGCGAGCACCCCCACCCGGGAGAGCGCGCAGACGGCGGCGGCCAGTTGCTGGTCGGCGTACTCGGCCTGGGGGAAGAGTCGTTGCAGGCCGGCTCGCAGCACCTCCTCGTCCAGGTCGGCTGGGCGGTCGGCGCCGCGCAGCAGCAGTTCGGCGGCCACGGTCTGCTCCTGCTCCCAGTAGCGGGCCAGCCACAGACTCGAGCCGGTCATCCGCAGCGGCCCGCCGATCAGTGGGCTCACCGCACAGCGTTTCGCCCACTCACCCGGTTCCGGCCAGGTCAGGGTGACGGCCGGTTCCAGGGGCTCCTCGGCCTCGTCCTCGTCGTCCGGGCTGATCGTCCCGGCCGCGGAGGCCAGGTCGAGCACCACCGAACCGTGCCGCACCGAGCGCACCACCAGGGCCACGGCCAGGTGCACCGCCTCGTCCGGTTCGCCGCCCAGAGCGCCCAGGCGCCGGGCCACGTGGATGTCGGCCGCGGTCAGGATGCCCGCCCGGTTGAAGTCGCCGAGCAGGCCGGTGGCGTTCACCGCGATGCGGTGGGGGTGGCCCGGTTCGTCCTTCAGTGCGGCGGTCACGACCGGCCGGCCAGGAGGTCGGAGGTGGCGGTGACCAGCGCGGTGGGTGGTTCCCAGCAGAAAACGCCCGGGGCAGTGCCGTCTTCGCTGTGCACGTCCGGTCCGGACATGCCGCGCAGGAACAGGTAGCGCACGCCACCGAGATGCTGGGCCGGGTCGTAGCCGGGCTGGCGCCAGCGCAGGAAGCGGTGCAGGGCAACGCCGTAGAGCAGGGCCTGCAGCGGGTAGTGGGCTGCGATCATTGCCTCTTCCATCGCGCTGGGCCGGTAGTGCCAGGCCGTCACCGGCTCGTCCGGAGTGCCCAGCCGGTTGGTCTTGTAGTCGACCACCACGAAACGGGGCCCGGAATCGGAGTGCACCCGGAGCACCGCGTCGATGCTTCCGGTCAGGTAGCCGCGCAGCGGCACGGCCTCCAGGTCGTCCAGGGCCTCGGCGTAGCGGCTGAGCAGCTGGCCCGGTGGGCAGTGGTGGCGCCAGAGCGGAACCAGATCCGACAAGAGGACGCGGGTGGTCACCGGATCGTCGCCACCGGCCAGGGGGAGTTCGAAGTCGAGTTCGGAGAGCCGGTCTCGCGCGTCGATGTCCCGAAGTGTCAGCTGATTCAGGTGCAGGGGGGTGGAGACGGCCGGGACGAGGGCGCTCACCAGGGTCTCCACGTCGACGGCGGGTCCGGAGCGGGCCACCCGGGCGGCGACCGTGGTGCGCAACTCGTCCTCGTTGCCGGCGTCGGCGGCCAGTTCCAGCACCTCGTGCACCAGGGTGCCGAAGCGGGCCCCGGCGGGCAGGTCGTTCCAGGCCGACGCGATCCGGCGAAGGGGCTCGTCGGGACCGTCGTCCAGTGGCCCAGGGGCGAGCTCGTCCGGGCCCTCGTCGTCCTTCAGGGCCACCTCCGGTTCGCTGGAGGAGCCCTGGTTCTCGTGGGCCGACGCGGTCAGCGAACTGTACGAGGTGCGGCGCCAGTCCTGGTCGAGCTCCCGTCCGAGGGTCGCTGCTCGGAGTGGAACTGCCTGTGGTGCGGGCTGTTCCCACTGCTCCGGACGGCGGGGCTGCATCAGCTCGACGGCCAGCGTGCCGCCGCTGCGTCCGGCCAGACGCTCGAAGTCGGCCAGGGCACCCGGATCGCTCGGCACCCGTACGCTCTGCGGCACCGGCTGTTCCGGGTCGGGGTTGAACAGGATGCGGTGCAGCGGCGCGGTTCGGGTGTTGTGGGTGGGGGCCCACCACAGCACCAGGTGCGACTGCGCCCGGGTGAGGGCGACGTAGGTCAGGCGTAGTTCCTCGGCGGCGTCCTCGGCGTCGGCGGCCTCCACGTGGCGCCCCCAGTCCTTCCAGCCCGGCCCACCGATGTCCTTGAACCGTCGGCCGTCCGCGTGGAAGGTGACCGCCGTGACGTCGTCCCGCGACGATCCCCTCTGGTTCCAGGCGAACGGCACCAGCACCACCGGGAACTCCAGGCCCTTGCTGGTGTGCACGGTCATCACCTGCACGGCGGCGGCGTCCGACTCCAGCCTCCGGCTGCGTTCCAGCGCCCCCTCCGAGCCGGCCGCCTCCTCCTGACGGTGCCGCAGCCACAGCAACAACCCGCTCAGGCCGAGCCGGCTGGTCTCCGAAGCCTCCTGCAGGGCCTGGGTCACGTGCCGCAGGTCGGTCAGAAGCCTTTCGCCGCGCGGCATCCCGAGCAGGCGCCGCTGCAGGCCGGTCTGCCGGGCGACGGTCTCGAACATCGCCCCGACGCCGTTCTCGGTGAGCAGGTGGCCCCAGTCCCGCAGCCGCAGGGCCAGTTCCTCGTCGATCGCCGCGCCCTGCTGGTCCAGCTCCGGCGCGGTGTGGCCGCCGAAGCAGCTCAGGGCCAGCCGCCTCACCCGGGTGGTGCGGTGCGGCTGTTCCATCGCCTCCAGCAGCAGCTGCCACTCCTGCGCGGCGGGGGTGCTGAACACGTTGGTCCGGCCGGTGACCACGGCGGGCACACCGGCCGCGGCCAGCCCGGCGCTGACGTCCTGGGCCTGATAGTTGGCCCGCACCAGCACGGCGATGTCTCCCGGACGCAGGTCACGCTCGGGCGAGCCGTCGCGCGGCTGTACCCGGGCCGCCCCGGACAGCAGCCGGACCACCTCGGCCACCAGGTCCTTCTGCACCGCGTCGCGGGCCAGCGGGGCCTGCGGCAGATCGCTCTGCTGGGTGGAGGCGACCGCGTCGCGCGGCAGCACCCGCAGCCGCACCGGCGCCGGACTGCCCTCGACGGTGACCATCGGGCCGGGGTGGAAGGCCTGCACCGGCTGCACCCGGATCCGCTCGTCGCCGAGCGCCGCGCCCTGGAACAGCGTGTCCAGTCCCCGCAGCAGCGCGGCGTCGCTGCGGTAGCTGGTGGGCAGGGTGCGCACGGTCTCGGCGCTCTCGAAGGCGTTCAGGTAGGCCTGCACGTCGGCGCCGCGGAAACCGTAGACGGCCTGCTTCGGGTCGCCGATCAGGATCAGCGTGGAGTGGCCGTGGAACGGCCGGCGGATGATCTCCCACTGCACCGGATCGGTGTCCTGGAACTCGTCCACCAGGACGAACCGGTAGCGCTCCCGGAGCCTTCGGCAGGCGGCCGGCCCGGACTGCGGATCGGTCAGGGTGCCGGCCAGCCGGGTCAGCATGTCGTCGTAGCCGAACACGCCCAGCCGGCGCTTGCGTCGTTCCACCTCGGCCCGCACCGCCTGGGCGATCCGGGCCCGCAGGCCGGGGGTGCCACCCACGCCCGGATCGGGCACCAGGTCGGCCGCCTCGGCCACGGCGTCGATCGCGAGCTGGTGGAACTCGGCCTGGCCGAGGTCGGGGGTGCCCGCCCCCGGGAAGCCCCACTTGCGCAGGTAGAGGTCGTCGGCCACCTCCCGCACCAGGTCGCCGATGTCCTCCACCAGCACGGTGCCCGGGTCGTGGTCGCCGTTCGTGCCCAGCGTGGTCAGGACCTGCTGGCAGAAGCCGTGGATGGTGGTGACGGTGGCCGCGTCGAAGGCGGCCAGGGCGATCTCCAGCCGTTCGAGCCGGCGCCGGCGCCGGGCCTCGTCGACGGTGTCGGCCAGGTGCACCAGCACCCGGTCGTTCGGGTCGATCATCGAGGGGTCGGCCAGGGCCAGCCCGTCGCGTGCGCTGACCAGCCGTTCCCGTACCCGCTCGCGCAGCTCCCGGGTCGACTCCCGGCTGAAACTGACTACCAGCAGGTCGTCCATGCGGGCCAGGCCCTCGGCCACGTAGCGGGTGACCAGGGCGGCGATGGTGAACGTCTTACCGGTGCCGGCACTGGCCTCGAGCATCGTGGTGGCCTCTTCGGGCAGTTCCCCGAACAGGTCGAACGGGGTCTGCCGGCTCAGGATCGGCTGGCCGGGGAACGAACTCATCGGCCCTCCAGCCGTTCGTGCGTAAGCAGCCGGTCCCAGAGTCTGCGGCTGACCCGCCCGAACCGGTGCGGCTCGTCCGCCACCCAGCCCTCGCCCTGCTCGTCCGGCGTCGGCGGCTCGGCCAGCAGCACCGGGAAGTCGACCTCGGAGCCGTAGATCAGACAGTGCTCCGGCTCGGACTGCTCACCGTCGAACCGCTGCCCCTGCCGGGTCTTCCCGGCGTGCCACAGCCTCGCCGCCTCACCCTCGGCAGCCTTGTGCCGGGTACCTCGCAGGCGCCGTTCGGCGTACGAGGCAGACGTTTTCAAGGTGATCGGCAGGGGCGAGCTCAGCCCGGCGCGGTAGAGGCCGACCAGCTCGGCCAGGGCCAGCCGGGCCAGTTCCTGGTCGAGGGGCTCGAACACGCTGCGCGCCGCACCACCCCGGGGCCCCTGCCCCACGGTGACCGCGGACCAGCCCGGGGCGGGGTCGGTGGCGGTGAGCGCAAGCAGGTTCACCCACGATCCGAGCCGGTGCTTGGGACCCAGCCGGGAGTAGGTGACGGTGAGCACGGTCGAGTCGCGCACGTCCCCGACCGTGCCGGTGAGCCGGGTGCCGTCGGGCAGCAGCACGTCCACGTCGCGGGAGTCGGGGGCGGCGGCGCGTTCCAGGGTGGAGGCCCGCATCACGTCCTCGACCTTCCGGCCCACCCGGGTCAGCAGCAGGCGGCCCAGGTCGCCCGGCGGCAGCAGACCGCGGTGCGACTCCACAGCGATGCAGTCGGCCGGGCTCAGACCGGAAAGACGTTGCCGCAGCAGCCGGTCGCCAATCTTCCACTGCTGCAAGTTGTCCAGCTCGACCGGTAGGGCGTCGTCCGGCTCCTCGTCGGCCAGGGCCATGCTGACCTGCAGACGCTGGCGCAGGAAACCCTTGGCCGGGTGCTGCAGCAGCCGGTGCAGGTCGGCCAGCGCCACGTCGTCCGTGCCGGCCGGGGGCAACGGAGCAGGCACGAACCGGCCGCTGGGGACTCGTTCCCGGGTCAGCGCCCGGGCGCCCTCCAGCGCGGGCTCATCGAAGCTGAACGGTCCGGGGCGGCCCAGAGCCCCGTCGGTGAAGTTGCGCGGGTCGAACGGCTGCAGCGGATGCCGCACGGTGATCCGGTCACGCACCCGCCGGTCGTCCAGCCAGGAGGAGCGGTCCACCGCGTCGAGCAGTTCGCCCAGCGGCACGGCGGGCGGGATCGGGGCGCCGGTGCGGTCGTCGGAACCGGAGTAGGTGATCACCAACTTCTCCTGGGCCGCGCACACCGCGTCCAGGAACAGCTGCCGGTCCTCGCTGCGCGGATCGCGCTCACCCACCCACGGGTCGCGACCGAGCACGTCGTCGCCGTCCGGGTCGGCCCGGCGCGGGAAGCTGCCGTCGTCCAGGCCGAGCAGGCAGACCACCCGGTGCGGCACCGAGCGCATCGGTACCAGGGTGCACACGGTCAGGGTGCCGGTGCGGAACGAGGAACGGGTCGGCCGGCCGGCCAGCAGGTCGGCCAGCACGCTGCGCACGTCGGCCAGGCTGCAGTCGGCCTGGCTGTCGGCGGCGGCCTCGGCCACGTCCCACAGTTCCGAGCGCAGCTGGTTCACCTGCCAGGCGGTGTTGCGGTCGGTGGCGCCCAGGTCGAGCACGGAGTTCTCCAGCCCGGTGAGCCATTTTGCGATCGGGTGACGGCCGGACATCAGTTCCTGCGCGGCCCCGAGCCGGTCGATCAGCTCGGCCAGCCGGCCGGCCAGGTCGATGCCGGCGCTGTCCACGTCGTCCAGGCCGATGACCCCGCCGAGCTGCTCGGTGTCACCCTCCACCGAGACGCCCAGCAGCAGCCGGTCCAGCCCGGCCCGCCAGGTGCCCTGCTGGATCGACTGCAGGTGCCAGGTCTGCCGGTGGGCATCGTCCAGGCCCCAGCGGATTCCCGCACCCACCAGCCAGTCCCGCAGCCGGGCGAGGTCGTCGTCGTCGAAACCGAAGCGCCGGCGCACGGCCTCGCGCCCGGCCAGGTCGAGCACCTGGGGTGCGGTGATCCGGGCGGTGCCCAGTTCGAGCAGCAGCCCGAGCAGGTCGAAGAGCGCGTTGGTCTGGCGCGGGGAGCGGTCGGCGACCCGTACCCGCAACTGCCCGGCCTGGTCGCTCTGGGCGAAGGCCGAGGTCACCAGAGGCGCGAAAGCCTCCACGTCGGGGCACATCACCAGGATGTCGCGCGGCTCCAGCGTGGGGTCGTCGGCCAGCAGGCCGAGCACGACCTCCCGCAGCACCTCCACCTGACGCACCCGGCCGTAGCAGGAGTGGACCTGGATGCTGGTGTCGTCCGGATGCAGCACCGGGCGCTCGGGCACGTCGTGCACCTCGCCCCGGCGCAGGTCCCGCTTGAGCCGGCCGAGCAGGGTGTCGGGCGGTTCCGGGGCCGGGTGCTCGCGGTGCCCGGCCTGCGGGCTGTAGCGGATCAGGGTCTGCTGCAGTTCCAGCAGGTCGCGGGACATCGACGCCAGCAACGGGTTCCGGACCCGGGTGCGGGCCGGGTCGTCGCTGCGGCGCAGGGGCAGGGCCGCCGGATCGAGCCCACTGGTCACCTCCCACAGGGCGGGGGAGGGGTGGTGCAGCCACAGATGGACGTCGCGGTGCTCGGCCAGGGCGGCCAGCACCCGGATCTTCAGCGGTGACAGCCGGCTGGCGCCGAACACCGAGAGACGTTGCGGCAGCGTGCTCGTGGCCGGTTCGTCGCGCAGCCGGGCGCAGGCCTCGTCGAGGAGTTCGGCCGGGGCCGGCACCCCGAGCCGCTCCCGCAGCCGCCGCCAGAGCTCGGCCTGCCAGAGCAGGTCGTCGGGCAGGGGCCGGCCGTCACCGCACTCGTCCCGGCCCTGGGCCCAGGCGGTGATCATGCCCGGCCGGGCGTTGCCGTACTCGTCGAACAGCCGGGCCAGCCGGGTGGCGGCCGCCAGACGCCGCCCGGTGTCCTGTTCACCGGCCTTCAGGTGGCGGTCCAGCGGGGCGCACCAGGGCTCGGCCCGGGAGGCGTCGATCACCTCGGTCAGCGACCAGCGCGAGCGGTCCGGGGCCCAGGCCCGCACCGACCGGGCGATCTGGTCGGACGCCTCCTCCAGGGCCCGTTCCAGCACGGCCGTGGACGAGGGGAAACTGACGTTCGCGCACACCCCGTCGGGTGCAGCGGGAGTGCCGGTTGTGGGGGCGGTGCCGGTGCCCAGAACGTGCGAGAGGCGCTGGGTCAGCCATCGCTCCACGCCCTTGGCGGGAACGGCCACCGTCTCGACGGCGAACGGGTCTTCCAGCGGTTCGGCCAGGAGGCCGGCCAGCGCCAGGGCCAGGCCGGTGCCGTCCGCACAGCGGTGCACGGTCAGCACGACGCGGGCAGGCCTCTCTTCATGGGTGACAGTTCTATCCCACCCGTGAAGGGCCGGGCACGTCCGCCTCCCCGTGACCGGGCCAGGTCACGAGGAGGCGGGATGCTCAGGCGTTGCTGGTGGCCCGCTCGGTGACGTCGACGGACTCTTCGGCTGCCTCGGCCGCCTCGGCCTCGGCGATCGCCGCATCCACGTCCGCGGCGATGTCCTCGTCGGTGACGTCGGTGCCCTGTAGCGCGTTCACCTCGGCATCGATCCGCGTCACCTCGGCGCGCATCGCGCTCAGGCCGTCGGCGAAGGCCTTGGAGACCTCGGGCGCCGAACCGGTGGACAACGCGGCCACGGCCGCGATCAGGGTGTCCAGCTGCACCTTCATGGCCGCGTCGCGCTTGGCCGAGGCGGCGGCGAAGGCGGCCAGGTCGGCCTGGGTCTTACGGGCCAGGGTGGGGTAACGGACCATCAGCCCGAACGTCACCTTGGAGCCCGTCTTGTAGGGCTTGCCCCAGATCTTGGCGTCGGTGGCGGTGAGCTTGATCTGGTCGGTCCACTTCATGTCTTCCTCTTCCTCCAGTCGCTGCTGCAACACCGCGCGGGCGCGCCTGACCTGTGCCTTCGAGGCATTGATCTCGAAGTGCATGGCGTCGATGGTGGCGTTGACGTAGTCGTTGCCCCAGCGGAAGATCTTGTGACCGCGGCCGTCGGTGATCCGCGCCAGGATCGCGTGCACCTTGTCCACCTGGCTGCGGGTGAAGGTGCCCCGGGCGCCCTGGACGTGCTTCAGGGCGTTCAGGTCCCAGGCGGTGGCGCTGGCGTGGTTGCTGATCACCGACCGCGAGCCCCGCACGTTGCGGGGGGCCCACGACCAGTCGTCCAGCACCCGGCCCTCGACCTTCTCCACCTCGGCGTCGAAGCAGCGGATCAGGTAGGCGGCCAGGAACGCCACGTCGGCGTCGGCCGCGGCGAACCGGCCCCCGGCCGCTGAGAACCAGGTCAGCCGGTTGCTCGACAGGACGGGCCACCCGTTCTGCGAATGTTCTGCCATATCGCCCGGAGTCTAGAGGGCCCTAGGGTGAGGTGCTATCCGAGCGAGGAGGCTGTGAGATGGCTGTGCACCCGGTTGACGGCGGCCCGGAAGCACTCTGGAGTCCCGATCCCCAGGCTGCGCGCAGCAGTCAGATCGCGGCCTTCACCCGCTGGCTGGAGCCCCACCGCGGCGTCACCATCGGCGATCTGGACTACCCGGCGCTGCACCGCTGGTCGGTCGAGAACCTCGAGGAGTTCTGGTCCGCTGCCGCCGAATACCTGGGCGTCCGATTCAGTGCGCCTGCCGTGCGGGTGCTTCCGGATGCCGCCATGCCGGGGGCGCAGTGGTTCCCGGGGGCCCGGCTGAACTACGCGGAGCACGCGCTGACTCCTGGCCCGGGTCGCCAAGACACCGACAAAGCGGTCATTTTCGTGCGGGAAGACGGGGTGGAACGCACTCTCACCCACGCCGAGCTGCGCGACTGGGTGGGGCGGGCCAGGGGTGGACTGGTGGCCGCCGGCGTGGGCAAGGGGGACCGGGTGGTGGCCCTCGCCCCCAACGGCATCGGCGCCCTGGTGCTCTTCCTGGCCACCGCCTCGCTCGGGGCGATCTGGTCCAGCTGCTCGCCGGACTTCGGGGCCCGGGCCGTCACCGACCGGTTCGCCCAGATCGAGCCCAAGGTCATGCTCGCCGTGGACGGATACCTCTACGGCGGCAAGAGTTACAGCATCCGCGACACGGTGACCACTCTCCGCGAGAGCATGCCCTCGCTGAAGCGCACGGTGATCCTGCCCTACCTCGACCAGAACGCCCAGCCGGTGCGCGAGGCCGGTGAGGTGAGCTGGGCCGAGTTCGTCTCCCAGCCCGGCGAACTGGCCTTCGAGCAGGTGCCGTTCGACCACCCGCTGTGGGTCCTCTACTCCTCCGGCACCACCGGTCTGCCCAAGGGCATCGTGCAGGGCCACGGCGGGATCCTGCTGGAGCAGCTGAAGACCGTCCGGCTCCAGCACGACCTCGGCCCGGGTGACGTGTTCTTCTGGTACACCACCACCGGCTGGATGATGTGGAACTTTCTGGTCGGCGGTCTGCTCGCGGGCAGCACGATCCTGCTCTACGACGGAAGCCCGGCCTACCCCGGCCCGTCCCGGTTGTGGGAACTGGCCGCCCGGTACCGGGTTCGGCTCTTCGGTGTCTCCGCCCCCTTCGTGCAGGCTGCGGTGAAGGCAGGGATCCACCCGGGCGCCGAGCACGATCTGAGCGCGCTGGAGACCATCGGCTCGACCGGATCGCCGCTGTCGGTCGAGAACTTCCGCTGGATCCGTTCGGAAGTCGGTGAACACATCCGGATCTCTTCGGTCTCGGGCGGAACCGACGTCTGCACGGCCTTTCTCGGTAGCTCCCCGACGGTCCCGATCTGGCTGGGAGAGCTGTCCTGCGCGGCGCTCGGGGCCGATGTGCATGCCTTCGACGAGAACGGCGAGGATCTGCGCGACGAGGTCGGCGAACTGGTGATCACCCGGCCCATGCCCTCGATGCCGGTCTCGTTCTGGAACGATCCAGACGGATCCCGTCTGCAGGAGGCCTATTTCGGCACCTACCCCGGGTTGTGGCGGCATGGCGACTGGGTGCGCGCCACGCCGCGGGGCTCGTTCGTGATCTACGGCCGTAGCGACTCCACACTCAATCGTGGTGGGGTTCGCATGGGCACCGCCGATTTCTACGCCGTGGTCGAGGCTTTCGACGAGGTGGCGGACTCGCTGGTGATCGACACCACCGAGCTCGGTGCGGCCACCGAGGGCGAACTGCTGTGCTTCCTGGTGGTGGCTCCAGGTGTCTTGATTGAAGACGTCGAACAGCCTTTGCGTCAGGCCCTGCGGTCCCAGCTGTCCCCGAGGCACGTACCCGACCGGTTCATCCGGATTCCGGTGGTGCCCCGCACGCTGAACGGCAAGAAGTGCGAGGTGCCGGTGAAGAAGATCCTGGCCGGGGTGCCGGTGGAACGAGCCGTCAGCCGGGACGCGCTGGCCGACCCGGCGGCCCTCGGCCCGTTCCTGGCTCTGGCCCGCGCCGACGACTGACGCCGCTTTGGTCCCTGGCTGGGCATCTTTGATCAGCGACTGAACAAAGAATTACCCACCGCTGTGATTCTGTGACATCAAGTGTTGTCACCTCGCGTCCGGCTTGTTACCTTTTTGACGGACATCGGCGTCGCAGGTGACCCGGTGCTGTGCCGGGGAGGTGCCGACAATGACCGTCGGGCTGTGGCTGATCGGTGCCAGAGGTTCGATCGGAACCACCGTGAGCGCGGGGCTCGCGCTGCTCTCGGCCGAGGCGGGTGCGGCGGCCAGGGTCGGAATGGTCAGCGAGCTGGCCGAATTCGAGGGCGTCGGGCTGGCGCCCCTGCGGGACTTCGTGATCGGCGGGCACGACCTGGCCGAGTTGCCGCTCAAGGGCCGGGCCGAAGAGCTGGTCCAGGCCGGTGTCCTGCCCGCCTTCGCCCTCGGCCTGGTGCGCCCCGACCTGGAGGCGATCGACGCCCGGGTGCGCCCCGGGGTGCGCGGTGGCGGGCGGGCGGAGATCGAGCAGATCCAGCGCGACCTCAGATCGTTCCGCTACCAGCACGGCCTGGACACCGTGGTGGTGGTCAACATCGCCTCCACAGAACCGGTTTCGCCCGTTCTGCCGGTGCACGAGTCGCTCGCCGCGCTGGACCGGGCCCTGGATGCGGGCAGCGAGCCGCTACCGGCCAGCGCGGTCTACGCCTACGCGGCGCTGGACGCGGCACTGCCCTACATCGACTTCACGCCTTCCATGGGCGCGGCCATCCCCGCCCTCGACGAGCTGGCCCGGGCCCGCGGCACGGTCTACGCCGGACGTGACGGCAAGACCGGCGAGACGCTGGTGAAGACCGCCCTGGCCTCGATGTTCGGCAGCCGGAACCTGCGGGTGACCTCCTGGTCGGGTCTGAACCTGCTGGGCGGGGGTGACGGCCGGGCCCTGGCCGACCCGGCCCGGGCCGAGGCCAAGCTCGCCTCGAAGGCCCGGTCGGTGCACGAGACCTTCGGGGCCGACGTGTCGGCCCCGGTGCACATCGACTACGTCGAGGACATGGGCGAGTGGAAGACGGCCTGGAACCAGGTGCGTTTCACCGGCTTCCTGGGCACCCCGATGACCATGCAGATCACCTGGCAGGGCTGCGACTCGGCGCTGGCCGCACCGCTGGTGATCGACCTGGCCCGCTTCGCCGTCCTGGCCCACCGCAACGGCCGGGTGGGCGTACTGGACGAGCTGGCCTTCTTCTTCAAGGACCCACTGGGCAGCACCGAGCACCGCCTGGACCACCAGTTCCGGCGCCTGGTCACCTGGGCCCAGAACCTGGCTGACCCTGCTCCCGCTCCCGCTCCCGCCGAGACCTCTGGGGCGGGCAACGTGGGCTGGCCGGGCCGCACCATGCGAGGTCACCAGGCCGGCCGGGCCAAGGGCAGCGCGTGAACCCCTATGCCGAACTGGTGCGCCTGCCGGCAGTACTGAGCGCCCCCGGCGACCCTCTGCTCGGCGCCGCCAGTGGAGCAGCGCCCAGTGTGCGCGAGACCAGCGCCGCAGTGACCTCGTCAGCCCTGGCCTACATGGCCGGTATGGCGCTCAACGACTTCGCCGATCGCCACATCGACGCGGCCGAGCGCCCCCACCGCCCCATCCCGTCCGGCCGGATCTCGAGCAACCAGGCCCTGGCCGTAGGGGCAGGCCTGCTGGCGGCCGACCTGGCGGTGGCCTGGACCTGCTCCGGCCGCCGCGCCGCCCTCTACTCACTGGCCACCGGAACAGCGGTACTGACCTACGATTTCGCAGCCAAGAACAGCGCCGCCGGCCCCTGGGCCATGGCCGCCTGCCGCTTCCTCGACGTACAACGCGGCAGCCCCAGCTTCCGCGCCGGACTCTGGCCGGCCAGCCTCGTCGCCGCCCACACCTACGTGATCACGAGGGTGAGCCGAGATGAGGTGGGGGGAAGCACCCCCGCCCTCGCCCACGCCTCGGCCGCCTCCACCGCCGCCATCGCCGCCGCCACCCTGCTCACGGCCGCTCGCACCACGCGACCTCCGGCCACGCAGGTGGAGCAGAGCCGGGCCTCGCAAGTGGGTGAGGTTTCGGCCGGGGGGAGGGGCACGCGAGTAGGTGCGATCCGCTCAGTGGGTAGAGATTCGCGTGTGAGTTGGGCTTCGCGTCTAGGCGAGGCGTTGGGCGTGGGTGGGGCCTCGCCAGCGGGTGGGGCTTCGGATGTGCACGAGGTCTCGTCTGCGGGTAGGGCCTCGCATGTAGGTGAGGTCTCGCCAACGGGTAGCGGCTCGCGCACAGGTGGGGCTCCGGGCGAGGTCTTGGCCGCGGGCAGCGCCCCACAAGGGGATGGGTCTTCCTGGGTGGGTGGGGTCTCGGCCGTGGGCAGGGCCGCACAAGTGGGCGGGGCTTCGGATGTGCACGAGGTCTCGTCTGCGGGTAGGGCCTCGCATGTAGGTGAGGTCTCGCCAACGGGTAGCGGCTCGCGTACAGGTGGGGCTCCGGGCGAGGTCTTGGCCGCGGGCAGCGCCCCACAAATGGGTGGGTCTTCCTGGGTGGGTGGGGCTTCGGCCGTGGGTAGGGCTGCGCGGGCGGGTGGGTCTTCCTGGGTGGGTGGGGCCTCGGCCGTGGGTAGGGCTGCGCGAGTGGGTGGGTCTTCCTGGGTGGGTGGGGCCTCGGTCATGGGCAGGGCCGCACAAGGGAGTGACGTCGCCCCTGCGAGGAGAAGTTCGCCTGCGGGGTGGGCTTCCCGTGTGGGTGGGACCTTGGGCTTCGGTAAAGCGGCGCGAGCGGGTGGGGCCACGCAAGCGGGTGGGGCCGCGCGACCGGGTAGGGCCACACATGCGGGTGGGGCCGCGCGAGCGGATGTCGCCAAGCAAGCGGATGTCGCCAAGCAAGCGGGTAAGGCCAAGCAAGCGGGTAAGGCTACGCAAGTAGGAGGGGTCTCGCGTGGGAGTGAGGCTTCGCGTGGGAGTGAGGCTCTGCGGGTGGGGGCTGAGTTGAACATGAGTGGCGCTCCGCCGGTGGAGCTGGCTCCCAGCTCATCTGGGCGCGTGGCTTCGCTGGGGCTCGCGGTGTTGGCTACCGCCGTCTACGCCGTCCCTTCGGTGCGGGCCTCATGGGCCGCGGCTCAGGATCCTTCGCCCCAAAACGTTCAGCGCATCGTGGGTACCGGGGTGATGGGGATGATCCCGCTGCAGAGTGCGCTCACGGCGGCGACGGGAAGGCCGGGGACGAGCGCGGGTTTGCTGGTGGTGTGGCGGGCGGGCCGGATGCTGGCGCGGCGTAGGCGGGTGACGTGATGGGGTTGCGCTACGCCTACGTCACGAACGGGCTGGGGGACCATCGGCTGGACGATGCCCTGCGGATGCTGGCCGACCACGGCTACAGCGGGGTGGGGCTGAGTCTGGATCATCATCACCTGGATCCTTTCGGTCCTGATCTGCCTCGAAGAGTAGCCGTCACCGCCGACAGACTTCGCGATCTGGGGCTGGCGGTGGTGGTGGAGACCGGGGCCCGGTTCGTGCTGGACGCCCGGCGCAAGCACGAGCCCACGCTGCTCAGTGACGAGGGCCGGGAGCGGCGGGTGGAGTTCCTGCGGATCGCGACGCGGGTTGCGGCCGACCTGGGAGCCGAGGCCGTCTCGTTCTGGTCGGGGGTGCGGCGGCCGGGGGTGAGCGCCGAAACGGCCTGGCAGCGGCTGGTTGAGGGGTGTGAGGCGGTACTGCTCACGGCCGAGCCCCTACAGGTCAAGCTGGCTTTCGAGCCGGAGCCGGGCATGCTGGTGGCCTCGGTGGACGACTGGCGTCGGCTGCGGGACACCTTGGGCCACCCCCTGTTCGGGCTCACTCTTGACGTCGGGCACTGCCTGGTCACCGAGCCGCAGCCGATTCCCGAGGTCGTCAAAGACGTTCGGGACGAGCTGTTCTACGTGCAGATCGACGACATGCCCCGGGGTGTTCACGAGCACCTGGACTTCGGTGAGGGCGATGTCGACTTCCCGCCCGCGCTGGATGCCCTAAAGGGCTTCGAAGGACTGGTAGCCGTGGAACTTTCGCGGCACTCGCACACTGCGCACACCACTGTTCCCCGCTCGATCGAGTTCCTGAAGGCAGCCGAGAACGCCACCACGACGAAGTGAGGGTGCATGATCGCCACCGATGCCGAGGTCTGGCTCGACGAAGCCCTGCGGCAGGTCACGCTGCAACCGGCCACCATCCGCCGGCTCTTCCCGATGGTCACCCGCAAGGTGGGGGCGGGGCACGAGCAGGCGCGCATCCGGCTGCTGGCGGCGCTGCCCGACCGCACCGAGATACCCGGCCTGTACCGCTACGGCGATGTGAACGAGCGTCTGGCCATTCTCCACTCGGCCGAGCAGCTCAACGCCGACGATGCGCTGGTCGCCCTGGCCCGGGATGCGTTCCGCAGCAACGATCCCCGTCTGGTCACGGCCTGCGCCCAGCCCTCCATCGTGCAGAGGCTCGACGACGACGAGGTCGGCCAGGTGCTGATGAAGTGCGTCTTCATGGAGGTGCCGCTGGAGCGGATTCCGGCCATCACCCGTCGGGCCACGCCTCGGACCGCCCGCATGGTGGCGGGTTTCGTGCTCGAACGGGTCTGCGCGGGCCGGGATGTGGCCCCGGACGTCTGGACGGTCATCGACCGGTACCCGGCCGAGACCGAAGATGAGATCAAGCGCATCGAGAGCGAGCTGGAGTCGAGCGACCCGGAACGCCGGCGGGCCGCGGCCGCAGCGCTGCAGAGCCGGCCCCGTCACTGAGCCACCTGCCGATCCCGAGGAGCCTGGCCATGCGCATCTTCGAACCTCACATCCACATGACCTCCCGCACCACCGACGACTACGAGGCGATGGCGGCGGCCGGCGTGACCGCGCTGGTCGAGCCGGCCTTTTGGCTCGGGCAACCGCGCTCCAGCGCCGGTTCGTTCGTCGACTACTTCAACGCGCTGATCGGCTGGGAACGGTACCGGGCGGCCCAGTTCGGCATCGCCCACCACTGCACCATCGCCCTCAACCCGAAAGAGGCCAACGATCCCGGTTTCCGCGCCGAGGTGATGGACATCCTGCCTCGCTACCTGGCCAAGGACGGCGTGGTCGGGGTGGGGGAGACCGGGTACGACTCGATCACCCCGGCGGAGGACGAACTGCTGGCCGCCCATCTCGCGCTGGCCGTCGAGTTCGAGCTGCCGGTGCTGGTGCACACGCCGCATCGGGACAAGCTGGCCGGGACCCGGCGCACCCTCGACGTGGTGAAGGAGTCCGGGATCGCGCCCGAGCGGGTGCTGGTCGACCACAACAACGAGCTCACGGCCAAGGTCGTTCTCGACGCGGGGGTCTGGGCGGGTTTCTCGATCTATCCGGACACCAAGATGGACGAGCGCCGGATGGTCCTGCTCGCCCGCGAACTGGGCACGCAGCGGCTGGTGGTGAACTCGGCCGCAGACTGGGGGCGCAGCGATCCGCTGAAAGTGGCCAAGACGGCGCAGGCCATGCTGGACGGCGGTTTTCCCGAGGATGAGGTGGCCCGCGTGGTCTGGGACAACCCGGTCACGTTCTTCGCGCAGAGCGGGCGACTCGATCTCGATGCGGTGAAGAACGACGAACTCTCGCAGGGCAACTCGATCCTGCGCGGGGAGCGGCCCTGATGAGGTTCCGGCACCCGGACGGCAGCACGGTGCACCTTTCGTACTGCACCAACATGCATCCGGCCGAAGACCTGGTCGGCATCATTGCTCAGTTGCACACGTTTGCCGGGCCGGTGCGACGTCTGCTCGGCTGGCCGCTGCTGGGCGTCGGCCTGTGGCTGCCCGCACCGGTCGCGCGACTGCTGGCCTCGGACGCTCGAGCTCTGGGCCTGCTCAGGAGCGCGCTGCGGGAGGAGCAGTTGGAGGTCGTCACCCTCAACGGCTTCCCTTATCGAGCGTTCCAGGCCGAGGTGGTGAAAGGCGCGGTCTACCGCCCGGACTGGCTCGAACCCGAACGCCTCGAGTACACCGTAGATCTCGCCCGGGTGCTGCATCGGCTTCTTCCCGAAGATGCCGTCGAAGGCAGTATCTCCACCCTCCCGTTCGGCTGGCGCACGCGCTTTCCGGAAGGAACGGCTTCGGCGGACGAGCCGATGCATCAGGTTGCCGACGAGCTTCAGGCCCTGGCCAGAGATTTCGGACGGCCGGTGCGGCTGGCCGTGGAGCCGGAACCTGGGTGTGTGGTCGAAACCATGGACGCCGGTGTCCGGGCAGTCTCTCGGCTCGCGGTTCCCGAGTGGATCGGGATGTGTTTGGACGCCTGTCACCTCGCCACTCAGTTCGAGGACGAAGGTGTGCTGGATCTGTGCGACGCCGAGAAGGTCTCCGTGTTCAAGGCTCAGGTCTCGAATGCTCTGCGGGTGAACGAATCTGACCGTAGCTGGCTGAAGGACTTCGCCGAACCCCGGTTCATGCACCAGATCCGGCAGCGGGACGGGTACGGCGAGGACGACCTCACCGAGCACACGGGTGAGTCGTTCGACCCCCAGCAGGAGTGGCGGGTGCACTATCACCTTCCGCTCGACCAGACCGAGCGCACCACTCAGCCCGAACTGCGCAGCACCCTGCGCGCCCTGGTCGGCGGGCCGAGCGCGCGCACCCACCATCTCGATGTCGAGACCTACACGTGGTCCGTGCTTCCTGGCGCCGATCGTCCTCAATCGGCGCAGGCTCTCACCAAAGGCATCGCCGGGGAGCTCAACTGGACCGCCGACCGCCTCACCGAACTCGGACTGGAGCCGCTGCGATGAGCAAGAATCCCGTGCTGGTGCTGAACATCGTCGGGCTCACGCCGCGTCTGCTGGCCCACATGCCCCGGGTGGCAAGCGTTGCCCACGCGGGGTTCCAGGCCGGGCTGGGCACGATTCTTCCGGCTGTCACCTGCAGTGCGCAGGCCACGTATCTGACCGGCAAGCTTCCCACCGAGCACGGAATCGTCGGCAACGGCTGGTACTTCCGCGATCAGGGTGAGGTCTATCTGTGGCGCCAGCACAATCGGCTCATCGAGGCCGAAAAGGTCTGGGAGACGGCACGTCGTCATCGGCCCGACCTCACCGCGGCCAACGTGTGCTGGTGGTATGCGATGGGTGCGAGCACCGACTTCACCGTCACACCTCGGCCGATCTATCACGCCGACGGCAAGAAGGACGCCGACTGTTACACCCGTCCGCCGGCGCTGCGCGACGAACTGACGAACGAACTAGGCACTTTCCCGCTGTTCACGTACTGGGGCCCAACAGCGTCCATAAGCAGTTCGGCCTGGATCGCCCAGGCGACCCGCCGGCTGATCGGGACCCAGAGACCGGATCTGGCGCTCTGCTACCTTCCGCATCTCGACTACGACCTGCAGCGCTACGGTCCTGACGGCGCCGAGGCGATCGCCGCGGCCAAGGAGATCGATGGAGTGGCGGGCGAACTCGTCGAATATGCCCGGGAGAGCGGCTACACCGTGGTCGTGCTGTCGGAATACGGCATCACCGCGGTCGACGAGCCGGTGGACATCAACCGGATGCTGCGCCGGGAAGGGCTGCTGGAGGTCTACACCCAGGCCGGGATGGAGTATCTCGACCCCTGGGTCTCGCGGGCCTTTGCGGTGGCCGACCATCAGCTGGCCCATGTCTACGTGAATGATCCACGCGACGTTCCTCGCGTCCGCGATCTGCTGGCCCAGCTGCCCGGGGTGGACCTGGTGCTCGATGCGGACGGCAAGAAGGAACACGGGCTGGACCATCCGCGCAGCGGTGAACTGGTCGCAGTGGCGGCGCCGCGTTCCTGGTTCACCTACTACTACTGGCTCGACGATGCGCGGGCGCCGGACTTCGCGAAGGGGGTGGAGATTCACCGCAAGCCCGGCTACGACCCGGCCGAACTGTTCATGGATCCGCAGGACCGCTTCGTGAAGGCCCGGGCCGCGCTGACCCTGGCCAAGAAGTTCAGCGGACTGAGGTACGCAATGAAGGTGGTGCCGCTCGACGGGGCTCTGGTGCGGGGAAGCCACGGCCGGGCAGCGGCCGACCCGGCGGACGGCCCGGTCCTGCTGTGCTCCGACTCGTCCGTCTCCGCAGCCACATTCGAGGCCACCGCCGTACGCGACCTGATCCTGGAAGTCCTGATCTGAGGCCACCGCACGCTGTTCGTCGACTCCCGTTCATCCGCTGGACGAGCGTGGATCACCCCTGCGTGGCAGGCTCCGGCCGCGCTGCCCGGTGGTCGCGACCGGGGACGATACGAGGAGTGACGTGGGAAAGAAGCAGTTCGGGGCCCGGGCCCGCCGCGGGGTAGCGGTCCTGACGATGACGGCCCTGGCGGGTTCGGCGTTCGTCGCCGCGGCCCAGTCGGCCAGCGCCGGCTCACGTGAGCAGTTCTTCAACCGCACCGACACCTACCCGGTCTTCCAGAACCGGCCCGCGGGCGACGCGATCGGCGACGAGACGGTGGCCGAGATCTCCACCGTCACCGAGGACGGCCGGACGATGATCTACACCGATGCGGCGGGCAAGCGCATCGGCTTCCTCGACATCTCCGACCCGGGCCGGGTCAAGGGGCTGGGCACGCTCTCGCTGAAGGAACTCGGCGACGCCGACGACCAGCCCACCTCGGTCACCGTGGTCGGTGGCTACGTGCTGGTCGTGGTGGACACCAGCAAGAGCTTCACCGAGGCCTCCGGCCGGGTCGACATCGTCCGGATCTCCGACCGTACCCGGGTGCGCAGCATCGACCTCGGCGGCCAGCCGGACTCGATCGCCGTGGACAAGCAGGGCCGTCGGGTGGCCATCGCGATGGAGAACCAGCGTGACGAGGAGGCCACCCCGGCGGGCGGCGAGGAGGGCGACCTTCCGCAGCTCCCGGCCGGTTTCGTCCAGGTCATCGACCTGAAGAAGGCCTCCGACCCGGCCACCTGGACGGCGTCGCGGGTGGACCTGGTGAACCCGGACGGCTCGGCCCTGAAGTCGTTCGTGGCCGCCAGCCTGGACACCCCGGTCGACCCGGAGCCGGAGTACGTCTCGTTCAACGAGCGCGGCGACCTCGCGGTCACGCTGCAGGAGAACAACGGCATCGTCCTGATCGACGCGGCCGCCAAGAAGATCACCAAGGTGTTCAGCGCGGGGAAGGCCACCGTCGAGGACATCGACGTGAAGGACGACGGCAAGATCGACCAGAGCGGCCGCATCGTCGACCTGCCGCGCGAGCCCGACGCCGTGGCCTGGCTGGACGACCGCTATCTGGCCACTGCGAACGAGGGTGACTGGAAGGGCGGCACGCGCGGCTGGACGGTGTTCGACAGCCGCACCGGCAAGGTCAGCTACGACTCCGGCAACGAACTCGAGAAGCTGGCGATCCAGGTCGGCCTGCACTCCGAGAACCGCGCCGACAACAAGGGGGTCGAGCCCGAGGGCCTGGCCACCGCCGAGTTCGACGGCACCAAGTACGCCTTCGTCGGCTCCGAGCGCAGCAACTTCGTCGCCGTGTACGACGTGGACAAGCCTAAGAACCCGAAGTTCGTGCAGGTGCTGCCCACCACCAACGGGCCCGAGGGCATCCTGCCGATCCCCTCGCGCGGTCTGCTGGCGGTCTCCAGCGAGACCGACGAGGCCGAGAACGGCGTGCGTTCGGCCGTGACCCTGTTCAAGATCGGCTCGAAGGCCCCGGCCTTCCCACAGATCGAGTCCAAGGAGAAGAAGGGCCGGCCGATCGGCTGGGGCACCCTGGGCGCCCTGTCCGCCGTCCCCGGCAAGTCCGACACGCTGGTCAGCGTGACCGACGCGGCCTACAGCCCGACCGCGATCCTGTCCATCGACACCGGCCGGACCCCGGCCCAGGTCAAGGACCGCCTCGAGGTCAAGGACGCCGACGGCAAGCCGGTCGGCCTGGACGCCGAGGGCATCTTCGCCCGCCCGCAGGGTGGCTACTGGCTCGCGGTCGAGGGCGCCACCGGGGCCGAGAACAAGCTCGTCCTCCTCGATCGCAAGGGCGTGGTCGAGAAGACCGTGGCGCTTCCGGCCGAGGTCGCCGCGGGCCTGAAGTCGCAGGGCTTCGAGGGAGTCACGGCGGTCAGCGACAAGTCCGGCGAGCACGTCTACGCCGTTCTGCAGCGCGAGGTCTCGACCGACCCCAAGGGCGTGGCCCGGATCGGCCGCTACGACGTGAAGACCGGCACGTGGACGTGGTTCGGCTACCAGCTCGAGACCACCACCACTGCGGGCGACTGGATCGGCCTGTCCGAGATCACCGCGGTCGGTGACGGCCGTCTGGCCGTGATCGAGCGGGACAAGCTCAACGGCCCGAACGCCAAGATCAAGCGGATCTACACGGTCGAGCTGCCGAAGACCGACCCGGCCGCCGGCACCCTGCCCGTCCTGCCCAAGAAGCTGGCCGTGGACGTGCTGCCTCACCTGCAGGCCACCAACGGCTGGACCCAGGAGAAGCTCGAGGGCCTGACGATCGGCGGTGACGGCGAGGTCTACGTCTCGACCGACAACGATGCTCTCGACGACGCCACCGGCGAGACGGTGTTCCTGAAGCTCGGGAAGGCTCGCAAGCTCTTCAAGTGATGCTCAGGTGATGTCCGGCGAGGGGCCGCGGTGACACCGCGGCCCCTCGCGCGCGTTCGGGGAGGTCAGCCGACCTTCCAAGCACCGGCCACGAGGTCTTCGCGCGGGGCCCAGAAGACCCCGCCGGCCTCGGAGACGTCGGCGTACTTCACGGTGATCGTCTTGGTGCTCCTGGCCTTGACTGTGACCTTCTTCTGGCCCTTGGCGGCGGCGTGGTCCTCACCGTCGGCGTCTTCCCAGACGAACGCGCCCGGGTTGACCTTGAACTTCTTCAGCGCCTCGACCTTCACGGTCAGGGTGCCCTTGCCGTCCTCGAGCACGGCGTCCTGGGGAGTCAGCCGGGCCACGGTCTTGCCGGACTTGTACACGGTGACCGTGCTGCCGCGCTGCACGTAGCTGGCGGGCAGCAGGTTGGCGGCACCCTCCACCTCGCGGCCCTTGATCAGCCAGGCCCCGGCCACGGTGGTCTCGTTCGGTACCCAGATCGCGTCGCCGTCGCCCACCCCGTCGAAGGCGATGGTGACGGTCTTGGTGGTGTCGGCGGGCACGCTGATCTTGCGCTCGGGGTTGACCGCCTCGTTGTCGGCACCGCCCTCGTCCTCCCAGAGGAACTGGCCGGCGCGCAGCGAGAAGTCCTTCTTGGCCTCGACGGTCATCACCAGCTTGCCCTTGCCCCGGGGGTGGGCGGCGGACTCGACGGTGAGCTCGGCCTGCACCTTGCCGTTGCGGTAGACCGTCACCGTGTCGGCACGCTGCACGTAGGCGGTCTGGTTCCCGGCCTTGGGCAGTTCGGCGGCCACGAACGAAGAGCCGGTGGCGGCCTGGGCCGCGGGGGCCAGCAGCGCACCGCCGATCAGCGCCCCGCCCAGAACCAGCACTCCGGCCGTGGTCTTCCTCTTCATTGCACTGCCTCTCGCTCGGACGGGTGTTGCGACAGTCACCCATCCTGCTGAAACGAGAGGCGCGGGGCGTCAGACCTGAGTCTTGTCCGTCTACGACCCAGGTCTGACTTCCTCAGGCCATGGCCCAGTAGGGCAGTCTCTGATCGACGCGCCGTACCGCGATCCGCACCCCGCAGGTGCTGCAGGTCTTGGTGTATCCGTCCGGACGCTTGTTGGTCGGGTTGATCAGTTCGGTGCGGCCCTGGGGATCGGGCTCCGTCTCGCCGGGGCAGACGTGCTCGTCGGGGGCGATCTTCTCGCTCATGTTGGGGGAGTCGGACCGTACCCCAGGGTTCTTGAACCCCTGACGGCCCGCGCTCAAGGTCAGGGCCCTGGGCCTCGAGGAGCCCTGCACCACGGAAAGAACGGACTCATCCATGCCCAAGTTTCTGTCGACGCTCAAGGCGCGACTTGTGGTCGGAGTGGTGGCCACCCTCGTCGTCGCGCTGGGCGGGCTGACTCTGGTGGTCACGCTGCAGGTGCAGAAGCGGGCCAAGGAGGACGCCGAACTCTATGCCGGTGAACTGGCCGGCCGGGGTGCCGACAGTGCCGCGGCGCAACTGCTCAACGGGCTGACGGTCGCCCGGGGGCTGGCCAGCGCCATGGTGGCCGAGCGCGCGGCGGCGAACGGCCGGGCGATCGGGGACGCGACTCTGCTGGGCACGCTCAAGGAGCACCCGGATCTGTACGGAGCCTGGGCGGGCTGGGAGCCGAACGCTTTCGACGGCAAGGACGCCCGTTATGTGAACACGCCCCACAGCGACGACAGCGGCCGCTACATCACCTACGTCTACACCGACCTGGCGGACGGCTCCTACAAGTCGCAGGCGCTGACCAGTTACGACGCGACCGACGGGAGCAGCGACTACTACACCGTCCCGCTCGAGAGCGGGGAGGAAAAGGTCGTCGAGCCGTACGCGTACGCCATCGACGGGGTGGACGTCCTGATGACCTCGGTCTCCGTCCCGATCATCATCGGCGACCGGACGGTGGGGGTCGCGGGGGTGGACATCCTGCTGGACAGCCAGCAGGAGCTGGTCTCCAAGATCACTCCCTACGGCACCGGTCGTGCCACCCTGGTGAGCACGGCCGGCGCCGTGGTGGCGAGCGGTGCCGGGTTCGAGGCCACCTCTGCACTGAACGACAGCTCGGCGGCCCTCTCGGCCATCGTGAGCGACCTGGCGCCCGGTGAGAGCACCTCTCAGTGGCTGGAACTCGACGGCACCGACGAGCTGGTGGTGGCGAACGGGCTGAACCTGGGGCCGGGGGACAAGTGGTCGCTGCTGGTCACCGTGCCCGCCTCCTCGGTCCTGGCGAACGCCCACGGGCTGCGCACCATGACCGTCCTGATGGCCCTGCTCGCCCTGGCCGCCGCGGGGATCGTCACGTTCCTGATCAGTCGATGGGTGCTGCGCCCGTTCGAGCGGGCTCGCGACCGGATGGCCCAGATCGCTGACGGGGACGGGGATCTCACGGCTCGGCTGGACGAGTCTCGGGACGACGAGGCCGGTCAGCTGGGCGCCGCGTTCAACCGTTTCTGCACCAAGGTGGCCCGGGCCATCTCGTCCATCAACGACGCCTCGGGTTCGCTCTCGGGATCGGCCGGCGAGCTGACCGCGGTGGCCGGCCGGTTGCGCAGCGCTGCCGACGAAACCGCGCTTCGCGCCGGCGAAGCCTCTACCGCCACGGGTGTGGTGACGCAAGGCATCCACGGACTGGCCACCGGCAGTGAGGAACTGAACGCGGCGATCGGTGAGATCGCCCGCAACGCCGGCCGGGCCGCGAGCGTGGTGGCCGAGGCGGTGGAGGTGGCCGGGGCGGCGAAGAGTGAAGTGGTGCAACTGGAGTCGACGGCGGCCGAGGTCGGGGTGGCCGTGCAGCTGATCACCGCGATCGCCGAACAGACCAATCTGCTCGCTCTGAACGCGACGATCGAGGCAGCCCGGGCCGGTGCGGCGGGCAAGGGTTTCGCCGTGGTCGCCACCAAGGTCAAGGAACTGGCCCTGCAGACCGCGCGGGCCACCGAGGAGATCTCCAACCGGGTGGACGCGATCCGCTCGAGCACGGAGTCGGCGGCCTCCTCGATCGGTCAGATCCAGGGCGTGGTGGGGCAGATCGACGAGGTGAGTGCCAGCATCGCCGGGGCGGTCGAGGAGCAGAGCGCCACCACCCAGGAGATGAGCCGCAACAGTTCCGAGGCCGCCCGCAGCGCCCAGGAGATCCACACCACCGTGGAGAGCGTCTCGGCCGTGGCCGCACGGACCACCAACGATGCCCAGACGGCTCAGGACGCCGCCGCTCGGCTGGAACAGCTGGCCGCTCATCTGCAGGGTCTGGTGGGTAGTTTCCGGGTGTAAAGCCTTGCCTCACAACTGTGGCGGGCACCACTCCGGCAGGTCAAGAAGAACGAAGATCCGCCTTATCGATCGGTTTGCCGATCCTTTGTGCACGAATACTTAGCCTGAGAGCCGTTTCGCACCACAAACGTCCTCAGTTAAGGAATTTCCGTGCTCAGACCACGCACCCTCGCAGCCGCTGCGGTCGGCACCGCCGGCCTCCTGGCAGTGATCGGCACCACCGTCGCTACCGCGGCCAACCCGGCCGGCTGCCTGGAGTCCGGCACCGGCCAGGACATTCAGAATGCGCTGTCGGGCGAGGGTGCGGTGGCTACGCTGTGCGCGGGGGCCACCTTCGACCTTTCCCAGCCCGTCAAGTTCTCTGCGGCCAACCAGTCCATCGAGACCGAGGGCCGGCCCGGCGGCGACACCCGGGCCACGCTGCGGGTGACCGGTGCCGAGCAGGCCACCGCGATCGAAGGCGGCGGCAAGAGCGGCATCAAGCTGCGCAGCATCCAGGTCGACGGCCGGCGGCCGGCCCTCGGGCGGATCGCGGGCGGCAGCGGCCTGGTCGAGATCGGCGGCGACGTCACCGGTCTCGTGGTCGAGAACAGCCGATTCCTCGAGCCGCGCGGCTGGTCGGCCCTGCATCTGGCCGAAGGGGTGGTCCGGCAGGGTGTGCCCGGCTGTCAGGGAGCGAGCGTCACCGGCAACCAGATCGGGCCTTCCGGCACGCCGGACGGCTGGGCCGACGGCATCTCCCTGGCCTGCGGCACCAGCACCGTCAAGAACAACACCATCACCGACGCCACCGACGGCGCCATCGTGGTCTTCGGTGCCCCCGGGTCCACGGTCAGCAACAACACGATCATTGCCCAGAACCGCACGCTGCTGGGCGGTATCAACATGGTCGACTACGGCCCGATGGACGGGAACTACGAGGGCACCGTGGTCTCGGACAACACCGTCCGGGCCGACGGGGCGCTGATCAAGATCGGCCTGGCGATGGGCCCGGGGGTCTGGTCGTGCACCGACACCGTGGTCACCGGAGGCACGGTCACCGGCAACACGCTCGAGGGTTCGACCATGGGCTACGGCTACGCGGTGAACGGCGTGAAAGACTTCACCATCACTGGTAACAAAGACAATTCGGTGCACATCGGCATCCCGAACGGCAGTTGCGACGGGGTCAACCCGAAGCCGGCCGGATTCCTGTCCGACGTGGCCCAGGGCGGCCGACTGCAGAGCGACTTCACCCCGGCGAAACTGAACTTCCTGCTCGGGATCAGCCACCAGACCGCCTCGTCACCGCTGCCCGCCGACGGTGACACGATCGCCCTGCGCTCGCGCACCACCGGCAAGTGGGTGCAGGCCGACCCGAACGGGAAGTCCCCGCTGAACGCCACCATCGCCTCGGCCGGGCCGTGGGAGAAGTTCGAGATCGAAGACGCCGGTGAGGGCCTGGTCGCTCTGCGCGCCCAGGCGAACAGCACCTTGGTCACCGCTGAGAACTCCGGCGCCGAGCCGCTGATCGCCAACCGCACCGCACTCGGGCCGTGGGAGAAGTTCCGGGTGCTGCGCAACGACGACGGGTCGGTCACGCTGCAGGCCGATGTCGACCACGAGTACGTGCGGGTGCAGGACAACGGTTCCAAGCTGGTCTCCGACACCACCGCACGGGCCGAGGCGGAGAAATTCGACCTGCTGCTGAACTAGCGTGCGGGGATCTCTTCGGCGCGGTGGTACACGGGCAGGCCTCGCCGGTGCGCGATCGCCACGTCCTGGTCGGCCCCCTTCGACTCTCCCGGCAGGCGCAGCACGGCGTCACAGTGCTCGAGCAGGCGCTCCGCGGTCGGGTACATGACCTTCTCGCTCAGCGGGTGGTTCGGGTCGAAGGGGTCGGCCCCGGCCGAGCGCAGCACCGGCAGGGCCACCCACTCGCCGATCATCGGCACGTGACCGGCTTCGAAGACCGGCCAGGCGGCGGCCTCGAGACGGGCCAGGTTCGCGGCCATCTTCTCCGGGTCGTCACCGGTGCCGGAACGGTAGGGGCCGGCGATCAGGATCATCATGGGCTTGTTCGTCATGACCGCTACGATAGAAGCATCGTGAACAAACGTGCAAGAACGTGAAGGAGTGCGAATGCTGGCGGCGGAACGACGAGACCTCCTCCTGACCCGGTTGCGCACCGACGGCAAGATCGTGGCCAAGGACCTGGCGGCCGAACTCGGGCTGTCCGAAGACAGCATCCGTCGCGACCTGCGAGAGCTGGCCGCTGCTGGGTTGTGTCAAAAGGTTTACGGGGGAGCCGTTCCTGTTTCTCCGGCTCTGGCCGACTACAACGGGCGTACCACCGTCGCCCCCGACAGCAAGCACGCTGTCGCGGCCCACGCCGTGACTCTCGTGCGGCCTTCCAGTGTGGTCATTCTCGACGGCGGGACAACCACTCTCGAAGTTGTCCGAGCGCTGCCCCTGGATCTTGAGTGCACGGTTGTCACCCACAGTCCGACCATTGCCGTCGAGTTGCTGAACCACCCGGCGGTCGAGGTCATCATGCTCGGTGGGCGCCTGTTCAAGCACTCGGCGGTGACCTGTGGCGCTGCTGCCGTCGAGGCCGCTGCCGGCATCTCGGCCGACATTTTCCTGCTGGGGGTCACCGGCGTGCATCCCGTACACGGGCTGACCACAGGCGATGCCGACGAGGCGGCCATGAAGCGCGCTCTCTCACGTCGGGCGGCGGAGACCTACGTCCTGGCCAGTGCCGAGAAACTCGGTACCGCTTCGCGTTACGGCGTGGTGGCGCTTTCGGAGGTTGCCGGCGTGGTGACGGACGGAGCCGCCAGTGACACCGCGGATGAGCTCACGGCGCAGGGAATTCCGGTGCTGTCGGGAACTGGTGCCGAGCGGTAGGTGAGTGGGGCTGCCAAGCCCCTGGCGAGCGTCCTCAATGCTGCTGTGCTCGACAGGGGTCCGGCCACGTCCGCGTGGCTGACAGGCCGCGGACGTGGCCGGGGTCGGTGTTCTTCAGGGCTGTTTCAGTTCGAGCCGATCGCGCCCATGGCCCCGGCCGCTGCGACAGCCACGGAGATGGTGCGGATGGCCGAGGCCACGGCATCCCCGGCGGGGGAGGCGGCGCCGAGTTCGCTGATCCGGTCTCGCAGTTCGCGGGCGGACACCTCGGGCAGGTCCGGCCCCAGCACCGTCTTGTGCACGCCCAGGCCGACCAGGATGGACAGGATCGACAGGTCCCGGTCGGTCGCCGCCCCGCCGGTCAGGGCCGTGCGCAGCCGGGCCCGCAGATCCTGCTCGGGCGCGGGGTCGAGGGTGGGGTGCTTGGCGGGCACCAGCCCACCGAGGCGGGCGTCCTGCAGACCGAGGATCCCCGCCTCGGCCAGCCGCTTGCCCACCGCCGCTTCCGGGTTGAGCTTCCGGTCGCGCACGAGCTGGGCGAACTTGTCCCCGTCGCGCTGCCCGAGCCGGGCGAGCGTCTCGTCGAGGAGGGCGTCGCCGGTCGGGGTGGGGTCGGTGACGTGGACCCGGTGCTCCTTGTCCTCCTCGGCCGTGACCCGGCCCAGGGCGGCGAGGTCGGCGATGACGGCGGCGGTCAGACCGATCCCGCGCTGGGTCCCGAAGCCCTCCCGCACGCCGGCGTCGGTGGTCAGCAGCAGGAAGACCTCTTCGCAGATCAGCAGGCCGGTCCGGCCCTCGGTGGCGGACACCGGGTCAGTTCCGCGCGGCAACGCCGCGCCCCTGCCGCCGGGCCCGCACGAAGCCGATGACCACGAACGCGACGACGAACAACGTCACCGCGATCCGGGCGGGCCCCTCCAGGCTGAGCGCGGGCAGGACCACGCCCGCGCAGACGATGACCCAGAAGACCGGGCTCTTGGTGGTGATGATGCTGGACATGCTGCTCCTCACTCTCCGCCCCTCCGGGGGGCCTGGCGGTCGGCCCGAAGATCAACCGGTACGTCAACCAGCCTAGGAAGCGGCGGGCCGTCGCGTCAGAGCCAGTGGTCAGGACCTCGGCATGACACCTGTCATCGACCGCTCCGCCATGACTCACGAATCCGGCGCCCGCGCTTCATCCGCACCCGGATGCGCGTCAGGATCGAGCGATCCGGCCTCGCTCGGGGCCCATGACCACGAAAAGGGGGCCTCGAGTGAAACTGTCGCTCCTGGTGCCGTTCATGCCCAAGGATCCCCGCGAGCTGGTGCGGTGGGCCGCTCTCCTCGAACCGTCACCCGGACGGTTGTGGCAGGGGCAGGCCGTCACCCTCGACCCGCTGCAGTCGTTCGCCTATGTCGCCGGAGCCGGTCACCGAGTGCCGGTGGGCTTGTCGGTGACCCTGATGCCGCTGAAGCACCCGTTCCAGGCGGCGATGGAGGCACGCTCGCTGGCGCAGATCACCGGGCACCCCGTCGTCTACGGGCTGGGCCCCGGGCCGGTCGTCTTCCAAGAGTTGCTCGGTGCCCGGCCGGCCAGCCAGCTCAGGGCGGTGCGTGAGTACGTCACCGCCGTTCGGGACCTGCTCGCGGGAGACACTTCAGAGCCCGGCGAAACGGTTACCTCGAGCATGCCTTTGCACCGCCTGGAAAGTCCCGAGGTTCGGCTCGGACTGGGGGTTCTACGGCCCGCGATGGCCCGGCTCGCCGGCGAGATCGCGGACGTCGCGGTCACCTGGCTCGCTCCCGCCGACTACGTCGGATCGGTGGTCGAGCCCGCCCTGCGTGAGGGCGCCGAGTCAGCGGGAGTGACCCGGCCGCTGATCAGCAGCGTGGTCCCGGTCGCGCTGCGCCGCCCCGGTCGTAACCCCTACCGCACGGTCCTGGCCAGCAACTACGGCCATCTCCAGGGCCCGCACTACCAGGACATGCTGGCCAAGGCGGGTATCCAGTTCGACATCGACCGGCCGGGGCCGGCCGCCAAGGCCGTCCTCGACGGTGGCGCCTTCCTTCATGACGACGTGGACGGGCTCGGTGAGCGGCTCGGTGCCTACGTCGAGGCCGGGGTGGACGAGGTCGTCCTCAACCTCTCTGGCGTTCACGCTCTCGAGGGGCCGGATGCCGCGTACGACGAGGCGGCGGAGCTCCTCGAGGCGCTCTGCCCCACCGCCGGGGCCACGAAGGTCGCCTGAGTTCCAGCGGTGGGGGAACGGTTTCACTCGGGGAAGCAGAACGGGACAGTGCCGCCCTCGGTCACCCAGACGATGCCGGTCGAACCGGTGCCGAGGTCGCACGACATCTTCAGCCCGTGATCTCCCAGGTATCCGGCCACGCCCTGGTCGGTGACCCGATGCAGGGCGAGGAGCTCGGTCTGCCGGGCGATCTGCTGTTCGTGGCCGGGCCAGCGGGCGCCCACGTGGCGTAGCGCAGCGATCATGCCCGCCCGTCCGGTGAACAGGCCCGGCTGTTCGTGGTGCCACAGGTCGTGGGCCGTGCCGAGCCGGGCCAGGGCGCGTTCCAGCTCCGTGTCCTCGGTCCGGGCCAGGTAGTCGGCGAGAACCATTGCGGTACCGGCACTGCCACGGTGGATCGTGGGCCGGCGCCAGGGGCCGGGTGCGACGGGCGCCTCGGCCCCGCCTCCGCCCGGGAAGAGCAGGTCGAGCTCGGTCTTGAGCGCGGCGCGGGCGGCAGTCAGCAGTTCGGGCGATCCGAACCGTTCGTGCAACCGGACGAAGAGCAGGGCCGGCCCGGCCGGACCGTCGAGCAGACCCCAGGCGGGGGTGCCGCGGCGGGTGCCCATCCGGGTCCATGCCTCGGTGGCCATCAGGTGCTCACCGATCGCCAGGGCCGCCTCGGCCGCACCGGGAACGAGGGCCTCGGCCTGGAGGGCGGCGACACCGGCACCGGACCGGCCCCGGGTCAGCGAATGGTCGGCCCTTGTGTCGTCGGCGGCCTGCTCGAGGGCACGGTCTAGGGCCTGGCGGGCCGAGTCCTCGAGCCCGAGATCGGCCAGGGTCAGGCCCAGCCCGGCCCAGCCCTCGAACAGACCTGGCCCGCAGTCGAGCCGGGGAAGCCGGGTTTCGAGCCATTCAAGGTGTTCGGCGGGGGTCTCGTTCCCGCGCCGGCGCAGCGCCCACAGCACGCCGCTGGCCCCGTAGGCCGGGGTAAGGCTGCCCCCGGGAGTGCGGAAGAGGTTCGCGGCGCTGGGGTAGAGGCGGTCGTCGCGGCGTGGGGTGGCGTTCGCCAGGGTGAACGCGGTGACGTCGTCGGCGGACACCTCTACCCGGGCCGGCCGGGCGGTGTCGATGCCGAGATCGGCCAGGACCTGCTCGTCGAAGGTGCGGGGAACTGCGCCGTCGAAGCGGGCGTGGATCTCCTCGAGCAGGTCGAAGACCTTCTCCGGGCCCCAGCTCAGCGTGATGGTGGCCGGCAGGAGGAGGGCCAGCCTCAGACAGGCCAGGCCGTACCGGTCGGCGGCCGTGCCGCGCAGGTGGTCAGGGGCCCGGAAACCCGGAGCCCCGATGCGTTGTGGCTGGTCGTCGACCGTCCGGCTCGCCGTCTCCAGGTCGATGAACATGGGTTCGCCGGTGGCCCCGACGAGGACGTTGTTCGGATGGACGTCGCCGAAGGCGACCCCACGCCCGTGCATGTCGTGCAGAGCCGCAGCGACCCGGTCTCCGACGGTCAGCGCCCAGTCGGCGTAGGCCGCCCGGTCGAGGTCCCGCTCGCCCTGCAGATCCGGATGGTGACGCTGGACCAGGGTGAGCAGCGAGTCGCCGTCCACGAAGTCCCGGGCCAGGTAGTAGTGCCGGTCACCGCGCAGGTAGCTGACCAGCCGGGGCACGTACGGCGCCCCGGCCAGTTCCTCGAGGGCCCAACGCTCCTGTTCCAGCCGGTGCACGGCGTCCCGGCCCTGCTCGTCCAGCCCGGCCATCGGCCGGGCCTCCTTGACCAGCACCCGGGCCCCGGTGGCCCGGTCGACGGCGTCGTACACGCCCCCGCCGTTCGAGAAGTGCAGCGCCCGTTGCACCTTGAACGGCAGAGGGCTGGATCCGGCCCGTCGTCGCTCCAGGGCCTCCAGCACGCACTCGGGAGGGGTGACCCAGTCCGGGACGTAGAACGAAGGCCGCCGGACGTCGGGCACCAGCACCCCGTCGGGACGACGGACCGAAGGAACCGGCAGACCGTGCGCATCCGCTCCGACGAGCTCGACGAACGCGCCGTACCGGACGTAGACGGGCGCCGTGCGGTAGCGCAGGTCGGTGAGGATCGCCGGCCCCTCGAAACCGGCCAGGAGCAGGTCGAGATCATTGAGGACGCCGGCCAGGTCGCCTTCGGTGCGGGGGTAGATCGCGATGAACTTGCCGCTGGTGGTGCGGTCGGCGTACTTGCTGTTGCGGGCCAGCACCTGCTGCGGCGAGCGCAGGAACTTGAACGGGACCAGCTGCTTCAGGCAGTAGGACCAGACCACGTCGAGCACCTTCTCGGCGTCGTCCGGCGTGGTCGACACGTGCACCTTCCAGCCCTGCTCACGGCTCTCCTGGGCGGCCGGGTGCTGGTAGCACCAGATCTCGTCCGCCGTGCGCAGCCAGCCGTCCGGGAGAGGCTCGCCGGTCTTGGCGAAGTCGCCGGCCTCGGTCACCGAGGGCACGTCGAAGAACGGTGACCTCTGTAAGCAGTAGTCGATGATGCCGAAGTCCATGGCGGGCCTCTTCCGGGCGCTAGACGAGGGGCTTGATGTAGGAGTCGAGAGCGAAGCGCCACAGCGGGATCTGCGGCCCCTGCCAGATGGCGATCCCGCTCGCCGCCTCCGGTGCGGCAGCGACGGCCAGGCGCACGGTGTCCGGGTACTTCGTGGTCATCGTGGTGACCACCGGGGCCACCGCGCTGATCGGCCCGACCTGGGCGGTCGAGGTCGGGTCGGCGACCCGGGCCTCGGCGACGAGCTGGCGGCCGAGGACACCGCTGCGGTACAGCTCGATCCGGTCGCCCCGGGCCAGTTCGTCGTGGGCGCCGGCCGGCATGATGAAGTGGACGGCACCGTCGGCCCCGGTGAAGTACCCGCCCTGGACCGTGCGGGGCACCTGGAGCAGGACCGAGCCGGCCAGGACGGCGGCGGCGGCCGCACCGGTGACCAGCGCGATCCGGAGCCGGGGGGCTCCGGTCTGCACCGCGAACGTGATCATCCGCCGCCAGCCCCGGACGACCACCAGGGCGCAGCCCAGGATTCCGACGATCATGCCGACCAGCCCGACGATCCCGATCTGCGACAGGGCCCTCGACCACAGCGAGACGGCTTGCAGGACGATCACGAAAGGGAAGCCGATGCAGGCGAATCCGTACGCCACCGCCCAGCGGTACTGCGGCAGTTCCGGGTCCCGGCGGGCTCCGAAGAGCACCCAGGCCCCGAACTGACGGGCGTCGCCCATCGCCTTCTCCCGCAGGTTCGGGATGTCCAGGTGGCTCATCAGGGCGAGGTAGCCGTCGAACTTCACGAACGGGATGAGGTTGAGGATCCCGCCGAGATAGGTACCGGCCGCGAACAGGACCAGTTCGTGCCGGATCGGCGCGGTGACCGGCAGCAGCGAGGCGAAAGCGGCCACCGCGCCGACGACCGCCTGGGTGGTGATGCCCGAGCAGGCGATCTGTACCCGCTGCCGGCGGTCCGGTAGTCGCCACCCGTCGCTGACGTCGCAGAAGAAGGCCGGCGCCAGGTAGAAGAGCATGACCCCCATCCGGCTCGGCCGGCCTCCGTGGCTGACCAGTACTGCGCCGTGGCCGAACTCGTGGATCGCGGTGGCGACCACGAAGCTGAGGGCGACGGCGCCGTAGGAGGTCAGGCTCAGCGGCGTGGTGGCCGCCGACCAGACCATCGACGGACGCAGGACCAGCGAGATGATCCCGGCCAGGGCGAACAGGATCTGCAGGGTGAAACCCCGGTGGCCGGTGACCATCCGGATCAGCCGGGTGAACGGCGTCAGTACCTTCGCCGGGTCCAGCACGGTGAGCTGGAAGGTCAGCGGAGGGACGTACTTGAAGGCGGACGTGGTGGTCGGCCGCGGTTCCCGGTCTCCCACCAGGTCTTTGGCGACCAGTTGCTCCCAGGTCCGCCAGACGTCGTCGGAGGTCCAGGGATCGCCGAGCTGGGAGGCCAGTTCGTCGAGCGGCGTGGAACCGTCCAGGGAGTTGGCGACCGAGGCGAAGTCGGGGGAGACCCGGAAGTACCGGTCGGGCCCGTCCTGGATGATCCACGGCGCCTCGGGGGCGAGGGGCTCGACGACCGTGACACCGGCGGCCAGGCGCGGCCTCTGGGGGTCCGGACCGACCCGCTCCAGGACCTGCGGCCCACCCGCGCTGCGGAGCCCCGGGGTGCCGCTGACGGCTCCGCTGCTGTTCATGAGGTCGTGACGTCCTTTCTGCTGAAGCTGGTCCAGGCGATCGCTCCGAGGACTGCGACCCAGGCCACGGCGACGGCGGCGCCGGCGGCGAGCGGCAGGAGGTCCGGCAGCACGTCCCGGTAGACCGAGCTGAGCGCGATGGTGAACAGGTACTTGGCGAAGTCGGGCCAGATGCGCTGCAGACCCGGGTCGACCAGGAGGGTCTGCAGGAGCAGGACGAGCAGCGCGATCGTGCCGCTGCGGGCGAGAACCCCGACGAAGAAACCGAAGACGGAGGCGAGCACGCAGCAGGCCACGATGCCGAGGGTGATCCAGGTGGCCTCCGCGGTCCACGAGAACGGCACGCCCAGGCCGGTGTTGATGCCGTAGGTGGTGGTCGTCGCCATCACCGCG
Source organism: Kineosporia sp. NBRC 101677 (assembly GCF_030269265.1). Lineage (NCBI taxonomy): Bacteria > Bacillati > Actinomycetota > Actinomycetes > Kineosporiales > Kineosporiaceae > Kineosporia > Kineosporia sp. NBRC 101677. The sequence continues at coordinate 386,962 of NZ_BSTA01000002.1, forward strand.
GCGAGGGCGCCGAAACCGAGGCCGGCCACCGCGCTCACCACGATCTTGGCCGCGAACACGGTGCTCCGGCTGCTCATCAGGATGCTCCGGGTCAGCGCCCCGGTCCGGGCGTCCCGGGTGAACAGCATCGAGCCGAAGATGCCGGCCAGCAGGAAGGTCATCATCCAGGACCGCACCTGGCCCTCGGTGAGCTCGGCCGGGCCCTGCGTGGAGGAGCCCGACTGCACCTGGGCGGCCAGCGCGTACGAGGTGAGCAGGCACAGCACGACGGCGCCGATCGACAGGCTCAAAAGCTGTCGGCCCTGCAACGCCCGCCACAGCTCGGACCGCACGACCCGGTCGAACCGGCCCCGGTCGGAACCGGCCGGGGTGGCGTCGAGCGTCACCGGTGTGGAGGTGGTGTTAGACATGGTTCTCCTCCTTCTGGGATCGGAGCAGGGCGAGGAAGCTCTCCTCCAGGCCGCCCGCCTGGGAGACCAGGGACGGGGCGGAGCCGGTGAAGAGGATCTTCTTGTCGAGCACCACCACGTCGTCGACGGTGCGCTCGATCTCGGCCAGGAGGTGGCTGCAGACCAGCACCGTGCGGCCCTCGGCGGCCAGGCCCCGGACCAGGCCGCGCAGCCAGGTGATGCCCTCCGGGTCCAGGCCGTTGGTCGGCTCGTCGAGGATGAGCAGCTCGGGGTCGCCGAGCATGGCGACGGCCAGGGAGAGACGCTGCTTCATACCCGTCGAGTAGGCCGAGGCCTTCCGGTCGGCGGCGTCGGTGAGGCCGACGAGGGCCAGCACCTCCTCGACCCGGCCCGGTGCCAGGCCGAGGGCACAGGCCCAGATCTTCAGCTCGTCGCGGGCACTGGCCCCGGCGATCGGGGCCATCCCGTCGAGCATGACGCCGACCCGGCGGCCGGCGTCGGACAGTTGCGAGTAGGGCTTGCCCCACAGCAGGGCCCGCCCGGCCGTGGGTGCGGCCAGTCCCAGCACCATGCGGATCAGGGTGGTCTTGCCCGCGCCGTTGGGGCCGAGCAGCCCCACGACGCGGCCGGGCGCGGCCTCGAAGGTCACGTCGTCGACCGCGCGCACCCCCCGGAACTGCTTGGTGAGGTTCTCCACCCGGATGACGGGGGTCGTCATCGGGACAGCCGCTTCGTGGCCACGTCGTGGCCGAGCGCGCCGGTGAGCAGGCCCGCCAGGGCGATGGCGCTGGCCGTGCGGGCGGCGGGCGAGAGGGGCAGCACGGGCAGGACCGCGACGATGCCGCCGAACGCCAGCAGGATCGGCTTGGTGATGGGGGGCACGGTGGTCAGGGCGGCGGGGACAGACAGCGTGGGCATGGTGATGTCCTTTTCGATCCGGATGGGCTTGCGGTCTCGCGCTGACGGCGGTCAGCGGGTAGCATCACCAGCCAGGACCTGCACTGCGCCAACAGATACAGGTCCCGGCCGGTGATGAAGTGGTGCGCTGGTGCAGTGATCGGGTGGTCTAGACCCGAGCAGGTGGTTCGGCAGACGTTCTCAGGGGTGCTGCGGCTCTCAGGTCGCGGCGATGATCGTGCTGACGATCGTCACCCCGACGCTGACGCCCTCCCAGAAACCGGGGGCGCTCATCTCCTCGAGCTCCTGCAGTTCGAGTTCGTTGTTCTGGTCGGCGTTCGGCATGGTCATGCTCCTTCGGGTAAGGGTTTTCTCGGATTTTCCTGCGGGACGGGCAGATCAGGTGGCGGCGATCACGGTGATCGAGATGCCGACGGCGACGCCGCCCGCGGTCCACCAGCCGGGAGCCTCCATCGACTCCAGCTCCTGCAGCTCCAGCTCGGCCGGCTCGGCGCCGGCCTGCTTCGGGGTGTTGTTCTCGCTCATGGCGTTTTCCTTTTCTCTCGGTGATTTTCGGTTGTGCTGTTCCGCCTGACCGTGGTCAGGTGGCCGCCTGAGGGCTCAGGTGGCCACCGCGAACGCGACCGCACTCAGGAAGATGACCCCGCCGGCAGCCAGGCTGCCCATGGTCACCCAGTCCGGGGACTCGAACGGCTCGAGTTCCTGGATGTCGAGGTGGATGGCGGGTCGTTTTTGGGGGCCCTCCGGATAGGGCTCGAAAGCGCCTCTGGTCTCCGGCATCTCGCGTCCTTTCAGCGTGTCAGCACCGCGCCGGTGCGCGGCGGGGTGATGTCGGTGAACGTGCCGACCGGTGTGATGGTGCGGGTTCGCTCGAGCAGCTGCCCGATGTCCCCCGCCCGGACGCCCTGGTACGGGGGAAGCCCCGCCCCCCAGGCCCGGAGCACCCGCTCGGTGACGAGCGGGATGGGCAAGGCGTCGCACGACGAGTCGGCCTGGACGCCCCAGTGCGTGAGTAGCACGCGGATCCCGTCGCCGGGCTCGGCCGGCAAGGGCTTGTGGTGCGCCGTGCGGACGGTGTCCCACACGGTGCGGAGCTGGGCCGGACTGCCCAGGGTCTCGGCGCCCGCGTCGATCGCGGCCCAGAAGGCGGGCCACAGTCGCACGGTCGTCGGTATCTTCGCCCCACCGGTCAGGCCGGCCACCTCGTTGGCCAGGGCCCAGAGCTTGACCGCCCAGGGCTGGTGGGGACGCTGCACGTGGTCGCTGTGGCCGAGGACCCCGATCCGGGCGGCCTCACCCAGCGCGGCCAGGCCCGGTTCGTGGCCGGCGTCGAGCGCCGTGACCACCTCGTCGGCACGCTCGACCAGCCGGGCGATGAGCGCCAGGCACACCGTGTCGGTGAGCGGCTCCCCGACGGCGTCCCCGACGACGGGTCCGACCAGCCGGGAAAGGATCTCGGCGAGTCCCTCGCGCAGCAGCGCTCCGGGCAGGGTCAGGTAGGCCGTCGGGTCGTGGGCGTACGCCGTGGGTCGGAGACTGCGGTCCATCACCAGCAGCCGGCGCTCTCCCAGGTGCCCCAGGGCCACGGCACTGGCTTCTGCCCCGGTGCCGAGGGTGGTGGGGACGGCGACCAGGGGGGCCTTCCGGCCCGGCCCGGGCGGCAGTGCGACGAGTCCGCTGCGGGTGCGGGTCCAGCCGGCGTAGTCGTGGTCGAGGGTGGCGAGCTTGACCCGGTCCAGGACCGCGCCGCCCCCGACGACAACCGTCACGTCCGCGTCCCCGGGGGGCAGCAGCGGGCCGGTCAGGTCGGGACTGCTGCTGGGAACCACCAGGGTCTCGATCCCCGCGGGACGGGCGCCCAGGACGCCCAGCCAGGAGAGGACCCGCCCGTGGACGGGAGCACCCTCGACCCCGGCGTCGACCACGAGTCGCACGGTGGTGCGGCCCGAGCGGACGAAGGCCGACTCGACGGCATGGGCGGCGCTCAGCCAGGTGGCCCTCATGACGCCCGCTCCAGGACCGGTGCCGGTGACTCCGGCCGGCCGAAGCCACCGCTCGCGGCGACCCGGGCGAAGCCCAGCTCCACGCAGCCGAGCAGCTCGGTGACCTCGGCCTCGGAGTAGGTGAGGGCCGGGATCAGCTGGATACCGCCGGGTCCCGGGTGAACCACCGCGCCGGCCTCCCGGACGGCGGTGATCAGCTGGGCGACCACGGCCGGTCCGACCGGTGCTCCGTCGGCGGTGTGGGCGTGCAGGGTGCGGAAGAGTCCGCGGCCCGCAGCGCTGGTGGGCACCGGTAGACGGTCTGCCAGCGAGGTCAGTCCGGCGTCTAGGGCGGCGGCGAGGCGCTGCCCGTTCCCGAGGGCGTCCAGGCGGGCGAACTCCTCGGCCACCGCACTGATCACGGCGCAGCTGGCCGGGGTGCCGGCCTGGGTCTCGGCGTGCACCAGCACCTGGTCGGAGCCTTCGAAGGCCTGAGCGATCCGATGGCTCACCAGGACCGCCGCGGCGGCCGCGGCCCCGTTGGTCAGGCCCTTCGAGGTGATCAGGACGTCGGGGGCGGCCGGCCACGCCGAGGAGGCGAACATCGGCCCGGTGCGGCCGTACCCGGTGGCGACCTCGTCGGCGACGAGAAGGAAACCGTGCTGGGACCGCAGGGCGAGCAGGGCGGCCACGTAGTCGTCGTCCAGAGCGATGGTGCCCGAGCCCAGGACCGGCTCGACCACCACGGCGGCCACCCGGTCGCCCAGTTCGGCCAGGACCTCGGTGAGTTCGTCCACGGCGTTGGGGTTCACGTGGCGTACGAACCGTGGGTCGACACCGTAGAGCTGCTGGCCCAGGTTCTCACCGGTCAGCGAGAAACCGCCGTAGGTGAGGCCGTGGTACGAGCCGCGCAGGCCGATGACGATCCGGCGCGCCGAATGTCCTTCGATCGCATGTACGTGCCGGACGAGCTTGAGCACCGCATCGTTGGCGGCCCCGCCGGACGTGGAGAACAGGACCCGGGCGAAGCGGTCCGGGCCGGCGAGACCGACGACCGTCTCGGCGGCGGCCCGGGCGTAGCTGTTGCTGTAGCGGAAGACGCTGAGATAGGACGCGTCCCGCAGGGCCTGGGCCGAGGCCTCGGCCACCGCCTCGTTGCCGTAGCCGAGGTTGACGTTCCACAGGCCGCTCGTGCCGCACAGGGCCTCCCGGCCGTCGGCGAAGCGCACCCGGTGTCCCTTGGCACCCACCAGGCAGAGGTCTTCCCGGAGGTGGTCGGCGCGGGGGATCAGGGCCGGCCACAGGGCCGGCGGTCGCGCGGTCGGGCTCATGCCGTCATCTCCCAGGTCTGGACCAGTACGTCGAGTCGCTCGGTGCAGTCGCCGATCGCCGCGTCGGTGCGATGGCTGAATCCGTGCTCGGCCAGTTCGGTGCCGATCACCCGGCCGTCGAACAGCCGGGGCCGGGACACCGCCACCGGCACCCGCTGCCCCTCGTCCGGGGGTGAGCGCAGGATCACGGTGACCGTCCGGTGGTCCTCGCCGGGCACGATGGCGTCGTACATGTCGTACTCGCGGCCGGACCAGCCGGTGACGATGCGGTGGATGTCGGTCACCTCGGCCGCCTCGTGCGAGGGGACCGGCACGGTGACCAGGAAGATCCCACCGGGCTCGAGATGCTCACGGACACAGCGGTACAGGCCCTGCCGCTGCTCGGCCGAGAGCAGGGTGATCGAGGTGCTGCCGAGGGCGATCACGGCGAACCGGCGGCCGAGGTGGAAGTCGGCCATGTCGCCGGCCACCGGCTCGACCCGGTCACGGGCGGGCCGGACGAGCGTGGTGTCCGCACGTTCCGAGAGCAGGTGCAGCAGGCTCGGGGACATGTCCAGGGCCACCACCGGGCGTCCACTCGCGGCGATCGGCAGGGACATCCGGCCGGCTCCCGCCGCGAGCTCCAGGACCGGGCCCGGCGGTGCCGATCGCAGCAGGGCCAGGATCTCGCGCAGCTCACTGTCGTCCCCGAGAGTGATGTCGTGGTACATCGCCGAGCCGATCTCGTCGTAAAGATCGCAGTGCTGGACGTTCTCGCCGAGGGCAGCGACGGCGGCGCCGACGTGGACGGTGGTGCTCATGCCGCCAGCTCCATTCCGGTGCCGAACCCCCGGGCGCCGAGAGCGGTGACGAGCCGGGCCCCGTCGGGGTCGCCGGAGCCGTCGAGCTGGCGTTCCAGAGCGGTGGCCGAGGCCAGGTCCAGAGGCACGATCCGGCCCTGGACCGGGTCGACGACCAGGGCGCCGTCGGCGGTCCGGACGATCACCGGCCGCTGTGCGGTCGCGGTGCCGTCGTCGAGGGGGATCCGGGGGTCGAGGCGAAGGCCGAAACCGGACACTGCTTCGACCTCGGCGCCGCAGGCCCGGGCCGCTCGCACGGCCGTGACCACGGCGAGATAGCGCGTCAGGTAGGGGATGTCGCGGTGGATCCGCTCGAGGTCCGCGTCGTCGACGACCGCTCGCAGGGCCGTCTCGGCCCCTGCCCCGGACTCGGCGAGGTGGGTGAGGGTGTCGGCCGAGAGGGTGTCGAGGGTGGCCACCGGCGACCCCGTGGGCGACACCGTCACCGTGCCGTCTGCTCGTACGTGGATGCGGTGGCTGCGGTTGTGCGCTCCGGGCCGGCCCAGGGCCGGGCCGTCGGCCAGGTACACCAGCGGACTGGTGGCCACTCGCGGCAGGCGGCCGAGGTCCCGGGCGGCGACCGCGTCAGCGCCGAGCGCGAGCAGGTCTTCCGGGCCGCAGATCCGCAGCAGGGTCGGGCCGTGCACGGCGAGGAAGCCGCTCACTGCGTACGACTGGACCTCCATCACGAAGGAGTCGTCGAGCCACAGCTGGTCGCCCGGCGTCCCGAGGCCGCCCTGGTAATTCACCAGCGTCGGTGCGGCCGACGGGGCGGAATCCGGCAGGAAGACCACGGATTCGGGGCCGACGATGCCGCGACGGGTCAGCGTCTGCAGGTGGCCGGCGTCCTCGAGGAAGACGCTCAGCCGGCCGCGTCCCTCGCGGGACCGGGTCGTGCCGGTCGTGACCTCAGCGAGGTGGGTCAGGCTGGTCGGGTCGGGCACCGCGTCATCACTCCTTCGTCCTGCTCGGGCGCCTCGCGGCACCGGTGGGCTTTCGAAACTTTCGAGACTGCCTTCCCGACTTGCGGTTTCGGTGGGGCATGGCAGAACAGTACGTAGCGGCCGGGACGGGCGCCTAGGGGCGGCTGTCACTGGGGCGGGGTGAACGACTACAGGTTGTCCGGGTGACAACTGTCAGCCGCCGAGGCCAGGCGGGCTCCGGAGACGGGTGTCCGGGCGCCCCGGAGGGGGTGTCCTGACAGTTGTCATCCCATCGTCCTGACATCGAACACTCGCGGATGTGACAGGAGGGGCCGCAGGATCAGTGCCACGTGCACCGGGGGGTGCACATCAACGGTGCCGATCCGACCCGGGGGGGGGTCCTGTGAAGTCGTCCCTGAACCAGCGTCTGAAGTCCGCCTACATCCCGTTCACCATGGCCCACAGCCTTTTCTACGACGTCCTGGGCTCCTCGGAGGCCGTCGACAGCAGCCCTCTGCTGATGCCGGAGATGCCGCCGGCCGGCTGGCAACGGGTGGAGTACGGGCCGTGGACGGTCTTCGTCCCACCCGTCTACTCCCTGCCCGAGCAGGGCTGGAAGGTTCACGTCGCCGCTCTGCCGGGCAACGCCCGGCGGGTGGCCGACATCGCGGTGCGGGCCTGCTGGGACCTCGGTGTCCCGGTCAAGACCCTGCGCACCGAACGAACGGTCCTGGCGACCCAGCTCAAGTACGCCGCCCCGGAGAGCAGCGGCAAGGTGGTGACGGCCTACCCGGCCACCCCGGCACTCGCCGAACTGCTGCTCGAGCGCCTGGTGGCCGGTCTGGCCGATGAGCCGGGACCCCGGATCGTGGGTGAGGTCCCGGTCGCTGGTGCGCCGATCTATCTGCGGTACGGCGGTTTCGGTGAGAGCTGGTGCACCGGCGCCGACGGTCGGCTACGCCCGGGATGGACGCGGGCCGGGCGCGCGGTGCTCGACCGGCGTGGGCCGGCCGGGGCGCTGGGAGCCCCGCCGTTGCCCGAACCGCTGCAGCGCTTCCGGGCGGCCGACCTGGAGCCCAAGCTGGAGATCGACGAAGTGGTCGTGCTTCACCGGTCCACCGGCGGCGGGGTCTACCGGGCCCGCTGGCGGGGGCGCTCGACCGTCGTGCTCAAGGAGGCCCGCAGACACGCCGGGCTGGACGTGGCCGGGGTCGACGCCACCGCCCGGCTGCGGCACGAGCACGCGGTGCTGACCCGGCTGGCGGGGACCGGGCTGGTACCCGAGGTGCTCGACCTGATCAGCCTGCGGGACAGCGACTTCCTGGTCCTGGAGTACATCCCCGGCCAGACCCTCAGTGCCGGCCTGACCACGAACCCCGCGATCCGGCCGGATGCGACGGCATCGGAGGAAGCCGCCTACCTGGGGTGGGTGGAGCGGACGGCCGCCCGGCTGCGGGTGATGGCGCAGGTCCTGGCCGATCACGGAGTTGCTCACGGGGACCTGCATCCGGGCAACGTCCTGGAAGGCGACGAACGACTGGTGCTCGTGGATCTGGAATCGGCGAGTCTGGACGGCCGGGCGGTCTCCACCGGTATCACCGCGCTCAACATCCCGGGCGACGCGATCCCCACGCTCGGCAGCGATCTGCGGGCGGTGGAGCTGATCCGGCTGACTCTCCTCGCCCCGCACCTCGACGTCCTCAACTGGCGGCCGGAGCTGGAGCAGGAACTCGAGCAGGCCGCTCTGGCCGACCTGGGGCCCGGCCCGGCCGTGGTCGGACCGGCTCCCGACCGCGCGGCGCTGGTGCGCGGTCTGACCGCGGCTGCCACCGTGCACCGCACCGACCGGCTCCTGCCTGGGGACATCGCCCAGTTCACCACCCCGGGTGGAGGTCTTGGCCTGCTGCACGGGGCGACCGGGGTGTGCCTGGCCCTGCAGGCGACCGGTGCCCTGGTCCCGGAACCGTGGCTCGACTGGATCGTGGCCGCTGCCGGGCGGGAACGGCCGGTCGGGGGGTTGGGGCACGGTCTGGAAGGGGTGGCCCTGGCTCTCGCCCTGCTCGGCCGCCCCGAGCAGGCCCGCACGGTGGCTCGTCGGGCCGCCGCCAACCCCCGCAGTCCGCTGCCCCCGTCCTGGGAGTACGGGCACGCCGGGCGGGCCCTGGCCTTCACCGAGCTGGCCGGTCTGCTGGGGCCCGAGTTCGACGAGCCTGCCCAGCATCACCTGGCCGCAACCACCTTGTCCGTGAGCGCGAGTGGCCCTCGCCCGGGCAGCGGCCTGCTGGACGGCTGGGCGGGAGTCGCGCTCGCGCTGATCGCGATCGCCGACATCTCCGGCGACGACCGGGCTCAGGTCTGTCTGCGCGCCGCGCACCAGGCCGTGCTCAGGGAAGCCGAGAACGCCGTCACGGTCGGGCCCGCGGTACTGATCCAGGGCACCGGGCGGCTCCTGCCCGACCTGGCCCAGGGGAGCGCTGCTCTTGGCCTGGCCGCCGCCGCCCTGCTCAGCCGGCCCGAGGCCGCGGGGCTCGGTACCGCCGAGATCGCCCGGCTCGAGCCGCTCGTTGCGGGAGTGCGGCAGACCTGCCGAACCCCGGCTGCGCCCGGACCTGGCCTCGGTCTCGGGCGCTGTGGCCTGCTCGCCACCCTGCGCAGGCTGGCGGGGGACGACGATGCCGGGGTGGCGCTGCACGAGGGCCGGGTCGGATGGAACGTCATGCCGCTGCCCGGCGGGGATCAGCCGGCGACCGTCCTGCTCGGCCACGCGGGCTACCGGCTCTCCACCGATCTGGCCACCGGCAGTGCTGGGGCGCTGGTCGCCCTCGCGCCGCTGGCCCAGGACGCCTTGCACGCCGTTCTGCGGCTACCCCGCCACCAGAGCCTTCCTCCGGCCCTCACCAGCTGGTCTGCATCTCGAGATGACAAACGTCAGGATGCGTGCGTGACGCCGTCCACTAGGTGAGCGACCACCGCTGGACCAGAATTGAGCCAACGGAATCGGAGATGGTCCGCACGGAACGAGGTAGCCATGTCGCTCGACCAGTTGCACTCCCTGGAAATCGAAAAAGACGACAGCGCAGCTTTTCTGGAAGCAATGAGTACGTTCTCGTACTTCTGGTGCTGACGATCTCAGTGGCTCCGCCACCGATCGTGCCCGACCGATCACCCTGCCGGTAGGAACTTGCCATGTCAGCGAACCGCCTCCATCGGTTGACCACTGCGGTCCGACTGCGTGGCGTCCAGGTCGAAACGGACTCCACCGCCGGTCTTTCCGCTCTTCAGGTCCGGGACCTCAGTGTGACGTCCGGGACCCTGGTGGCGGTGCAGGGGAGATCGGCGAACGAGGTCCACACCCTGCTGCTCACCCTGGCCGGACGCGTCGCCCTGGCCGGTGGATCGCTCGAGATCGCCGGCGCCCCGGTCTCCCGCCGCGGGACCGACGCCGTCCGCTCTCCGGAGCCGTGGCGGCGTCGGGTCGGGTTCGTGGATGCCCGGCCGGTCCTGTTCGGGCACCTCAGCGTGGCCGGCAACATCGGGTTGCCGGTGCGGTGGAGCGGGAAACGGCACCCCCGCGAGGAGATCGGCAAGCTCTGCCGCTCGGTCGGCCTGGACGCGGTCAACGACTGCTGGCCGGCCGAGCTGGACCCGGCCGAGCAGCAACGGGTGGCCATCGCGATGGCGCTGGCGTACGACCCGGACCTGCTCGTGGTCGCGGCCGACCCGGGGTCGGCCGGACTCGACCAGCTCTCCCGGACGCTCGTCGACCTGGTCCGACTCGAGGGGCGCACCATCGTCACCAGTTTGGCCACCCCGATCGTCCAGGCCGGCGCCGACCAGGTCCTCACCCTGCTCGACGGCCGGCCGATCGGAACGAACGCATGACGGCGGCGCCCTGGGGGCGTCGTGCCGCTCCGGCGAGACCGCATCTGATCGCGGCTGTCGTCGCTGGGATCGTCGTCGGACTGACCGCCCCCCTGTTGCTCATCGGCCTGGGCCGGCACACCGACAGCGGGGTGTCGCCGGTCCTTGCCGTCCCGGTCGTCCTGGGGTGGGGCGTGGCTGTCGTCGCCGTCATGAACGTGGTGCTTCCGTGGCGGCGCCTGGTGGTGGCCGGGGTGCGCCGAGACCGCAGCGCTCTCACCGCCGCGCAGGCCACGCGCCCCGAGCAGACCGATTACCACGTCCGCTGGCTGCTCGAGTCGAGCATCTGGGCCCTGGTCCTGTCGTTGCCGACGGTGCTGGTCGCAGTGTCCGTGGTCGCCGCCCTGATGGGCTCGGCGGTGACCCCCCGCCTGCTCGGAGGCGCCTTCGGCGACCTGGTCGGCGTGACCGCGGTCGGCATGTCCACCGCACTCCTGCTGCGGCACCGTCCATCCGCCTGACTTCCCCCGAATGCCATCTACTACCCCACAGGTAGCAAAAGTGACAGAATAGAGTGTCACTGTAAGGGGGGCACTTCGAGGCGTGCAGTCACGCGCGCCGAACCAGTGATGTGCCGTGCGGTGCTATTTGCCGACTGCAATGGGCTCAAGGGGATCGTCTTATGGTGCGGGGGAGTTCTTCGGGGGTGGTCGGGGCGTGGTCTGCAGCCACGCTCATCCTGTTCGTCAGTATCGGCCAGGTCGTCGCCCAGGAGGACTCGACCCTCCTGGTCAAGATCTTCTGTGGCCTGCTCAGCCTGGTCGTCGTCGCCTGCTTCCTGCGGATGCAGTCGCTGCTGGTCAGGGGGAGGCCGGGGCGGCAGCTGCGGACCCTGGCCGGGGCCCAGGTGGTGGCCTCGCTATTGGTCCTGGCGCTCGGGGGCGCCTGGATGACGCTGGCCCTGGCCCTCACCACGGTGTTGCTGCTGACGGCCTGGCCGCAGCGGTTCCTGCTGGTGGCCGGGCTCGGTGCACTGGACGTGGCCGTGATGCTGGGGCGGCACGACGGCACCAGCAACGAGTCCATCCTGGTCATCTGCGTCACCACCGTCGTCATCGCCTTCACCCTCTACTCGATGACCCGGCTCTACGTGGTGCTCGACGAGCTGCGCCGCACCCGGGAGCAGATCGCCCGGGTCCGGGTGGACGAGGAAAGGCTGCGGATCTCCCGGGACCTGCACGACCTGCTCGGCCGCACCCTGGTCTCGGCCTCGCTGCGCAACGAGGCCGCTCTGCGGCTGCTCGACCACGACATCGAGCGCTGCCGCGACCAGCTCACCGCGCTCCGGTCGTCGATCATCGACGGCCAGGCCCGGCTCCGGGCCCTGACCAGCGGGCCGACCCTGATCGGCCTCAACGACGAGCTGGCCAGTGCCCGTGAGCTGTTCGAGCGCCTCGGGCTGCGGGCCGAGGTCGACGCGGTGGTGGTCGACGACCCGGCCATCGACCAGACCCTGGCGGCGGTCGTGCGCGAGGCGGTGACCAACACCCTCAAGCACGGGCAGCCCACCTGGTGCCGCATCGGGGTCCGGCACGAGTCGCTGGCCATCGTGGTCAGCGTGGTCAACGACGGGGTCACCAGCACCGCCCAGGACGGCGGTGCCCACACCGGTCTCGACGACATCCGCGCCCGGGTCGAGTCGCTGGGCGGTGTGCTGACCGCCGGGCCGGTGCCCGGCGGCCAGTTCCGCGTCATCGCACGGGTTCCCCGTGTTCCCGCGCTCACGCCGGACGGCGACGCGGCCCTAGAACTCACCAACAGCCCGGAGACGGCAGCCTCGTGACCCAGGAAACCCTCAGACTTCTCATCGCGGAAGACGTCGAGCTCGTCGCCGAGGCCTTCGAGGCCCTGCTCAGCACCGAGCCGGCCTTCGAGGTCGTCGCCCGGGTCGGCCGCGGTGACCACGTGCTGGCCGCGGTCGAGAAGTACCGGCCGGACATCGCCCTGCTCGACGTGGACATGCCCGGCGCCACCGGGATCGAGGCCACCCGGCTGGTGACCGCCCAGTTCCCGGACTGCAAGGTCATCCTGCTGACGGCCCTGCCCGGCAGCGGCCACCTGCACCAGGCCCTGGCCGCCGGAACCTCGGGCTACCTGGTCAAGGCGACCACCGGGGCCCGGCTCATCGACGCGGTCAAGACCGTCGCGGTCGGGGGCACGGTCATCGACCCCCAGCTGGCGGCCGACGCCCTGCGCAGCGGGCCCAACCCGCTCTCCGAGCGGGAGCAGGAGATCCTGCGCTACGTCGACCAGGGCCTGAACACCCGCACGATCGCGGCCAAGCTGTTCCTCTCCCACGGAACAGTCCGCAACTACCTCTCCTCCACCATGACCAAGCTCGACGCCTCGTCGCGGGTCGAGGCGGTGCGCACCGCCCGGCACCGCGGCTGGTTCTGAGCTACGCGCTCGTGACATGGGCGCTCGTTGCGACACGGGCTGTTCCGATGATTCGCCCGGTACCAGCCCGGCGCGGACAAGCTGCTTGCCTACTCCCGTAGCGTCGGAGCATGAATGCCTGGAGCCGCAATATTGGCGAAGCGGCTGCCAAGCGTTTGGTGCAATCAGGGGCGGCAGAAATACAGGATGGGCTGACCGATGCCGAGTTCGCGCGTATAGAGCGACACTTTGGCTTCAAGTTCGCCGATGACCACCGCTCCTTCCTGGCCGCGGGCCTGCCGGTCCGGGAGGGGCTCGATGAGCGTACGAGTCAGGCGAGCTGGGGGTGGCCCGCCTGACGCGATCTCGGGTCAAAGACGCTGCACAGGCAAATCAACTGGCCGAAAGACAGCATTCGCCGACACCTCGCTGAGGGGAACTGGCCCAGTGGGTGGGGTAAGCGCCCGAAGAGCGAAGATTCGAGAGTGGCGAAGGCAGAGCGACTACTGGCAGAGGTACCGACGTTAGTGCCTGTGTATGCCCATCGATACCTGCCCACCGGATCAGGCACGAGCGGGCACTCTGTCCTGTCGGTTCACTGGCTGTCCGACACCGTCGTGTACGGGATTGACCTGGAGGACTACGTGGTGCGGGAGTTCCAGGAGCCGTCAGAGGTGGTCCCCTTCTGGCGTGACTGGCTCTGACCGGTGGTGCCCCCGAGAGGATTCGAACCTCCGACACAAGGTTTAGGAAACCTCTGCTCTTGTGCCCCTGATCTGGGCTCTCCGTCCGCGGGGCTGGCCGTGGGACACAGGTGGGACACAGACCTACTCAGCCGTGATCAGACGCAGGCCGTTGTGGTCGAGGAAGCGCTGGAAGTCCTTGACGTTCAGCGTCGCCAGCGGCAGATCATGGGTGATGCAAGCCGCCGCGATCCAACTGTCGTTCTGCGGACCGGTCTGTCCTCGTAACTGAGCCGAGCCCGTGATCCGTCCCCATGTCGTGGCCACACGCTCATCACCCTCCACCACAGCGAAACCTGAGAGCCAGTCGGAGAAGTTCTAGCGCCGCGTGTTGCGTGCCCTTAGCTGCCAGCAACTCTTCGACCGTACGGCGGGGGCGTGGGGCCGGCACTGGGTACTGCTCTGCGGAAGCGCTCACCGCTCCTATCCCCTTCCTGCCGCGATGGGTCCCGAATACCAAGTCTACAGGCGGGCGTAGCTTCACCGAAGTATGCTTCAACCGCAGATCGCGGTTGCACAGGACCGCGACAAGCTGTCTAAGAACAGGACAATCCTCAGGGCGGCCAAAGCTTGACGTCCCCCGAAAGCCGAGGGTGTTGATTCGGACAGCGCACTCAAGGCGCATCTACGTGCGAAACGCTTGCGCTCCACCTTGCTGACGCGACTGCCTAGCGCTGAGGTTCCGGGCTAAATCCTCCAGAAATACGCACCTAGTTAGCAGTTCCGCTAGTCAGACGCCTTGCGCTGACGCTACCCTCTCGTGAGAGCAATGTAGCAATCATGCAATAGGAGATCGCGTGTCTGATTATGATTTCAGTCGTCTGTCGACTAGGTCATTTGAGAGCCTTGTGCAAGCATTGGCCGTTGCTGTCGTTGGGCCTATGGTCCAAGTATTCGGCGATGGACGAGATGGCGGAAGAGAGGCAATTTTTCAAGGAGCAACGCTCTACCCGACACCCGACGCCTGCTGGGACGGTTACGGCGTCATTCAAGCGAAGTTCCGCCAGCGCGAAGACCAGCCAGGCAGTGAATCGAACACTAAATGGGCTTTGGGTCACCTAGAGTCGGAACTACGTGAATACGAGAAGGACGACAGCCTCCGCACCCTTCCAGATTACTATATCTTCGCAACCAATGTACCCCTCACGCCATACCCTACGGCTGGCGGAAAAGACTCCTTAAGTGCACGGTTGGAGAAGTTTTCCAAAGAGCATGGACTCAAGGGTTGGGCTCTTTGGGATTACGACCAGATAGGAACTTTCCTTGATGATCACGCGGCCATTCGGCAAACGTACTCTGCGTGGACGACCCCAGGAGATGTTTTAGCCAGGTTGATTTCTTCCATGGCGATCGAAGAAGCTGACCTAGCGAGCATTTTGGCAACGTATCTTGCCAAAGAATTGGCTCGTGACCAGAACGCGCTTCTTCAGCAAGGCGGTCATGCACCCGAAGAAGAAATTTCCCTTGCTAAAATCTTTATTGATGTACCAATTAAAATGTTGTCAAGTGCAAGAGATGCTCACCCTTTCGCAGTTGAAGATGACGACATCTGGTTTGTTGAGAGCTTTATTGAGCTCGCTGAAACGCCCATAACCTATGACGCGGAGGGAGGGAAATCAAAACAGGGTCGGGTGGTGTTGATTGGAGGGCCTGGTCAGGGCAAGACCACGGTTGGTCAATATGCCTCGCAACTCTTCAGGTTGGCCCTTCTAGCAAAAATGCCGCCCCAGGTCTTGACGCCCCAAACTCTGGATATCGCACGTGACCTCGAGTCAGGAGCGGAGCAGCGAAATTTGGATTTGCCCACGAGCGGGCGTTTCCCAATGCGTGTTGTTCTTAGCGAGTTCGCTGATGACTTAGCTAATAATCCCGATCTTTCCCTGCTAGAGCACGTAACTTCGATTATCAATAAGCGCGCAAGCCGTGCAATGTCACCGGAATCTCTCGATCGATTTCTTGACGCATACCCCTTTGTGCTAATCCTGGATGGGCTGGACGAGGTTCCAGCCAGTGGCAATCGCACACGTTTGCTCACGGCAATAAATGATTTTGAGATTGACGTTAGAATGCGTGAGTTGGATGCTCTGATTTTGGTTACCACCCGACCTCAGGGGTACAACGAAGAACTCTCACCGAAGTACTATCAACACTGGCAGCTCACTCCCCTTGACCCGAATACTGCACTTCAGTACGGCGCAATGCTGGCAGAACAAAAATTTAAGCACAACCCTGACAGAGCCGAACGAATCAATCGCCGCCTTACTAGAGCGGTGCGAACTGATGCCACTGTGCGATTGATGGCATCTCCCTTGCAGGTAACAATTATGGTTCTTCTCGTCGACCAACAAGGGGAGCCACCAGAAGATCGATGGGATCTTTTTGATAGGTACTACCAGTTAATTTACAATCGCGAGATCGAACGTGATATTGAAGCCTCAGAGCTTCTGAGGGAGCATAAAGCCGAGATTGACCGAGTCCATCACCTAGCTGGGCTCCTGCTACAGGTCCAAGCGGAGGTCATTGGCGGTGCAAATGCACGGCTCACAACCGAGACATTTAGTAACATTGTGGCAGAACACCTACGGATTGAAGAATATGCGCCGGAGCGCATTGATGACTTGACCCGCAGGATCGTTGACGCGTCGGCACAACGGCTCGTGTTCTTGGTCGGAGTTGAGGACGATCGCGTTGGCTTCGAAATTCGTTCGCTTCAGGAGTTCATGGCCGCTGAAGCTTTGACTGAGGATGGCGATGAACTAATCCCGGAACGGTTACGGACCATCGCTGGGAGCCCTCATTGGCGCAACGTGTTTCTCTTCGCGGTAGGGAAATGCTTCCGCCTGCGGCGGTCGCTCCGCGCTGACATCGTGCATATTTGTCACGAGCTAAACGACTTTTCGGCATCGAAGCCCCATGCATTGGTAAGGGCAGGCTCCACCCTTGCTTTAGCTCTTCTGCAGGATGGCGGTCCCCGACGTGCTCCTACATATGCGAGGCAACTTCTTCGGCTTGCGTTTGATCTTTTCGGTAAAGAGCCGACCAGTCCCACTCAACTGGCGAGTCTCGTCACCGTGGACACCGTAGAGACTGCGCAGCAGCTCGTCACTGAGGGAATCTCATCTCGCTCCAGCGGTGACGCTTCGTGGGAGTTCTTGGCGAGTCTTATCGAGAGAGGCACGGTTCAATACTCCGCTTGGGAGGCGGAAGCCCGAAATCACGCCCCCTTGGTATTCTCGCCCTCACTATGGTGGCGGTGCGCTGCCATTGCTCAAACTAACGTTGATCTTTGTGCCTTCCTCCTCCGAATGCTGCCGCAATTAAATCCTTTCGAGGTTATCCTGCGTGGCCGTCGCATAGTCAACTCGCTAGACCACGGTCGAGAATCTTTCCCGCTGATACAAACCGATGATCCACTGGTCACAGTTATTCGAACGCTATCGCGGAGGACCCGTTCTCGTGCCTCCGTCAGTTGCAAGGAGATACCCAACACTCATTTCGATATTGTCGAGATCGGCAAATTCGGTGCTAGCTTGTCGGCCGACTTCATGCCCGAAAATCTTAGGTCTTCTGCCCATCCGGGCTGGGCTTATCTGGCCGCTGTGCTGAGGTTCTCTTTGACCCCCTCCATGGAAAGCTTCAAACAGGCCTGTAGCTTCGACGGCCGCTTTTCAACTACGCTTGACCTTCAAGCCATTTTGCCGTGGATACTTGGGCACTTCAATTGGATCAAAAAAGAGCTCCCGCATCTAACGGATGTATTCTCCGACGTCTCCGAATCCGTCGTGGAGTCTTGGCTATCTGCAGAGCAGGAGTGGCGGTCCGTAGGCTTCTCATTCGTTGCGAGCGTGAACCAAGCCGCAGGAGATCCTCGCGAATTTGCCTTGTGTTCGACTGGAAGCATGCCTCTCTCGCAAGCAAGGGCACAGATGTTTTTGCATCCACAAAGAGGAGAGGTCTCCGGGTTCTCAGGCGCGCTGATCAGTGAGAATTTTGACGACTTGGTCTCTAAGATCAAAGGCATGGAAATCAGCGAAATGCGTGCCAACTCCCTCAATCTGCTAAATATGTGGCTCCTGTATATGCACGCCTCCGACGCGCCTGATGTCGTAGCTCACGGGTATCGATCCCTGTTCCCTCCGGACGAGCCCTTTCCTGTCGATGGCTCGTGGGCCCTCGGATCCATAGAGATAGAAAAGAATGAATGCCTCCCCCCAGAAGAGCGACTCACTTACATAAGTAAAATGCTTCGCCTGTACGCGTTTGGAGACAGGCTTAAAGTAAGATTCCCTGATGCTCGCGAGCGACTACTTAATGAGCAGAATGACGTAGGTGCCCTGGTGCAGATCGCATTTGAAGCTGCGTTCGAGAGAGACGCGCGACCATTTGATGCGGACATGTATTGCCGAAACGTCAAAGAGGCTGATCGATATCTACGCGACTGTGCACGTATAATTATCGACTCACGTTTTCTGGGAATTGATGTAAGCAAGACGGTCAGCCTGCTTCAAAGCTGGGAAAGTGATGAACGCTTCATTAATCCACTTTCGGGGATCCTTTCCGCGGCAAGGATGCGCACGGAAGGCCTGACGGAAGTATCGGAACTGCTTGTGGAGCTCGTAAGTTGTCGGGAGAATCTGTCGCCGCAGATCCGCTCCTCAGCACGCAGTCACCTGACCCAGCTCGTCGAGGAAGAAAAGACATTGCTTGGTAAGAAGGAAAGGTGGCAGGACTTGGGGCTTCCCGGCGGGCTGCTGGATGCCTAGGAATTTGATTGTGGTGGTGGCTGCAGGGCCTTGATCCAGAAGAGAGTAATTCGGCAGTGCACGAGAGTTGCTGGTGTCGAGCTGCCGGGTGCCCCGTCGGGTCGGTGCCGCAGGTGCCGCATGCCCGGCGGGGCATCCCGGCCTCCCTCGGTGTTCGGCAACTGGTCTGCGTGCTGCCGTCGCTGAGGCTCTGCCGTGGACGGGGACACGGTCGCGGTTGTTCGGCAACCGGGGTCCGGGCATGAGTGGAGGGCAGGAAGCACACCGCTAGTGCCTCCTGCCCTCGTCATGTCGGGGCCTGGTGTCAGGCTGCGGCGGGTCGTCGGAGGACGATGGGTGCGCCGTCGCCGCCGAAGGTGGGACCGGCCGGCCAGAGTTTGGCAAGCTCGGTCGGGTTGTGGGGGTGGTGGTAGACGGCGGTGAGGACCTTCTTGATGGTCGCCTCGTCGGCCTGGTCCCCGAGGTTCATGAACCAGTCGGTGCCGGCCGTGTACGACCACAGGTAGGACCGCAGCAGTGGGTCGGTGCCCCGGTCGGACAGGAGGTTGCCGATCTGGTCCAGGCTCAGCCACGGTGCGCGGGCGCGGACGTGTTCGGCAACGTCGCGTAGCGGGAAGCCGGCGTTGATCGCCCGGTGCACTTCACCACGGACGATGTGCAGGTAGTGGTTGAGTCGGGCCTTGGCCATGAGCGGGGCGTTGTGGGGCTCGGTGTAGATCGGCCACGCCGTCGCCAACCCTTCCAGCAGCGGCTGGTAGGGCAGGTGCACCGTCATGGTGCGCACCCAGTCGACGTCTTCGTTCTCGGCGGTCTGGGCGAAGCTGGATAGCTGTAAGGCGTGGCCGAGGAGTTCGTGCTGGGCGAAGAACCGCAGCCCGTCCTCGGTGAACACTGCGGTGCGCTGGTTGAACCGCAGGCGTGAGTGGTGGCCGGCCCCGTCGACCCAGAACGACCAGTAGTCGTCGATGTCGACGACCTGCACGTCCACCGTGTACGTGGCCGTGGTTCCGGTCAGCTCGCGTACGACGGGCTCGGCCTCGTCGGCCAGTACCTGGACCTGTGTCGCGGCCCGTTCGATGGTCATGGGCGTTTCGAGCTGGGTCACCTCGTCGGCCAGGTTCGCGTCCCAGGTGATGCCCAGGTCGGCGTACGCCTTGCGGGCTCGATCGCCCAACTCGGTCACATACTCCTCGGACCAGCCGGCCGTGCCGCATCCCTGCGTGGCGCGCATGTACGCGTCGAGCTCGGGCCGCTCGCCCAGCACACAGGAGAGGTAGGCGAGGTGGGCGCGGGTGGTCTGCTCGACCTTGGTCTCGCCGTCGGCCTTGGCCTGCTGGTTGAGCTTGGTGAGCTGGTCGTAGACGTCGATGCGGCTGGTAGCTGGGGTGATGGGGGCGTTGGTGGGGGCGCAGTCGTAGTCGATGACCTGCCGGCCGCCGCGCGCTTCCTCGTAGGCTCCCCAGGAACGGACGAGGGATTCGACCTGGTCACGCAGTCGCACGGGCCACGTCCCATCGAAGCGTCACGCTCTGGTTGGACCGCAGGTCGCGGCGGGTCAGATCGATCACGGTCACGTTCTCCTCAGACTCCAAAGACAGGCTCTCGGTCGCGGTGATCTCGGAGCCGTCAAGGCGCTCTTCAACCGCCGTGCAACCGCTGAGAGCTTCCACCCCGTGCAGGCGTAGCTGCAACCGAAGGAGCTGAGTGGGGAGGAAAACCGTCTGACGCCAGTAGAGCTCGCTGGCGAACTGCCCGCCTGTCGCGGTGTAGCCGACGGTGGCGGACTCATTGGGGCCGACGGCGGGGAAGATCTGCGCCATGAACTTCACCTGCACGCCCACGTCGTGAATAGGCTTGATGAAGACGCTGCGGTCGCTGTCGGTGGCCTCGACCACGATCGGGGCGTGGGTGTGCTTGAACCAGACCTGCCGGGTGAGGCCGGTGACCGGGGTGTCACCGTGGTTGTTCAGGTGGTGGACCTGGCGGACATCGACGCGCCCGTCCGGGTAGACGTCGAGCGTGACGTCCAGACGCTCATCGACCAGCTCACCAGCCGTGGTGGCGGGAGCGAATTGAGGACGCTGGGCGCCCGGTAGTCCGGTAGCTGCGGTGTCGGTGGTGGTCCGGTTCGGGTCGTGGCTCTCCCATAGCCGGGGCGCGAGGCCGAGGAAGCTGCCGGGGATGTGCAGGCCGTCTGCGATCCGCTCGACCACCTCGACGGATGCGATGCGGTCCTTGCCGGTCATGATCCGGCTGACCCGCGATTGGGTCATGTTCTCGATCGGGGCGGCAATGCGGTCCTGGCTGGCGTGGTCCCACTGCCTCATCAGGTGGAACATGCGCTGGAAGTCGCGCTCTCGGCACGCTTCCTGGAAGTCGGCGCGGGCCAGAAGGTCTTCCGAGACCGTGTAGTCCGACAGCTCCCGCATGCTTCCCCCTCGCTGGTCCCACCCACTGCTGCGTTGCGCTCGGTAGACGGAAGGTTACCGCGCCCAAGTCAACCCTGTATGAGCGGCATGCCGCTTTTCAAGCGCTCGGGCGCTCCGAAAGCGTTCGGCAACCGCCGACAGGCATCCGTTCTGGGCAGGGTCCATGCAGGGTCGGTATAGATGCGCCGTGCGTTTCCGCAGGTCTTGCCGCGAAGCAGGCTTTTCTCACCGGCCTTTCCCGGGTGACAGCGGCGCAAGTCCTCGGGAGAGGCCGGCTCCAAGGAGCGGAGCGGGAGGGAAGCTGTGAATCTGAGCCGTTTTCCACGCCAACGTACGGCGGGGCAACGCGTGAGAGTAGGACGGGCAAGAGCGGTGCCGGCCGAACAACGCGGAAGCGAACCACCGAAGGGTCCGGCTCGACGCGCCGTGATCCCTCGACAGAAGACTCCCGGCCAGTGAGGGCCGGGGGCGGCGCCTGGCTCCCGGTCAGCCTCCCTCCGCTGCGGTAAGAGCGGCGCCGGGGTGCGTGCCGGCCTCATTCGGGATGAAGGCCGGCACGCACCCACACATTGACTGCCCGCGCGCACTCGACGGGGAAAGTGCGCGCGGGCTTCCCGTTTTGCTGGCTAAAGGGAGTCGGGATGGATGCAGAGGAGCTTGCTTCGATGCTGCGTGAGCACGGGGTCACGGTGCAGCGCACCTCGCCGCTACCTCGGGCGCTCACCGGGGAGTCGGCAGTGGCGGTGTTCCTGGATCCGACGCGCAATCAGCGGGAACTGGCTCGTGGCTGCGTGATGCAGCTCGACGGGGTGAGCTCGGTGAAGTTCTCGGCCATCACGCCGTGGGTCATGTTCGTGACGTACTCGTCCCTGGGCCTGAACTCACGCGCGTGGGTCTGAGCCGGTCGGCCGTTCGGCCCGCAGGTGGTTCTCGACACTGGCCAACCTGTCGCTGAGCTGCTGTAACGTGCGCTCGACCCTGGCTATCGCAACGGCCACCTGGTCCCCGCCGGGCTCTTCGGCCGGCACCTGTCGCTGGGTCGTCACCAGGATGCTGATCAGGTGATCGGCCGGCCAATCCAGGGCAACGGCGATCGCTTCCAGCGTTTTGTTCTGCACGCGCCGACTCGCCCCGTGCTGGACCGTGCGCAGTGTCGAGACGGAGATGCCTGACAGGCGTGCCAGTTCCTGCTGGCCGATCCTGCGGGCTGCCATGCGCTCGTTGAGCGCTGCTGCCACTGCCTGCCAGTCTTCGCCGTTGACCTGCCCCCGGGCCGTGTACACCGTAGGCGTTCCCCGCTCAGCCATGCCGGAATAGTAACCGCCGAGACGGGCATTTCTTACCCCCACGCATTGCCTTTCTGGCCACTATGCAAACCATGTCTATTTCCGGCCTGCCGCCCATATGGGGTTGGCATAGAAAATATTAGGTCTGCCTTGTACCGCCTACCTAAGCGTTGATGCGCGCTTGCTAAGCGGTTCACGATGTTCTCGCAGCTCAGACAGGGCTGACACCGCAGAGAAAGCACTTCACACCGCTCGATTGGGGCGGGTGAGTGTGGGCGGTTGAATGGCGAGAGTGGGAGCCGAAGAAATGGCTGTTGAGGGCCGTATCAATGTCCGTCACGAGGACGTGTTCACCCAGCCCATCATGGTTCTTTCGGTGGACGCCGTGGAGGACTTCGACAAGCGCAAGGCGGGCAATGTCGACCCCCAGGAACTGGATAAGCAGACCGGCCAGCGCCTGTGGGCGGTCAGCATCCTGGACCCGACCGCGCAGCAGGGACGACGCGAGATCAAGGTCAAGATCCCGGCCGATCACCAGCCGGTACCGCCGGCCGGGCTGATGGCTCCGGCGGAGTTCGACGGGCTGCAGGTGATCCCCTACCTGGACTCCAACCGCGCCAAGCCCCGCGTCGCGATCGCCTACCGGGCAACGGGTTTCCGCGCCCCGGCACGGGCGCAGCGGCAGGCGTCGTAGTCCAGGTGCTCGCGCTCGGGTGATGTGGCGCCCCGTCCCTCCATCGGGTTCGGGGCGCCCCTCCCGGGCATCGCCCGTCGTCGATCAGCACATGTTCCCCAGGATTGAGGTTTGAAATGCGTTCCAGCACTGGCAGTAAGCGTCGTGGTCCGTTGGCCAAGCCGTGCCGTACCTGCGCCGAGGTTCACCCGGTGGGGCGGCTGCACTTCGGGCAGTGCCCCGACTGCGCGCACCTGGTCGCTCTCCCGCTGCGGGGTGAGGGTGGCCGGTTCATCTCCTTCACCAGCCACACCAGCGGCGGTGACCTGTGATGGCCCGCGGCCTGGACTCGTTCTGGTTCGACCAGTACCAGGAAAGCAACCAACGGGTCCTGGCGGCCTGCCGCGCCGTGGGCATGGCCGGCTCCCTGCTCGATCCGGATGAGCGCTGGGACGACACCGATCGTCTGGTGCGCCTGCGCGACGTCGTGGATGACCTGCGCGCGGCCCTCGGCCTGCCCGATGCGCCCGCCCTGCACACCCACACCACCTCGACCACCACGACTACCTCAACTGACTCCACGGATGGGAGCACCCTCTGATGCTGGTCAACGGCACCCGCGTGGAAGACCTGGCCGGCACCGGCCTCACCACCCGACAGCGCTACGTCGTCCCGTTGTGGGTCACAGTCCCGCTCTTCATTACCAAGTACCTGGCCAGAGCTTCACGGTGGCTGCTGCGGCAGGCGTTCACCTACTGGGGGCTGTCCCTGCCCGCGTTCGTCCTGCTGGTGATCTGGTCGCGGCTGGGCGGGTTGTGGGCGCTGACGGCGCTGACCTGGTGGCTCGCGCTGGGCCTGGTCTGGGCCTACCGGTGGCCGGCTTCCTTCGACGTCGCGGTCTCCCAACCGAGCCGGGGTGTGTGGCGGTGGTGGACGAAATACAAGCGGCGCTGGCACCCGGCGATGGACGGAACGGGGCTTACTCGCGTCACCCCCGACCGTGAGGTCTACGTCCCGGCCGTGACCCGTGTCCGCTCCACGCCGGTGGTGGACACGCTGCACCTGCGCCTGCTACACGGCCAGACACCAGCCGATGTGGCGGCTCGGGCTGAGGGCCTGCGGCATGTGTACGCCGCTCACCGGTGCAGTGTGATCGAGGACGCTCCGGGCCGGGTGCGGGTGCTGTTTTACGCCAAGGACCCGTTGCGCCACCTGGTCGCACCGCTGGAACCTGCGCCGCTCCCGGTGCTGGATGCCCTGCCTGTGGCACTTGGGGAGGACGGTGAGGTGTTCTGTCTGTGGCTGAACGGCCGGCACGTCCTGCTGGCCGGCGCATCCGGGTCCGGGAAGGGCTCGGCGCTGTGGTCGACGGTGCGGGCGCTGGCTCCGGCCGTTGCTGATGGCACGGTCCGCCTTCGCGGGGTGGACCCCAAGGGTGGGATGGAGCTGTTCCCCGGCCGGGCGCTGTTCGCCGAGTACGCCGATGAAGACTTGGACGCCATGCTGGCCCTGCTGGAGCGGGCGGTGGCGGACATGAACGACCGCAAACGCAGGCTGAAAGACGCTGGGGTACGGGTCTTCACACCGTCCAAGGAAGATCCGCTGGAAGTGATCGTGATCGACGAGCTGGCGTTCCTGACCGCCTACGCCCCCAAGGACATCAAGGCAAAAGTCGCTGCCGCGATGCAGGTTCTGCTGTCCCAGGGTCGGGCGGTCGGGTACAGCGTCCTGGCCGCGTTGCAGGACCCTCGGAAGGAGGTGCTGCCGTTCCGGGACCTGTTCACCTACCGCATCGCGTTGCGGCTGGCCGAGGACTCCCACGTCGACATGGTCCTCGGGGAGGGAGCGCTGGAACGGGGCGCGGCCTGTCACCTGATCCCGGCCAGCCTGCCCGGCATCGCCTACGTCCGCGTCGAAGGCGCCCTGGAACCGGTCCGGGTCCGTTTCTCCTACCTGTCCGACACCGACATCGTCGACATGGCCTCGCAGTGGCCGGCCCCGGAGAACACCGACTGGACGCCGTTGCCCGACACGCCGGCCTCCGACCCGGCCGCCGGCCGGGAAACCGGCCCGGATGAGGCGTACCCCTTCCGCTTCTGGACCACGGGTGAAGGTGACGACGCGTGAGCGATAACCCGGCCACCCCTGGAACGGCCATGCCAGAACCCAGCCCCGACCAGAACCCGACTGGGCAGACCAGCCCGGCGCCCGGCTGGTGGTCCCGCTTCCACAGCCCTACGGACCCCGACCACGACGAGAGCGCCACCGCCGAGACCAACCCGGCCGACGACGTCCTTCTGCCTGAAGCACCTACCCCGGCGGTGTGGCCGGAAGGCTGGACCGTCGTCCCTCCGGTCGGCTCGATCGTCACTGACGTGGGCGTCTCGTTCTCCCTGGCCCCTGCCTCGCTGACGGATCGGCCGGTGCGGGTGCGGTGCACCTCCTGCGACTGGGACGACACCGCACCCCAGCCTGCGGCCGTCGACGCCGTCCGGGTTCACGCCCTGCGCCACATCGCCGACCCGCGCCCCCGGATCGCTCACCTGCCGAGCTGGCTCCAGCCTCGACTGAAGGGACGCCGATGACCACCACCCCCGTTCCCACGGCCTCGGCCAACCTGGGCAACCCCATGCAGCCGACCGCAGCCTCGATCTCGAACCTGACCCGCAACAGCCGCGCCGAACGCGCCCGCATGCCCGTCGCCCTCCACGTCGCCGAAGACGTCGCCATCGCCAACGGCGTCTGCGTCCGCCCCATCACTCAGCGCGTCACCGACACCCACACCGGCGAAGTCACCCTGGTCGATGTCCCCTGCGGGGCAACTCTTGAGTCCAAGTGCCCGACCTGCGCCCAACGTGCCCGCCGACTTCGCATGCACCAGTGCCGGGCCGGCTGGCACGCCGACTCCGACCCCATCCCCGACGAAGACACCTCCACCTCAGCCCAGCAGGACCTCGTGGCGGCCCGCGCGGACGTCACCGCAGTCCGGGACGACTTCCTCGCCCGCGGCGACCTCGGTGTAGCTGAGGCCGCGTCAGAGACGCTGGACGCCATCGACGCTGAACTGGCCGAACTGGGCGTGCGCGGGCCACTCGAACGTGAGAAGCCGGAAGCAGCCCGGCGGAAGCGCTCCACCCGTCGACGTCAGGATGCACCCGATCTGCCCAAGCGGGTGATGGCGAAAACCACGGTGGGACAGACGTTCCCTGGCAACGATGGGAAGGTCTACCGGCCGTCCATGTTCGTCACGGTCACCCTGCCCGGCTATGGGCGCGTCGACGGCAACGGCGTGCCCCTCGATCCGGGACGGTATGACTACCGGCGGGCGGCGCGGGATGCGATCCACTTCCCCAAGCTGCTGGATCGGCTGGTGCAGAACCTGCGCCGCGTCGCCGGTTATGACGTGCAGTACTTCGCCACCGTCGAACCCCAGAAGCGCCTGGCCCCACACGCCCACATCGCGATCCGGGGCACCATCCCGCGTGCCCTGGTCCGCCAGGTCATCGCGGCCACGTATCACCAGGTCTGGTGGCCCCAGGCGGATACGCCGGTTTACGTCCGCGAAGACGAATTACCCGTCTGGGACGAAGATGCCGACGCACCCGATGCGGTTGGCAACCCCGCCAGCGAATCAGTCGGTTACCTCGACCCCACCACAGCGGCCGTGCTGCCGACCTGGGACGAAGCCCTCGACGACCTCGACACCATGGACGACCTGGAACCACAGCACGTGGTCCGCTTCGGTATCCAGTCCGACATCCAGGGCCTGCTGGCCGGATCCCCCGACGCTGACCGGCGCGTGGGCTACCTCGCCAAGTACCTCACTAAGTCCATGGGCACCGCCCACGGCGAGAACGAGAACCCGGCCGTCAAGGCGCACGTCGACCGCCTCGTCCACGCCCTGCGCTACGAACCGTGCTCCCCGCGCTGCGCGAACTGGCTGCGCTACGGGATACAGCCGAAAGACGCCCGCCCCGGCCTGATCCCCGGCGCGTGCAAGGCCAAAGCACACCGCCGCGAACACCTCGGCTACGGCGGCCGGCGCGTCCTGGTCTCCCGTAAGTGGTCGGGCAAGACCCTCACCGACCACCGCCACGAACGCCGGGCCTTCGTCCTGGCCCTGCTCGGCGTCGACCCCGACAGCGCCGACGCAACCCGCGGCGACAAGACCGCCGACCGCTACGTCTGGGAGCCAGTCAACCCGAACGAACTGCCACCGCTATCCACGCGACTGCTGCATGCCATCAGTCAACGCCAGACCTGGAGGGCGGCGTATGAGGCGGCCAGGGATGGGCAGGGGCCACCGGCTCGACCGGGTGAGCTGCGTTCGGCGTAGTGCTTGGACCACTTGATAGCAGGAAACCATTGTTGCTGTGGAGGTTTGGTGAGTACTCGGCGGGGTACACGAGACCTGATGACGGTCGATGAGGTTCTGGAAGAGCTACGGGTGCCTCGGCGCTCGTGGCAGCGCTGGCGTGAGCTGGGAACCGGGCCTCGCTGCCTCCGGCTTCCGAACGGCGAACTGAGGGTGGAGCGGCCGACGCTGGATGCTTGGCTTGAGTCGCTGCGGGAGGCGGCGTGATCAGCCAGGACGTAAGGATCTATAGCCTCGGCATTCGGAGGGACCGGCCGAAGCCGTACACGGTGCGTTGGAAGGTGGGGCCGGCGCCTCGTCGGCAGGCGTTCATCACGCGGGCTCTGGCTGAGAACTTCCGCTCCGATCTGCTCCAGGCCGCGCGCCGTGGTGAAGCCTTTGACGTTGAGACTGGCCTGCCGGAGTCGATGTGGCCGAAGGCGGAGACCCGTTCGTTTCATCAGGCGTGTCTGGCCTACGTCGATATGAAGTGGCCGGGGTCGGCTGGCACGTCTCGCTCAGCTCGGGCGCAGGCCCTGGCTACCGCTGCGGTCTGCATGGTCGATGATGCGGCGCCTGATCGTCCGAAAGATGCTGTGTTGCAACATGCCCTGACCAAGTGGGCCTACAACGCCAAGACGCGGGATGATGACAAGCCGGTCGAAGCGCGGGCAGCCCTGGCCTGGTTGGAAGCGCATTCAGTCCCCATCAGCGTGTTCGCCGAGTCGGATACTCGCGTCCGCCACACTCGGCGCGTTCTGGACGCGTGCGCGACCTTGCAGGACGGGGCACCGGCAGCGGCGACCACCTCGGCGCGGAAGCGGGCGGTGCTCTACAACCTGTTCGGCTACTGCGTCGAACAGGGGGAGCTGCCGACGAACCCAATCGACACCGTGCAGTGGAAGGCGCCGCACAAGTCGGAGGAAGTAGACCGGCGCGTGGTCGCCTCGCCCGCCCAGGTTCGGGAGCTGCTGACGGCCTGCACGTATGTCGGGCGCGTGAGGGGGCCTCGCCTGGTCGCGTTCTTCGCGCTCCTGTACTTCGCCGCGCTCCGGCCAGCCGAAGCCCTGGCGCTGAAGGTCACCGACTGCGAACTCCCGGAGAAGGGCTGGGGCCTGCTGCTGCTCTCGTCGTCCACCCCGGAAGCCGGCCGGGCCTGGACCGACAGCGGCCAGGGGCGCGAGGAGCGGGGGCTGAAGTGGCGCGGGCGTAGGGCTGTTCGTCCGGTACCGATCCCGCCAGAACTGGTGCGCATCCTGCGGCATCACGTCGACACCTTCGGCACCGGACCGGACGGTGTGCTGTTCCGGACGGCTATGGGACGGCCGTACGCGCCGGATACCTACTACCGCGTCTGGCAGGGAGCCCGGGCGCTGGGGATGCCACCAGGCGTCCGTGTAACTCCGGTGGCCGCGCGACCATACGACCTCCGGCACGGCGGGGTGACTCTGTGGCTGAACTCTGGAGTGCCGGCGCCTGAGGTCGCCCGGCGAGCCGGGCACAGCGTCGATGTCCTGCTCAAGATTTACGCGGGCTGCATGGACGACGGGACCAGCGAGGCGAACGGCAAGATCGACAAGGCTCTATCGAGCTGACCACATCGCTGTACGACTGGGCCGGGACGGTATCGTCCCGGCCCTTCGTCTGTCCCTGCCCGTCCTGGGACACAGCCGGCCTGGCAGGAATGCAGAAAGGCGGGCCTGACCTGGGCAGTCGCTAGGCCGCAGGGGTCCAGCTCTGGGACACACATGGGACACAGACAGTGGCGTAACCCTGCTTTTGGCGGCATCTGGTGGCACGCGGCGGCAGTCGCAGCAGGGAGGCAAAGAGGCTGGTCAGGAGCGGAAAAGAGGCTTTGACCTGGGTGCCCCCGAGAGGATTCGAACCTCCGACACAAGGTTTAGGAAACCTCTGCTCTATCCTCTGAGCTACGGGGGCGGGCCGCAGTAGCCTATCGCAGCCCCGCGGCCCCATCCGCCGTCCGGGTGGCGGCGGCCTGGTGACAGCTGTTTCCCCAGGTCAGGTTCTGGAGCACAATCGGTGTATGCCAACGTCCGGGGAACGTTCCAAGTACGCGGTGAGCCTGGCCGAGCTGGAGAGCTCCGCCCATGTGCCGCTCGAGCAGCAGGTGGCCGAGCAGGTCGCCACCCATGCCGAGCCGGCCATCAGTGAGTACGACAACCAGGTGGCGCGGCTGCTGAGCATCCAGCACGCGGGGTAGCTACTGGCCCAGGAAGCTGAGGGCGGCGCGCACGGTGGGCTCGGAGGGGAAGTGGCCGGGCTCGGTCTGTTCGTGCAGCACTGCGCCGGGGATGCGGGCCGCGACGATCTCCGCGGCGGCAAAGGGCACCTGGTCGTCGGCGGGGGAGTGCCAGAGGGTGACTGGGGTGCTCAGGGTCCGGAGGTCGAAGCCCCAGTCGCGTTGCTGCAGCACCCACTCGCGGGCGGGGCCGGCGGCCTCGTGGGCGATCGAATCCGTCAAAGGACGGCGCAGCGGGTGTTCGGGGGGCATCTGGGCCAGACCTACGGTCAGGTTTTCGAACCACTGCTTACGGACGTCGGTCTCGGGCATTTGCGCATAGGTCTCGAAGGTGCGTTGGGCCTCTTCGGGATAGTGGGCGCGGGTCTCGGGTTCGTTCACCATGCCCACCCCGGCCAGGACGGCCACCCGATCCAGGCGGTCAGGTAGGGCGGCGGCGAGGGCGTAGCAGTAGGGGGCGCCGCTGGAGATACCCAGGGCGCTGAACCGGGGTAGGCCGAGATTGTCCGCTAGGGGCGCGAGCAGGGCGGCCCAGTCGGCGATCGATTGCATGGCCACGGGGGTGGACTGGCCGTAGCCGGGCCGGGCGACGGTGATGAGTGAAACCCCGGCGTCGGTGGCCAGTTCGCCCCACTGCGGCGCAATCCCCGCTGAGCCGAGCATTCCGTGATGCACGAAGACCGGCCTGCCCTCCGGATCGCCGTGCCGTTCGTATTCCATGGTCACGTCGGCGTTGGTGAACAGCGGCATGCGGTGGTCCTCTCGGTTCGCCGGGGCGCACCAACTTAGCCCACGCTTCCGAAACCGGCCCGCTGCCGTGATTTACGGTCACACCTATGGACGGGTGGCGAGGGTCGGGCGGTATGGTGCCGGGAGCGAAGGTCCCGAGTGAGACAGCGAAGTCGCCCAGCCGGTGGGCCTGGCCGCCGTCGTCGCCCACACCGCCCGGAGACTTGCCATGACCTTTCTGAATCAGGCCGAGCGGATCGCGCCGGAGCTGATCGCGCTGCGCCGCACCCTGCACGCCGAGCCCGAGCTGATGCTGGACCTGCCCAGGACCCAGGCCACCGTGCTGGCTGCCCTGGAGGGCTTGGATCTGGAGATCGCCACCGGCCGGGGGCTCAGCTCGGTGGTGGCGGTGCTGCGGGGTGGTCGGCCGGGGCCGGCGGTGCTGTTGCGCGGCGACATGGATGCTCTGCCGATCCGGGAGGCGAACGTTCTGGAGTTCGCCGCTACCAACGGCCGCATGCATGCTTGCGGGCACGACCTGCACACGGCCGGTCTGGTCGGGGCGGCGCGGCTGCTGCACGAGCGGCGCGAAGAGCTGCCGGGCAGCGTGGTGTTCATGTTCCAGCCCGGTGAGGAAGGGGCCGGCGGGGCGCGGATCATGCTGGAAGAGGGCTTGCTGGAGGAGCAGCCGGTGGCCGCCTATGCGGTGCACGTCGACTGCGGCGAGGCACTGGGTGTCTGGAGTACCCGGCCCGGCCCGCTGATGGCGAGCTCCAGCGTGATGTACCTGAGGCTGAGCGGCACCGGAGGGCACGCGGCCATGCCGCACGGCGGGGTCGACCCGGTGCCGGTGGCGGCCGAGATGATCCTGGCCATCCAGGCTTTCGTCACCCGGCGGATCCCCGTGCAGGATCCGGCGGTGATCTCGGTGACCAGGCTGGCCAGCAATTCGTTGGCACGCAATGTCATTCCGGGTGAGATCGAGATCGACCTCAACATCCGGACGCTCTCCCCGCAGACGCTGTCCTACGTGCGCACCGAGCTGCCGGCCATGCTCACCGCGCTGGCGGCCGTGCACCGCTGCTCGCTGGAGGCCGAGTTCGTGGGCAACTACCCGGTCACCGTCAACGATCCGGCCGAGACGGCTCAGGTGCTCGAGTGGCTGGGCGACCTGCACGGCCCCGGCCAGGTGGAGCTGCTCGACACACCGGGCATGGCCTCGGAGGACTTCTCGTACGTGCTCGAAAAGGTTCCCGGAGCGATGGTCTTCCTCGGAGTCCGGCCGCCACAAACGTCTGTAAACGAGCCGCCCGCAATGCATTCGGCCACTGCCGTGTTCGACGACTCGCTGCTCGGGCAGCAGGCCGCGACGCTGGCCGAGCTGGCCTGGCGTCGCCTGCGCAAGGCATCGCACCCCGTCTAGAGCGGAAAGGTCAAGGGGGAGTGCAGCAGGAAGACCGGTTTGCCAGAATTTCCGCTGTCTACCTACGCTTTGAGTGCGCAAGGTCCCGTGGTCCGCCGGCTGGGCAGACGAAGGAGTCACCAGATGCAGCGCTCGACATTCCCCCGGCGACCCCGGTCGCGCCTGGCCCTGCTCGCCGTCGCCACCGCGGTCGGGGTGGCCCTGGCGGCCTGCGGCGGCCCGGCCTCGTCCGACAGCAGCGCCGACACCGGCACCCTCACCGCCGTGATCGGCTACGGCAACAACCAGAGCTGGGACCCGACCCAGACCGCCTCGGCGTTCTCGATGGCCGCCTTCACCAACGTCTACGAGCCGCTGGTCAGTGGTGACCCGATCACCCGGGAACCGCAGGCCGGCCTGGCCGCCGTGCCCACCGAGGTCGACGGCGAGACGATCACCTTCGAACTGCGCGAAGGCGCGAAATGGTCCGACGGGCAACCGGTGACGGCCGAGGACGTGGTGTTCACCTACGACCGCATCCTCGACCCGGAAGAGAACGTGCAGCTGCGGGCCTTCTTCTCCGGCTGGCTCGAGAAGGTGGTGGCCAGCGGCGACAACGCCGTCGAGTTCCAGCTCAAGCAGCCCTTCCAGTACGCCCTCGACCGGGTGCAGACCGCGATGATCGTGCCCAAGCACGTCTTCGACGGGAAGTGGGAAGACGCGGCCGGCGGCAAGACGCTCGGCTCCGGGCCCTACAAGATCACCGAGCAGGCCGCCCTCGACCACACCACCTTCGTCAAGAACGACCAGTACAACGGTGAACACCCGGCCCAGTACGACACCATGGTCTGGCGATCCATCGTCGACGCGGCGCCGCGGGTGGCCGCCATCTCCGGCGCCCGGCCGCAGGCGCAGATCGCCGACAACATTCCGCCGGCGAACATCGAGCAGCTGCGCAAAGACGGCCGTGAGGTCGAGGCGGTGCAGGGGCAGAACAACGTCTTCCTGATGTTCAACACCACCAAGAAGCCGTTCGACGACAAGCGGGTCCGGCAGGCCCTGCACTACGCGATCGACAAGGAGAAGGTGGTCCAGGTCGCCCTGAAGGGCGAGGGGGTGGGCGCCGACAGCTATCTCAACCCCGAGCTCGAGGCCTACCAGAAGGCCGCCACCGACTTCGCCTACGACCCTGACAAGGCCAAGCAGCTGCTGCAGGAGGCCGGGGTCAGCAACCTCAGCATCACCCTGGGCTCCACCAACACCTCTCTGGTGGCCGACACGATCAACGTGATCAAGGAGGGCTGGGACGCGATCGGCGTGAACACCACGCTGAACCCGCAGGACACCAAGGCCCTGTTCTCCAAGCTCGACGGCGGTGAGGACTACCAGGTGGTGGCCGCCTCGGGCAATCCCCAGCAGTTCGGCAACGACCCCGACCTGGTGCAGCGCTTCTACTACAGCCCCGAGTCGCTCTGGTCGTCCACCTACGCCAAGTTCTCCGGGCCCGAGGCCGACGCGCTCTACGAGCAGATGGACAAGGCGGCCTACGCCCCCGACGCGGCCACCGCCAAGACCGAGAACAAGAAGGTGCTCGACGCGATCGCCGACCAGGCCGTGCTCTTCCCGGTGGTGTTCACCCGGCTGGTCACCGCCTGGGTGCCCGACCGGCTGGAAGGCATCCAGCCGCAGGGCTACCCGGGCATCAACGTGATACGCGCGCAGCGGGTCGACCAGCAGTGACCGTGGTGGCGCGGATGCTGCTGAGGCGTCTGCTGCTCTTCGTCCCGCTCGTGCTCGGCGTGGTGCTGTTCGTCTTCGTGGTGATGCGCTTCGCCCCCACCGATCCGGCCTTGGCCGCGTTCGAGGGCGGCAGCGCCACGTCCGCCCAGCTCGAGGCGTTCCGTGAGGCGAACGGTCTGAACGACCCCTGCCGGTGCGATACGTGCGGTTCGTGGCCGACCTGGCCCAGGGCGACTTTGGCACCTCGCTGATCACCCGGCAGCCGGTGCTCGACACGATCCGCACCGCGCTGCCGCTGACCGTGCAGCTCACCGCGCTCGGCATTGCGATCGCGCTCACCGTGGCCACCCTGCTCGGGGTCACCGCCGCGGTGTTCCGCGACCGCTGGCCCGACCAGCTGATCCGGCTGGTCAGCCTGATCGGGGTGGCCGCCCCGCCGTTCTGGGTGGCGTTGCTGCTGATCCAGTGGCTCGCGGTGGGGCGCGGCATCTTTCCCACCGGGGGCTACGTGAATCCGTCGGAAGGCGTCGGGCCCTGGCTCAATTCCCTGGCCCTGCCCGCCTTCTCGCTGGCCCTGCCGGTAGCGGCGCAGATGACGAGGATCATCCGCACGTCGGTGGTGGAGGAACTGGACAAGGACTACGTGCGCACCGCGCGGGGTCTGGGGCTGCCTCCGCTGGTCGTGGTCGGGCGCAACGTGCTGCGCAACGCCCTGGTGAACCCGCTGACCGTGCTGGGTCTGCGGATCGGCTACATGCTCGGCGGTGCGGTGGTGATCGAGACCATGTTCGCCCTGCCGGGCATGGGGCAGAACATGATCCAGGCGGTCGGCGACGGTGACATCGCCAAGGTCCAGGGCTTCGTGCTGACCATCGCGATCGGTTTCCTGGTGGTCAATCTGGTGGTCGACGTGCTCTACCTGATCGCCAATCCCCGCCTGCGGACGGCGTCATGAGGCCGAAACTGCTCGACCTTGCCCGGCCGGGCATCCGCTTCCAGCGCCTGAACTGGGCTTCCTACCTGGCCCTGGGGGTGATCGTCACCCTGGCCCTGGTCGCGCTGCTGGCCCCGCTGATCGCCCCGCACGAGCCGAACGCGATCAGCTCCGACACCGGCGGCCCCTCGTCGGAGCACTGGCTCGGGGTCGACGACAACGGCCGCGACGTGTTCACCCGGCTGCTCTACGGTACCCGCTGGTCGCTGGCCATCGGGCTGCTCGCCACCGCCTTCGCCCTGCTCTGCGGGGCGGTGCTGGGCGCCTTCACGGCCACCGCCGGCAAACGGGTCGACGAGCTGGTCATGCGGGTGCTCGACGTGGTCATGGCCTTTCCGGGGATCGCGCTCGCCGCCGTGCTGGTGGCGGTGTTCGGCCGGGACATCCCGGTGCTGATCCTGGCCATCGGCTTCCTCTACGTGCCGCAGGTGACGCGGGTGGTGCGAGCGAATGTGCTGGCGCAGTACGCGGAAGACTACGTGGCGGCCGAGAAGACCATCGGGGCAAGGCGTTTCTACACGCTCACCCGGCACGTGGCGGTGAACTGCGCAGCGCCGGTGCTGGTGTTCTGCACGATCCTGGTGGCCGATGCGATCGTGTTCGAGAGCTCGCTGTCGTTCATCGGTGCGGGCATCCAGCCGCCCGACCCGTCCTGGGGTTCGGTGCTGGCCGACGGAAAAGACCTGGTGCTGATCGGCGGCTGGTGGGCCACCTTCTTCCCGGGCCTGCTCATCCTGATCACCGTGCTGGCGCTGAACGTGCTGGCCGAAGGGGTGTCCGACGCCTGGGCGGCGCCCTCGGCCAAACCGCAGGCCCAGCAGGCGGCCGCGCGCGAACTGGCCCGGGCCGCCTCGGAGAACCAGCCGCCGGTGCTTCCCGAGGCGCAGTTGCGCGAGGTCGGGGCCCGGCTGAACGAGCGCCGCCGTGACCTCGAAGGGGCCCCGGTGGTGCTCGACGTGCGGCACCTCTCGGTCAGCTTTCCCCAGCGTCATCGGGGAAACGCAGTGGTGCAGGACATCTCGTTCTCGGTGCGGGCCGGTGAGGTGCTCGGGCTGATCGGCGAGTCCGGTTGCGGCAAGTCGCTCACCGCGCTGGCCGTGATGGGTCTGCAGCCGCCCGGCGCGGTGCTCGGCGGAGAGGTCGAGTTCGAGGGCCGCGACCTGCTCGGCATGTCGGCCAAGCAGCGCCGGCAGCTGATGGGCAGTCAGATCGCGATGATCTACCAGGACGCGCTGTCGTCCCTGAACCCCGCGCTGACCGTGAAGAGCCAGCTCAAGCAGGTCACCCGGCGCGGCGGCCGGCGCACTCCGGAAGAACTGCTGCAGCTGGTCGGTCTCGATCCCGGGCGCACCCTGCGCTCGTACCCGCACGAACTGTCCGGCGGGCAGCGCCAGCGGGTGCTCATCGCCCTGGCCCTCGCCCGCGACCCCAAGCTGATCATCGCCGACGAGCCCACCACCGCCCTCGACGTCACGGTCCAGGCCCAGGTGATGGAGCTGCTGCTCACCCTGCAGGCGGAACTCGGGTTCGCGCTGGTGCTGGTCTCGCACGACCTGGCCCTGATCGCCGAGCTCACCGATCGCGTGGTGGTGATGTACGCCGGGCAGGTGGCCGAGACCGGGCGCACCGCCGAGCTGATCGCCTCGTCGCGGCACCACTACACCCGCGGCCTCCTGGCCAGCGTGGTCTCGATCGAGCAGCAGGAACAGGTACTGGCCCAGATCAAGGGTGTGGTGCCGGCCCCGGCGCACTTCAACCAGGGCTGTCGCTTCGCCGACCGTTGCCCGGCGGCGCACGACGACGTCTGCCCGCTGCGTCTGCCCCCGGTCGAGGGCGACGACGATCATCTGGTCGCCTGTCACTACCCGGTGGGGGCGCAGTCATGACCGAACTGATGCAACTGCAGGATGTCTCGGTGATTCACCGGATCCGTGGGCGCGGCCTCCTCGGCAGTGCTGCGGTGTACGCGCTCACCGAGGCCAGTCTCACCATCCGCTCCGGCGAGACGGTCGGTGTGGTGGGTGAATCCGGTTGTGGCAAGACAACTCTGGCCCGGGTCCTGGTCGGTCTGCAGAAACCCACCAGCGGCGAGGTCAGCTTTCAGGGGCAGTCGCTGTGGTCGATGTCGGCCGCCGGCCGGCGTAAGACGTTCGGAGCCCGCATCGGCACCGTCTTCCAGGATCCGTCCACCGCGCTGAACCGCCGGCTCAGCGTGCAGCGCATCATCGCCGACCCGCTCGTCGTGCACCGCCGCGGTGACCGCGCCACCCGAGCCACCCGCGTCCGTCAATTGATGGATCTGGTCGGACTACCGGCAGCCGTGGCCGACGCCGTGCCCGCACAGCTCTCCGGCGGTCAGCGGCAGCGCGTGGCGATCGCGCGGGCGCTGGCGCTGGAACCGGATCTTCTGGTGGCCGACGAGCCGACCTCGGCGCTGGACGTGTCGGTGCGGGCGCAGATCCTGAACCTGCTCATGCGCCTGCAGTCCGAACTGGGCCTGGCCATGGTCTTCGTCTCCCACGACATCCAGACCGTGCGCCGGATGTCCGACCGAATCATCACCATGTACCTCGGCCGGATCGCCGAGGAGGCGCCGGCCGGAGCAGTGGAAGAGGTCGCCCGCCACCCCTACACGCACGCGCTCTTCTCTGCGACTCCCCGCCTGCTCACCGGCGCCCGCCCGATTCCGTTGACCGGACGCGTCCCCTCGGCCACGAATCCCCCGTCGGGCTGCAACTTCCGCACCCGCTGCTGGCGGGCCACCGATGAGTGCGCGGCTCAGCTTCCCGCGCTGTCCGTAGAAGAATTGAGGACGGGGGAGGTGCGGTACCGCTGTATCCATCCGATTCGGGAGGCCTCGGATCTGGTTCAGAGCGAAAAGGGGTGAGCGCTTCGATCAGCTGTTGGCTATCTGCTCGAACCGTTCCTGCAGAGCATCGCCGCTCAGGCCGTGCATCAGACAGAGGATGAGCAGGATGCGCGCCTTCACCCCGGTCAGGTGCCCGCCCCAGATCAGGCCCCGGCCAAGCAGGTCGATCTCACCGCCGCGGTAGCCATAGGTACGGCGCAGCGTCGGTCCGGCTCCGGCGCGGCTGCACAGCACCACGGGCAGAGGGCAGGCCTCTACCGCCGGAATCGCCCGCGCGGCCACGTGCCCGCCGCCCATCCCCTCCAGAACGACCCCGGCGTAACCGAATCTGGCCAGTTCAGGCAGCAGCCGAAGATCGTCGTCCACCCCCGTACTGATGAGAGCTACTTGGGGGGCATCGACGTCCAAAGGCACTTTGAGGGTCGGCGCCCGGCCCGCCGACAACTGCAGGTGCACATCGCCCTCGCGAACCAGACCGAGCGCGCCCCACGGCGAGGCGGTGAAGGCGTCGGCGTGCACCGCGCTGTCCTTACGCACGGTGCGCCCGCTGAAGATCCGGTCGGCGAACACCACCAACACTCCGGAGGCCAGCGGCGACGAGGCGACGTTGACCGCGGCGATCAGGTTCGCCGCGCCGTCGGCCCCGGGGGTGTCCCGGTCGCGCATCGCTCCGGTGACCACCACCGGGCGCTGCTCACCGGCTCCCAGCACATCGAGGAAGAAGGCCGTCTCCTCCAGCGTGTCGGTGCCCTGCGAGACCACGATCCCGGCCACGTCGCGGGCCTCGGCAATGCGCTCCAGCAGGGCGAACAGGTCGGCGAAGCCCAGCGAGGGCGAGGGCAGCAGCCGCAGCTCGTGCGGGATCACCTGCACGTGGGGCAGGTAGGGGGCGAGCTGCCCGGCCAGCTCGTCGGCGCCGCTGCGGGGAATCACACCGGGCGTCCCGCCCTCGCCGGATGAGCTGATCGTGCCGCCCAGGGTGATCAGCAGGACTTTGGTCATGGGCGGCAATGTGGCGCGTGGAGGTGGGCCGCGTCGAATTGAACACGCTGCGCTGAGATTGCTGCACGCTGGGGTGATGGCGGGAGAGGCGCAGAGGCTGGCGGGGTTGGTGAGAGCTCGGCTCGAGTCGGTCGGCGAACGTTCGTTCGTTGTGGCGATCGATGGACGTTCGGGGGCCGGGAAGTCGACGCTCGCCGGTGTGGTGGCCGAGTTGCTCGAAGACTGCCTGGTCATCGACGGCGACGACTTCTACGCCGGCGGCGCCCAGGAAGAGTGGGACCAGCGCACCCCGGCCGAGAAGGTTGCCCAGGTCATCGACTGGTCGCGCCAGCAGGCGGTGCTGAGGACGCTGCGGGCCGGGGAACGCGCGGAATGGTTCGGCTACGACTGGGACGCCTTCGACGGACGGTTGCGGCTGGATCCGACGGTCCTGGAACCGGCGCGGGTGGTGATCCTGGAAGGGGCCTACAGCGCTCGGCCGGAACTGGCCGACCTGGTGGACCTGCGGGTGCTGGTCGAGGCCGACCTGACCGTTCGGCGACAACGGCTGCGGGCCCGGGACGGTGCCGACTGGCACGACGCCTGGTTCACCCGCTGGGACGAGGCGGAACGGTACTACTTCGGCCGGGTGGTGACCAGGAATGGATTCGATGCGGTTCTCCGCACCTGAGCTGACGTCAGCTGAACATCGGCGAGCACCACTGGATGCACCTGATGGCACTGAAGTTACTTGATACTGGGCGGCTTTCGCGCGCTGCGGAAAGCGCATGAGCGCTGCACCGCAGCCCGGTCGTCCGTTGCCAGCGGCCCTCCGGCGCGTGAAAATCTTGAGAGCGCTGAGGCGTACGGAGCGGCGGGAACATCGGCGAAACGCGGCTCCGTGACATTGGCTTCTGTCTTACGGGGTGCGGCGGTGCTGATTCAGGATGTCGAGTTCATCGGATCGAGGCAGGGTTTCACATCTCCCGGGGCGCCCGGGCGCACGGTCGAGGTGGTGCAGTTGCACGAGCCCGACTGGCTGACCTTGCGCGAGGCCCGGCTGGCGGCCCTGCGGTCGTCGCCCGATGCCTTCTGCGGCAACTACGCCTCCGAGCGGCTGGTGCGCCGCCGGGTCTGGCGCCGCCGCCTGCGCACCGGCACCTGGACGGTGGCCAGGGCCGACGGGCAGATCGTGGGCCTGGCCGGGATGCTGCACGAGCCCGATCCGGTCGGCGGGCCGGACGCGCCGTTCGGCACCCGCTGCATCGAGTCGGTGTGGGTGCACCCCGACTACCGCGGCTACGGGGTGCTGAAGCACCTGCTGGCCTCGGTGGAGGAGAACGCCCTGCGCCAGGGGGTCGGGGTGTTCGTGCTCTGGGTGCTGGAGTCGAACACGGTGGCGGCCGAGGTGTACCGGCGGCTGGGCTACCGGCACACCGGCATCGCCCAGCCGATCAGTGTGCGGCGGCGGTGGGACGTGGAGAACCGGTTGATGAAGAGCCTGCTCTGAGCGTCCGCCCGGAGTCGTGCAGGCTCATCCGACGTCGCCCGGAGACCATTCGAAAAGTCGCGCGCTCTCGTTCCGGAAATCCGGGGCGAGAGGGTAGCGGGCGACGATGTCTACGCGCATGAGCAGGCAAAAGTCGCCCGAAGGAAACCTTTGCGCAAGGAACTCCTCGTTGCCGGCCCGGATGGTCTCGTCGGTCACGGCCAATGCGGCCGCCAAGACCCCCCGGCTGTGGATGCCGTTGAGCATCGTCAAGGTCCGGTTGGAATTGAACGGGTTGCGTACGCGGGCGATCATCGCGACGTCCTCGATGACCTCTCCGGACTCCTCGTCGAACTGGGGAAAGAAGATCTTGTCCTGATCGTTGACCCGGAACACGGCCCCGGTCTTCACGTCCTCGTGCTCGATCTGGGAAACCGGGAAATTATTGATCTTGGAGTAGATCTGGCGGGTGGTCTTACTCCAGCCAATACCGCCGATGAGGATCAGGTGGTTCTGCAGGTCTCCTCGAGCGAAGTTGCCCGGGACTCGGTAGAACACCTTGCGGTCCGGGTTCAGGGCGCGCAGGTGACCGAAAGTCTCGATCAGGGCGTCCGGATCGGCGTACCGGTGCAGTCGGGCGTAGTTGGGTGAGGCTGGGTCGGCTAGTGCTCCCTGGACTTCGCCGGGGGCCTCGGGGCAGACGATGACAATGTCGCCCTCGTCGAACTGCAGCAGGGTTCGCTGTAATGGTGAATCGTCTTCGCCGGCCTGCAGAAGATTGAGCAATTCGTCGTGCAGCGTCCGATATCGATCAAGGTCATCGGCATCTTCCGCCAGTTCGGCCTGGCTCAGAGGCCTGAGGACAGGGCCAATGAAAGCTCGGTCAGTGGCGAACAAACGGGCGTACGCGTCAAGTCGTTCGGCGGTCGGAGTCTTGCGGTCCGACTCCCAGTGACTCAGGGTCGGGGCCGATACCTTGCGTTCCGTGGTGAAAGCCCTGGCCAGAGCTTCTTGCGTGAGCCCGGGCCGACTTGCCCGCAGATCGCTCAACCGGCGAGCAAGGGCGCTTGGCTGGAACTGGAATGCCTCAGTCATCTGGCGTCCGCCTTCGGGGTGCTGGGCAGGTGGAGGACCGTCGTGGGTGCCTCACTCGTCATTGTGGGTGATCGGGGCATGTCCGCCACCTTGATTCCGGAAGAAACGTGTCTGTCAGCGTCCCGCAACGACCGGGGGTAATCTGGCGCCAGCAGCCATGCAGACACCGCAGAGGCACAGTGCAGCTTGGGGACGGCGCGCGAGATGACTACAGGTGAGCGGCAGCATTCGCTCTATGGCTGCGCCGCTACGAAGGATGAGCCCCGGCCGTCCTTGGAACCGCGAATTCTGGGGCCGAGCGACTGGCGGGATCTGCGGAAGTTGCGGCTGCGCGCGCTGAAAGACTCACCACACGGGTTTGCACACAGTTTGCAGCAGGAACGCAGGTACCGCCCGAAGCGCTGGCGTCGGCTGCTGACCGAATCGACCTGGGTCGAGGTCCGGATGGTCAAGACCGGGAAGCCGGTGGGCATCGCCTGTCTTCGGGGCGAGTCGCCCGATCACGTCGGCGTCGATCCCAGCAGCGAGGTCCGCTACGTAGAGGGGGTCTGGGTCGACCGGGGCATTCGTGGTCGTGGCTCAGGAGCGGTGCGGCTGCTGATGGAACAGGTGGAGAAGCTCGCCCGCGAGCAGGACATCCAGAAACTGCTGCTGTGGGTGTTCGAGGAGAATGAGCACGCTCGGGACGTCTATGCGGCGCTCGAGTTCACGCCGACCAAGGACTGGGATCCCGAGGGAGACACCAGCCCGATCAAAGTCGGCTCGACCTGGCGTGTCGAGCGGCGCATGGGCAAGTGCCTGGTCTGAGACACCGCGGGCTGAGTCGCCCGTAGTCCGAGAAGCTGCAGGGCAGCGGTGAGGGTGCGCTCTTCGTCCAGGCGCTGCGTACGTTGCGCCCAGTAGTGCAGATCTTTCCGCCAAGCCTTGATGAAGTCGACGCACAGCCTTGGATGCAGACGGGCCAGCTGGTCGGCGGAGGCATGCAGGGAGATCAGAGCCGCGTCCCGGTCGGGGTCGGCACAATCGGTGAGTTGGACAGCGGTCTCGTCCAGGTCCTGACGCCGAGCCCGGATGAACTGCTTCCAGTACCGGGCATCGGCCGCAGCGAGCCGGTCAACGAACGCGAGTTCGCTGCCCTGGGTCTCGAACAGGGCGTAGAGCCCTTCGGCCAGGAGGTCCCCGAACTCCTCGGTGCGGGCCCGGTGCGGGTCCGCGTACGGGTGGTAGGGGGCCTGGCCCGCCTCGCCGACGACGCCGAGCTCCCGGTTGGCCGCCTGCTGGGCGAAGAAGAACCAGTCCTCGTTGTAGATGTCGGGGAAGAACGGAAGCGGCTGGTCCGAGCAGTTGACCCCGAGCGCGCCCCCGGTGACGAAGTTGTCCTGGGCCCGGCCGGCCAGACGGCGGGCGTGACAGACCACGGAATTGTCCGGGAACGACTTGCAGACCAGACCGGCCACCTGCCGGGTGTCCAGTTCCGTGGCGATCCGCCCGACGACGGCCGGGTCCAGGCCGGACATGTCCGAGAGCGGATCGATGTCGTCGTCCAGGAAAAGGACCTTGCTCCAACCGCGTAGCCGGGCCAGCAGAAGCCCCACGTTGCGCTTGAGACTGAGATCGCTGCTACGGCCTGCGCTGGCCAGGCGGAAACGCTGAACGCCGGTTCGCCGCGGCAGGAGCGGATGCTGGTAGCCGGTCGGAATGTCGACGGCGACCACGTGACCGGCTGCGAACCGGGTGGCGAGGGCGACTACTTCGTCAGCGTGCGTACCGAGACTGCACAACACCACGAGCTGGACGTCGAGGTGGGCCGAGAGCCGGATGGCGCTGCGGAGTGCAAGGGCCCCTCGAGAGGCCGGCACGATGATCGCGTTCAGCGGGGCTGAGGCCGTTTCGGGCCAATCGAAGTCGATGTGGGTGGGGCCGGGGTCGAGCAGCTTCACATGGGACGGCCGCTGCTGCACCTCGGCCGGCGTCACTGCTCACTCTCTTCTTGGGACCATGCGAACAACCTGGCCCGGTCGTTCTTGAAGTCGGGCGCGATGACTTTTCCCTGAATCACCGGTACCCGCATAAGAAGGGCGAAGTTGCCTTCGGGGAACCGCTCCGCAAGGTACTCCTGATTGCCGGCGCGGATGGTCTCGTCGGTGACGGCCAGCGCGGCGCCCAGCACGCCTCGGCTGTGTATGCCGTTGAGGATGGTCAGCGTGCGGTTGCTGTTAAACGGGTTGGCGACCCGGGCGATCAGAGCGACGTCCTCGATCAGCTCGTTCGTCTGCTCGTCGGCGACCGGGAAGAACACCTTCTCGTCGGACGTGACCGACTTGGCCAGCCGGAACACCTCACCGGTGGTGAGGTCGGGATGCTCGATTTGCTCGACCGGGAGATCGAGCATCGACAGCAGTCGCCGGGTCGTGCGGCTCCAGCCGATGCCCCCGAGCAGGACCAGATGGTTCTGGATCTCGCTGCGGCTGACGCTGTCGGACGTACGGTAGAAGACCTTCCGGCTCGGGTTCAGGGCCCGGATGTGGCCGAACACCTCGATCAGAGCGTCGGTATCGGCGAACTGATGGAGAAGGGTGTAGTTCGGCGAGTCGTCGGCGGCCAGGGGGCCACGGGCGTCCGCGGGGGCGTCGGGGCAGACAATGACAATGTCACCGTCGTCGTAGTCGAGCAGAATCCGCTGACGGGGGCCCTCTTCTTCCGGTTCCGGCTCGTCGGCCTGCAGCAGTTCGACCAGTTCTGCGTGCAGGCGCTCGTACTCGGTCCAGACGTCCGGGACGGCCCTCAGCTCGGAGGCCGAGGGAAGGCGTGCCTTGCGGCCGTCGAAGGAAGCCGTAGTGGCGAAGAAGCGCGCGTAGGCCTCGAGGCGGGCAGCGGTCGGGGCCTTCGGATTGTTGACCGACTCCCAGGAACTCAGGGTGGCGGATGCGACCGGCTTGTCGGTGCCCAGGGCGGAAGCCAGCAAAGTCTGGGTGAGTCCGGGGCGGTTCTCCCGAAGCTCCTTCAGCCGGTGCGCCAGACGCCGTGCGTTGCCGGATGCTGCGGGCATGCCCAACCCCCTCCAGGTCAGCAGCGCCGAAAGCGGGCCGAATGGTGCTTTGCTCGCCAACCGGAGTTTAAGGTCTTACCTACGCCCTTGGCGAGGTTAACCCGGGGTTGGGTATGGGTAGGGCAACTTTTCTGTCGGTTAGGCGGAAGTCGGCATCGGGAGGTGTTGCCGAACTTTCCGGCCGACCTGCGCAACCGGAGGCGTGGCTCGCGCCGACCGCGGTCCGGGCCGGTCAAGTTCGGTAGGGCTTTGCCCTGTTCGGCAGGCATCTTCGGTAGGGCGAGGGAGAGACCCGGCGATGGGCTCCGGCCGCCGTCAGAAGAAAGGGGGAGCCTCGGAGTGGAAAGGAGGACAATCCCTGCATCCGCTCATCGCGCGGATCCTTCAACAGAAGCTTGGGTCAAGTCTTCCCGAGGATGAGATTGGGAGAGTGCAACGCCGAGGCAGCGGTTTCTCTTCGCCGAGTGTTGATCCGAGATAGCGCCCACACGAGCAAAGATAATCCGCAATGTTTAACTGCGGATATGAGGTCTGTTGCCCAGAAATATTTTTCGAGCCTGGGAGGGCTTGACGAAGAGTCCTTCTCGAACTGGCCAAAGTCGCCCCCGGCGGGGATGACAAGGTCTACATCGGGCGGCGTCCGCCGGCCGTGTTGCTGTGCTGGTGACGAGTCGCCGACTCTGCCAACTTACCTAGAGGACAAGTCGTCCTTGTAAACCCGCTTCGAGCGTTTGCGCGTTGTCCCGTCGCCGCACGCTCAAGCCATGGACACGCTCAGAAGAACTTCCGTCAAGATCCCACTCCAGCACCGCAAGACCCGTTCCGTACCCGCACAAGAGGCTCTGCCCACGCGGCCCCCGGTCGAATCGGAAGGCTCGTCAGAGCCGGAGACCGCCGAGCCGGCGTTGCTCCCGAGTTCCCGGTCGTTCGACGCGGTGGGGTTGCCTCGCCGACTGACCCGGCTCCTCTGGGGTGTGGCCGGGATCGACCTGCTCTCCGGGGCCACTCTGTTGCTCATCGAGGCGCAGAAGATGCCTTGTGCCGGGCGACTTTGCGAGGTAACCACTTTGAACGGGCATGCGCAGGCCGCCGGGGTGATCTCCCTGATCGTTGCCGCGGTGCTGGTCGGTATTGCTCCGTTCACCGGGGGGCTGACCCGGGTCGGCGCGCTGACCGCGGTGCTCCTGGCCGTTCTGACGGTCGTCGGGCTGGTCGCCGCCGTCGGT
This sequence comes from Kineosporia sp. NBRC 101677, assembly GCF_030269265.1. NCBI lineage: Bacteria > Bacillati > Actinomycetota > Actinomycetes > Kineosporiales > Kineosporiaceae > Kineosporia > Kineosporia sp. NBRC 101677. The sequence continues at coordinate 431,744 of NZ_BSTA01000002.1, forward strand.
GTGCTGCTGATGTCGGCTCTTGTGCTTTCCCTGGTCGTTGTCGCTGGGATCGCGATTGTCAGCGTCATGGCGGGTGCGACCCACGGGGACCTGACCCGCTGATCCCGAAAGACCGTTGACCAGAGGAGGTCGTGACGATGGGCCGGACCTTAGGATCCCGAGCGCGAACGGACGGACTGATCGGCCGGTCGCTGCCGGCGCTACTGCTCCTGAACGTGGTGACCGTGGCCTGGATGACGGCGGTCGGAGACCGGCTCGGTGAACACGGCCTGCTCGCCGTGTTCACCCTCGGCGGCCACCCCGACCTGGTCACGGTGCTGGCCACTGCGAGCTTCGTGATCCTGGCCGCGCTGGCCGCCACCGTCGAAGACATCGGTCGTGCCTCCGCACCGGCCCGGCTCCTGTTCGCCGTCGCCGCCGTTGCGACCGTGATCGCCACGGCGGGTCTGGCCTGCGTGGTCCTGCTCGTCGTTCTCGGCGGAAGCTTCGTCGGACTGCTGATCAAGCTAAGCCGCTGATCCGCCGGGGACTGGAATGCGGGCCGGGTCGTGAAGCACTGTAGATGCCTCACCGAGACCCGGATGAAGCGCAGTGTCCTCGGTGAGCGGGCGTCAGGAGAAGCACTCATGACCGCATCGGACCAGAGCATCGATGACCTGATCAGAGCTGTGCGAAGGCTGGCCCGGGGGGACTGGTTCGAGCTGGCCTTCCTGCCCGGAGGTGTTCCCGCGACCGGTGCTTCCGCCCTGGGCGTGCTCAACCTCCGGATCGCGCACCTCGTGGCTCAGAGCATGTGCCTGCAGACGCAGGGGCGCCTGATTGAGGCGGACCGGGCGCTCGGCAAGGCGCACGATCTGGCAGTGGGCGGCCCTGGGCGCCTGCACCTGCTCAAATTGCCCGGCCCGCCCAAGGCGGTGGCGCTGGGCCGCAACGTCTGGTGGTTGCTGGAGCGCGAGCAGAAGGAGTTGGAGTTCTTGCGGAGACTGGTGGTCGATGCCGAGAAAGGACGCGGCGAGATTGTCCTGGCCTGCATCGAGTTCTATACCTGGGTCGAGTTCGATCCGTTCCTTCTCGGCAAGCACGGTCCCGAGCAGACGCAGCACTTCAACCGTCCGGCTTTGATGAACAAGCACGACCTCTGCGACCGGGCAACAATGCTGCGCCAGTTCGGACAGTCACGACGAGGCGACGTGGCATCGAAGACATGGGATCGTATGGGAGGTGAATGGAGCGTACGAGCCCGGGCATTGAGGAAGCTGGCCGGGGAGTCTTTGGCCCGGTCCCTGCCGAAAGACGGACGGCCGCCGGTGCGGCTGGGACGGCTCTGCGCGTACCAGTACGCGCAGCAGGTGCAAGCGGATGTCTTGACGACAGACACAACCTAGCCAGCAGCATTCGGAAGTGCGATCGTCTGTTCCGACGAGGATTGATTAAGTTCAGTTGAACTCGCGGAGACGGCAGTTCGAAGCGTCGGCCCACGTGCTGGAGGCGAGCCCGCGATGACTTTCACCGTGAATACGTCGCCGGACGGCGGGCGCGAGACAGATCGGCCCACCTTCGTGATCAGACCGCAGGAGCAGGAGGCAGAGGTACCTGATCTTGCTCATCGAGTAATGATCGGGGCCAGCGTTCAGTTGAGCTGGACGCCCTGGACGCCGGACCGGTGGCAGAGCCTTCAGTTCGAGAGGCCGTCGGTGAGTGAGGCGGCGCCGGTCTTACGGGGACTGGCTGGTGACGGTGTGGCCCGAGGACTGCCCCGGGTGATGGACAGGCTGACCGAAGATGATGACGAAACAACCCATCTGACCGCGCCGTTCGCTGAGCATCCCACCGGGGATCGCGAAGCCTGGCTGCGCTATGCAGCGGTTGAGTCGTTCGATCGCTGGCTTCAGCTCTCATTGGACCAGCTGCTGGTCGAGGCGGAACGAGCCACTGTCCAGATGGCTGTTGCCGAGACGCTGCCACTCGACAGCGTCAATCGAAAGAGCCTGATCGAACAGGCCCTTGGCCGTGCCCGGCTGGCGTCTCCGGGGGTGACCCGGTACTTGCAGCGTCTTATGTCGGGGGGAGCCAGACCGCCGGCTGTTCTGGAAAATGCAATCCGACCGCTGATCGTCGGTTACGGAGCTCTTGCGAAAGAGGTGCGTGACCCGCGAACCGGTCTGAGCGAGCTCGACTCGGCCCTCACCGCTGTGCAGAAGACCTGGCACGAGTTCTCCGAGTGGCCCTGGAGCGAAGGTCGCGCCGAGCCGGGCGCCTGTGCTGACATGAATCCGGTGTCCGGCGCGGGCCGTGACCTGCTCGACCCTCGGTTGTTCCCGGCTCGGCTCCTGTCTCTCGGATGCGATCCGGATGCGCCGGAGATTCAGATTGTTCCGGCTGGTGATGGACATGTGCACGTTCGAGTACAAGCCTTCCGGCCGGCCGGAGAACGATCCTTCGACGACGAGCTGCTGAGTATGCGTCTGGTCGACCATGATGGTCGGGAAGTGTCGTGCGGCGTCCTGCACAGGCCCGCATTACAAAGGTTCGAGGCAGATGGCGCCAGCGCCTTCACCGGCGAACTGCCTCTGATGGGGTCGCCACTCGATGCGGTGCGGGTGGAGGTCTACGACGAAGCTGCCGGTGCCCCACCCGGTAGTGGCAACGACCGTGAGGCTCTGCGGCGGGTGCGTAAGGCGGTCTTCTTTCTCGGGTCATGGCGAAAACTGGTCGCCGACACCCTGATTCAGCCGACCAGGTTTTCCCTGACCGAACGGCTCAACGGCATCGTCTCCGCGCTGTGCCTCGGCCGGGAACAGTCTGCGGATCCCGACCTGCCGCTCTGGGTGGGTGGGCCTGTCAAGTCTGAGCTGCAGGAACTGGTGCGGCTTGGCGACAACAGGCTCCGAAGCCTGCTTCGGAAAGACGCTGACTTGGAAGGCGTTTCTGAGGGCGCCGCAGTCGTGCTTCGCTCGACCGTCGGGCCGGGGGCGTTACTGGTGGCTGAACTGGCGGCAGCGGCTTCGGGGTCGCGCCGTTACACCGACTGAAGAAGGCCGAAAACCAGGTCGCGCGACTGGGCGGGACCGCCGCCGGCTATGACGCCGATCCCGCCCACAGTGACCTCAGCAGCTCTGCTGCGTGTCCCCGCCGTCCCACTCACACGTGTCCACCGTGCCGCCCTTGGCGTTCAGCAGGTAGGCCGTGTCCCCGTCGTTGTTCCAGACGTACCAGCCCCGGCCCCAGTACTTGTTGGCCTTCGCGTCCTCACCCTTGCCGGTGCGCACCCGGATCGTCTGGCCCGGCTTGAGCGTGCGCTTCTTGAACGTGTAGGTGTAGCCGGTCTCGTCGGAGAGCGTGAAACCGCCGATCTTGCGGGCCTTCTTGCCGGTGTTCTTGATCAGGACCCACTCGGCGTTGAGGCTCTCGTTCGAGCGCCGGTCGGCCCCCGGGCTGTCGTACTGCACCGTGATGATCCGTACCCCCTTGCTCGCCGCCTGGGCCGGAGAGGCCGGGGAGACGACGGTGAGGGCGAGGGCGGAGGCGGCCACGGCGGCGGCGATGCCGGTGCGGCGGAAAAGGGTGAGCATGGGTCGGATGCTTCCTTCGGGCTATGTGGGACATAAGGTGCCGCCCAGATTAGGGACACCTGTCGCCCAGCTTTTCCGACATCAGCCAGTGTCATACGAATGGGGGAGACCGGGCCTCAGCGGATGGTGATGACCTGACTGCGCTGCCGGGTGATCGAGTAGACCCGGCCGTTCAGCGGCGACTTGTTGATCCCCATCAGCGTGAAGGTGTACTTCGCCCCGCGTTGCAGGCCGGTCACCTGGGCGTTCATCTGCTGGCACCCGTCCGCGGCGGCGACCTTCGTGAACTTCTTGGGCGGCTGCGGCACCGGTCGGCTGTAGTCGAACTGGATCACGTTCTCCGGCACCGCCACCACCTCGTACCACTGGGTGTCCGGGTCGCCCATGTCGTACCAGCGCACCGACACCGCCCCGCCACCGGTTGCCGTCACCACGTAGTTGCGCACGATCGACACCGGGTTGTGCGGCTGCATGCAGGCGTCGGGCGGCTGGAGGCTGACCGTCGGCATCGGCGGCGGTCCGGAGAACAGCACGCGGTGGGGGTGCTCGGGCGGGGCGATGGCCGGGCGCGCCGGTTCCTCCGGTCGCTCGGTGACCCGTGGCGCCTGGGGCACCTTACGGATCTGCGACCACTCCGGTACGTCCTCGAAGTACATCCAGTCCACGACCTTGCCCGCGTTCAGGCGCTCGGCCGACTCGTCCTTGTCCGCCGCAGCCTTGGCCTTGACCAGCGCGACGGCGTCGTGCACGACGGGATCGAGCGCCCCGGTGGCGAACAGGCCCCCGGCGATCGCGGTGAGTCCCAGCGAGGCGGCCAGGAGCGTCGTGCGGTCCTTCTTGCTACGAACAGTGGACGATGGGGGCGACGGGGTTGTTCGGCTTACCTTTGTGGGCTGGGAGGTGAGGGGCCCGCTCGGGCGCACCGGCCGTCCATTGTTCTTCGCCCGTGCCACCCGAACACCCTCCTCGACCAGTCGCGTCACCCTTGCCGGGGGTGCATCGGCAGGCGCCGCGGGCATCTGGGCGGGGTCGGCGGAACTGTCACCCAGGCGGACGTCACCCGACCGGCGGTTCTCGTCGTCTCAGGAATGACGCGTAAGGTACAGCGACGCACGAACCGCTGGATCCGTACGAGAGGCAGGCATGAGGGCGAGCCGCTACCGGCGCTACCTCGCTGCGGCAGGGCTGTCCGCCGTCACCCTGACGGCCGGGGCACACACTGCCGCGGCTGCTCCCGCCACCCAGACCCCCGGTACCGAGTCGAGCGCCACTCCGAGCGCCGCGCCGAGTGCGGAGGCGACCAAGAAGCCGGCCAAGAAGAAGCCGAGCTGGAAGCTGCGCAGCGAGGTCAACTTCAACGGCTCCAGCCTGCCCGAGGGCTGTGTGGAGTACTCCGGCGAGTACGCGGCCGGCAACAGCGCCTGGTCCGAGGACAACGCCTCCCTGAAGAAGGGGGTGCTGTCGCTGAAGGTCGAGAAGAAGAAGACCGACGGGCAGGCGTACACCACCGGCGGCATGGGCTGCTGGAACTGGCCGCAGACCTACGGCAAGTTCGAGGTCAAGGCCAAGGTTCCGGTGGGCAAGGGGATCAACAGCTACATCTCGCTGTCACCGGCCAAGGACAACAGCGCCAACGCGTTCACCAGCCTCGAGCTGCTGGCCCCGGACACTGCCACGGCCTACGTCAGCAACGGCTACGGCAAGGGTTCCGAGCAGGCCCACTCGGAGCAGGACCTGGCCAAGAAGATGCACACGTACACGATCGAGTGGGCGCCCAAGCACCTCCTGGTCCGGCTGGACGGCGAGGAGATCTTCTGGTCGGACAAGTCCTACAAGGGCTCGCGCTGGCTCAGCATGGCCACCACCACCGGTGACTCGCTCACCGGGAAGCCGGACAAGAGCTCCAAGCTGCCGAAGACCTTCGAGATCGACTCGATGAAGATCTGGGAGTACACCAAGGTCCAGCCCGAGCCGGGGCAGACCCTGAGCGTGGGGGCCGACGACACGATCGCCGGTGCCACGCCCGGTGCCTCCGCCGCTCCCGATGCCTCAGCTTCTCCGGGAGCGTCGGCCGGGGCCACGCCGAGCGGGTCTGCCGCAGCGGCAGCCGGCGGCTCGGAAGACGACGCGTCGGGCGGGGGAACGCTCACCGGCGGCATCTGGCCCTGGCTGATCGGCGGCAGCGTGATGGTCGCCTCGGCGGTGGCGATCCTCAGCTATCCGGGGCGCCGTAAGAGCAAGAAGCCGCCGGCGCCCCAGCCTGAGCAGTACTCCCGGCCCTACTGAGCCGGTACCGCCTGGCTGTGCCCACTTGCCATGCTCTCCGCGCTCAGGAGATCGGCTTGCACCGGCAGGAGGTCCGCGCCCGTGGCCGTGACCAGCAGACCTCCGCCGGTCAGCGGCATGGCCACTGCGTCGCCACTGGTGGCGGGCACTGCCCCGGCCAGGTCGCTGCGGGCCAGGGTGGAGATGACCCGGGTGCCGCCGACCGCCACCACTCGTGAGCGCAGGGTGTGCCGCAGCACCGGAGCGCCGTCGCGGGTGATCACCGTGCGCCCGGACCACTCGCCCGGGCCCTCGTAAGCCCGCCCGAGCAGCACCTGTTCCACCAAGCGGGCCTGGCCGTCGCCGGAAAGGCTTACGGTGGTCCGGCTCTCGTGCTGCGCGCCGTGGCACACCACGGTCGGTTCCGGGGCCAGGTCGAGCCAACCCCCGTCGTCCACCCGCAGATTCAGCTCCATCACCGAGTCCGGCCGCATCCGCCCGGGCTGAATGATCGTGGCGCCCGCGCTGCGCACGCTCAGCCGCGCTCCCGGTCCGACCTGGACATCGACGACGGCCCGGTCGCCACCCAGCGGACCGGCGGCGGTGCCGACGAGGTGCACGACCCCTGCGCCGGTCTGCCGGGCGGCGAAATGCCCACCGCCGCGGATGCTCTGGACGACCGTGTTCGCGCCCCGGGCGACCGCGACGATCTCAAGACGTGAATCCACTTAGGCGCGAACCGCGGTCCGGTCGAGCTGGGCCATCACCCAGGCCACCACGTCGGTCGCCCGCGGGTCCTCGCGCAGCGACTGCAGCACCACCGGCTGCTCGCCCCGGACCTTGTGCGCGTCGCCGGACATCACGTCCAGGTCGGCGCCGACCAGCGGGGCCAGGTCGGTCTTGTTGATCACCAGCAGGTCGGCCGTGGTCACCCCGGGCCCGCCCTTGCGCGGCACCTTGTCGCCGCCGGCCACGTCGACCACGAAGATCTGCACGTCGACCAGGCCCTTGCTGAACGAGGCGGTCAGGTTGTCGCCGCCCGACTCGACCAGCACCAGGTCGAGCGGGGCCAGGCGCTCCACCAGGTCGTCGATCGCGTCGAGGTTGGCCGTGATGTCGTCGCGGATCGCGGTGTGCGGGCAGCACCCGGTCTGCACCGCCACGATCCGCTCGTCCGGCAGAACCGCGTTGCGGCGCAGGAAGTCGGCGTCTTCGGTGGTGTAGATGTCGTTGGTGACCACGCCCAGCTGAAGGCGCTCGCCGAGCACCCGGCAGAGGGCGGCCACCAGCGCGGTCTTGCCCGAGCCGACCGGCCCGCCGATGCCGATCCGCAGCGGACCGTGCTCACCGGAGAGGCGCCCCGGCCCGGAGAGGTGCTCGTGCGGATCGTCGCCCGGCAGGTCGTGGGGCAGGGCGGCCGGGCGGGGCACGCCGAGCCGGGCACCGCCGTGGGCGGAGTCGGTGAGGTGAAGGTCAGGACGCAAAGAGGCGCTCCTCTCGGGCGGCGTGGCGCTCGGCCAGCAGGTCCAGCAGGGGGTCTGAGTCGTCGGGCAGAAGATCAAAATCGATACTGAGGACGTTTGTCTCGCCGCAGGTGGGGAGCGGCGGCGCTTCGGGGTGGCTGGGCCGGTCGACGGGGGTGGTCGCGGGCCAGCCGAGAAGGGCGGCGGCGGCGATCTGTTCGATGGCGGGGCCGAGCCGGACGGTGACGGCGGCGACGGAGACCGGGTCGAGGGCGAGCAGGCGCTGGGCGGCGGTGGAGGGCGCGCTCACCGAGAGGTAGGCGGCGGCCAGGGCGGCGCCTTCGGCCGAGACTCCACCGGCGGCGCAGGCGCAGCCCAGGACGATCGGGTGGTGGGGCCGGGCGCCGAGGTCGCTCCAGCTCAGCGTGGTCGACGGCGCGGCCCAGGCGGCGCGGGCGGTACGCAGCAGCCCGCGGCCCTGCGCTCGTGCGGCCAGACGCTGGGCGGGGGAGGGGGTGCGGGCGTCGGCCTCGGCGTCGAGCCGGGCCAGCTGGGCGGGGGCGTCCGGCGAGTGGCTCAGCACCGTTGCCGCTGCGGCCAGACCGGCCGTGACCAGGCCGGTGGTGCGCAGACGGCGTTCCAGGAACCGTTCCAGGCTCACCACCCCGGTGACCAGGCCCTCGGTGATCGCCTGCTCGATCCCGCCGGAGTGCACGTGGCCCCCGCTGGGCAGCCGCTGGTCGGCCAGGGCCAGCAGCGAGGCAATTCCGGGGGCGAACACGGGCCCAGCCTAGGCGCCTCTTGTTACGAACAGTGTTCCCCAGAACCGACTGAGCCGACAGGCGTCCCTCATTGGTTCGGTCATAGGCTGACTGCGTGCCGGATGCCCCCGATCCGCCGCAGGAACACACCCGCAGCCCCTGGGCCTGGGCGATCCTGATCGGCCTGGTCCTGATCTTCTCGCTGCTCCTGGGGCTGGCCGGGCTGCCCTCTCCGGCGCTGTTCGGATCGCTCGCCGCCGGCCTGATTTTCGCCCTGACCGCGCCGCGGGTGCCCAAGGTGCCCACCTTCACGTTCACCTTCGCCCAGGCCGTGCTCGGGGCGGCGATCGGCGCCTCGCTCGAGCCCAGCACCCTGGTCTCGCTGCGCCAGGACTGGTTCTGGGTGCTCGTCTCCTGCCTGGGCACGCTGCTGCTCAGCGTGGTGGCGGGCTACGTGCTGCGGCTGCGGCGGGGGATCTCCACCGCCACCGGCGTGTTCGCGATGATCGCCGGGGGTGCTTCCGGAATCGTCGCCGTCTCGCGGGATCTGGGCGCGGACGACCGGGTGGTGGCGGTGGTGCAGTACCTGCGGGTGCTGATCATCCTGCTCGGAATGCCGTTGGTGGCGCAGGTGGTGTTCGACGCGGCCGGTCCCTCCGACGCGCAGATCTACGATCCCGCAACCACGTTCGGGCAGGCCGGGGCTGGAGCGGTGCTCGCCGGACTGGCCGTCGCGGCGGTGTCCCTGCTGATCGGCCTGCCTCTGGCCCGGTTCATCCGGTTCCCGGCCGGTGCCCTGATCTTTCCCATGATCGTGGCCGCCGTGCTGGCCGGTACCGGCGCGATCGAGGCCGACTTCCCGTCCTGGCTGGAGAGCCTCGGCTTCGCCCTGATCGGCCTGCAGGTCGGCCTGCGGTTCACCCGGGCCAGCCTGAAGTCGGTGGCGGCCGTGCTGCCGCTGGCCGCCCTGGTCATCATCGGCCTGATCGTGGCCTGTGCCGGGCTCGGCGTGATCCTGGCCCGGGCCACCGGTCAGAGCATGCTCGACGGCTACCTGGCCACCACCCCCGGCGGCCTCTACGCCGTCCTGGCCACCGCGGTGGGCAGCGGTGCGGACGTCACCTTCGTGCTCATGGTGCAGATCGCCCGCTTGTTCGTAATGCTCCTGTGCGCACCGCTTCTGGCCCGGCTGATCGCCGGTCCGAAGACCTGACAAGCTGGTTACGGGCTCAGATGTTCGGTCCAGAAGCCCGGGAACCCTGTGTCGGACGTGACGGTAGGCACCTAACGTCACCTGCATGCTGAGAAGACTCGGGGCAGTCCCGGTGGTCGTCGCCGGGTTGGTCCTCACCCCTCTGACCTCCACGCCCGCGAACGCCGTGCCCACCCAGGCCGACGGCGGAACCACGGTCACCCAGGCCACGGTCACCACCGCGGCGGCCGACTGCAAGTACACGCCCACTTCGGTGGCCCTCAAGGGCCGGCCGAAGGCGCTGAAGTTCTCCGTGCCGGACGCCGCCGACTGGAACGTCCGGATCCCCGACGCCAAGGTCGACGCCGCCCCCGGACGACGGGTGAAGACGTTCTACGCCAAGGACTTCAAGAACTCCGACGCCGGACTTCACCAGGCCACGGTGGTCCGCGGCAAGGAGAGCTGCGCCAGCACGTTCCGGCTGATGCGGGGCAGCCTGGTCACCCTGCTGATCACGCACAAGCACCCGTACCGGTTCGTGGGTGGGTCGGTGCAGCGGTTCAACCTCGGCCCGGACGGGGGCCGCAGCATCCTGCCCGGCGCCCGGGTGGCGATCCAGCGTCACACCAAGGAGGGCTGGGTCACCCACCGGGTGCTGACCACGAACAAGAAGGGCGTGTTCGTGACCCGGCTGAAGATCGGCAAGCGCACCTGGCGCGCCGTCTTCAACTCCACCTCCACCACCCAGGGCTCGACCTCACGCATCGCCCGGGACGAGACGGAGTTCAACGACCTGTAGGTCTGCTTCAGGCGGCGCCGGTGATCTCCGCGGGGGACTCACCGGCGACCGCCTTCTTCAGCGCCGGAGTCAGGTGCTCGAGAACGTATTTCAGGCTCGCCGGGGTGACGAAGTACATCGCTCCGGACAGGATCGGATCGGTGTAGACGGTGCGCTGCTCCTTCACCACGCCGAGTGCGGCGTAGGTGGGCACCTTCTCCAGCGTGGCGATGTCCTCGGCCTTCTCGGCCGCGATCACCAGCACGTCGGTGTCGATCACGTCGAGCCGCTCGGACGAGATCGCGGCCTGCTCGCCGGGTTTGGCCAGCTCGGTCAGGTCGGGGTTGACGGTGAAGCCGAGCATCGAGAGGAAGTCGGTGCCGAGGCCGGGCGGGTACACGTAGATCAGCCCGTCGTAGAAGCCGTTCTGGCTGAACGTGGCCACCTTGCCGGCGAACTCGGGGTTGGCCTCCGCGGCCTGGGCGTAGGCGTCCTTGGTCGACTCAACGAGGTTCTGGCCGACCTTCTCCTGCCCCAGGGCCTTGGCGATCAGCAGGGTCTGGTCTTCCCAGGGGGAGAAGTAGTCGGTGCCACCGACCACGCCCGGCAGGGTCGGCGCCATCTTCGAGAACTTCTCGTAGTCGGACTCTTTCATGCCCGAGTTGGTGCCGATGATCAGGTCCGGCTGCAGAGACGCGATCTTCTCGTACTCGAAGCCGTCGGCGGTGCTGAGCACGGTCGGTTCGGCGTCGCCGAGCAGTTTCTGGGCCCAGGGCCAGACCGCGTAGGGCTGCTCGCCGTACCACTCCGTCACCGCGACCGGGGTGAAGCCCAGTTCGAGCACGATGTCCTGCTCGGACAGCCCGACGACGACGATCCGCTTCGGCTCGGCCTCGACCGTGGTCTCGCCGAAGCGGTGCTGGACGGTGGCAGGGAAGTTGCCCGGCGCCGTACTGGCCGGCGAGTCTCCGGGAACGCGCTCGTCGGACCCCGAGCCACAGGCAGCCAGCAGAGTGCCGCCGGCCAGCGAAAAGCCGGCCAGTAGGGCCGAGCGACGGGTGAACTCGGCCGAACTGCGGGCAAAGGGTCTTGAGGGCATGCGCCGCAAAGTAGCACGAGCCAGGTAAGGCTCACCTAACTTTGCGGCGTAAGGCCTCAGAACATGAAGTAGCGCTGCGCCATCGGCAGGCTGGTGGCCGGTTGCTCCTCCCAGACCTCACCGTCGATGCGCACCGTGAAGGTGTCGGGGTCGACCTGGATGTCAGGGGTAGCAGTGTTCTCCGGCATGTCGGCCTTACCGCGCTGACGCACGTTCTCCACCGCCACCAGTCGCCGGTTCACGTTCAGCCGCCGCTCCAGGCCGTCTTCGATCGCCTGCGGGGCCACGAAATGCACGCTGGTGGCCGCGGCGACCACAGGGGCAGCGCCGAACATGGGGCGGGGCAGAACCGGCTGCGGGGTAGGGATCGAGGCGTTCGCATCGCCCATCTGCGCCCAGGCGATCATGCCGCCCTTGAGTACGGCGTGCGGGCGTACCCCGAAGAAGGCCGGGTCCCACAGCACCAGGTCGGCCAGCTTGCCCTTCTCGATCGAGCCGATCTCCTTCTCCATGCCGTGCGCCACCGCCGGGCAGATCGTGTACTTGGCGATGTAGCGCCGGGCCCGCAGGTTGTCGTTGTGCACGTCACCGTCGAGCAGACCCCGACGGCTCTTCATCACGTGCGCCGTCTGCCAGGTGCGCAGCACGACCTCGCCGATCCGGCCCATCGCCTGGGCGTCCGAGCCGATCATCGAGATCGCGCCCAGGTCGTGCAGCAGGTCCTCGGCGGCGATGGTCGAGGGCCGGATCCGGGACTCGGCGAAGGCCAGGTCCTCAGGGATGCTCGGCGACAGGTGGTGGCAGACCATCAGCATGTCCAGGTGCTCGGACAGCGTGTTGACGGTGTGCGGCCGGGTCGGGTTCGTGCTCGAGGGCAGGATGTGGCCGTAGCCGGCCACGGTGATGATGTCCGGCGCGTGCCCGCCGCCGGCGCCCTCGGTGTGGTAGCTGTGGATCGCCCGGCCGTTGATCGCGGCCAGCGTGGACTCCACGTAGCCGGCCTCGTTCAGGGTGTCGGTGTGGATGCTGGCCTGTACGCCGGTCTGGTCGCAGACGGTCAGGCAGGCGTCGATCGCCGCGGGGGTGGTGCCCCAGTCCTCGTGCAGCTTGAAACCCGAGGCCCCGGCCCGCAACTGCTCCCACATCGCCTCGTGCGAGACGGTGTTGCCCTTGCCCAGCAGGGCCACGTTGACCGGCTGGCCGTCCATCGCCTCGAGCATCCGGGCCAGGTACCACGACCCGGGCGTGACCGTGGTGGCCTTGGTGCCCTCGGCCGGTCCCGTACCGCCGCCGATCAGCGTGGTGATGCCGTTGCCGAGCGCCTCCGGCACGATCTGCGGGCAGATGAAGTGCACGTGGCAGTCGATGCCGCCGGCGGTGAGGATCTTGCCGTTGCCGGCCAGGATCTCGGTGTTCGGGCCGACCACCAGATCGGGGTGCACCCCGTCCATCGTCTCCGGGTTGCCCGCCTTGCCCAGCGCCACGATGCGGCCGTCCCGCACCCCCACGTCGGCCTTGATCACGCCCCAGTGGTCCAGGACCAGGGCGCCGGTGATGATCAGGTCGGGGGTGCCCTGGGCGCGGGTGGCGCGGCCTTGGCCCATCGACTCGCGCAGCACCTTGCCGCCGCCGAACACCGCTTCCTCGCCGGCCCGGCCCGGTCCGCCGCAGCGGTCCTCGGTGGGGGAGATGAACAGGTCGGTGTCGGCCAGGCGGACCCGGTCGCCGACGGTGGGACCGTAGAGCTGGGCGTAGCGCGCGCGAGAGAGGTCCAAGCCGGTCAGCCTTCCTGGTTTTCGAACTACTGAGGGACGCTCGTGGGCACCTTCGTCGCTGAGGCTGACAAACGTCCTCAATGCGGTTTTCTGCTCTTAATCGGTCTGGTCGAGCGGGCCCGGCGCGGGCAGGCTCAGACCTGGCACCACCCGGGAGCCGGCGATCGGCACCAGGGTGACCTCGCGGTCCACGCCCGGCTCGAACCGCACCGCGGTACCGGCCGCGATGTCGAGCCGGTGGCCGTGTGCCCGGTCCCGGTCGAACTCCAGCGCCCGGTTGGCCGAGGGGAAGTGGAAGTGCGAGCCGACCTGCACCGGCCGGTCGCCGGTGTTGACCACCCGGACGGTGATGCGCTCGGCGCCCTCGTTCAGCGTGATGCTGCCGTCCGCGGGAATGACCTCACCAGGGTTCATCGGGCCCTCCTAGACGATCGGCTGGTGCACGGTGACGAGCTTGGTGCCGTCCGGGAAGGTGGCCTCGACCTGGACCTCGGCCAGCATCTCGGGCACCCCCTCCATCACGTCGTCGCGGCTGAGCACCTCACGGCCGGCCTGCATGAGGTCGGTGACCAGCCGGCCGTCGCGGGCGCCCTCCAGCACGAACGAGCTGAGGATCGCCACCGCCTCGGGGTGGTTGAGCTTCAGGCCGCGGTCCTTGCGCCGCCAGGCCAGGTCGGCGGCGTAGGAGAGCATCAGGCGCTCCTGCTCGTGCGGGGAGAGCTGCATGGGGCGGATCCGTTCATCGTCAGCTTCCTGGGCTGCCGGGCACGATAGCGAGCGGTTGTTACAACCAGAGGCACATCGGAAGGCGACATCCGGGCGCGCTCGCCGGCCACCGGCGTCCACAGGAAACTATGTGAAACTTGAACTTGTTCTGGGGTCGTCCGGGGTGTAGCGGTAGCGTTGCGACGTTCCCCTCAGCGACAGCCCGGAACCCAGGCTTCGCGCCGTCCGTATGCACCATGTCGACGCCCCCCTGCACGCGAGAGGCACCACACCGTCATGACCAACGCCAGGAAAGCCCGGCAGGCCACCGCGGAGAAGGCCGCCCAGATGCGCGCCGAACAGGAGGCCCGCGAGAAGCGGCGCCGGATCGGGCTGGTGGCCGGGGCGACCGCGATCGTCCTCGCGCTCGGTGGGGGGATCACGGCGATCGTGCTGACCGCGCAGAACGAGCAGAAGGAACTTGAGGCCACGCCGCTGACCGGGCTCAAGGAGTACAAGGACCTGAGCGCCAACCACGTCGAGACTGCGGTCACCTACGAGCAGACCCCGCCGGTCGGTGGCGACCACAACCCGGTCTGGCTGAACTGCGGCATCTACTCGGAGCCCCAGCAGAACGAGAACGCGGTGCACGCCCTCGAGCACGGCGCGGTGTGGATCACCTACCGCGACGACGTGCCCGAGTCCGAGGTCGAGGCGCTGAAGGACATCGTGGGCAACCAGACCTACATCCTGATGACGCCGTACCCGGAGCAGGAGAACCCGATCACGCTCTCCGCCTGGGAGCACCAGATGTCGGTGGACAAGGCCAGCGACCAGCGGATCGAGAAGTTCATCAAGGAGTACAAGCAGGGCCCGCAGACGCCGGAGCCGGGTGCCGCGTGCACCGGCGGTGTGGGCACGCCGGAGGGCTGACGAAGATGGCAGGATCGGGTGCCCCCGGCCAGGCTGGGGTCGTGGACACAGACGCACCGGACGAGGACGAGCTGGACTCCCCCCCTCCGCCGCGCGACTTCTGGCTCACCGGGCGCACCCTGATCCGGATGGCGATCGGCGCCCTGGTGCTGCTGGTCGCCACCGTGCTGCTGGTCTCGTACGTGCAGGGCCCGGCCGCGCCGGCGGACAACTCCGCCGCCGCCGGGTTCGCCCGCGACATGATCGACCACCACGCCCAGGCGGTCGACATGGCGACCATCGTCCAGCGCCGCACGCAGGACCAGGACATCCGCTACCTGACCACCGACATGGCGCTGACCCAGTCGAACCAGATGGGGCAGATGCAGGGCTGGCTGAACGTCTGGGGCCTGTCGGTCGGGCGCACCGGGCAGCCGATGCAGTGGATGGAGGGGCACGAGGCCGAGCACGAGCTGGCCGGGCTCGACGCCGAGGACATCCCGGCCGCCGACAGCGGCCTGATGCCCGGCATGGCCACCCAGGCCGACGTGAACCGGCTGCGCACGCTGCCCACGGCCGAGGCCGACGTGCTGTTCCTGCAGCTGATGATCAAGCACCACCAGGGTGGGGTGGCGATGGCCCGGGCCGCGGTGAAGCTCACCGACGAGCCGGTGGCGGTCAACCTGGCGCAGACCATCATCAAGGCCCAGGAGGCCGAGATCACGCTGATGGAGAACATGCTCGCGAAGCGCGACGCGGCCCCCGCCTGAGTACGGTTTTCCCATGCCGACCCCTGAATTCATCCTTGCCCTGCGCGAGAAGATCGGGCACGACGAGCTCTGGCTGCCCGGCGTCACCGCCCTGGTGATCGACGAGACCGGCCGGGTGCTGCTGGGCCAGCGCGCCGACAACGGGCGCTGGGCCCTGCCCAGCGGCATCTCCGAACCGGGCGAGACGATGGCCGCCAGTTGCGCCCGCGAGGTGCTGGAGGAGACCGGCGTCGAGGTCGAGGTCACCGACCTGATCTCGATCAGCACCACCGAGCCGATCGTCTACCCCAACGGCGACCGCACGGTCTTCGTCGACCACTTCTTCGCCTGCCGGCCCACCGGGGGCGAGGCCGTGGTGGGCGACGACGAATCGCTCGCGGTGGGCTGGTTCGAGCTCTCCGCGCTGCCCGAACCGCTGGGGCCGGCCACGCCGCGGCTGATCGCCGAGGGTGAGAAGTTCGCCGTCACCGGGCGCACGCTGTTCGACCGCTGAGGAGCCGGACCGGCCGCTGGCACTCTGGGGGGCTTGTCTGCCAGTGCCCTTGTGCCGCACCGTGTGTTCACGTGCGACGGGGCGCCGTGACCGGCACCTGTACGTGAGCCGGTTCCGGCCACCCCCGCGAAGTGGAGGGAGCTGGCATGTCGGACAACCACCCCCAGAACGTCGAGATCGCCCCCTACCAGGGCGGTGCCGACCACTTACTGAGCGGCTTCGTGGTCAGCGGGCGCTGGCCCTCCTCCACCCGGGAATGGGCGCAGTTCCTCACGCTCGCGGTCCGGCTCGCCGCCGTGCCCGGGCTGGTGCCCACCACCACGGTCTTCCTGGCCGTCGAGGACACTCCGGAAGGGCCGCTGCCCGGGGCCGTCGGGCTGGTCACGTCGGCCGGCCCGGTGCTCGGCGACGGTGCCCCCGGCCCGGGCGAGTTCGGTAGCCAGACCCCGCCTGCGCTGCTGCTTCTGCATCCGCCGTCGGAGAGCCGGCCGTCCATCCCCGAGGCCTCGGGAGCGGCGTCGGGCTGCGTGCTGCTGCCCGGCATCCCGCACCTGGGGCTGGAGCACCGGGCCTCGTGGGTGGAGGCGGAGCGCGACGGCACGGTCACCCGGCTGGTGAGCAAGGTGGGGGTGGACCCGGCACAGGATCCGGACACCGCCGTCCTGGCCATGCTGCTGGCTGCCTGATCCGTTCGGCGAGTGTCGTCCCGGTCACACCGGCCCGCCGACCGGGACGGCCCGTCGCCGCGCTGACCAGGCTTGTTACTCGTCCGTGCGGTGGGCCGGGGCGGTCCTCCGAGCGGGTACCCGGCCGAGCGCGCTTCCGGCACGCCGAGAGCGCTTTCCGCCCGGAGAGTGCAGCGCGGGCTAGCGTTGGGTGGTGCCCGAGCAGTCCGCCGGGGGGTCGCTGACGAGGCGACCCCTGACGCCCCGTGTCGAGCGCCCGGTGCAGTCGGCGGGCGCTCCTGCGGCCACCCCCGAACGGGTCGTGGCCGCGGTCGAGGCCTGGCGTCGGGCACTGGCCGGCTCGGGTCTGCCCGACACCCTGCTGACCACCGGTCCGGAGGCACGCGCCTCCTGGCTGGAACTCACCCACGCCCACCCCTCCGGCCTGGCCCAGCTCTTCGCCGGCCGGCCCACCCGCCTGTCCAGCCTGTTCCGTGAGCCCGAGGCACACGACGTGGCCTGGAACCAGGTCCGGATGATCCGGCGCTCGGCCATCGTGCTCTCGGCCCAGCGCGGGGTGCAGGCCAGTTGCCTGTCGATCGGCGTCGCCACCTGGCGCCCGGACGAGGCCGCGGCCCCGGTGAACGCGCCGGTGGTGCTGCGGGCCTGCTCGATCCGCCCGCGCGGGGGCGAGAGCGACTTCGACCTCGACCTCGACGACTCGGTCCTGATCAACCCGGAGCTGGTGCGGGCCCTGGCCGAGGACTACGGCATCGAGACCGACGGCGTCGAGCTGGCCGCGATGGCCAGCGGGGAGAAGGGATTCGACCCGCGCCCGGTCTACGCCTGGCTCGAGGAGCACTGCGGCGGGCTGCGCGACTTCACCATCGAGCGCAGCCTGGTGCTGGCCACCTTCGCCGCCGGTTCCGGGGCGGTGCTGGCCGACCTGGACGCGGCGGTGCCCGCGATCGCGGCGAACGAGCTGCTCAGCTCGGTCGCGGCGGCCGGAGCGCCGGTCGTGGTGCGGCTGCCCGACACCTCCGAGCCGGCCGACTCGTCCCCGCTGATCCCGCACCAGAAGCCGGTGGTGGGCGAGTCCGAGTCGCGCCGGCTGGCCGTGGTGGGTCGGCTGGGGCCGCGCGGCGCCCGCCCGGTGAGCCCTCCGCCGCAGGCCGACCCGGCCGACGAACTGCTGGTCCTGGACTGCGACCCGGCCCAGGCCGACGCGGTCGCCGCCGCCCTGCGCGGCGAGAACCTGGTGATCGAGGGCCCACCCGGCTCCGGCGCCACCCACACCCTGGCCGCCTCGATCGCCGGGCTGGTCGCCGCCGGCCGCCGGGTGCTGGTGCTCAGCCCCCGCCGGGCCAGCACCGAGACCCTGCTGAGCCGTCTGTACCAGGCCGGCATCGGTGACCTGGTGCTCGACCTGCGCGACTCCCCGGGGGGCCGGCCGGCCACCCGCACCGCTCCGCTCACCGCCACGCTCACCGCGGCCCTGAGCGCCGCCACCAACGGTCCCACGGGCCAGCTCCCGCCGCTGGGCAAGGCCGCGCTGGACGACGACTCGGCCCGGGTCATCCGCGAGGCCCGGGTGCTGCTCGACGGTGACGTCACGGCACTGCACGAGGTGCGTCAGCCCTGGGGGGTCAGCGCCTACGACGCGATGGTGGCGCTGGCCGACCTCACCCGTCGCACCGGGGCTCCGGTGGGCTCGGTCCGGCTCGGCGAAGAGGTGCTGAACAGTCTGGACGGGGTCACCCGGGAGCGTGTGCGGGCGCATCTGCACGCCGCGGCCGCGGCCGGCGCCTTCAGCCTCACCCGCGTCGACACCCGTTGGTACGACGCGCAGGTCACGACCAATGCCGAAGCTCGCAAGGCCCTGGAGGCGGCGCTGGTGCTGCGGGCCGGGCTGGACCGCACCCGGGCCGCGATGGACGGGGTGACGGAGGCCGCCGGGCTGCGTCCGGCCACCACCGCAGAGGAGTGGCTGCCGCTGCTCAACCTGCTGCTCGGGGTGCGCACGGTCCTGGACTCGATGCTGCCCCAGCTCTTCGACGCATCGCTGGAGGAGCTCGCGGTGGCGGTGGCCCCGCGCAATGAGCGGCCCACCGACGGTTCCGGGCCCGGACGGGTGGAGCGGCGCCGGTTGCGCCGCCAGGCTCAGGCGCTGGTCCGGCCCGGAGTCAGCGTTCCCGACCTCTACCGCACCCTGCGCACGGCCCAGGATCTGCTCAACCGCTGGCACCAGCACGCCCTGGCTCCGTCGTCGCCACGCGTGGTGGTGGGGCTCACCGAGGCGGCGGCCAGCGTCACCTCGTCGATGGGCGCGATCGCCGTGCTGGCCGGCACGTTCTCCGGCTCACCGGTGCCGCAGCTGGGCTCGATGCCGCTCGACGAGCTGCAGGAGCGGATCGCCGACCTGGCCGCCGACACCCAGGGCATCCTCGGCCAGCCCCGCCGGGCCCGGCTGCTGCAGGCCCTGCGCGAGGCCGGGCTGGCCGCGCTGGTCGACGACCTGAAAGAGCGGCGGATCGGCCCGGACGCCATCGACGGCGAGTTCGACCTGGCCTGGTGGTCGTCGGTGCGCGACCGGATCGTGCGCTCCGACCCGCGGCTGGCCGGGCACGACCCGCGGGCGCTGCGTACCGCGGCGGCCGGGCTGCGGGCCGCCGAGCAGGCCCGGATCGAGGCCGGTTCGGTGCTGGTGCGGACCGCGGTGACCAACCGCGCGGCCAAGGTGCTGACCGCCCAGCCCGAGCAGATGCGCACCCTGCGCACCTGGCTGACCCGCGACGACTCCCGGCCCCGGCTGGCCGATCTGGTGCGGCGCTGCGGAGACGTGCTCTCGGCGCTCACTCCGGTCTGGGTGATGAGCCCCGACACGGTGGCCGCCTGCCTGGCCCCCGCCGACCCGGGAGTCAGCCCGGTGGTGGACACGGTGGTCGTGGACGACGCGGGCCACATCGGCCTGCCCGAGGTAGTGGCCGCCCTGGCCCGGGGCGGGCAGGTGATCGTGGCCGGGGACCGGCGCCGGCTCTCCCCGCCCGACGGCAGCAAGTCGGTGGTCGAGTCGCTGGCTCCCTTCGCCCGGGTCTGCCGCCTTGACCGAGACCACCGCAGCGTCGACGGCCGCATGCTCCTGCCGCTGGCCCCGCGCTACCCGGAGGGCTGGCAGCAGACCCCGGGCACGGGTGTCCAGGCGCCGCTCTTCCTGGAGGCCGTGGCCGACGGCATCGCCATCCCCCCGCCCGGCGAGGAGCTGCCGGTCAGCGCCGACGGCGAGGTGGCCCGGGTGATCGACCTGGTGGAACGGCACGCGCTGCAGCAGCCCGACCAGTCGCTGATCGTGATCACGCTGAGCGAGCGGCACGCCGAGCGGATCGAGGAGTCGCTGCGGATCAGCCTGCCCGAGCGCCCGGTGCTGGCCCAGTGGCTGAGCCGGCAGCGCCGCACCGGCCTGGCCGAGCCCTTCACCATCCGCCCGGTGCAGCGTCTGCTCGGCATCGAGCGGGACGCGGCGATCGTCTCGATCGGCCTGGCCCGCACCCCGCACGGCCGCGTGCTGCACCGCTTCGGCGTGCTCGACGGGGACAAGGGCGCCGCCGCCCTCACCACCGCCGTCAGCCGGGCCCGCTACCGCACCACCGTGGTCTGCTGCTTCACCGCCGACGATCTGCTGGTCGACCGATTGAGGACGGCCGGTGCCCGGCTTCTGCGCGACGTCCTCCTGGCCGCAGGGGGCCGGGGAACCGGCAGTGCCGGCCGGATGCCGAAGAACTCGGACGCGCTGGTCGCCGATCTGCGCGACCGGCTCACGGCGGCCGGCCTGCCGGTCCGGGTCCGGGTGGGCGACGGTGCTTGGCCGCTCGACGTCGCGGTGGCCGACCCCCGTGTACCCGGGCGGATGCTCGTAGCGGTGGATCTGGACGGGCCCTCGTTCGCCTCGCGCAACACCCGCGAGCGGGAGCGGCACCGCCCGGCCCGCTGGGAACGGGCCGGCTGGGCGTACTGCCGGATCTCGGCCATGGACCTGGCCGCCGACCCGGACCGCGAGATCGCCCGGGTGCGCGAGGTCTGGGAAGGGGCGATGGCCCAGCCCCTGCCGCCGGAGGTCTACTCCCTGCCCGGTGGCCTGCTGCTGGAGGCCACCGACGTGGTCGAGACGGTCAATGCCGGACTGCTGGAAGACGCGGTGCTCGCGGCCGGGGCCCCCGGTTCCGGTGACCTGCGGCTGAACGGAGCACTGACCGACGACGCGGTGGCGGAGCCGCCGGTACTCTCTGATCCCGTGGGACCTGAAGACGAAGAGGCGGCCTTCCCGGACCGCTCGGACGACGACCGCGACGAGGGCTGGGGCGAGGACCGGCCCGGCAGCCGCGACGACGACCTGCAGCGCGAGCGCCCTCCGCACTGGGAATGAGCCGGGTCGCGGCCACCTGAAAAATTTCTTGGGATCCTCCGAACTTTTCCCGGGAACGGTGCATCGAAAGCAGTGAAGCCGGAAGGGAAGCCCCCTTCACCCTGCGGCTGAACCGATGTGTCGTCCCAGACGTGGTTGTGGTGCAGGCCGCACCGCCCACACAGGAGGAACTCTCATGCTCAGCATCTCCCGTCGCACCCGGACCGCGACCGCTCTGGTGGGCGTGCCCGCCGTTGCCGCCGGCCTCTGGCTGAGCACGGCCGGTGCTGCCCAGGCCGCCGAGGCCCCCGGCGGCACGGACGTTTCCGTGGCCACCTCGAAGGCCGAGCCGATCAGCGGCAAGCCGGTGCTGATCAAGGCCCCGAAGTACAAGGGCAAGGCCCGCCTGCTGACGGTCGACGGCGAAGGCCAGGCCGACCTGTCGCGCTCGAAGCCGACCGCCTCGAACGGCCTGTCCAACGTGGGCACCAAGTTCGTGCTGCGCAAGGTGGGCAAGAAGAACCCGCTCTACCAGATCATGAGCAGCAACGACAGCCACGAGATCCAGGCGTACTGCCTGCAGCAGAAGAAGAACGGCGCCATCGACCTGGCGGCCTGCGACAAGAAGAAGGCCAACCAGCTCTTCGACTTCGCGCACAGCGGCGACCTGTTCTCGGTCGAGGGCAAGTGGGGCTACGTGCAGGCCTCGAAGCGCAGCCTGCGCCTGTACAACGACGACAAGGACTCGATGACGTACTTCTCGGTGGTCAAGGCCAAGTGACCTAGGCCTTCTCGAGAAGGCTCTTCAGCCGGGCCAGATCGGAACCGACGGCGGCGGCGTCACGCTCGAACTCCTCGTCCGTGACGCCGTCGAGCCGGCGCAGGGTGAAGACCACCTCGCACTCGTCGCCGTCGGGGAGCACCCGCAGAGGGTTGTAGAAGGACTGCCCGTCGGCCAATGTGACCTCGTGGTCGGCGACCCCGAAGTCGTTGCGGGGAGCGAACTTCAGGACGATTCGGCCCATCGGCGAGGAGGCCACCCACTCGCCGTCGACCTCCTCCACCCGGTCGCACAGACCGGGCGCCCAGGCCGGGAGGTTGGACGGGACGCTGACGTAGTCGTAGACCGGCTGGGCGGGCCGGCTGATCCGGACATCGATGTGCCGTGAGCTGATCGCCATGGGGGCCATGGTGTCAGCCCGGAGACAGCAGCAGGGCCGGAGCCGCGGATCTAGCGGCTCCGGCCCTGCTTTCCGGCCCTGACGCTCCCGGGCCCGGTGTGCATCCGGCCCTGTTTTCCGGTCCGGCCTTGCTGTGATTCGGGCCCGGTACGTGTGTCCAGTCCTGCCTTCCGGTCCGGCCTGACACTCCCAGGCTTGGTGTGCGTCCGGTCCAGTTTTCCGGCCCGGCCCTGCTGTGAGTCGGGCCCAGTGTGTGTCTGGCCTTGTTTCCAGCCCGGCCTGACGCTCTCAGGCCCGCCTGGTGATCCGGCTCCGGGACGGCTCCGGGATCGGCTGACGGGCCCGGTTTCCGGTTAGGCCCCTCCGCCTCGGCCCGCCGGCCTCGGCAGGGACCGGCGATCGCGCGTACGCGTCAGCGCTGCGGCCCCTGCTCGGCCGGGCGGTCGCGCAGCAGGTCGCGGATCTCCTGCAGCAGCAGGATGTCCTCCGCCGGGGACGCGGGCTCCGGCTCTTCACCGCGGCGACGACGCTCCATTAGGGCGTTCATCGGCACGACGATGAGGAAGTAGACGACCGCGGCGACGATCATGAAGTTCAGGATCGAGGTGACCAGGCCGTTCAGGTCGACCAGGGTGGCCTTGTCCGCCACCGAGGGTCGGATCTCGAAGTTCATGCCACCGGTCTCCGGCGAGCCGATCGCGGCCAGGAGGGGCTTGATCACCCCGTCGGTGACCGACGTGACCACGCTGGTGAACGCCGCGCCGATGACCACGGCAATGGCGAGCTCCAGCACGTTGCCGCGCATGATGAAATCTTTGAAGCCCTTGATCATGATCTGCTGTGCCTCCGGGGTGGGGGAAGGGGCAGGGCGAGGTTAGTGCGGGCTCGCCGAAGCCGCCCTCCGGCGAGGCTACCGGTGCGATCTGCACAGTTCACCGCCCCTCTGCATCGGCGGCCGAGACCACCGCGGGTGACGTCCGGCGGCTACGAAAGCACCACCACCGACACCTGGGCCCCGGTCACTGCCCCCACGAGCTGGGTCACCTCGGACTCAGGCACCGCGAGCACCAGCACCCCGGCCAGAGCAGCGGCGTCGTCCGAGCCCGCTGCCCAGCCGCCCCCTGTCCCGCCCGCGTCCTCTTCCCAGGCTCTAGCTCCATTGCCTTGTCCGGAAGTGCTGAGCACCAGAGCATTACGGGCAGCGCGACGAGTGGTTGCCGGGCTCAGCGTCGAACTGCCCCCGCCCTCCTCAGCTGACCAGGTAGACGCTGTGCTGGCCAAGACGTCGACCCGCTGGCCCGCCCGCACCAGGGCGCTCCCCGCCGGATCGGTCAGCCGCACCGGTACAGCCACGGTGCCGGCCGGCAGGCCCTGCAGGAGCCCCGGACCCAGCAGGCGCACCTCGGTGATCGCCTCGCCCTCCTGAACCGGCCCCGCCAAAACCCGCCCCGGACCAACCCCCGACGCCGGCCTTGCCTTGGCTCCAGCCCTCCTGGCCGCAGGCTCAACCGAAGCTGCCGGCCCAGCCCACGCCGCAGATCGAGTGAAGGGTGTCGGCCCGGCCGACGCTGCGGACCGATCGAAGGGTGCCGGTCCGGCCGACGCTGCAGATCGAGCGGAGGGTGCCGGTCCGGCCGACGCCACCGGCCAAGCGGACACCGCCGACCCCGCCGACACCGCCGACCCCGCCGACCCCGCCGACATCGCAGAAGGTGCCGACCCAGTGGAAGGTGCCGACCCAGTGGAAGGTGCCGGCCCAGCGAAAGGTGCCGGCCCAGCCAAAGCCGCTGGCGCCACCCCCGCCCACGACCCTGCACCCGCCTCGCCTCCGCCCGGAGCCACTTCGACCGGCCACTGCACCCATTTCAGATCTGCCTCGGTGAGCCGGTGCCCGGCCGGAAGATCCTGCGTGGCCACCAGCACTGCCACAGTCTCCGGTGGCTCGGGACTGCCCAGCCGGACCGTGAACCAGACAGCGGCCAGGAGCAGCCCGACCGCGATCTTGGTGCGGTGCAGGGCGATCGTGAGGCGAAGGGTGCGCATCCGGCCGCTTCCCAGGCGGGGAGGATGGCGTAGTGCGTGCCAGCGTTCCACTGGCCGAGAGCGCTGCCACTTATGAAACAAGCTCTCTCGCGTCGCCTTCGAGGAGGCTGCGGGTCTGGGCGCCTGCTGGACCGACGCACGCCGGGGCGAGAACAGGTCGTCCACGGAAGCGTCAGCGCCGGCCCGTGTCAGCGACTCCCATGGCGGGGGAGAGGTGGAA
This sequence comes from Kineosporia sp. NBRC 101677, assembly GCF_030269265.1. NCBI lineage: Bacteria > Bacillati > Actinomycetota > Actinomycetes > Kineosporiales > Kineosporiaceae > Kineosporia > Kineosporia sp. NBRC 101677. Next base: position 456,037 of record NZ_BSTA01000002.1, read on the forward strand.
TCGGCATCCGGCGCGGCGAAGAGTGCAGCCTCGAGACCGGTGAAGATGGGCTCGGCACCTCGCGTGGCGGAAGGGGTCGGCCGCTCAGAAGCAGCCCGCCTCGGCCCGCGATCACCAGGCCCGAGGAGGTCGGGGACCCATCCGCCCACCGGTCGATTCGCTGGCATGAAGGAAAGCTAGCCAGAGGGATCGCACCCTCGAAGGGGTAAGACCGGGCCTGTGGACAAACCGGCAGTCGTGCCTGCTGTGGAAAGCAGAAACACGAACGCCCCGCGGCCCGGAGGGCGCGGGGCGTTCGGCAGCAGACGTCAGGCTGCGCTACCGCTCGAGGCGGTGGAGGCCGACGAGGTCGAGTTGCTCTTCGACTCGGACGAGCCCGAGGAACCCGAGGAGGAGCCCGACGTGGAGCTGGACGAGCTGCCCGAGTCCGAGGAGGACGAGGACGTCGACGCAGGGGTGGTGGTGCTGCTGGTCGAGGTACCGCGCGAGTCGTTGCGGTAGAAGCCCGAGCCCTTGAACACGATGCCCACGGAGTTGAAGACCTTGCGGAGCTTGCCCGAGCACTCCGGGCACGTGGTCAGTGCGTCATCACTGAACGCCTGCTGCGCCTCGAAGCCGTGGTTGCACTCGGTGCACGCATAGACGTACGTGGGCACGTCGTCCTCCTGATAGACGGCTGGCACTCTCTAGTCTTGAGTGCCAATAGTAATGCACGGGCGGGTGTCGCTTCGACGGACGACTGCCTGGTCATCGGCGAGAATCATCCGGTCGGCAGTGGAACGGGTCGTGGGGGACTGCCATTCCCGCCTCAGCCGCAGGGGCAAAGGGACCGATCGAACCGGGGGAAAGACCAGACCGAGGAGACGGGACTGCGAATGGCGAGCGAGGCCGAGATCCGGGCGATGCGGCAGGCGATCGGGCTGGCGGCCCGAGGGCTGGCCACTGCCCTGCCCAACCCGGTGGTGGGGTGCGTGCTGCTGGACCCCGACGGGACCGTGGTGGCGCAGGGGTGGCACGAGCGGGCCGGCGGACCGCATGCCGAGGTAGTGGCTCTGAGGGCCGCAGGGGAGCGCGCCCGGGGCACTACCGCGGTGGTGACGTTGGAGCCGTGCAACCACACCGGACGCACCGGCCCGTGTTCCGAGGCTTTGCTGGCCGCGGGCGTCCAAAAGGTCGTTATTGCCGTTCCCGACCCCTCCGACGCCGCCGCCGGCGGGGCCGAGAGGCTTCGCCGAGCCGGCCTGGAGGTCGAGGTCGGGGTGCTGGCCGACGAGGCCGAACGCGGTCTCGAGCCGGGGGAGGGCAACGAGGTCTGGCTCACCGCCGTCCGTAAGCAGCGGCCGTTCGTGACCTGGAAGTTCGCCGCCACGCTGGACGGGCGGGTGGCCGCGCAGGACGGCACGAGTCAATGGATCACCAGCGTCGAGGCCCGTAGTGACGTGCACCGTTTGCGCGCCCAGGTAGACACGATGCTGGTGGGGGTAGGCACGGTTCTGGCCGACGACCCGCTGCTGACCGTGCGGGATGCGGAGGGCAATCCCCTGGAGCATCAGCCGTTGCGGGTAGTGGCCGACACCCACAACCGCACGCCCGCGAACGCGCGCATCCGCGGCGACGACGCACCGACCTGGATTGCTACGGGCGAAGAAGTTGGGACGTCCGTGGGCACCGATGCCGATGCGGCGGGCGACGGCGGTGGTCGCCTCGGGCTGGACCTGCACGCCCTGATGCGCGCGCTGTACGCGCGTGAGCGCCGACACGTGCTGCTCGAGGGCGGCCCCCGGATGGCCGGGGCGATGGTCGAGGCGGGGCTGGTGGACCGGGTGGTCGCCTACCTGGCCCCGGCCCTGCTCGGCGCCGGGCCGAACGCCATGCTCGACGCCGGGATCACGACTATTGCCGACGTCTGGCGTCTGGACCTGGTCGACGTGCGCCAGGTCGGAAACGATGTGCGAGTGCTCGCACGGCCCCGGACGAGGTGACCCCCGGCACCTCGGGCGGAACGCTCGGACGCACGGAGCCGGCCGCGACGCGGGGGCGGGCGGTGCGACCCTCGCCCTCCCTCTTGTCGTGCCAGCCGGAGAGCTTGCCGCCCAGGCTGATCGCCTTCAGGCGGTCCTCCGTGGCCGACCGGGCCGAGGCCGGGGTGACCACGATCAGGTCGTCGCCGTGCCGCAGCGCGGTGCGGTTGTCCGGCACGATCGCCTCCCCGTCGCGCAGGATCAGCGTGACGTTGGCGCCGGCCGGCAGGCGGAGCTCGAAGATCTCCACGCCGTGCAGCCTCGACTCCGGCCCCACGTGGGCCTCCAGCACGTCGGCCCCCTGAGCCCCGAGCGGTACGGACTCCACCTCCAGGCCGACCGTGGGGGAGTCGTCGCTGAGCCCGAGACGCCGGGCTACCCAGGGCAGGGTGGGTGCCTGCACCAGCGTGAAGATCAGCACCAGGCAGAAGACGATGTCGAAGAGCTGGCTGGCGTTCTCCACCCCCTGAGCCACCGGCACCGTGGCCAGGACCACCGGCACTGCACCCCGCAGCCCGGCCCAGGACAGGAACGCCTGGTCGCGCAGCGAGACCCGGAACCAGCTGACCGACGCGGCCACCGACAGCGGCCGGGCCACCAGCAGCAGCACCAGGCCGATCAGGAAGGCCGGGCCGACCGCGGCGGGCAGCCGCTCCGGCGAGGCCAGCAGCCCGAGCAGGACGAACAGGCCGATCTGGGCGATCCAGCCCAGGCCCTCGGCGAAGCCCCGCACCGCCACCCCGTGCGGCAGCCGGGAGTTCCCGATCACCAACGAGCACAGATACACGGCGATGAATCCGGAGGCGTGGATGGTGGCCGCCGCCCCGTAGGAGCCGATCGCGAAGGCGAACACCGCGATCGGGTAGAGGCCGGAGGAGGGCAGCGCCACCCGGCGCAGCGCGATCGCCGCCAGCCAGCCGATGCCCAGCCCGATCCCGGTGCCCACGACCAGCTCGAAGACCGCCTCGTAGAGCAGGTACGCGATGCCGTGCGACTCGCCGCCGTGCGCCACCTCGGTCAGCGCGATGACGATGATCACGACCGGGGCGTCGTTGAAACCGGACTCGGCCTCCAGCATGCCGACCAGCCGGGGCGGCAGCGGCACCCGGCGCAGCACCGAGAACACCGCCGCGGCGTCGGTCGAGGAGATCGCCGCCCCCAGCAGCAGGGCCAGCGGCCACTCCAGGCTGAGGATGTAGTGCGCGGCGGCTCCGGCCACGGCCACCGAGACCGTGGTGCCCACGGTGGCCAGCAGGGCGGCCGGGGCCACCGACGGCCGGATCGTCTTCCACTTGGTGGTCAGCCCGCCCTCGGCCAGGATCAGCACCAGCGCGGCGTAGCCGAGCACCGAGGTCAGCTCGGCGTTCTCGAACTCCAGGCCGAACCCGCCCTCGCCGATGATCAGGCCGAGGGCCAGGTAGAGAAGCAGTGACGGAAAACCGGTTCCCACGGACAGGCGCACCGCCGCCACGGCGGCGAGCAGGACTGCCGGACCGGCGAGCAGCGCTAGGTTGAGCTGCTCAATCGTCAAATTTATGGCCTTTCGTGGCGCACAGTCGGTTCACAGGCCGCCCTCAGCCCGCTGTGGATCCTATCGGTCGCCCACGGTGTCCAGCCCGACGGCCGGTGCGGCGTGCCCCGGAACAGTGGCTATTGTTCCTGCCGTGACCCGTCGCCGTGCCCTCCGTGTAACGGCCATCGGCTCCGCAGTCGTCGCCGTGATCGCCGTGGTCGTCGTCGCCGTACTGGCGGTGACGCTGATCCGCCGTCCGCTGCCCGACCGCGGCGGCGAGGTGTCGATGCCGGGCCTGTCCGGTGAGGCGCGGGTGATCCGGGACGACCGGGGTGTGCCGCAGATCTACGCGGACAACGCCGAGGACCTGTTCCGCGTGCAGGGTTACGTCAGCGCCCAGGACCGGTTCTTCGAGATGGACCTGCGCCGGCACATCACCGCCGGCCGGCTGAGCGAGCTGGTCGGCGAGGACGAGGACGCGCTGACCGCCGACAAGCTGATCCGCACCCTGGGCTGGCGGCAGGTCGCCGAGGAGGAGTTCACGAAGGCGACCGAGTCCACCAAGGCCTACCTGGAGGCCTACGCGGCCGGCGTGAACGAGTACATCGAGGGCCGGTCCAAGTCCGAGCTCAACGTCACCTACACGATCCTCGAGCGCAGCCACGACCTGGCCGACATCGAGCCGTGGACGCCGGTCGACTCACTGGCCTGGATCAAGGCGATGGCCTGGGACCTGCGCAGCAACTACGGCGAGGAACTGCAGCGCGCCCAGGCGATCAACACCGTGCGCAACGCCGAGCGGGTCGAGCAGCTGTTCCCCGACTACCCCTACGAAGAGCACCCGCCGATCATCGAGGGCGAGGCCGCCGACGGGAACCAGGCGGGCTCCGGCGCGCAGGCGAACCCGGGCAAGGGCAACAAGAACAACAACCAGAACAACGAGCAGAACGAGAACCCGGACGAGGAGCAGGGCACCTCCCCGGAGGGCACGCCCACCCCCGACCCGTCGGCCACCGGCACCCCCAGCAGCAGCGCGACGGTGGAGAACGCCTCCCTGGTGCAGCAGAGCACGGTCCTCAGCAGCGACGCCGCCCAGCAGGCCCTGAGCGCGGCCACCAACGCCCTCGACGGCCTGCCCGACGTGCTCGGCGGCAGCTCCGAGGGCAACGGCTCCAACTCCTGGGTGGTGGCCGGCGACCTGACCGAGAGCGGTCTGCCGCTGCTGGCCAACGACCCGCACCTGGGCGTCTCCGCCCCGGGCATCTGGACGCAGGTCGGCCTGCACTGCAACACGGTGTCCGAGGCCTGCCCGTTCGACGTCTCCGGCTACACCTTCGCCGGTCTGCCCGGCGTGGTGATCGGCCACAATGCCCGGATCAGCTGGGGCCTGACCAACCTGGGCCCCGACGTCAGTGACTTCTTCCTGGAGAACGTCAACGGCGAGTCGTACCTGGTCGACGGCAACAGCCAGCCCCTCGAGACCCGGCCGGAGACGATTAAGGTGGCCGGGGGCGACCCGGTGACCATCAACGTCCGTTCGACCAAGCACGGCCCGCTGATCTCCGACGTGCTCACCGACGTGGCCAAGGCGGGCCAGACCTCCCCGGTCCCGGGCGAGAAGATCCTGCGCGGCAGCACCTACGCAGTGGCGCTGAGCTGGACCGCCCTCTCGCCGGGCACCTCGATGGAGGCGATCCTGGGGCTGAACGTGGCTCAGGACTTCGAGTCGTTCCGCAAGGCCGTGCAGAAGCTCGACGCCCCGGCGCAGAGCGTGATCTACGCCGACGTCGACGGCAACATCGGCTACCAGGCTCCCGGCCGCGTCCCCCTCCGCGGCAAGGGCGACCCGCAGGCCAAGGTGCCCGCCGACGGCACCTGGCCGCAGATCGGCTGGGACTCCCGCTACGACTGGACCGGGTTCGTCAAGAAGCGCGACCTGCCCTGGGTGGAGAACCCGCGCTCGGGCTACATCGTCGCCGCGAACCAGGCGGTCACCGGGCCCGACGGCACCGCCCAGCTGACCAGCGACTGGGACTACGGCTTCCGTTCGCAGCGCATCCAGAAGCTGATCGAGGGCGCCCGCGCCGACCATCCGATCACCATGGAAGACATGCGTGAGGTGCAGAACGACACCTACAACGCGATCGCCGAGATGCTCGTGCCCACGCTCCTGGAGCTGGCCACCACCACCGACGAGTTCACCCAGAGCGGCGTGGAGCTGCTCGAGGGGTGGGACTACATGCAGCCCACCGACTCGGCCGCGGCGGCCTACTTCAACACCGTCTGGGCCAAGCTGCTCGACCTGACCTTCGCCGACGAGCTCCCCGAGGGCTTCCGGGCCGACGGTGGCGACCGCTGGTTCCAGGTGGTCAGCATGCTGATGGACGACCCGAAGGACGAGTGGTGGGACGACGGCCGCACCGACGCGGTGGTCGAGTCCCGCGACGAGGTGCTGCGCCGGGCGCTCACCCAGGCCCGCCTGGAGCTCACCCAGCGGCTGGGTAAGGACCCGGACAAGTGGCGCTGGGGCAAGCTGCACCGGGTCACGCTGGAGCAGACGCCGCTGGGTGGTGAGGGCCTGCCCTCGCTGCTGCGGGAGCTGGTCAACCAGGGGCCCTACGAGGCGCCCGGCGGCTCGTCGATCGTGAACGCGTTCTCCTGGGACGCCTCGGCCGGTGACTTCTCGGTGACCGCGGCGCCGTCGATGCGGATGATCGTGGACATGTCCAACCTGGACAACTCCCGCTGGGTCAACCAGAGCGGCGTTTCCGGGCACCCGCTGGACAAGCACTACGACGACCAGGTCGGTGCCTGGCTGAAGGGCGAGGACTTCGCCTGGCCGTTCACCGCCGACGCGGTGAAGGCGGCCTCCGACCAGGAGCAGACCTTCAAGCCGGAGAGCTGAAGAACACCGTCCGGGTCGGAGTGAGGACGCCGTGCACGCGGCGGTCGTGCGGTTCGGCCGGTACCTCGGCAACGAGTTCGTCGTCGTGCACCACCGCGAAGACGGGGGTACGCGGGTTCAGCCGCGCAAGCGTTGCGTCGTAGTACCCCCGGCCGCGCCCCAGGCGCAGTCCGGTGGTGTCCACCGCCAGGGCCGGGATCAGGAGCACATCGGCCTGGGTGACCGCGTCCGGTCCCAGCCGTTCCCCCGTTGGTTCCAACAGCTTGAGGACGCCTGTGGGCGCCAGTCCTCCGGCGTCCACCGCCCAGTCGAGCGTCGGTCGGGTAGTGGTCTCAAGGACGACGGGAAGCAGCACACGCACTCCCAGTGCACGCAGCCGACGGCGTAGCTCGCCGGTTCCCGGCTCGTCCGGCAGCGAGGCGTACACCGCTACGCACGACGCCGTGCGAACCGCCTCCACCTCCAGCGCCGCAGCGGCGACCGCGATCTCGGTCTGCTGCCGTTCCTGAGGGCTACGGGCGGCCCGGCTACGCCGCACGGTCCGGCGCAGGGTGCCCTTGTCGCCGCCTGAAGTGATCGGCCCGTCCATCACGCTACTCTCGGTGTGTACCTGTTTACGAGCGGTTGTCATCAGCGTCCGACTGACACCAACTGGCACCACCTTGCACCACCGCCCCGACAGGAACGCCAGTAACGCTCGCAGACCTAGATGGGACCACATGACCAGGCGAGGCGACCGGGTGATCCAGCGATGACCGAGCCGGCTCCCCCGTCCGCACGGGAGGCCGGGCCGAAGGTGCAACAGCCGGTCAGACCCGGGCGACTGCGTTCCCGGCTGGCCGTGGCGCTCGTCCTCGTGGCCGTGGTCCCGCTGCTGGCCGGGGCCGTTCTGCTGGTCTGGGCGGCTCCCGCGCATGCCCGCTCGGCCGCCTCCGGCGCCGCGGCCCGGGACGCCGACGCCGCCGCGGTGGCGCTCTCGACCCGCTGCGAGGCGGTGCGGGCCAGTGCCCGGGTCGCCGCCGGCGAGGTCGCGGCCCTGGCCACCCGCACCGGTGGTGAACTCATCCCCGAGGCCGCGCAGACCCTTGCCGCCCGCGCCGCCGCCCGCCGCCCGGGCAGTGCCGTCGCGGTCTTCGACGCCGATGCCGCGCTGCTGGCCGCCTCGGGTGCCACTGCCGCCCGCGACGTGGCCGTCGGTATCGGAGCCCAGGACCTCACCACCGGCCCTTCCTGCTCGGCCGGCCGCCCCTATGCCGCCGCCGACGGAGCCGGCCTGGCCGAGATCTCCCCGGTGCTGATCAGCCCGTTCGCCAGCACCACCGAGGTGGAGGTGGCCACCGTGGTGATGTGGCTTCCCCTGGACCGGCCCGCGCTGAGTGCGCTCCGCGAGCGGCTGGGCACCTCCGGCCGCCTCAGTGTGCTCGCCGCGGCGGGGCGGCCGGTGGTCCTGGCCGGGACCGGTCCGGAGTCCGAGAAGGTCACCGAGCTGCTGCGGGAGCTGCCGGCCGAGGGCCCGGCCGCGGGCACCCGGTTCGGGCTCGGCTACCGCCTCACCGAGGCCGGGCCGGGCCTGCCCTACCGGATCCTGGCCACCGGCGAGGTGGGCGGCAGCGGCCTGCGGCTGCTCGGCTGGTGCCTGCTCGCGCTGGCCCTGGTCGCGCTGTTCCCGCTGTGGCTCGTGCTGGTGCGGCTGACCCGGCCGGTCGACGACGAACTGGCCGCGGTCGGCGGTGAACTGCAGGCCGAGCGGCTGGCCCTGGCCGACAGCCTGGACCGGTTCGGCGAGGTGCTGGCCCACACCCACGACCTCACCGAGCTGCTCGGAACGGTCTCCGGTACGGCACTTTCCGGCACCGGGGCCGCCGCCGCCGCGATCCTGCTGGTGGCCGAGGAGGTGGAGGCGCCGGCCCAGACCCCACCGGGCGGGCGGCGGGCCTACGACCAGACCACGCGCGAGAGCGACCGGCTCAGCGTGCACGCCGAGGCCGGCCGGCCGGACGCCCACGGGGAGGAGGCCCGGGCGGTGCTGCCCGGGTTCGCCGAGCGGCACTTCGCCGCTCTCACCGGGAACCCCTCGAGCGTGCAGCTTTTCGAACCCCAGAGGTTCGAGCTGCCGGGGGCCGGGCCGGTCGCCGCGATCGGCATCGGGGTGGACTCGCAGCCGGTGGAGAGCCCGGCCGAACGTGACCCCGGCCGGCGCCGGCTGATCGGGGTGCTGGTGGTCGCCCGCGGCGAGGGCGGCGCCGGGTTCGACGCCCTGCAGCTGACCCGGCTGCGCGCCCTGGCCGCCCAGACCGGCACCGCGATCACCAACATCCGCCGCTACCTCGAGGTCCGCCGGCTCTCGATGACCGACACCCTGACCGGCCTGGGCAATCGCGCCCAGCTGGTCAGCGCGCTGTCCCGGGAGATCGCCGCGGCCGGGCGGGGCGACGGCGTGCTCACCGTGCTGATGCTCGACATCGACCACTTCAAGCTGGTCAACGACACCTGGGGGCACGGCTTCGGCGACGTGGTGCTGCGCGACTTCGCCGGCCGGCTGCTGGCCTGCGTGCGCGAGGCCGACACGGTGGCCCGCTACGGAGGCGAGGAGTTCGTCGTCCTGCTGCGCGACACCGACGTGGACGGCGGCTGCCGGGTCGCCGAGCGGGTGCTGGAGGCGGCCCGCTCCCGGCCGTTCGAGGAGGCCGAGGTCTCCCAGGCGGTGACGGTGTCGATCGGGGTGGCCGCCTACCCGCGCGACGGGCGCGCCGCGGACGAGGTGCTCCAGGCCGCCGATTCCGCGCTCTACGCGGCCAAACGTGACGGTCGTAACCGATGGCGGGTCGCCGAACCGAGTCACAACGCGCCGATCCCCTCCCTCCCTGGGTAGGTTTTGCCCATGACGGAACCGAGCATTTCCGCTGACCTCGAACCCCTGGGCGACGGCGCCCCCGGGCCCGCCGTGGTCAAGGCCGTGATCCCCGCCGCCGGCCTGGGCACGCGCTTCCTGCCGGCCACCAAGGCCACCCCGAAGGAGATGCTGCCGGTCGTGGACCGGCCGGCCATCCAGTACGTGGTGGAGGAGGCCGTCCGGGCCGGCCTGTCCGACGTGCTGATGATCACCGGGCGGGGCAAGCGGTCGCTGGAGGACCACTTCGACCGGGCCTGGGAGCTGGAGGCGGCCCTCGAGGCCAAGGGCGACAAGGACCGGCTGGAGCAGGTCCGCGAGTCCGCCTACCTGGCCGACATCCACTACACCCGGCAGGGCGACCCGCGGGGCCTGGGCCACGCCGTGCTCTGCGCCGACCACCACGTCGGCGACGACCCGTTCGCCGTGCTGCTCGGTGACGACCTGATCGACGAGCGCGACGAGCTGCTCACCCGGATGATCGGCGTGCAGCGGCAGACCCGCGGCAGCGTGGTGGCGCTGATGGAGGTCGACCCGGCCCAGGTGCACCTGTACGGCTGCGCCGCGGTGGAGACCACCGCGGTGGGCGACGTGGTCCGGGTCACCGGCATGGTCGAGAAGCCCGACCCGAAGGACGCGCCCTCCAACCTGGCCGTGATCGGCCGGTACGTGCTGCACCCGCGGGTGTTCGACGTGCTGAAGGAGACCAAGCCCGGTCGCGGCAACGAGATCCAGCTGACCGACGCCCTGCAGGTCCTGGCGCAGGACCCGGCGCAGGACGGTGGCGGCGTCTACGGCGTCATCTTCAAGGGCCGGCGTTACGACACCGGCGACCGGCTCGACTACCTCAAGGCCGTGGTCCGGCTGGCCACCGAGCGCGAGGACCTGGGCCCCGACCTGCGTTCGTTCCTGCGGGAGTTCGTCGCCGAACTCCCCGCAGAGTGATGCGGTCGGTCGACGAGCATCTCGCCGCCTGCCTGAGCGACCTCGCACCGCTTCCGGCAGTGGAACTTCCACTGCTGGAGGCGGTGGGCTGCGTGCTGGCCGAGGACGTGGTCTCGGGCATCGACATGCCCCGCTTCGACAACTCCTCGATGGACGGGTACGCGGTGCGGGCGGCGGAGGTGGCCGGGGCTCCGGTCACCCTGCCGGTGCTGGGTGACATCCCGGCCGGTCGCGGAGATGCGCTCGAACTCCCGCCCGGCGCCACGATGCGGATCATGACGGGCGCCCCGCTGCCTGCCGGGGCCGACTCGGTGGTGCAGGTCGAGGCCACCGACGGGGGCACGGAAACCGTTCGTATCGATCGGGCTTCGAGTCCGGGCCAGTTCATCCGCCGCTCCGGTGAAGACGTGCGGCAGGGGCAGACCGTGCTCACCGCCGGCACCGCGCTGACGGCCCGCCACATCTCGCTGGCGGCCTCGGTCGGCGCCGAGCAGCTGAAAGTCCACCCACGTCCCCGGGTTCTGGTGCTGCCCTCCGGCAGTGAGCTGGTACCTCCCGGAAAGCCGCTGCAGCCCGGCCAGATCCACGACTCCAACGGCTACGGCCTGGTCGCTGCGGCCATCCAGGCCGGTGCCCGGGCCCGGCACGGCGGAATCATGGCCGACACCCCGGAACACGTCGCTGCGGCGTTGGAACAGGCCGCCACCGAGGCCGACCTGATCATCACCACCGGTGGGGTCAGCGCCGGGGCCTACGACACGGTCAAGGCCGTGCTGAAGGAACTGGGCACCGTGGAGTTCGTGCCGGTGGCCATGCAGCCGGGCAAGCCGCAGGGCTTCGGCACGATCGGGCCGGACCGCACGCCGCTGTTCACCCTGCCCGGCAACCCGGTCAGCTCGCTGCTGTCGTTCCAGATCTTCATCGTGCCGGCCCTGCGCCGGCTGGCCGGTCTGCCCGACGCCGAGCCGGCCCGCCGCACCGCCACCGTGGTGGAGGGCTGGCGCTCGCCGGCCGGGCGCCGTCAGTTCGCCCGCTGCCTGCTCACGGTGACCGCGGCCGGGCCGACGGTGCGGCCGGTCGGTGGCCAGGGTTCCCACCTGGTGGCCGACCTGGCCGGGGCGAACTGCCTGGTCGTGGTGCCGGAAGAGGTCACCGTGGTGGGCGAGGGTGACCAACTGCCCTACATCGTGCTGGAATCTGGCTCATGATGTGCCGGTGAACCAGCAACACCAGTCCCAGCGACTCACCCACGTCGACGCCTCGGGCGCGGCCCGCATGGTCGACGTCTCGGCCAAGCCGGTCACCGCCCGCGAGGCCACGGCCAAGGGGGTCGTCACCTGCTCACCGGCCGTGATCGAGTTGCTGCGCGGTGAGGGCGTGCCCAAAGGCGACGCCCTCGCCGTGGCCCGGATCGCCGGCATCCAGGCGGCCAAGCGCACCCCCGACCTGATCCCGCTGGCCCACCCGATCGCCGTGCACGGGGTCGAGGTCGACCTGGACGTACAGGACGCGGGGGTCGAGATCACCGCCACGGTCCGCACCGCCGACCGCACCGGGATCGAGATGGAGGCCCTGACCTGCGTCGCGGTGGCCGGTCTGGCGCTGGTCGATATGATCAAGGCGGTGGACAAGCTGGCCGAGATCGGCCGGATCCGGGTGGTGGCCAAGAGTGGTGGACGTTCCGGAGACTGGCGTCGTGACTGAGTCGCGCCGCGCGCTCGTGGTCACCGCGTCCAACCGCGCGGCCGCCGGCGTGTACCCCGACAAGAGCGGCCCGATCCTCGCCGAAGGGCTGCGTGAACTGGGCTTCGCGGTCGACGGCCCCCAGGTCGTGCCGGACGGCGAACCGGTCGGTGACGCTCTGCGCAGTGCCGTCCGGGCGGGGTACGACGTGGTTCTCACCACCGGGGGCACCGGCCTTACCCCCACCGACCGCACCCCCGAGCACACCCGTCCTCTGTTGGATCTCGAGGTGCCCGGTCTGGCCGAGGCGATCCGTACTCACGGCGCTGCCAAAGGCGTCCCTAGTGCGGTACTTTCCCGAGGGCTGGCCGGCGTCGCCGGGCAGACCCTGATCGTCAACCTCCCGGGCTCCAGCGGCGGCTGCCGCGACGGCCTGGCCGTGCTCGAAGGAGTCCTGGTGCACGCCGTCGACCAGATCCACGGCGGCGATCACCGATGAACGAACTCGGAGCGGGCGTCGGCTGGCCGATCGAACTGTCCGACGGCCTCATCACCCTGCGTCCACTGCGCCGCCGCGACGCCAAGTCGTGGAACGCGGTGCGCTCGGCCAACGCCGAGTGGCTCGCCCCCTGGGAGGCCACGCACCCCGAGGGCGGGGGCCGTCCGCTCACCTTCGGGGCGATGGTGCGCAGCTTCGACCGCGAGGCCCGGGCGGGGAGGATGATCCCGCTCGCCGTGCAGATGCACGACCGCCTGGTCGGCCAGGTCAGCGTCAGCGGCATCGTCTGGGGCTCGCTGCGCTCCGGCCAGATCGGCTACTGGGTAGACCGGGCGGTCGCGGGGCAGGGCATCACCCCCACCGCCGTGGCGATGATGGTCGACCACTGCTTCTTCGGCCTGGGTATGCACCGGCTCGAGGTCAACATCCGCCCGGAGAACATGGCCAGCCTGCGGGTGGTGGAGAAGCTGGGCTTCCGCCCCGAGGGCATCCGCCGCCGCTACCTGCACATCGACGGCGCCTGGCGCGACCACGCAACCTTCGCCGTGACCCCGGAAGACGTGCCCGGCGGGATGCTCACCCGCTGGCGCCGTTCGCAGCGCGTCCTGGCCGCCCGCGAGCACGAGCAGCACACCCACTGGTCGGAACAGACGTAACCCTTAGGCTCTACCTGAGGGTGACGACACACCGCAGCCATTACGTGATCATTCGGGTGCCGCCCCGTACCGTTTGTGCGTGCAGCCCAGCAGCCTGATCCTCCTCGCCATAGTCGTGGTGTGGGCTGCCTATCTGGTGCCACAGTGGGTGAGACGACGTGACGAAATGTCACAGTCGCGGGCCGGAGACCGCTTCTCCGGGGGCCTGCGCGTGCTCAAGCGCCGCGAGCGCACCACCCGTTCCGGCCGCTCCGGCGACCCCCTGCTCACGTCGCCCCGAGTGATCGTCGACACAGACGGCGAACTCCTCTACATCCCGGCCGACCGCCTCCTGGCCGAGCGGCTCGCAGGCTCCTCGATGAGCCTCCCGCAGAGCGCCCGCCCCGGAGAGACCCTGCTGGGCACCCCCGGCCCGGCCACCCCAGACCCCGCCGGCTCCACCGACCAGGACCACGAAGCGCCAACGACCCCCGCCGACCCGGCCGAGGCGGAGAACGCCCCCGCCGTCGAGGCGGGAGCCGGGCACCAGGTCGAAGCCAGGCGTGGGGCTCCGGCCGACCGTCGGGCTGAGGTTGGGCGTCGGGACGGGGCCGACCGTCGAAGTGGGGCCGGACATCCGACCGAGGCCGGAGCCGAAGCCGGGCACCGGGACGAGGCTGACCGCCGAGGGAAGGCCGAGCGTCGAGCTGAAGCCGAGCGTCGGGCGGAGGCTGGGCGTCGGGGCAAGGCTGATCGTCGGGCAGAGGCTGGGCGTCAGGACGAGGCCGAGCGTCGGGCAGAGGCGGGGCGTCGCGACGAGGCCGAGCGCAGAGGTGAGGCCGAGCGCCGGCGTGGGGCGGGACGCCGCGCCGAGGCTGAGCGTCGGGGCGGAGCCGAGCGTCGGACTGACACCGCAATTCAGTCCGACGAGGCAGTCTCCGATACGCCGGCCACCCCTGACTCCGCTGTCCCTGCCCCCATCGCCTCAGCGCCTGCTACCCCTGCCACTGCCACCCCCACGTCAGCCGCGGCCCCCACGACCGCAGCGCCTCCGAGCTCTCCCTCCGAAGACTCCATGGCCGAACTGGAGGCCGGCCTCCTGGCCGGGTTCGGTCTCACTGCTCCATCGCCCGCCCCAGTGGCCCAGGCCGAAGCCATGCCGTCGGTGCAGGCCCCTTCAGCACAGCCGGCAGGCGCGGGCATCGGGGAAAAGGGTTCTGCAGACGAGGACATGGCCGAACTCGAGGCCGGCCTCCTTGCGGGCTTCGGCCTGACCGCACCCCCCACCCCCGGGACCGCTGTCGGTGAGGCCAGCACCGGCCGGGTCATGGCGGGCCAGGCCAACACCGGCCCGAGCAACGCGGGCCAGAGCAGCACCGGCGGCCAGTTCGCCGCAGCTCAGCCCAACGCGGCCCAGCCCAACGAGGCCCCGTCCCGCCAGACCCGACCTCAAGCAGCTCAGGCTGACCAGGCCCACACCCACCCAGCCCAGCCGCACGAGCCCCAGGCCGACGAGGCTCACGCCCACCAACCCCAGTCCAAGACAGCCCAGCCCCGACGCACCCCCCGCCGCCCCGAGCAGACCACCCCCACCGCTCGGTCCGAGGACCTGTCGTTCGCCGAGGCCCCGCAGCCCACCACCGGCCGTCGGCCCACTCACCGAACTGGCCCGACGCAAACGTCCTCGGACTATGTGCCGGGCTCGCGCCCCGTCCGTAAGCCTCAAAGCCCAGGCCCCACAAACCCAACCGACGCCGAAATCCAGCCCCCTGCGGCCTCGACCACCGTCCCCGTAACCACCTCGGCGCCCATCTCAGCCAGCGCGGAGGCCGCTCAGGAGTCGTTCCAGGAGCTGATCGGGCGCCCCGGTGGGCGAGCGCCCGAGGTCGCAGCCCCGGAGCCCGAGGCGCACGAGGAAGCCCCCCTCACCGAATACACCACCACGCACGCAGACCTGGACTCCGCGCGGCTCAACGCCCGGGTGGCTGCCCGTCGCCGGGCCCGGAGCATGGCCGTCCTGCTCATCGCGACCATCGCCGCCTGGGTGTTCTCCGTGGCCGGCTCCATCCCGGTGTTCGTCCCCCTGGCGGCCACGCTGCTCCTGGCCGCCCACGCGGTGGCCTCGCGCACCGCGGCCGTACGTAGCCGCGAGACCCTGACCATGCTGGCGGCGCACCTCTACGCCGCGGAGATGGCGCGTGAGCACGCCGAGAAGCGCCGCCGTACGGCCGAAGCGCGTACCCGGGCCCGGGTGGAGGCTGAGGCGGCCGCACCGCCGCCGGAGCGGGTGGCTCGCCGGGCAGCGGCGGTCAGCGCCGACACCTGGGACCCGATTCCGGTGCCCCCGCCGACCTACACGCTCAAGCCCGCCGTGCACCGTCCGCCGCCCCCGCCGCTCGAGCCCCCTGCCGAGAAGCCGCAGCCGTCGGAGCGTCAGGTGTCTCGTGGCTCGATGCCCCGGCGGGCCGCCGACATCGAGCGCATCCTGGAACTCGAAGAGACCGAGCTTCCCCGCGCGGTCAACGAATAACCTCGGCTACGAAGCCAGCCGCTCACGAGCCGGGCCGTTGATCTCGGCCCACAGCACGTCGAGCGAGATGCCCAGCACGTCGGCGATGGCGGCGATGGTGGGGAAGGCGGGAGTGGCCACCCGGCCGGACTCGATCTTGCGCAGGGTCTCCGGTGAGACCCGGGCCTCCAGGGCGGTCTGCAGCATCGAGCGCTCACCCCGGGCCTGGCGCAGCAGGGCGCCGAGGCGCTGTCCGCGTTCGATCTCGGCGGGCGTGAGCGGCGTCCTGACCATGACTGCGATTCTAATACCGGGATAGTATGGCCGGGATAGTTATTGGTTGACTGAGATAAGGCGTCCCATGATCGAGATCCTGAGCCCCAGCCAGCTGCCCCGCGCCCGAGAGGCCGGGGCCCTGGTCGCCGAGATTCTGCAGACGATGAAGAGCCGCACCACCGTGGGCACGAACCTGCTGGAGATCAACCGGTGGACCGAGAAGATGATTCTCGACGCCGGGGCGGAGTCCTGCTACGTCGACTACGAGCCCTCCTTCGGGCGGGGGCCGTTCGGCCACTACATCTGCACCGCCGTCAACGACGCGGTGCTGCACGGCAAGCCGCACGACTACACGCTGGCCGACGGTGACCTGCTCACCCTCGACCTGGCCGTGAAGGTGCGCGGTCTGGCCGCCGACGCGGCGATCAGCTTCATCGTCGGCGAGTCGCGCCCGGCCGAGAGCGTGGCGCTGATCGAGACCACCGAGCGGGCGCTGGCGGCGGGCATCGCGGTGGCCGGGCCGGGGGCCCGGATCGGCGACATCTCGCACGCCATCGGCACGGTGCTCAGCGCGGCCGGCTACCCGATCAACGTCGAGTTCGGCGGGCACGGCATCGGCTCGACCATGCACCAGGACCCGCACGTGGCCAACACCGGCAAGCCGGGCCGGGGCTACAAGGTGCGCCCGGGCCTGCTGCTGGCCCTGGAGCCGTGGATCATGCAGGACACGGCCAAGCTGGTCACCGACGCAGACGGCTGGACGCTGCGCAGCGCCACCGGCTGCCGCACCGCGCACACCGAGCACACCATCGCGATCACCGACGACGGGGCCGAGATCCTCACCCTGCCGCGCTGAGACCGGCGCTCAGGCCTCGATCGAGAGCCAGAGCGCCTGAGCCGGTTCCGCCCCGCGGTTGACGATGCGGTGCGGGCGGGAGGAGAGATAGGCGATCGCGTCCCCGGGCCTCAGCACGTGCACGTCGCCGTCCAGTTCCACGGTGAGCTCGCCGGAGATCAGCACGCCCACCTCCCGCCCCTCGGAGTGCTCGGCGCTGATCCCGCTGGCCCCGCCCGGGACGTACTGGTGCACGGCCATCTCCACGCCCGCCCGCGGGTCGCGGTAGGCGATGCGCTGCAGCCCGCCCGCCCCGGTGGTGGCCGTGACCTGCTCGTCGACCCGGGTCACGGGGGAGCGGTCGGTCTCCTCGCCCGGGCCGAACAGGTCGGACATGTGCACCCCGAGCGCGGCCGAGACCGACACCAGGGTGCCCACCGAGGCGCTGGCCAGGCCGCGCTCGACCATGCTGAGCATCGAGACGCTGACCCCGGTGCGGTCGGCCAGCGACTTCAGGGTCAGGTTCTGCTGCTTGCGCAGCAGCCGGACCCGCGCCCCCATCATCCGGATCGTGCGCTCGGCCTCGAAGCCGTTCGCGGGCCGGCTCACCGGGACGGCCGGTGCCTCCGGCGAGAGGGATCTGATCGTGCCGGGTGCCCCCGTGTCCGCCATGCGTGTCGTTCCCATTCGTCGCAACAAGTGAAAACCGGAAGGGTGTGGCTGGAACGACACGGATCGTGCCACATCTGTCCCGATAACTGCGTTTTCCCGGACGGGTCGTGGCGGAGATTGCGCTGTGGGTGTAGCTTCCGTCACATTCAGCAACTTACTGCGATCGGGGGAAGCAGTATGCACGGCAGTGCGACGCGAGATTCGTCGGATGGTCGGGTGATTCGGCGCCGGGTGGGGCTGGCGGTGTTCCTGGCCCTGGCGGTCTCGGCCGCCTTCCTGGGCGCAAACGAGACCACCGAGGGCGGCCAGGCCGCCCTCGGTGGGATGGGACTTCTGTTGGTCAGCATCGGCTCGGTGGTGCTGGCCCGGGGCCGCTGACCGGCCGGGGACTCAGGCCTGCGGGATCTTCTCCCGCAGGGTGGCCGCGGCCACCTCGGGCGCGATGTCGGTGGAGTAGGCCCCACCCATCTGCTCGGTGCCGGCGATGTACTTGAGCTTGGTCGCGCTGCGGTTGGGCGGCGAGATCAGCAGGTGCAGGTGGCTGATGTCGTCCCAGCTGCCGTCCCAGCCGGCCACCGACGCCTCGCCGTTCAGCGGCGAGGAGAAGATGCCCAGCACGTAGGGCAGCGGGAAGCCGAACAGGTCGTCCAGGCCGGTGAACACCCGGTGCAGCAGGTGGGCCAGGTCCTCGCGGGCCTCGTCGGCCACCGCGACCAGCGAGGGGGTGTGCGCCTTGGGGGCGATCCGCACCTCGTACGGGTAACGGGCCCAGAACGGCACGTGGGCCACGAAGTGCTCGCTCTCGGCGACCACCCGGCGGCCGTCCTCGAGCTCGGCGGCGACCACGTCGCAGTTCACGCAGCGGCCGGTGCGGGTGCGGTACTCGGCGGCCGTGCGCAGCTCGCGCAGCGGGCGGGCCGGGATGTCGTCGTACGCGTAGATCTGGCCGTGCGGGTGGTGCAGGGTGACGCCGATCGCCTCACCGCGGTTCTCGAAGGGCAGCACGTAGGCGTGCCCTTCCGAGCCGAGCACCTGGTAGCGGTCGGCCCAGGCGTTCACCAGCAGGGCGATCCGCTCCGGGCCGAGCTTGGCCAGGGTGGCGTTGTGGTCGGCGGAGTAGGAGATGACCTCGCAGCGGCCACTGGCCGGCTCGACCAGGTACAGCTCGTCGCTCTCCACGTCCGGCGCCGGCGGGGTGGGGCTGAGGGCCGGGAACCGGTTGTCGAACACCGCGATCTGGACGTCGGTGCGCCGGATCTCGCCGTCCCAGTCGTTGTTCGGGTCCGGGCACAGCGGGCACGCGTCGGCCGGCGGCAGGAAGGTGCGGTTCTGCCGGTGGGTGGCGAAGGTGATCCACTCGCCGGTGGTGGGGTCGAAACGCCGTTCGCTCACTGCTGCTTCGCCTCGTCCTCTTCCGGAACCTCAGGGGTGGAGGCGGAGACCGGCGCACTGTAGTAGTACGTGATCCGCCTTCCGTCGTCCATGGTCGTAACGTCGCGGATCATTGCCACGAGAACCTCGCTCTGGTCTGTCAAGACTTGGTCATAATCTGGCACGGTCGATCGGAAACTGACAAGGAGCCGATCAGTCGTCCTCGTCGGTGCACTCGGCCACCAGCACCTCCACCCCCACCGCCCGGAACTGCCCGATCGCCGGGGCGGAGCTGCGGTCACTGGTGACCAGCCGGCCGATCTGCTCGGCGGGCACGGTCTGGGCCATCGTCTCCAGCCCGATCTTGGTGTGGTCGGCCAGCACCACGATCTCCTCCGCGGCCGCCGCCAGCGCCCGGTCCACGCCGGCCACCACCAGGTTCGGGGTGGACAGCCCGCGCTCCAGGGTCAGGCCGTTGCCGGACATGAAGGTACGCCGTACCCGCATCCCGCTCAGCGCCTGCTCGGCCACCGACCCGACCAGGGCGTAGATCGACCCGCGCAGCGTGCCGCCGGTCATCACCACCTCGATCGTGCGGGACCGGGCCAGCTCCTGCGCGACCAGGACGGAGTTGGTCACCACGGTGAGCTCGCGGAAGCTCAGCAGGTGGCGGGCGAAGGCCTGGGTGGTGGTGCCGGCCCCGACGCAGATCGCGTCGCCCTCCTCCACCAGCCCGGCCGCCAGGGCGCCGATCGCGGTCTTCTCCCGCGCGGCCACCCCGGACTTCTCCGAGTAGGTCGGCTCGTGACTGAGCCCCCCGGTGGAGACCGCCCCGCCGTGCCGGCGGTCGAGCAGGCCCTGCGACTCCAGCAGGCGCAGGTCGCGGCGCACGGTGACCTCGGAGCTGTCGACCACCCGGGCCAGCTCGCGCAGGGACACCGCCCCGTTGGCCCGGACCAGCTCGAGGATCCTCTGGCGACGCTCGTCGGCGAACACCCACCCAGCATAGGACGTCGTGATCAGAAATGGTCAGAAAGGGCGTCTACCCGATCACAAGCGACCCGAAAGGAGCAGTCATAATCTGGTGCGACCCGCTCCGGTGGGTCACCATGTAGACCCGAACCGCTCGCCGTGCCCGAAGATCCGTGCACCCGTCGCCGAAGGCCCTCCCGTGAACAGCCAGTCCAACGCCGCTGAGCCGGCCGAGTCCGTCGTCTCCGCCTTCGCCGGCCTGTACGGGGCCGCCCCCACCGGCGTCTGGTCCTCCCCGGGCCGGGTCAACCTGATCGGCGAGCACACCGACTACAACAACGGCTTCGTCATGCCGCTGGCGATCCCCGACCGGGTCACGGTGGCGGCCTCCCGCAACGACGGCCGGGTGCTGCGGATCGCCTCGGCCCAGCAGACCGAGAAGGCCGAGATCGACCTGGACAAGCTCGAGCCGGGCTCGGTCGAGGGCTGGGGCGCCTACGTCGCCGGGGTCGCCTGGGCCCTGCAGCAGAAGGGCTTCACGGTGCCCGGGGCCGACCTGTACCTCGACGGCCGGGTGCCGCTGGGTGCCGGGCTCTCCTCGAGCGCGGCCCTGGAGTGCGCCGTGGCGGTCGCCCTGATCGAGCTGGCCGAACTGCCCGAGCCGCCGCGCGGCCTGGCCGTGGCCCAGCTGGCCCAGTTCGCCGAGAACGAGTACGTCGGGGCCAAGACCGGTCTGATGGACCAGGCCGCCTCGATCCTCTGCACCGAGGGCCACGCCCTGCTGTTCGACGTGCTCAACCTCAGCACCCAGCAGGTGCCGTTCGACCTCGACGGCGCCGGTCTGGCCCTGGTGGTCATCGACACCCGGGTCACCCACAGCCACGCCGGCGGCGAGTACGGCGAGCGCCGCGCCTCCTGCGAGGCGGCCGCCGCCGCGCTCGGGGTCGACTCGCTGCGCCTGGCCACGGTCGCCGACCTGGACCGGCTGACCGACCCGCTGCTGCTCAAGCGGGCCCGGCACATCGTCACCGAGAACGACCGGGTGGTGGCCGCCGGCCAGGCGATGAGCCGCGACGACTGGGCCGAGTTCGGCCGGCTGATGACCGCCTCGCACGCCTCGATGCGCGACGACTTCGAGATCACCTGCACCGAGATCGACGTGGCGGTGGAGATCTCGCTGGAGAACGGCGCGATCGGCGCCCGGATGACCGGCGGTGGCTTCGGCGGCTCGTCGATCGCCCTGGTCAGCCAGGACAAGGTGGCCGTGCTGAGCGAGGCCGTGCTGGCCACCTTCGCCGAGCGCGGCTTCAAGGAGCCGGTGATCCGCACCATGCTGCCCTCCCGCGGCGCCTCCCGGGACCGCTGAGCAGCCCGGACGTAACGCACGGCAAAAGGCACCTCGCCGATCGGGCAGGTGCCTTTTGTCCGTTTTGCTGATGAGCTGGCGGCCCCACCGAAGGGAGCCTCCATGCCCCAGCACTCGCCTGCCCTGTTCCAGGCGTGGTTCGCGGTCCGAAGGGCCGACACCCGATTGAAGACGGTCGTGGGCACCGTTCTCGCGGCGGTGGCCGCGAGCCTTCTGGTCGCCTCACCGGCCCGGGCCGAGGTGACGGCCGACTGGCAGCCCAAGGCACCCCCGTTGACCACCCCGTGGACCGACCAGGTCTCCGATCCCCCGTTGCCCGAGTACCCTCGTCCTCAGTTGGCGCGTTCGCAGTGGCAGAACCTCAACGGCATCTGGGATTTCGAGGTCACGCCGAGCAGCCAGGTCACACCGCCGAGCACCTACTCGGAGAAGATCCGGGTGCCGTTCGTGGCCGAGTCCGCGCTCTCCGGCATCATGCGCGCGGTAGACGGTGGCGACCGCCTCTGGTACCGCCGTACTTTCACCGTTCCGGCGGGCTGGAAAGACCGGGTGAAGCTGAATTTCGACGCGGTCGACTACCGCACCGACGTCTGGGTGAACGGCCGCAAGGCCGGGGCCACCCACGACGGTGGCTACGACGCGTTCTCGCACGACATCACCGATCTGCTCGAAACTGGCCAGAACACGCTGGTGGTCGGGGTCTGGGACCCGGGCCAGGCGGGCACCCAGGCGGTGGGCAAGCAGGAGCCCCAGCCGGTGGAGCCGCAGACCGGCGGCGGCATCTTCTACACCTCGGCCTCGGGCATCTGGCAGACCGTCTGGCTCGAGCCGGTGAACGCCACCCACGCCACCAAGCTCGACCTGGTGCCCGACCTGAAGTCGTCGACCCTGAAGGTGAAGGTCGCCAGCACGAAGAACGCGACTTCCGTGGTCACCGTCTCCAGTGGCGGTCAGAAAGTGGTCAGCGCGAGTGGTGCCGCCGGGCAGCAGGTTTCGCTGAAGATCCCGAAACCCCGGTTGTGGACGCCCGACGACCCCTTTCTGTACGACGTGAAGGTCGAGTTGCGCACCGGTCAGAAGACGGTGGACACGATCAGCTCGTACGCCGGGATGCGCTCGATCGCGGTGAAGGCGGTGGACGGCAAGCAGCGGATCGTGCTGAACGGCGAGTTCCTCTTCCAGTCGGGCACTCTCGACCAGGGCTACTGGCCCGACGGGATCTACACCGCGCCCACCGACGAGGCCCTGAAGTACGACCTGCAGCTGCTCAAGGACACCGGCTTCAACATGGTGCGCAAGCACATCAAGGTGGAGCCACAGCGCTGGTTCTACCACGCCGACAAGCTCGGCCTGCTGGTCTGGCAGGACATGCCCTCGATGCGCCCCGACCTCAAGCCCGATGCGCCGGCGAAGGCGCAGTGGGAGAAGGAGTTCCGGGCGATGATCGACCAGCACCGCAGCTCACCCTCGGTGGTGATGTGGGTGGCCCAGAACGAGGGCTGGGGCCAGTACGAGCAGGCCCGGGTGGCCGACCTGGTCAAGGCGTACGACCCGACCCGGCTGGTGAACAACATGAGCGGCATCAACTGCTGCGGGGCGGTGGACGGCGGTAACGGGGACATCATCGACTTCCACAGCTACACCGGTCCGGGCGTGGCCCGGCCTTCAGCTGAACGCGCCGCGGTGGTGGGCGAGTTCGGCGGTCTGGGGCTGAAGGTGCCCGGTCACGAGTGGTTCCCCGGCGGCGGTTTCAGCTACGAGGACCAGGGAACGGCCGAGCGCCTGAACCGGCGGCTGATCGGGCTCTGGACGCAGATGCGCACCTCCGGCGTGGCGGCCGGCCTGTCCGGGTCGGTCTACACCGAGACCACCGACGTGGAGAACGAGGTGAACGGCCTGGCCACCTACGACCGGCAGGTGGTCAAGGTGGACGTGGCCCGGCTGAAGGAGGCCAACGAGCAGTTGATCGCCGCACCCACCTCGAACCCGGCGCCCGCGGTGGCCAAGGGCCGGCATTCGCTGCGGGTGGTCACCGAGGGCTTCGAGAACCGCTACGTGCGGCACCAGCAGGCTCTGGGGTACACCGAAGTGGTCACCGAGGCCAGCGACGATCTGCTGAAGAACGACGCCACCTGGAACATCGTGCCCGGCCTGGCCGACGCCTCCTGCTACTCCTTCGAGGCGGTCAACTACCCGGGCACGTATCTGCGGCACCAGGCCTACCGGGTCAAGCAGAACGCGAACGACGGCACCCCGTTGTTCGCCGCCGACGCCACCTGGTGCGCCGAGGAGGGCGAGGGCGGTGTGAAGTTCACGGCCTGGAACTTCCCCGGCCAGTACCTGCGCCACTACGACGCCGAGCTCTGGCTGGCCACTCCGGGCGGCAACAACGCCTGGGACAACGACACCTCCTACGCCGCCGACACCACCTGGGCCGTGGAGGCGCCCTGGGTGCCCTGACCCTCGCCGATCGGGTAGGTGTGCCGGGGCGTTCCGGGTGCTGTGCTTGAGTTCCCGGCCCGAAGGAGCGCCCATGACCACCGCCCAGCAGCGCATCGACGAGTGGCTCCGATCCTTCGAAACCGCTCTCGACGCAGATGATCCGGAAGCCGCCGCGGCGCTCTTCGCGCCCGGCGGCTTCTGGCGCGACCTGGTCGCGTTCACCTGGAACATCACTACCGTCGAGGGGCCTGAGGGGGTACGCGGGCTTCTGGAGTCCTGTTTGACGACGACGCGAGCCTGCGGCTTCCGTACGTCGGAACCGCCCACCGAGGCGGACGGGACGACCGAGGCCTGGATCGAGTTCGAGACCGCGGTCGGCCGGGGCAAGGGGCACCTGCGGCTCGTCGAGGAGGGTGCCTTCACCCTCCTGACCACGCTGTACGAACTCAAGGGCTTCGAGGAACGGCAGGGCGCCCGTCGCGACCAGGGCGTGGAGCACGAGCTGGCCAAGGGGCGGCGCACCTGGCGGGAGAGGCGCGAGGCCGAGGCGGCCGAGCTGGGGCGGGAGCGGCAGCCCTACGTGGTGGTGATCGGCGGCGGGCAGGCGGGCATCGCCCTGGGCGCCCGGCTGCGCCAGCTCGACGTGCCGGCGCTGGTGATCGACCGGCACGACCGGCCGGGCGACCAGTGGCGCAACCGCTACCGCAGCCTCTGTCTGCACGACCCGGTCTGGTACGACCACCTGCCCTACCTGCCGTTCCCGAAGAACTGGCCGGTGTTCGCGCCGAAGGACAAGATCGCCGACTGGCTGGAGATGTACACCCGGGTGATGGAGGTGCCGTACTGGTCGCGCTCAGCCGTCACTTCGGCGAGCTTCGACGAGGAATCCAGCACCTGGAGCGTCACCGTGGACCGGGACGGTGAAAGCGTCGAGCTGCGGCCCACGCAGCTGGTTTTCGCCACCGGCATGTCCGGAAAGCCCAACGTGCCGAAGCTTCCGGGGGCTGAGCTGTTCGCCGGTGAGCAGCACCACTCCAGTCAGCACCCCGGGCCGGACGCCTACCGGGGCAAGAAGGTCGTGGTGATCGGATCGAACAATTCCGCGCACGACATCTGCGGCGCGCTGTGGGAGAACGACGCCGATGTGACGATGGTGCAGCGCTCCTCCACCCACGTGGTGAAGTCGGCCTCGCTGATGGAGTTCGCCCTCGGCTCTCTCTACTCGGAAAAGGCCGTGGCCCGGGGGATCACCACCGAGAAGGCCGACCTGACCTTCGCCTCACTGCCCTACCGGATCATGTCGCAGTACCAGATCCCGATCTACGAACGGATCGCCGAGGAGGACCGGGAGTTCTACGAACGACTGGAGAAGGCCGGATTCCGGCACGACTGGGGTGACGACGGTTCCGGGCTGTTCATGAAGTACCTGCGCCGCGGGTCCGGCTACTACATCGACGTGGGCGCCTCCGAGCTGGTCGCCGACGGTGAGATCAAGCTGGTCCAGGGCCAGGCCGACCACCTGACCGAGCACGCGGTGGTGCTGGCCGACGGCACCGAACTGCCGGCCGACCTGGTGGTCTACGCCACCGGCTACGGGTCGATGAACGGCTGGGTGGCGGACGTGGTGGACCAGGAGACGGCCGACCGGGTGGGCAAGGTCTGGGGGCTGGGCTCGGACACCACGAAGGACCCGGGCCCGTGGGAGGGGGAGCAGCGGAACATGTGGAAACCCACCCAGCAGCCCAACCTCTGGTTCCACGGCGGCAATCTGCACCAGTCCCGGCACTACGGCCTCTACCTGGCACTTCAGCTGAAGGCGCGGTTGGAGGGCATTCCGACGCCGGTGTTCGCGCTGGCGCCCGTGCATCACCCAGGGTGAGTGCCTTCCGGCCCGGTGGGTGAGATCCCGATGGCACCGCTCAACCCGTGCAGAACCTTGGCCAGGCGACCGAAAGTGACTGGACCGGGGAGGGCTCCCGGTCCGGCCGGTGCGCGGCCGGGGTCTGTGCGGGTGGGGGTGCGGGATGGCGATCTCTCGCATCTCGGTGGCCAGGCTCCTGATCGTGGTGCTGCTGGCCTGGATCCTGGTGCCGGTGACGGCGCAGCCCGGCCAGGCGTTCGCGGGCACGGTGGCCGCCAGTGCCTACGCCAGTCGGGACATCACCAACGGCAACACCACGGTGGCCGCGTCCACCTATCCCGGTTCGACCAGCGCCAGTGCTTCCGGCGGCACGATGACCAGCACGGCCAACGCCGATCCGCTGGCCGATACTGCAGCCGCCACAGCGAAGGCCGACGGGTACGGCCTGGGGGCCATTCTTTCCTTGGCCACGGCTACGGCGGAGTGCACCGCCGGCCCGACCGGAGTGACCGGCAAGGCGCGGGCCGGAGGGCTGACTCTCCTGACCATTCCGCTGAACAACGTTCCCACCGGGGACATCCCGCCCAACACCACGGTTCAGCTGACCAACCTGTTCGGTCAGAACGTCGGCTACATCACCTACAACGAGCAGACGATCACCAACAGCGGAGGCCAGTACTACATCTCGGTCACGGCTGCCCACATCGTCAGCAAGACCACGGCCGGGGTGATCAACGGCAATGTCGAACTGGCCCACGTCGAGTGCGGGTCCACCGCCCCGATCACCCCCACGGTCAGTGCGGTCAGCCCCAACCAGGGTCCTGAGACCGGCGCCACCTCGGTCACCGTCACCGGCACCAACTTCCTGGCCGTCACCGGTGTGAAGTTCGGATCGGTGAACGCCACGAGTTTCACCGTGACCAGCCTGACCTCCCTGACGGCAGTGGCGCCGGCCGGCACCGGCAAGGCCGACCTCCGGATCACCAACGTGGCCGGCACCAATGCCGACAACGCTGCCGACGACTTCAACTACATCCCCAAACCGGTCATAACGTCCGTAACGCCAACGCGAGGGCCGACTTCCGGGGGGACGTCTGTCGTCATCACCGGAACGAACCTGGCCACTGCGACAGCCGTGAAGTTCGGGGCGAATGCCGCAACCAGCCTCACGGTGAACAGCAACACCTCAGTCACTGCGGTAGCCCCGGCCCGCACGCCGCTCAACACCAACGTCACGGTCGACATCACCGTGACCACGGTGGGCGGCACATCGAACGCGGTGACCGCGGACGAGTACACCTACTTCGCCCCACCCACGGTGACTGCGGTCGCGCCCAGTGCCGGGCCCCTGACGTCCGGAAATTCCGTGACCATCACCGGGACCAACTTCATCGGGCCCAGTGGGGTGAGCGCGGTGAAGTTCGGCGCCGCCAATGCGGTCAGCTACACGGTGAACAGCGACACCCAGATCACTGCAGTCGCCCCGGCCGGTACGGCGGGCACGGTCGACATCACGGTGGTGGCGGTCGGCGGCACGTCGGCGATTACGGCTGCGGATCAGTACACCTACACGCCGGCTCCGACCGTCACGGCGGTTGCGCCCAGCGCCGGGCCGATCGCTGCTGGCACCTCGGTGGTCATCACGGGCACCAATTTCGGCAGCGCGACCGAGGTGAAGTTCGGGGCTGATCCGGCCGTGAGTTTCGTCCGCAACTCCGCCACCCAGATCACTGCGGTAGCTCCCGCTGGTGCGGCCGGCACGGTCGACGTCACCGTGACCTCACCCGGCGGTACTTCGGCAACGTCTGCCGCGGATCGGTACACGTACGTGGCGACTCCCGCCGTAACCAACGTGGCCCCTAAGCGCGGCCCGCTGGCCGGGGGAACCTCGGTGGTCATCACCGGGACCGGGTTCTCGACCGCGACGGCGGTGAAGTTCGACGCAACGAACGCAACGTCGTTCACGGTGAACAGCGCTACCCAGATCACGGCCGTGGCCCCGGCCGGATCTGCCGGCACAGTCGACATCACGGTCACCACGCCGGGCGGAACCTCGGCGACCACCAGCGCCGACCGCTTCACCTACGTCGCCGCGCCAACCGTCTCCAACGTGTCCCCGTCGGGCGGCCCGATCGCCGGGGGCACGAGTGTGACCGTGACAGGCACGAACTTCACGGACGCTTCGGTCGTCACCTTCGGGGGAGTGCCGGCCTCTGCCGTAACCGTCAGCAGTGACACTCAATTGGTGGTCACCGCTCCGGCCCAGGGTGCAGGCACGGTGGACGTGGTGGTCACGGCTCCGGGAGGCACGTCGGCCACCTCCAGCGCCGACCGGTTCACCTACTACGCCACGCCTGCAGTGAGCGCCGTCTCGCCATCCTCCGGCCCCACGACGGCGGGCACGGTTGTGGTCATTACCGGCACGGCGCTGGCCGGGGCCACCGGCGTGAAGTTCGGGGCGAACACGGCAGTCAGTTTCACCGTGAACTCCTCCACCCAGATCACGGCGACTGCCCCCTCCGGCAGCGTGGGCGTTGTCGACGTCACCGTGACCACACCGGGAGGTACCTCACCGACGTCCTCAGTTGATCAGTTCACTTACGTCGGACCGCCCACGGTCTCGGCGGTCTCACCGGCCCGTGGGCCCCTGGGCGGCGGGAACTCGGTGGTGATCACCGGGACCGGCCTGACCGGCGCGTCGGCGGTGAAGTTCGGCGCAACGAACGCCTCGTCGTTCACAGTGAACAGCGCTACCCAGATCACTGCGGTGGCGCCGGCCGGAAGCCTCGGCACGGTCGATGTCACCGTCACCACCACCGGCGGCACGTCAGCCGTCAGCAGCGCCGACCAGTACGCCTACGTCGGTGCTCCCACCGTCACCGCGATCTCGCCGACCGCCGGCCCGATCGCCGGTGGAACCGCGGTCACCATCACCGGCACCGGCTTCACCGGCGCAACCGCCGTCTCGTTCGGCGGGGTGGCTGCTTCGGGCGTGATCACGGTCAGCTCGGACACGCAGATCACCGCGTTGGCCCCCATGCAGTCCGCGGGAACCGTGGATGTGAGGGTAACCGCTCCAGGCGGGGTTTCGGCTGTAACAGCGGCGGACCGCTTCACCTACGTGTCGCCGCCTGCGGTCACCGGAATCACGCCGAGCAGCGGGCCGATCTCCGGCGGAGTGAACCAGACCGTCACCATCACCGGTACCGACTTCACCGGCGCTACCCAGGTCACCTTCGACAACTACCCCACCCTGCAGATCCTCAGCGTGACGTCGACTCAGATCCAGGTACGCGGAGTGCCGCCGCACGCCACCGGCCCGGTGCACGTCCAGGTGACCACGCCTTACGGCACCAGCGCCCAGACCCCAGCCGATGTCTATACCTACCAGGGACTGCCCACGCTTACGGCGGTCTCACCCAGCAGCGGTCCGCTGGGCGGGGGTAATGCGGTGATCCTGACCGGGACCGGCTTGAGCACTGCCTCAGACGTGAAATTTGGCTCCGCAACGGCGACTTTCACGGTGAATTCCGACACGCAGATCACAGCTACCGCGCCGGCGGGCTCAGCCGGGGCAGTGACCGTGTCGGTGACAACTTCGTACGGGACCACCGGCGGCCCGAATCCGCCGCCATACACGTATGTCGCGGCGCCCGTCGTCTCCTCCGTCGCACCAGCCTCCGGGCCGTTAGCCGGCGGTACTGCGGTGACCATCACCGGCACCGGCTTCAGTGGTGCGACCAGTGTTGCCTTCGACGGCGTTGCGGCAACCAGCCTGACCGTCAGTTCGGACACCCAGATAACGGCTTTCACGCCGGCACATGCTGCCGGAGCGGTGAACGTCTCCGTCACCTCGGTCGGCGGCACCGGCAGCCTGAACAACGCCTTCACCTACGTGGCGGCGCCTGCGGTGACCTCGGTTTCACCGACTTCCGGGCCGGTCGGCGGGGGCACGTCGGTGACGATCACCGGTACCGGGTTCAGCGCAGCCACTGCGGTTTCTTTCGGGGGTAGTGCGGCCAGTTCCTTCACGGTCAACTCAGGAACGCAAATCACCGCCGTGGCTCCCGCCGGGACCGCAGACACAGTGGACGTTCGGGTAACGACCGTCGGTGGGACGTCGGCGGTGGTTCCGGGTGACCGGTTCACCTATGTCGCGGTGCCAGTCGTCCAGGGCGTCGCTCCCCAAGCAGGGCCGCTGGCCGGCGGGAACACGGTGGTCATCACCGGTACAGGCTTCACCGGAGCGTCAGCGGTTGCCTTCGGGGGTAGTGCGGCGACGTCGTTCACCGTCGATTCGCCCACTCAGATCACCGCTGTCGCTCCGTCAGGGGCGGCGGGCACAGTGGATGTACGGGTGACGACGGTCGGGGGGACGTCGGCGGTAGTGGTGGGGGACCGGTACACCTATCAAGCCGTTCCCTCGGTCACCGCTCTCACGCCGACGCACGGCCCGATCGCCGGGGGAACGCTGGTCACCATCACCGGCGCCAATTTTAGCGGTGCCACCTCGGTGACGTTCGACGGAACGCCGGCCATCGGCGTCATCGCGGTCAACAGTGACAATCAGATCATCGCGGCCGCGCCCGCTCATGCTGCCGGTGTGGTGGACGTGATAGTCACGGCCCCGGGTGGGGCATCGGCGCCGATCAGCTATCGGTATGTCGGCACCCCAACAATTTCCGGTCTGTCGCCGGCGAACGGGCCCACCGTCGGCGGAACCTCGGTGGTGCTGACCGGTACCGGCTTCGCCACCGCGTCCGGTGCGGCCGCGGTGCAGTTCGGCGGGACCAACGCGGCCTCGTACACGGTGAACAGCGACACCCAGATCACCGCCGTCACCCCGGCCAAGGCAGCCGGGACGGCCGGAGTAACAGTGACCACGGCAGACGGTGGGACGTCGGCGGTCACCCCGTCGAGCATCTTCACCTTCATCCCTGCGCCCACAGTCACCTCGATCACGCCGACCTCCGGACCTGAAGCGGGCGGAACGAGCGTAATCATCAACGGAACCGGTCTGACCACGGCCAGTTCCGTTCGGTTCGACGGCAGCGCGGCCTCGTTCGTGGTCGACTCGGACACTCGGATCACGGCCACCGCCCCGGCCGGTAGCGGCCTGGTGAACGTCACGGTGACCACTGTCGGGGGTACGGCGACGGACCTTTTCCGGTACGTGGGCACGCCGACGGTCACCTCGCTCAGCCCAGCCACTGGACCCGTGGCCGGGGGCACGTCGGTGACCATTACCGGTACGCAGTTCTATGGAGTCAACGGGGTCACCTTTGGCGGCACGGCGGCTGGTTTCACGGTTGTCAGCCCCACCGAGATCACCGCTGTGGCCCCTGCCCATGCCGCGGGCGGGGTGGACGTACGAGTGACAACCGCCTTGGGGGGCACCTCCGCCCCGGGCCAGACCTTCACTTACGTGGCCGATCCGGTGGTGACCGGGCTGGCTCCGACGTCGGGGCCGGTGCCTGGCGGCACGGTGGTCGTGATCAGCGGTTCCGGCTTCAGCGCGGCCACGGCCGTGAAGTTCGGCGCCACCCCGGCGGCTTCCTTCACGGTAAACGGCGGCTCCCAGATCACGGCGGTGAGCCCGGCCGGAGCTGTCGGTACGGTGGACGTGACCGTGACCGGTCAGTTCGCCACGTCGGCCACCTCGGCGGCCAGCCGTTTCACATATGCCGCAGCTCCCACGGTCGCCAGCGTCTCGCCTGCCGCCGGGCCACTGGCTGGGGGAAACACGGTGACGATCAGCGGCACCGGCTTCACCGTGAACTCGGCCGTGTCCTTCGGGGCGGTGCCTGCGTCCTCGGTGCAGTTCGGGTCGGCCACGCAGCTCACCGCCGTGGTGCCGGCCGGTGCGGCCGGGCCGGTCGACGTGGAGGTGGCCACGCAGTACGGCCAGGACACGCTGAACAACGGATACCGTTACCGTGCAGCCCCTTCCCTCACCTCGGTGAGTCCTGCAGTTGGGCCGGAGAGCGGCGCGACCACGGTGACCATCACGGGCAGCGGGTTCGACGGGGCCACGGCCGTCCGGTTCGGATCGGTGCCGGCCACGCTCTTCACAGTGAGCACCGACGGCCTGATCACGGCCACCTCACCGGCCGGTACCGGCACGGTTGATGTGACGGTGACCGGTCCCGGCGGCACTTCACCGGTCGTGCCGGCCGGTGAGTTCACCTACGCCCCCGTGCCCGTGCTGGCCAGCGTTTCCCCGGCATTCGGGCCAACTGCCGGCGGCACGGTAGTCACGCTCTCGGGATCGGGTTTCACCGGTGCTACTTCGGTCACCCTGGCCGGCGCGCCAGTCGCGTTCTCGGTGGTCAACGATTCGGCCATCACCCTGACCACCCCGGGGGGATCCGGTGACGTGCCCATCGTCGTCACCACTCCGGGCGGGACCACCGCACCCCGGCAGTTCACCTACGCCAACGCACCCTCGGTGAGTGGGCTTACCCCCGACCGCGGGCCACTGGGCGGCGGGACCTCGGTGACCATCGACGGCACCGGCTTCACCTCCGGATCGACCGTAACCTTCGGCGGCACAGCTGCCGCCTCCGTGCAGTTCGTGAACTCGACCAGGCTGATCGCGGTGACGCCCGCCCGAGTGACGCCGGGCCTGGTGACCACCACCATCACCACCCCCTACGGCTCCGCCTCCGGGGCCTTCCGTTACGTAGCCGCTCCGACCGTTACGGCCGTCCAGCCCACCGCTGGTCCGCTGGCCGGCGGCACCGTCGTCACCCTGACCGGCACCGGCTTCACCGACGCCTCGGCCGTTTCCTTCGGCCCGACCCCAGCCACCACCTTCACCGTCAACAGCGACACCTCGATCACTGCGACCGCCCCCGCCCGCGCCGCCGGCACAGTCGACATCACGGTCACCACCCCGGGCGGCACCTCGGCCACTTCCGGCGCCGACCAGTTCTCCTACCTGCCCGCCCCCACCGTCGGCCAGGTCCAGCCCAACTCCGGCCCCGTGGGCGGCGGAACCGTCGTGACCATCACCGGCACCGGCTTCACCCCCGGTTCGTCGGTGACCTTCGGCGGTGACCCGGCCACCGCCGTGAACTACGTCAGCCCCACCGAACTGAAGGCCACCAGCCCCGCCGCGGCCGGATCGTCGGGTTCGGTGCTGGTGCGGGTGACCACGCCAGGCGGAAGCGACTCGGCGATCTTCACCTACCGCGACGCGCCCACGGTGAGCCAGGTTCAACCCGATTCCGGGCCAGAGGCCGGGGGAAACACGGTCACGATCACCGGCTCCGACTTCAACGGCGCCACCGTAGTGCGTTTCGGAGCAACGGCGGCCACCTTCACCGTGGACAGCAGCACGCGCATCACGGCAACGGTTCCCGTTGGCACCGGCACGGTCGACGTGCGCGTGACTGGACCCGGCGGCACCTCCGCCACCTCGCCTGCTGACCGATACCGGTACGCGCCCGTGCCGGCGGTGAGTTCGCTGTCTCCGACCTTCGGCCCCACCATCGGCGGAACCTCGCTTACCGTATCGGGTTCCGGCTTCACTGGAGCAAGCACGGTCACCATGCGCGGGAACTCGGTGCCCTTCACCATCGACAACGACTCCACGATCACGCTGACCACGTCCGCCGGTGCGCAAGGCGACGCAGCCATCGAGGTGACCACCCCGGGCGGCACTTCGGCGCCCGTCCAGTTCCGCTACGCCGACGCGCCCACGGTCACCACCGCCACGCCCGACGCCGGGCCATTGGGCGGCGGCACCATCGTGACCATCACCGGCACTGACTTCACCCCGGCCTCAACGGTGACCTTCGGCGGAACCGCGGCAGCCTCGGTGACCTATGTGAGCCCCACCCGCCTGGAGGCCGAGTCGCCTTCCCGAGGCACGGCCGGTGCTGTGAACATCGTGGTCACCACCGCCTACGGCGCATCGTCGCCAATGAGCTTCACCTACACGAACGCCCCCACGATCAGCGCCGTCGCACCCAGCGCGGGACCCGTCGCGGGCGGCACCTCGGTCACCATCTCCGGCTCGGGCCTGACCGGTGCCTCAGCCGTGACGTTCGACGGCACACCAGCCGCGTCGTTCACCGTGAACAACGACTCGACCATCACGGCTGTCACGCCGCCCGGTTCAGCGGGCACTGCCGTCGTGCGGGTAACGACGGTGGGCGGTTCGGACACGGGAAGCTTCCGCTACGCGGCCGTCCCCAGCATCAGTGCGGTTTCGCCTGCCACAGGTCGGGTGGTGGGAGGAACGCTGGTCACGATCACCGGTTCGGGCTTCACCGGGGCTACCGAGGTTCGCTTCGGCGCAGTCCTTGCCACCGGGCTGACGGTCAGCAGCAATACCGAGATCAAGGTCTTCGCCCCCGCCGGCACGGGCGCAGTGGGCGTCACAGTCATCGCCCCCGGCGGAACCTCTGGACCTGAGGCTTATACCTACGTCGAAGCGCCTACCATCAGCAACCTTTCACCCACTGCCGGGCCGCTAGCAGGCACGACCGTCGTCATTACCGGCACCGATTTCACCCCGGCCTCCACAGTCACGTTCGGCGGAACCCCGGCAAGCTCGGTGACGTATGTGAGTCCCACCCGCCTAGAGGTCGTTGCACCGGCCCGAGGATCGGCGGGCGCTGTCAATGTCGTCGTCTCCACGCAGTACGGGGTCTCCGGCGCGTCCAGCTTCACCTACACGAACGCACCCGCGATCACTACGGTCTCGCCGGTGGCCGGTCCGCTGGCCGGGGGCACAACGGTCACGATCTCGGGTTCGGATCTGACCGGTGCCTCAGCGGTGACGTTCGACGGAACGCCCGCTGCATCGTTCACCGTGAACAACGACTCGACCATCACAGCGGTCACCCCGCCCGGCTCGGTCGGCACGGCTGTTGTGCGCGTAACGACACCGGGCGGCTCCGACACCGGCAGCTTCCGATACGCCGCCGTCCCCAGCATCAGTGCGGTCTCGCCCACCGCCGGTCCGGTGGTGGGAGGAACGCTGGTCACGATCACCGGTTCGGGCTTCACCGGGGCTACCGAGGTTCGCTTCGGCGCAGTCCTTGCCACCGGGCTGACGGTCAGCAGTAATACCGAGATCAAGGTCTTCGCCCCCGCCGGCACGGGCACCGTCGGCGTCACAGTCATCACCCCCGGGGGAACCTCAGGCCCGGCGACCTACACCTACGTGGATCCGCCCGCAATCACGAACCTCTCACCCAACGCTGGGCCCCTGGCCGGCACGACTGTCGTCATCACCGGCACCGACTTCACCCCGGCCTCCACGGTCACGTTCGGCGGATCCCCGGCGAGCTCGGTGACGTATGTGAGCCCCACCCGCCTGGAGGTCGTCGCACCGGCCAGAGGATCGGCGGGTGCCGTCAACGTGGTCGTCACCACGCAGTACGGCGTCTCCGGCCCGGCCAGCTTCACCTACACGAACGCACCCACGATCACCACGGTCTCGCCGGCGGCCGGTCCGCTGGCCGGGGGTACGACGGTCACGATCTCCGGCTCAGACCTGACCGATGCCTCGGCCGTAACGTTCGATGGAACGTCGGCCTTGTTCACCGTGAACAACGACTCGACCATCACGGCCGTCACCCCGCCCGGTTCAGTGGGCACTGCCGTCGTGCGGGTAACGACGGTGGGCGGCTCAGACACGGGAAGCTTCCGTTACGCCGCGATCCCTAGCATCAGTGCGATTTCGCCTACCGCAGGTCCGGTAGTGGGTGGAACGCTGGTCACGATCACCGGCAGCGGCTTCACCGGAGCGACGGAGGTCCGCTTCGGTGCGGTTCTTGCCACTGGCCTCACGGTCAGCAGTGACACAGAGGTCAGGGCCTTCGCCCCGGCAGGCACCGGCACGGTGGGCGTCACCGTGGTCACACCCGGCGGAACCACCACTCCGGCGAACTACCGTTATGCCCCGGTGCCCACGGTCAACCAGATGACGCCCGACTCGGGGCCCGTTGCCAGCAGCACCTCGGTCTCGCTGACAGGTAGCGGATTCATCGGAGCGAGCGCAGTAACGATCGGCGGGACGCCGGTGCCCTTCTCGGTGGTGAACGACGGGACAATCACGCTGACCGCGCCACCCCGCGCCGCTGGCGCGGTCAACGTCGTGGTGACCACACCAGGCGGATCGTCCAATCCACTTCAGTTCCGCTACGTCGAACCTCCGGCTATTACGCAACTGTCGCCCGACGCCGGCCCACTGGGCGGCGGTACCCCGGTGACGATCTCCGGCACCGATTTCACCCCGGCATCCACGGTCACCTTCGACGGGATCGCGGCGACCTCGGTCCAGTACGTCAGCCCGATCCAACTCATCGCCCAGTCGCCGGCCAAGGCCACGGCGGCAGCAGTCGACGTGGTGGTCACCACCCAGTACGGCGTCTCCAGCCCGGTCAGCTTCACCTACACGAATGCCCCTGCCATCGGCTCGGTCTCGCCTGGAGCGGGGCCTCTGGCCGGCGGCACGAACGTGACGATCTCCGGGGCGAACCTGACCGGCGCCTCGGCTGTGACGTTCGACGGCACGCCGGCCTCGTTCACCGTGAACAACGACACGACCATCACTGCAGTCACTCCGCCCGGCTCGGCGGGCAATGCCGTAGTGCGGGTGATCACCGTAGGCGGCTCGGACACGGGAAGTTTCCGCTACGCGGCCGTCCCCAGCATCACGGCCCTTTCGCCCACCACTGGCCCAGTAGCGGGCGCCAACCTGTTGACGATCACTGGTTCCGGGTTCACGGGGGCTACCGAGGTCCGATTCGGGGCTACCCCCGGCACCGGTCTCACGGTCAGCAGTGACACCGAGGTCAAGGTGTTCGCCCCGGCAGGCACGGGGACAGTCGGCATCACGGTCATCACCCCAGGCGGAACGTCCGGACCTGAGGCCTATACCTACGTCGACCCGCCTGCCGTGACCAACCTTTCCGTCACCGCTGGGCCCCTTGGTGGCGGCACGACCGTAGTCATCACCGGCACCGACTTCACGCCGGCCGCCACGGTCACTTTCGGCGGAGCCCCGGCCGCCACGGTGACTTATGTGAACCCGACCCGCCTGGAGGTCACTTCGCCGACCCGGGGCTCGGCCGGTGCCGTCAATGTCGTCGTCTCCACCCAGTACGGCTCCTCCAGCCCGGTCAGCTTCACCTACACGAACGCACCCATCGTCAGTTCGGTCTCGCCGGCGGCCGGGCCGTTGGCGGGCGGTACAACCGTGACCATCTCGGGCTCGGATCTGACCGGCGCCTCGACCGTGACGTTCGACGGCACGCCGGCCTCGTTCACCGTGAACAACGATTCGACCATCACCGCCGTCACTCCACCCGGCTCGGCGGGTAATGCCGTGGTGCGGGTGACCACCGTAGGCGGCTCGGACACCGGTAGCTTCCGCTACGCGGCCATCCCCAGCATTGCCGCCGTTTCGCCCACCACTGGTCCGGTGACCGGGGGAACGCTGATCACGATCACGGGTTCGGGCTTCACCGGGGCTACGGAGGTGCGTTTCGGCGCGACCCTCGCCACCGGACTGACGGTCAGCAGCAACACCGAGATCAAGGTCTTCGCGCCGGCAGGCACGGGTGCGGTCGGCGTCACGGTCATCACCCCAGGCGGAACGTCCGGACCTGAGGCCTATACCTACGTCGATCCGCCTGCCGTAACCAACCTTTCCGCCACCGTTGGGCCCCTTGGTGGCGGCACGACCGTAGTCATCACCGGCACGGACTTCACGTCAGCGGCCACGGTTACCTTCGGCGGGACCCCGGCGACCTCGGTGACGTACGTGAGCCCGACTCGCCTGGAGGCTGTCTCGCCCGCCAGAGGCACCGCGGGAGCCGTTGACGTGGTAGTCGCTACGCAGTACGGCTCCTCGAGCCCGGTCAGTTTCACGTACACAAACGCACCTACAGTCAGCACAGTTTCGCCAGCCGCCGGACCCTTGGCGGGCGGTACGACGGTGACCATCTCAGGCTCGGATCTGACCGGCGCCTCGACCGTGACGTTCGACGGCACACCGGCCTCCTTCACCGTGAACAACGACACGACCATCACCGCAGTCACTCCGGCCGGCTCGGCGGGCAATGCCGTAGTGCGGGTGACCAGCGTAGGCGGCTCGGACACCGGTAACTTCCGTTACGCCGCCACGCCCAACATCACAGCCGTCTCGCCCACCGCCGGGCCGGAGGCCGGGGGAACGCTGATCACGATCACGGGCTCGGGCTTCACCGGGGCTACCGAGGTCCGTTTCGGCGCGACCCTCGCCACCGGGCTGACGGTCAGCAGCGACAGCGAGGTCAGGGTTTTCGCCCCGGCAGGCACCGGAACTGTCGGCGTCACGGTGGTCACGCCCGGCGGCACCTCGACACCGTCCAACTATCGCTACGCCCCAGTGCCCACCGTCGGTCAGTTGACCCCGAACTCCGGCCCGGTCACCGGTGGGACTTTGGTAACTCTCGTCGGAACCGGCCTTTCCGGGGCAACAAGCGTCACGGTGGGCGGCGCACCGGCAGCCTTCACCGTGGTCGACGGCTCGACGATCACCTTCACCACCCCGCCCGCCGGCGCAGGCAGCCGGGACGTGGTGGTGACCACCCCCGGGGGAGCGTCGACTGCGTTCCAGTTCAGCTTCGTCAACGCCCCCACCCTGAGCTCACTCTCGCCCTCGGAAGGACCGCTGACCGGCAGCACCACGGTCACGCTGACCGGAACCGACTTCACCCCCGGCTCAACCGTCACGTTCGGCGGCACCAGCGCAACGTCGGTCCAGTACGTCAGCCCCACCGAACTCTCGGCCGAGTCCCCCGCCCACTCCCCGGCCGAGACCGTCCAGGTCGTCGTCACCACCCCGTACGGCACGTCCAATTCCGCCGACTTCACCTACCGCAGTGTTGCTGCGATCACCTCGATCACGCCCAGGGCCGGTCCTGAGGCCGGGGGCACGACGGTGGTCATCACTGGCAGCGGCTTTGCCGGGGCCACGGCAGTCCGCTTCGGTTCGGTCGGCGCCACCTTCACCGTCTCTTCGAACACGAGCATCACG
This sequence comes from Kineosporia sp. NBRC 101677, assembly GCF_030269265.1. Classification (NCBI taxonomy): domain Bacteria; kingdom Bacillati; phylum Actinomycetota; class Actinomycetes; order Kineosporiales; family Kineosporiaceae; genus Kineosporia; species Kineosporia sp. NBRC 101677. Next base: position 494,471 of record NZ_BSTA01000002.1, read on the forward strand.
GCCACTGCCCCACCCGGGACGGGAACGGTCGGCATCACGGTGACCACCCCAGGCGGCACCTCGGCGGCCGAGCAGTACGTCTACGCCCCGGTGCCCACCCTCGGGTCGGCCGGTCCTTCAACCGGGCCCCTGGGCGGGGGAACCCTGGTCACCCTCACCGGCACGGGTCTTTCCGGTACCACCGACGTGACCATCGGCGGGGTCTCGGTGCCGTTCACCGTGGTCAACGGCTCCACCATCACCTTCACCACCCCACCGGGCAGCGCAGGCAGCACGAACGTGGTGGTGACGACGCCAGGCGGCGCCTCGACCGCGGTCCAGTTCCGCTACGTCGAACCTCCCACCGTCACCAGCGTCTCGCCGCCGGCCGGCCCGGCCGCGGGCGGCACCATCGTGACCATCGCAGGCAACCACCTGACCGACATCACTGCCGTCACCTTCGACGGGAACCCGGCTGCGGCGTTCACCGTCGACGACGACAACACCATCACCGCCACTACCCCGCCTGGTTCGGCCGGCACCGCCGTGGTCCGCGTGACCGGCGCGGGCGGAACCGACACGGGCAGCTTCCGGTACGCCGGCGTTCCGGCCGTCACCCAGGTACGGCCCGACGCTGGACCCGAGGCCGGCGGCACCTCCGTAACGATCACCGGCACCGGCTTCACCTCAGCAAGCAATGTCCGTTTCGGCTCCGCAACGGCCACCTACAGCGTGCTCAGCGACACCGAGATCATCGCCGTCGCACCGCCCGGCAGCGGCACGGTCAGCATCACAGTCACCACACCGGGCGGGACTACCGCGCCCGAGCCCTACCGATACGCACGCATTCCCACCCTGGGCACGGTCTCGCCCGCCGCTGGTCCGCTGGGTGGGGGCACCCTGGTCACCCTGACCGGCACTGACTTCACCGGCACGTCGGGCGTGACGATCGACGGGGTCTCGATCCCCTTCACCGTCGTCGACGGCTCCACGATCACCTTCACCACCCCGCCGAGCAGCGCCGGCAGCAAGAACGTGGAAGTGACCACCCCGGGCGGAACGAGCTCGGCCGTGCAGTTCGTTTACGCGCCGCTCCCGGCCGTCACCGGCCTCTCCCCGGCAGAGGGACCGACCGGGGGCAACACACTGGTGACCATCACCGGAAACGGGTTCACCGGCACGACTGCCGTTACCTTCGGCGGGTCTCCGGCAACGACTTTCGTGGTGAACAGCGCCACCGAGATCCTGGCCCGTACCCCGGCACGGTCCGCCGGAACAGTTGATGTCCTGGTCACTACCCCGGGTGGAACCTCCACCCCAGCAGATCAGTTCACTTACCGGGATGCCCCGCAGGTCTCCAGCATCTCGCCCACCTTGGGGCCGGTGAACGGGGGTACGTTGATCACCGTCTCCGGTTCCGGATTCACCGGCGCTGATGTGACCTTCGGCGGTGTCGCGGTGCCGTTCACCGTGGTCGACGATTCGACGATCACGTTCACCACTCCCGCCGGAACCGCAGGCTCCAAGTCCATCGTCATCACGACGCCGGGCGGCACGGTCACCGAGACCTTCACCTATGTGGACGCGCCCACCGTGACCGACCTCGACCCATCGGCAGGACCGCTCGGGGGCGGAAACAGCGTGACCATCACGGGCACCGGCTTCACCCTCGCCTCTACGGTCTCGTTCGGGCCGGAGCCGGTCACCACCCTGCAGTGGATCAGCCCCACTGTGCTGATCGCCCAGGCGCCCGCCGCAAGTTCCCCGGCAACGGTCGACGTGGTGGTCGCCACCGCCTACGGCAACTCCGGGACCAGCGGCACCGCCAACGATTACACCTACACTGATTCCCCCTTCGTCACCAGCATCCAGCCGGCAGAAGGACCGGTTGCGGGTGGAAACACGGTCACCGTGCGAGGAACCGGCTTCACCGGAGTCACAGCCGTCGATTTCGGCGCTACCCCCGCCACCAGCTTCACGGTCAACAGTGACACTGAGATCGCCGCCACCGTTCCGGCGCACACAGCAGGAACAGTGGACGTCCGCGTCGCCGGTTCCGGGGGTGCGTCACCGGGGAGCGTGGGGTCCCGGTACACCTACCTCGACATTCCCGTCGTCTCCAGCCTGACGCCCGGGGCCGGCCCGACCACCGGTGGCACGAGCGTCACCATCACCGGCACCGGCTTTTCTCCGGGGGCGACGGTGACCTTCGGTGGGGCGAACGCAACTGCGGTTCAGTGGGCCTCGACCAGCCAGCTGGTGGTCACGAGCCCGGCCCGACCGATCGGAATTGAGGACGTGGTGGTCACCACCGCGGGTGGGTCGTCAGCGGCGGGGGTCACCTTTGAATACGTCGCTCGGCCGGTAGTGGACGGGATCCAGCCCGACAGCGGTCCCGTGGCCGGGGGTACCGTCGTGACGGTCACGGGAAGTGGCTTCACCGGTGCCTCGCAGGTCTTCTTCGGTGCTGATCCGGCCCTGAGCTTCACCGTGGACAGCAGCACCCGCATCACCGCGGTCTCGCCGGGCGCGGGTGCCCCGGCCACGGTCGACCTCACGGTGGTCACCAGCGGCGGAACCTCCGCCACGGCGAGCGCGGACGAGTTCACCTACCGGGCCCGGCCTCAGATCACCACCATCGCACCGACTTCCGGCCCGATCGGCGGAGGCACCCCGGTCACCGTGTCGGGCAGTGGCTTCACCGGTGTCGACCGCGTGAGTGTCGGCGGTGCGAGCGTGCCGTTCAGCGTGGTGGACGACAACACGATCACCTTCACCACCCCGGCCGGAACGCTCGGCACCGAGACGGTCGGCATCTCGGGACCGGGCGGCGCCGACTCGGTGGGCTTCGAGTACCGGGACCTGCCGGCCATCACCAGCGTCTCACCGTCGGTCGGCCCTCTGGCCGGCGGTGGCACGGTGACGATCAAGGGGTCCGGGTTCAGCGGTGCCACTGCCCTGCGATTCGGTCTCACGGCCTCTCCGAGCTGGACGGTGAACGACGATGCCACCATCACGGCTCAGGTTCCGGCCGGGCTCCTGGCCGGGCCGATCGGGGTAGTGGTCACCGGACCGGGCGGGGATTCGGTGGCGGTGCCCTACACCTATCTGCTGAGGCCCGTGATCTTCAGCCTGGCGCCGACTTCGGGGCCGGTCAGCGGGGGAACGTCGGTCGTCATCCGCGGCACCGGTCTGGCCGGCGCCACACAGGTGAGGTTCGGATCGGCCGCCGCGGACTCGTTCACCGTCCAGAACGACCAGACCATCGTCGCGATCACGGCGGGGCACGCCGCCGGCCCGGCCGACCTGGTGGTGACCACCCCGGGCGGTGATTCGGCGCCCGGGCGCTTCACCTTCGTACCGGTCCCACTTGTTGCCCAGCTTTCGCCCGACGCCGGCCCCACCAGCGGCGGAACCGTGCTGACCATCACCGGATCCGGCCTGGACGACGGCGTGGTCACCGTGGACGGCGAGGGCGTGACGCCGGAGTCGGTGAGCAGCAACCAGATCGTGATCCGCACTCCGGCTCACCCGGCCGGTCCGGTCACAGTGGCTGTGACCACTGCGGGGGGCACGGCCAGCGGGCAGTTCACCTACGTGGCGCCGCGGGCTGCCCCGGTGCTGTCCCAGGTCGACCCGGCGAGTGGACCGGTGGCCGGCGGGAATCGGGTCACGCTGACCGGCGTCGGCTTCAGTGGAGCTTCCGCGGTGCGCTTCGGCGCAGCCGAGGCAAGTTTCACGGTGGAGAACGACACGACCATCACGGCCACGGTTCCGGCAGGAACTGAAGGAGCAGTCCGGGTTTCGGTAATCACTCCGGACGGGACCAGCACTGATGCTGTGGACTACGTCTATGTGGCGCCGGCAGTCGTCCCGACCGTGACCGGTCTGTCGCCGTCGGTCGGACCGGTCGCCGGAAATACCCAAGTGACGATCACCGGTTCCGGTTTCGACAGCCAGACCACGGTGACGTTCGACGGAATTCCGGGCGCGGAAGTCGTTCTGGGCGATGCTGAGCAGTCGTTGCTGTCTCCTGCGCGGCTCTCTGGCGGGATCCGGGCCGCGGCCTCGACCACTCTGACGGTACGAACGCCTGCCCGCGCGGAGGGGCCGGCCGAGGTCGTAGTCAGCAACTCGGCCGGAAGCGCTTCAGCAGCCGAGCCGTTCACGTTCGTCCCGGTGCTGGACAACGCCACGATCAGCCTGCGGGTGGCGGTGAACACGGCGACCGCAGTCGCGCCGCAGGGTTCGCTCTACGCCGGGCTGCGGGTAACGGCCTGCACCACGCCCAATTCGGGCACCAGCGTCGTCGGTGCGAACGCGGCGTTCTGCCGGTACACCGCGCCCGCCCAGACCGGCGTAGACAGTTTCACCATGCAGGTCACCGACGTTCTGGGGCAGCAGGCCTCGCAGGCGGTGCGGATCACGATCACCGACACCGGCCAGGGCGGCGAAGGGACCGGCGGGGGAGGCGGCAACAACAACGGCGGGGGCGGTACCGGAAGCGGCGGAGGCGGAGGGAACGACAACGGTTCCGAGGGAGGGGGTTCCGGCGGCGCCGGGGGCAACGACAACGGCGAGGGCACCGGCAACGGCGGTGACGGCGGCAACAACGGCAACGGCAACGGATCGAACGGGCCGGGCGGCAACAACGGGAACGGCAACGGCAACAACGGCGGTAAGGGGGACGGCGGGAAGGGCGGCTCCGGGGCGGGGGAGGGCACCGGAGGGTCGGGAGGCAACAACGAGATCGACCCGACTGCGACGCCCAAGGCGACCCCGTCGTCCTCAATGTCCCCGACCACCCCGGCGGTGGGCCGCAACGACCAAGACGCGTCAAACGTCCATTATTTGTTCTTCGCTCTTCCCGCTCTTGGTCTTCTGCTGTTGCTGCTCCTCTTCCTCCTGCTGGCCCGTCGCCGGCGCCGGAAGGAGGAAGAGGAGCAGCAGACCGGGACTACGCCGGAAGATCCAGGTAGGCGCGGGTGAAGGCGTTGGTGAACTTGCCCTGCGGGTCGACCCGGTTCACCAGCTCTTCGAAGTCGTCCAGCCGGGGGTAACGCGAGCGCACCTGCTCGCGGGAGAGACCGAACACCTTGCCCCAGTGGGGCCGGGCGTCGAAGTCGGCCAGGGCGCTCTCCACGGCGGCGATGGCGGGCGTGACCTCGGACAGGTCGTCGGTCCAGGTGAAGTGGAAGGCGACGGTGGTGCGCCCGTAGGCCGGGCTGAGCCACAGGTCGTCACCGGCGATCGTGCGGATCTCGGCCACCTGCAGGGCGGGCCGGAACTGCGGGTGCACGGCGTCGAGAGCGGTCAGCGCGGCACCGGCCTGCTCGATCGGCAGCAGGAACTCGGACTGGATCTCGTCGCCGCGCGAGGGCGTGAACTCGAACCGGAAGTGCGGCAGCCGCTCGTGCCAGGGACCGGGCACCCCCAGTTGCTGGGTGGCGTTCTCGGTGGGCATGCCGGCGATCGGGTGCCGGGCCCCGTCGGCCAGCCGCGCGCCGAAATAGGTCTGCGGGGCCTCGGGTTCGTCGACCCGCTGCTTGCGCCACAGCAGGTCCATCGTGGGGCCGTTCCAGTGGGTGAACGCGCTGACGCTGTAGGCGCTGTTCATGATCTCGCCGAAGTTCTCGGCCAGGGCGGCCAGCGGCAGGTCGTCGTAGACGTACTGGCGCACGTCGAAGGCCGGCTGGGCCTTCAGCGTGAGCGCGGTGACCACCCCGGCCAGGCCGAGCGCGACCACCGAGCCGTCGAAGTCCTTGTCGCCGGTGCGCAGCGTGCGCAGGCTGCCGTCCGGGGCGATCAGCTCGATCCCGGTGATGCCGGCGGCCAGGCAGCGGTTGCCGGTGCCGGACCCGTGGGTGCCGGTGGCGGCCGCCCCGGCCACCGAGATGTGCGGCAGCGAGCCGGTGTTGTGCAGGGCCAGACCGGCCTGGTGCAGGGCGGGCATGACGTGGGCGAACCGGGCGCTGGCGGTGACCCGGGCCTCGGCCGCGGCGGTGTCCACGTCCACGCTCAGCGGCAGGTCCTCCAGGCTGAGCAGCAGCCCGTCGGTGGCCGCGACCGTACTGAACGAGTGCCCGCTGCCCAGCACCCGCACCCGGGGCGCGCCCGCCACGAGTTCCTGCACCTGTTCGACACTCGTGGCCCGGACGTAGTCGCCCGGGGTGAAGACCACGTTCCCGGCCCAGTTGGTCAGCGTCATGCCTGAAGTCCTTTCTCCTGGCCACAACGACCGCGTGGCACCGCACTTGATCCTGCCATTCGCGGGCCGCGCCGAATAGCGTGGTCGGCATGAGGCTGTGGAACGCCGCAATCAGCACCAGACCAGCGCAGATCGTCCGCTGCGGCACGAACGAGCAGGTCAGCGAGGCGGTCCGGAACGCCCGCCGCGAGGAGCGGCCGGTCTCGGTGCTGGGCGGCGGGCACGACTGGGCCGGCCGGGCGGTGCGTGAGGGCGGGGTGGTCATCGATCTCTCCCCGATGAACCGGGTGGCCGTCTCCGGCGACGTGGCCCTGGCCGGGGGCGGGGCCACCTCGCTCGATGTGATGGAGGCCTCGGTCACCGCCGGGCAGACCGTGGTGGCGGGCTCGGTGGGCTCGGTGGGGATGGCCGGTCTGGCTCTGGGCGGCGGTTACGGGCCGCAGCTGGGCAGTGCCGGGCTGGCGTCGGACATGATCGTCGGAGCCGACGTGGTCCTGGCCGACGGGTCGCTGGTGGTGGCCGACGCCGAGCACGAGCCCGACCTGTTCTGGGCGCTGCGCGGTGGCGGCGGCAACTTCGGGGTGGTCACCGAACTGCGCCTGCGGCTGCGCCCGTTCGCCACCGCCCTGGCCGGCTCGATCCTGTTCCCCTGGAGCCAGGCCGAAGACGTTCTCAACGCCTGGGCGCAGACCGCCCCCTCGGTGCCCGACGAACTGTCCGTCCACGTCGGCGGGGTGGGGCTGCCCGACGGCACCCGGGTGATCGCCGCCAACCCCACCTGGGTGGGCGAGGCGGCCGAGGGCGCGGCCTGGGTGCGCCGGATCGAGGGCTGGGGTGTGCCCCTGGTCAGCCAGGTCGCCCGGCTGCCGCTGACCGAGCCGCTACGGGCCACCGAGCAGATGTTCGCCGCCGACGGCCGGGGCTGGTACCTGCGCAATCGCAACCTGCCCGGGCTCACCCCCGACATCGTCGGCGCCCTGGTCGAGGCCTTCTCCGCCGCCCCGTCCGGTCACGAGGCCTTCGGCCTGCACCACTTCCACGGTCAGGCCACCCGGGTGGCGCCGGAGGCAACGGCTTTCGGCGAGCGCCGGCCGCACCTGATGCTCGAGCTGATCGCCGCCTGGCGCGACGAGGACCCGGCCCCGCACCGGCAGTGGGCCGCCGAGGCCTGGTCCGCCCTCGAGCCGCTGGCCCTGCCCGGGGGCTACCCGAACATCCTGGCGGCCGACGACACCGCTCAGATCGCCGCCGCCTGGGGGCCCAACACCCAGCGGCTGCGCCAGGTCAAGCAGGCGTACGACCCGGAAGACAGCTTCGCCGGCATCCCGTTGCCGTGACCGTCACCGGTAATTCGGGTATATCCGACGTGCCGGTGCAGGGTTGGCGACTAGGGTTCTGGGCGTGCTGGATCCGACGCTGAGACACCAAGTTCCGACGATAGACAGACGCGGCCTGCTCGGGGGTGCCCTGGTCGGGCTCACCGGCCTCGCCCTGGCCGCCTGCGGGTCCTCCGACGACGCCGCTGCGACGCCTCCGGCCACCACCTCCACCAGTTCGCCCACCCCGACCACGACCGCCTCGGCGGCGCCGAGCACGGCCGTGTTCACCGAACTGGAAGAGACTTACGAGGCCCGCCTGGGGCTGTACGCGGTGGACACCGACTCCGGCCGGGACATCGCCTACCGGGCCGACGAGTTGTTCGCGATGTGCTCCACCTTCAAGTTCCTGGCGGCCGCCACGGTGCTGTCCGCGGTCGGCGTGCCGGGCCTGTCCGAGCAGATCAGCTACACCGAGGAGGACATGGTCGACTTCTCCCCGGTGACCGAGGGCAAGACCTCGATGAGCCTGGGCGAGCTGTGCCAGGCGGCGCTGCAGGAGAGCGACAACACCGCGGGCAACCTGCTGCTGGCGAAGGTGGGCGGCACGCAGGGGGTCAACCGGTTCGTGCAGTCCCTGGGCGACAAGGTCACCCGGCTGGACCGGATCGAGCCGGACCTGAACGAGGCCGTCCCCGGCGACGAGCGCGACACCAGCAACGTCCAGATGCTCGGTCTGGACCTGTACATGCTGCTGGAGGGCGACGCCCTGCCCGAGGCGGCCCGCCGCCGGCTGAAGCAGTGGATGCAGGGCAGCAACACCGGCGGCGAGCGGATCCGCGCGGCCGTCCCGAAGGGCTGGAAGGTGGCCGGCAAGACCGGCACCGGCTCGTACGGCACGGCCAACGACATCGCGCTGGTCTACCCCAAGGGCGGCCGGGCCCCGATCGTGATCTCCATCATGTCCGACAAGAGCGGCAAGAACGCCGAACCGGACGAGAAGCTCCTGGAGGAGGCCGCCCGGGCCGCCCTGGAGGCGGTCCAGGCCTGAGCGGGGGCGCGACCTCACAACCGGGCGGGTGGCTTGTGCGGACAACGTAGCGGCCGGGTAATGGTGACGGGACGGCCGGGTAACACGCGATTCCTACTGTCGGTGAGGAGTCGATCGCGCCTTGATCGCGAGTTGCCCGGACCGAGACCAGGAGCTGCCCGATGGCTGAGACCGTCACGACGCCGCCCGCCGTAACGGCCCCAGGAGCCAGGAGTCGCTGGATCGACCACTGGGACCCGGAGGACCCGCAGTTCTGGGAGGAGACCGGCCGCCCGATCGCCCGGCGCAACCTGGTCTGGTCGATCTTCGCCGAGCACATCGGCTTCTCGGTCTGGCTGCTGTGGAGCATCGTCGTGGTGCGCCTGAACGACGTCGGCTGGAACCTCTCGACCAGCCAGATCCTCTGGCTGACAGCGGTTCCCAGCGGCGTCGGGGCGTTCCTGCGGATCCCCTACACCTTCGCCGTGCCGAAGTTCGGCGGGCGTAACTGGACCATCGCCTCGGCCCTGCTGCTGATCATCCCCGCGGGTGGTCTGGCCTGGGCGGTCGAGCGGCCCGAGATCGGTTACGGGACACTGCTGCTGATCGCCGCGACAGCCGGTTTCGGCGGTGGCAACTTCGCCTCCAGCATGGCCAACATCTCGTTCTTCTACCCCGAGCGGGAGAAGGGCTTCGCCCTCGGGCTGAACGCGGCCGGCGGCAACCTGGGCGTGGCCGTGGTGCAGAAGTTCGTACCGCAGATCATCGTGCTCGGTGGCGGGCTGACCCTCTCCTACGCCGGCCTGATGTACATCCCGCTGGCCGTCGTGGCCGCGGTCTGCGCCTTCCTCTTCATGGACAACCTGACCGAGGCCAAGGCCGACCCCAAGCCGGTGCTGCAGTCGCTGCGCTTTCCCGACACCTGGGTGCTGTCGCTGCTCTACATCGGCACCTTCGGCTCGTTCATCGGCTACTCCTCGGCCTTCCCGACCCTGCTGGTGGCCGTCTTCGACCGCCAGGACATCGCCCTGGCCTGGGCCTTCCTCGGCGCCGGGATCGGCTCGCTGGCCCGGCCGCTGGGCGGCTGGCTGTCCGACCGGGTGGGCGGGGCCCAGGTGACCATGGCCGCCTTCGCCGGTCTGGCGATCGGGGCGGCCGCCGCCCTCTGGTCGGTGCAGCAGGCCAGCCTCGGGCTGTTCTTCTTCAGCTTCATGTTCCTGTTCGTGGCCACCGGCATCGGCAACGGCTCGACCTACCGGATGATCTCCCGGCTGTTCCAGCTCAAGGGCCTGCAGGAGGGTGGATCGCCGGAGACCATGCTGCGCTCACGCCGGGAGGCGGCCGGGGCGCTGGGAGTGATCAGTTCGGTCGGCGCCTTCGGTGGATTCGCCGTCCCGATCTGCTACGCGTGGTCGAAATCGACCTTCGGCACGATCGAGCCGGCCCTGAGATTTTACCTGGTCTTCTTCATTGTTCTTCTGTTCGTGACATGGTTCCGCTACGCCCGCCGGGGAAGTCTGCTTGCGCGCGAACGAGTTTGACCGGTCTCTGTCGCTGATCTCCTGGGGGGCTTAGGCTTTGGCTCCCTATCCCTCGGGAGGTACGACAGACATGGCCACCGAGGCCCTGACGGGTTTCAGCATCCTTCTCACCTGCGACCGGCGCGCCGACGAGCTGGCCGCGAACTTCATCCGGCGTGGGGCCGGCGTGATCCAGGCGCCGACCCTGCGGTTCCTTCCCCTCGAAGAGGATGACGAATTGCTGAGCGCGACACGACAAGTGGTGGAACGCCCGCCGGACGCGGTGATCGTCACCACGGCGATCGGCTTCCGCGGCTGGATCGAGACGGCCGACTCGGCCGGGCTGGCCCCGCACCTGCTCGAGGTGCTGGCCGAGTCGCGGATCATGGCCCGGGGCCCGAAGGCGCGGGGTGCGATCCGCGCCGCCGGGCTGATCGAGAGCTGGTCGGCGGCCTCGGAGACCACCTCCGAGGTGGTCGAGGCGCTGCTGTCGCAGGGGGTGGCCGGCCGCCGGGTGGCCTTCCAGCTGCACGGGGCCACCGACGAGCACCTGATCGAGAAGCTGCGCCTGGCCGGCGCCGACGTGGTGCCGGTGCCGGTCTACCGCTGGGGCCCGGCCCCCGACCCGGTGGCGGTGGAGCGCTCGATCGAGGCCACCTGCAGCCGCACGGTCGACGTGGTGGTGTTCACCAGCGCCCCCGGGGCCGAGGCGTTCCTGAAGGCGGCCCAGGACATGGGCCGTCACGAGGAACTGCTCGACGCGATGCGGGAGGACGTGGTGCCGGCCGCGGTCGGCCGGGTCACCGCCCGCCCGCTGCTCGACGCCGGGCTGGACCCGCTGATCCCCGACCGGGGCCGGCTGGGGGCCCTGATCCGGACCACCGTCGACCACCTCACCACCGTGCGGGTGCGCACCCTGCCCACCTCGGCGGGCACGCTGGAGCTGCGCGGGCAGGTGGCCCGGCTCGACGGGCGCACCCTGAACCTCTCGCCCGCCCCGATGGCGATCCTGCGCGAACTGGCCCGTCAGCCGGGGCACGTGGTGGACCGCACAACGCTGCTCTCGGCCCTGCCGGGGGCCGGTGACCTGCACGCGGTGGAGGTCGCGGTGGCCCGGCTGCGGGCCGCCCTGGGAACCCCCAAAATCGTTCAGACCGTGGTGAAACGCGGATATCGACTGGTCGTGGAGACGTGAGCACCACCACGCTGACCCACTGCCCCTACTGCTCGCTGCAGTGCGGCATCGAGCTCACGGCGGGCGACCGCCCGGTCACCCTGCAGCCGCAGCCCGACTTCCCGGTCAACCGGGGCGGCCTGTGCTCCAAGGGCTGGACGGCGGCCGAGCTGCTCGACCACCCCGACCGGCTGCTGCACCCGCTGGTGCGCGAGCGGGAGGGCGACCGCACCAGCCCGCTGCGCCGGGCGAGCTGGGACGAGGCGCTCGACCGGATCGTCCTGGGCATCCGGCGGGCCCAGGAGAAGTACGGCGTGGAGTCGGTCGGCTGCTTCGGCGGCGGCGGCCTGACCAACGAGAAGGCCTACACGCTGGGCAAGTTCGCCCGGGTGGCGCTGCGCACCCCGGCGATCGACTACAACGGCCGCTGGTGCATGTCGTCGGCCGCGGCGGCGGCCAACAGCATGTTCGGCATCGACCGGGGCCTGCCCTTCCCGCTGGAGGACATCGCCCGGGCCGAGGCGGTGCTGCTGGTCGGCTCCAACGCGGCCGAGACCATGCCGCCGGCCATGCAGTTCTTCGACCAGGGCCGGGCCGAGGGGGCCCGGCACGTCGTGGTCGACACCCGGGCCACGCCCACCGCCCGCGGCTCGCACCTGCACCTGCAGCCCCGCCCGGGCACCGACCTGGCGCTGGCCAACGGCCTGCTGCACCTGGCCGTGCGGCGCGGTCTGGTGGACGAGCAGTACATCGCCGAGCGCACCACCGGCTGGGCGCGGGCCCGGTCCGGGGTCAACGCGTTCTGGCCGGACCGGGTCGAGCGGATCACCGGGGTACCGGCCGCCCAGCTGCACGAGACGCTGGACATCCTGGCCGGGGCCCGCTCGGCGATGATCCTCACCGCGCGCGGGGCCGAGCAGCACAGCGCGGGCACCCGCACCGCCCAGGCGTTCATCAACCTGGCCCTGGCCCTGGGCCTGCCGGGCAAGCCGTTCAGCGGCTGGGGCACCCTGACCGGCCAGGGCAACGGCCAGGGCGGCCGGGAGCACGGGCAGAAGGCCGACCAGCTGCCGGGCTACCGCAAGCTCGACGACCCGGCGGCCCGCACGCACGTCGCCGGGGTCTGGGGCATCGAGCCGGGTGAGCTGCCTCAGCCGGGGTTGTCGGCCTACGAGATGCTCGACCGCTGCGGCACCGCCGGCGGGGTGCGGGCCCTGCTGGTGATGGCCTCCAACATTGCGGTCAGCGCCCCCAATGCCGCCCACGTGCAGAACCGCCTGCAGGCCCTCGAGCTGCTGGTGGTCAGCGACATCTTCCTCACCGAGACGGCCGCCCTGGCCGACGTGGTGCTGCCCACCGCGCAGTGGGCCGAGGAGGAGGGCACGCTGACCAACCTGGAGGGCCGGGTGATCCGCCGGCGCCGGGCCCTGCCCCCACCGGAAGGCGTGCGCGACGACCTCACCGTGCTCAAGCAGATCGCCGACCGGCTCGGCCGTGGCGAGTTCTTCAGCGCCGACGCCGAGACGGTGTTCACCGAGCTGCGCGAGGCCAGCCGGGGCGGGATCGCCGACTACAGCGGCATCACCTACGCGGCCGCCGAGCGCGAAGAGGGCGTGTTCTGGCCGCTCGCACAGGGCAGCGGGCAGGACAACCGGCGGCTGTTCACCGACCGCTTCCCCACCCCGGACGGCCGGGCCCGGTTCGTCCGCACCGACTACCGCGAGCCGGCCGAGGCCGCCGACGAGGTCTACCCGTACCTGCTCACCACCGGCCGGGTGATGCAGCACTACCAGAGCGGGGCCCAGACCCGGCGGGTCGCCTCGCTGCGGATGGCCCAGCCCGAGGCCTTCGCCGAGATCCACCCGGACCTGGCCCGCCGCAACGGGATCGGCCCGGGCGACGAGGTGGAACTGCGAACCCGGCGCGGTACCGGAGTCTTCCGGGCCCGCCTGACCGACACCGTCCGGCCGGACACGATCTTCGTCCCGTTCCACTGGGGCGGCCGGTCCAACGCCAACGCCCTGACCAACCCCGTGCTCGACCAGTTCTCGCGGATGCCGGCCTTCAAGGTCTGCGCGGTGGCGATCGGCAGGCACGACGAGGACGAACCGGACCGCGAAACCGCGATTGAGGAGAACAGCGCCATGCACAGCACACCGAGGTTCCTCCAGGGAGTCTTCGCCTTCACCGGTCAGGGACTGCTGAAGCCCGCCCCGGTCGATCCGGCGCTGAGCTACACCGTCCCGGCCGGAAAGACCGCGCAGGTGCTGTACTTCCGCGGTGGCAACTCCAGTGCCGAGCTGGTCACGGCGGTACTGATGCGCGACGGCCGGCCGATGCGCTACTTCCCGATCGGCGCCCGGTCCGACGTGCACGTCCCGCTGCGGGTGGTCGAGGACCTCCTCGGTGGAACGGTTCTGGAGCTGCACCTGGCCGCCCCGGAGGACGTCGAGGGCACGCTGGTGATCGACTTCGGGCTGGTGGAGGTATGAGCCCGCTGGTCGGCAAGCGCCGCCTGGTCGTCATCGGCAACGGCATGGCCGCCGCCCGCACGGTCGAGGAGATCCTCGAGCGGGGCGGGGCCGGGATGTTCGACATCACCATGTTCGGTGACGAGCCCTACGGCAACTACAACCGGATCATGCTGTCGCACGTCCTGTCCGGCGAGGAGGAGGAGACCGGCATCTTCCTCAACGACCTGGCCTGGTACGAGGAGAACGACGTCACCCTGCGGGTGCCGGTGCGGATCACCCGGATCGACCGGTTCGCCAAGCTGGTGCACGGTGACGACGGCAGCGAGACCCCCTACGACATCCTGATCATCGCGACCGGCAGCCGCTCGTTCATCCCGCCGATGGACGGGGTGTTCCGCGCCGACGGCAGCCTGCTCGACGGCGTGCTGGGCTTCCGCACCCTCGACGACACCCGCGAGATCGTCCGGCTGGCCCGCGAGCACCGGCGGGCGGTGGTGATCGGCGGCGGTCTGCTCGGGCTGGAGGCGGCCCGCGGTCTGCAGTCGCACGGGCTGCAGGTCGAGGTGCTGCACGCGATGGGGCACCTGATGAACCAGCAGCTCGACCCCGACGGCGGCGAGATCCTGAAGAACAGCGTGGAGGCGCTGGGCATCTCGGTGCGCCTGAACGCCCTCAGCTCCGGGGTCACCGGCACCGACCGGGTCACCGGGGTGGTGCTGAAGGACGGCACCGAGATCCCCTGCGACCTGGTCGTCGTCGCGGCCGGGATCCGGGCCAACACCGAGGTCGCGGTCACCAGCGGCTTCACCGTGGAGCGGGCGGTCGTGGTGGACGACCGGATGTGCACCCTGGACGACCCGGACGTGTTCGCGGTCGGTGAGTGCGCGCAGCACCGCGGCAGCGTGTACGGCCTGGTCGCGCCGATCTGGGACCAGGCCAAGGTGCTGGCCGACCACCTCACCGGGGTGGCCCCGGACGCCGAGTACCACGGCTCCCGGATCACCACCAAGCTCAAGGTGGCCGGGGTGGACGTGGCCTCGATGGGGATCACCGCCCCCGAGCGCGACGACGACGAGTTCGTGGTGTTCCGCGAGCCGCGCCGGGGCGTGTACAAGAGCGTGATCATCCGCGACGACCGGCTGATCGGCGCCACCTGCGTGGGCGACGTGAAGAAGGTGGCGTTCCTGCTGCAGGCCTTCGACCGGGGCCTGGCCCTGCCCGAGGAGCGGGTCAGCCTGCTGTTCGACCTGGGCGGGCCGTCGGCCGAGCCGAGCGTGGCCGACATGCCCGACGACGCCCAGGTCTGCAACTGCAACGGCGTGGCCAAGTGCACGATCGTGAAGACCGTCGAGGACGGCTGCAAGACGGTCTCCGGGGTGATGGACAAGACCCGGGCCGGCAAGGGCTGCGGCTCGTGCAAGTCGCTGGTCAAGCAGATCGTGGAGTGGGCGGCCGGCGACAACGTCCAGGCCGACCCGGCCGAGCACTACTACGTGCCAGGCATCCCGCTGGCCAAGCCCGAGCTGATGGACCGGATCCGTGAGCTGAAGCTGTACTCGGTCTCGGCCGTGTTCGCGGCCCTGGCCCCGGGGGGCTCGGAGGACGCCAAGAGCAAGATGGGCCTGACCTCGCTGCTGCGCACGATGTGGCCGCAGGAGTTCGTGGACGAGCGCGACGGCCGGTTCATCAACGACCGGGTGCACGCGAACATCCAGCGCGACGGCACGTTCTCGGTGGTCCCGCAGATGAAGGGCGGGGTCACCACGATCGAGCAGCTGCGCACCATCGCCGACGTGGCCGAGAAGTACCAGGTGCCGATGATCAAGCTCACCGGCGGTCAGCGGATCGACCTGCTCGGCATCCCCAAGGAGCACCTGCCGAACGTCTGGGCCGACCTGGACATGCCCTCCGGCTACGCCTACGGCAAGAGCTTCCGTACGGTGAAGACCTGTGTCGGGTCCGACTTCTGCCGGTTCGGCCTGGGCGACTCGACCGCGCTGGGGGTGGCGATCGAGACCCGGTTCCAGGGCATCGAGTCGCCCGGCAAGGTCAAGATGGCGGTCAGCGGCTGCCCCCGTAACTGCGCCGAGTCGCTGGTGAAGGACATCGGCGTGGTCGCGGTCGAGGGCGGCCGGTGGGAGATCTACGTCGGCGGCGCGGCCGGGGCCCACATCCGCAAGGGCGACCTGCTGGTCACGGTGGACACCCCGGAGGAGGTGCTCACCGTCAGCGGCCGCTTCCTGCAGTACTACCGCGAGAACGCCAAGTGGCTGGAGCGCACCTACGCCTTCGTGCCCCGGCTCGGTCTGGACTTCATCCGGCAGGAGATGGAGCAGGACGCGGCCGGTCTGGATGAACGCATGCAGAAAACCGTCGAGGGCTACCGCGACCCGTGGAAGGAAGGCCAGGAACCCGCCGTTCCCGGGCAGTTCCGCACCTCCCTGCCGCTGATCTCGCTTCCCCAGGTGCCGGTGCGCGACGGCAGCACCGCGCTGGGGGGCCGGGCCGGTCGCTCCACCACCACCGACCCGCGCCTGCCGCTGGTGACCGAAGGGAATGCATCATGACCATCCTGTCCACCGGGGTCGTTCTCGACACGGTCGAGGCCATCCCGCCCGGCGAGGGCCGGGCCTACCAGCTGGGTGAACGTACGATCGCCGTGTTCCGCCTGAGATCCGGTGCGCTGCGGGCCGTTCCGGCGGTCTGCCCGCACGCCGGTGGGCCGCTGGCCGACTCCCAGGTCGACGAGAACACGATCATCTGCCCGCTGCACCTGAACGCCTGGGACCTGACCACCGGCTGCTCCCGTTCGGGGCAGCCCGATCTGGAGGTCCTGGAGGTGCAGGAGGTGGACGGGCAGATCGTGCTGCAGGCCTAACACCCCTGCTGCAGAGCCACCTTCGCGTAACCCAGGGTCTGTCGCACGTACTGGTACACCCAGTTCGCCGGCGGAATCTCCATCGGCGCCTCGACCAGATAGAGACGGCCGGGGTAGCAGCGTTTCGTGATCGTACGAGTTCGGCTGATGTGATATTTCGCCGCTACTACGGCGACCTCGTCCCAGCCCCGCCCGGCGGCGAGCCGGCCCAGCTCCTGGGCCTCGCCCCGGGTGGTGCGGGGGTCGGGGTCGAAGCAGATCAGCTCGTAGGTGGTGGGCCGGGTGGCGCACAGGTCGTGGATGCCCTGGAAGGCCTCGTCCTGGGGGTAGGGATTGGAGACCAGGACCACCGGGGTGATGCCCTGCTCGGCCATCGAGATCGCGTAGTAGGCGGTCTCGGTGCGCCCACCGAGGGCGAGCACCGCGTCCACCTGGTCGCCCGGCTTCAGCACGTCTGTGCGCGGGAAGGAGTACAGCCGCCCACCTCCTACCCCGACCACCAGCGCAAACACCACCGAGGCGATCGCTGTACGGCGGATCCAGCGGCGCGGCGGCAGCGTGATCAGTGCGCCTCTGCGTTCGCCCCCCGGTGCCGTCATGGACCATATTCTGGCTGGTTCACAAATAGGCGCGTGCCACCGCGGCCGACTGTGCTCCGTACGACGGCCCGAAGAGGGCAGCGTGCACGAGCAGAGGATGCAGTTGGTGCAGACGGACGCGTTTCTGCCAGCCCTCGGGCAGCGGCGCGGTCTGGATGTAGGCGTCGAGCACCACTTCGAGGTGGGGTAGGCCGAACAGAGCCAGCATGGCCAGATCGGTCTCCGGGTGGCCGCCGTGGGCTGCCGGGTCGATCAGCAGCGCTCCCTTCGCGGTCCAGAGCACATTGCCGCTCCAGAGATCGCCGTGCAGGCGGGCGGCCGGGATCTCGGGGCCGGTGAGCCGGCCTTCGATCAGTAGGTCACAGAGCTTGAGGACGCTTGTGAGCCCCTTTGCGTCCAGGGCGCCGGATTGCGCTGCGGAGCGGGCGAACGGCTCCACACGGCAACGCGCGTAGAACTCACCCCAGTGGCGCGGGGGTTGCGACAGATGGCGCAGGGGGAGAGTGGCGATGAAACCATCGTCGACGCCGGGCGGGGGAGCACCGTGGTGCGGAGCCCCGGCCTGGTGAGTGAGAGCAAGTCGGCGGCCGAACTCGCGGGCCTGATCCGGCGTCGGCGCGACGGTGGGGTATCGAGGCAGGGTGATCGACGTGTCGGTCACTTCGAGCACCTCGGCAGTGGGCACACCGCCCTGGGCCTCGCCCAGCCAGCGCAACCCCGCCGCCTCGACCCGGTAGAAACCGGCCGCGGCCTGCGGGTCGCGCTTGGTGAACTGCATCAGGCCGGGTGTTCCGTGCGCTCCAGCAGGAAGTCGACCAGGCCGTCGGCCGCCGCCTCGAGCTCTTCGATCATCGTGGTGAACCCGGCGTCGTCGCCGTAGTAGGGATCGGCCACGTCGAGCCGGGGGTCGTCCTCGTCGAGGTCTTCCAGCTCCGGGTCGAAGGAGCGGAACATCCGGATCTTCGCCGCCGCCTCGTCGTCCGGGGCCAGGCTGTACAGGATCCGCAGGTGCCCCCGGTCGAGCGCCACCACCAGGTCGCGCTCGGCGAACCAGTCCTCGTCGAACTGCCGGGCCAGGTGGGCCGAGCCGTCGTATCCGGCCGTCTTCATGGCCCGGAGCGCGCGCTGGTCGGCCGGATCGCCGACGTGGTAGCTGTCGGTGCCGGCCGAGTCGACCACCACGTCCAGCCCCGCGTCCTCGGCGCGGGCCCGCAGGATCACCTCGGCCGAGGGCGAGCGGCAGATGTTGCCCGTGCAGACGAAACAGATCCGGTACGCCGACATGCCCCACATTCTCTCAGGGCGGTCGGCGTACCGGATCTCATCGGGTGATCAGGCGGCCGGGACGGCCTCCGGGAAGAGTCGTTCCAGGAGGTCGGCCAGGGTGATCACGCCCACGTAGCGGCCGTTCTCGGTGATCGCGGCCAGGTGGTTGCGGGTCTCGCGCATCTGGTTGAGCGCCTGGAACACCTTGGTCTCCACCGGCAGGGTGTACACCGGCCGGGCCAGGGCCTCGACCGGGGTCTCGTCCGGCGTCAGCAGGGTGTCGCGCACGTGCACCACGGCGTGCATGTGATCGCCCTCCCCGATCAGGATGCGCAGGTGCCCCGAGGCCATCGAGGCCTCCCGCACCTGCCGCACGCTGGCCCCCGACGGCACCGAGGTGGTGCCGCGCTCGCGCTGCACCAGGTCGCCGATGGTCAGCGCCTCGAGCTGCAGGGCGCTGTTGATCCGGTCGGAGTAGCCCACCTCGAGCGCCCCGACGCTGGCCGAGTGCTCGACCAGGCTGCGCAGCGCGGCCGGGTCCCGGCCGGAGGCCACCTGCTCGGCCGGCTCCACGTTCACCCGGCGCAGGCACCAGTTGGCGATCTCGTTCAGCCCGGTCAGCAGCGGCCGGGTGAACGCCATGAACGCCCGCATCGGCAGCGCCAGCAGCACCGCCGAGGTCTCCGGGTGGGCGATCGCCCACGACTTCGGCGCCATCTCGCCGACCACCAGGTGCAGGAAGGTGACGATGATCAGGGCGAGCACGAATCCGACGATGTCGGCCGGCAGGTAACCCATGCCCCACGACTCGAACATCGGGGTGAGCCAGTGGTGCACGGCCGGTTTGGTCACCGCACCCAGCGCCAGGGTGCAGGCGGTGATCCCGAGCTGCGAACCGGCCAGCAGCACGGTCAGCTCCGAGGAGCTGCGCAGCGCGGCCCGGGCCGCCCGGCTGTCGGTGGCCATGTCTTCCAGCCGGTGCCGGCGAGCCGCCAGCAGGGCGAACTCCACCGCCACGAAGAAGGCGCTGAGCGCGATCAGCGCGATGGTCGTCACGATGACGACGATCGGGTTGCTCATCGGTCCACCTCCTTGGCCGGCGCGGTCTCGTCGTCCTCCGGCTTGCTGCTGAACTGCTCGATCCGGACCCGTAGCTCGGCGGGCACGTGCCGGTGCACCCGCACCACCTCGGCGTGCATCACGAACCGGGGCGGTTCGCCGTCCATCGCCAGCAGCGCCGGGTCGGTCGGCAGCTCGACCTCGACCACCGTGCCCACCCCGGGCAGCGTGCCGTGGCGAGCGATCACCAGGCCGGCCAGCGTCTCGAAGTCACCCCGCGGCAGGTCCACGTCGACCACCCGTTCCACCTCGTCCAGGGGGAGCGAGCCGGGAAGCACCCAGACGCCGTCCGCGGTCTGCGGGGCCCGGGGCCGCAACGCCGGGTCGTGCTCGTCGGTGATCTCGCCGACCAGCTCCTCGGCCAGGTCCTCGGCGGTGATCAGACCGCTGAAACCGCCGTACTCGTCCAGCACGCAGGCCATCTGGGCCCGCTTGATCACCAGCAGCTGCAGCAGGGCGGGCAACGGCATGGTGGTCGGCACCAGGGTGGCCGGGCGCATGATGTCCCGGGCCGTCCCGGGCTGGTCCAGGGCCAGCGGCAGCACGTCCTGCATGTGCACCACGCCCAGCACCTCGTCGGCCGGGCCGAGCACCGGGTAACGGCTGTGGCCGGTGCTCATCAGCTCGCGCACCCGGGTCAGCGGGTCGTCGGCGTGCACCACGCCCACCGCCGCCCGCGGGATCATCGCGTGCTGCACGTCCTGCTGCGGGAAGTCGAGGATGCGGTCCAGCAGCAGCGAGAGCTCCTTGGGCAGGTCGCCGCTCTCGGCCGACTCGGCCACGATGTGCTCCAGGTCGCGGGCGGTGGCCGAGTGCTCCACGTCGTGGGCCGGCTCGATGCCGAGGACCTTCAGCAGCGCGTTGGACGACTTGTCGAAGATCTGGATGAGCCAGCCGAACACCGCCAGGTAGGCGGTGGTGGAGGCGGCCAGCCAGAGCGCCACCGGGTCGGGCCGGGCGATGGCCAGGTTCTTCGGGAACAGCTCGCCGAAGATCATCTGCACCGCGGTGGAGAACAGCAGTGCGAGAACGGTGCCGATGGCGATGCCGACGCCGGTGGGCACGCCGACGCCGCCCAGCGCCTCGCCGAGGGCCTCACCGATCAGCGGCTCGGCCACGTATCCGACCAGCAGACCGGTGACGGTGATGCCCAGCTGGGCGCCGGACAGCATGAACGAGGTGCGCCGGGTGACCTTGAGCGCCCGCTCGGCCGCGCTGTCCCCGGCGGCGGCCCGGGCGGTGAGGGCGGCCCGGTCGACCGCCATGTATGCGAATTCCTGCGCCACGAAGTATCCGGTGACGGCGGTGATCGCCAGCACCACCAGGATGCCCAGGAGCAGTGAAAGGACCCACATCAGTTCGTTCCCCCCTTCCCCGCGTCAGGTGTGGCGCGCATCAGGGGGCATGGATAGTGGTCGTCGTCCATCTCTCTCCGGGTAGGGGGGCAGTTCTCCGGGCCATAACGTGCCATCCAACGCTCTGGTTCCCGGCTCTGCGCGCCGCTTCACCCGGATGTCGCAGTGGCCACAGGTCTTTCGTCGCAATCGTGCCCGACGGTTCCCTAATCCCTGCTGAATGCGCCGGTCATCAGTCCTCCGGAGCCTCGACCCGCTCGCGGATCAGCCCGATCAGGGCCTGGGCGGCCGCGCTCGGGGTGCGGTCGTCGGGAACGGCCAGGGCCAGCGGGAAGGTGAAGTCCGCGCCGGTCACCGGGCGCACCGCGATGCCGGGCACCCCGGCCAGGCCGTAGCGGGGGAACAGAGCCACCCCGAGCCCGTTGCGCACGTAGTCCGGGCCGATCGCGTACTCGGTGATCTCGATGACCACCCGCCGGCGCACCCCGGCCGCGGCGAAGGCCTGGTCGGCCACGGTGCGACTGCCGTAGCCGACCGGGGCGTCGATGAAGTTCAGGTCGGCGAGCCGCTGGATCGGCACGGTGTCCTGCTCGGCCAGCGGATGCCCCTCCGGCAGCACCAGGTCGAGCATCGAGGCGGTCAGGTCGATCAGCTGGATCCCGGCCGGCGGGGGCCCGCCGGGGGTGACGAAGGCCAGGTCCAGGCGGTGGTCGGCGAGCAGGCCGAACAGGCCCTGGGTGCCGGTCGCGGCGGTGCGCGTGTGCAGCTGCACCCCGGGGTGGCGCCGGTGGTACTCACCCAGCAGGGCCGGCACGTCGACGAAGCGGATCGAGGTGAGCACGCCGATCCGTAACGATCCGCCCAACCCGCCCCGCACCCGGGCGACCGCGTCGCGGGCGTCGCGGGCAGCGTCCAGAGTTGCTCGGGCGTGCGGAAGGAGTACTGCTCCGGCATCGGTGAGCGTGACCCGGCGGCCGCCGCGTTCCAGCAGCTGCGAACCGAGGCTGCGTTCCAGGTTCTTCACCGCCGCGGAGACCGCGGACTGCACGATGTGCAGGCGCTCGGCCGCGCGGGTGAAGTTCTGCTCCTCGGCGACCGCGACGAAGTACTCGAGGTGACGGAGCTCCACCTGACCAAACTATCGCGATCCGAGATGGCTATGAGCGAGAACATTCGTTGGACGCGATAGCTGTCGATCGCCACAGTGGGAGCCATGTCCTCATCGGCTGTTTCGCCGGCCCGGCCGGCTCCTCTCGCCGCCCCGCTGGGCTCCCGTCGCCACGGCGCCGGGTTCTGGCTGATTGCCTTCGCCTTCCTCACCGCAATGGCCTTCTCCACCGTCCCCACCCCGCTCTACCCGCTCTACATGGCGCGCGACGGGTTCTCCACCTTCATGGTCACCGTGGTGTTCGCGGTCTACGCGCTCGGCGTCGTGATCAGCCTGGTCCTGGCCGGCCACGTCTCGGACTGGGTGGGCCGGCGCCGGGTGCTGGTGCCCGCGCTGCTGCTGGAACTCGTGGCCGCCGTCCTCTTCGTGGTCAGCACCGACCTGACCGTGCTGCTCCTCGCCCGGCTGGTCACCGGCCTGGGGGTCGGGATGATCACCGCCACCGCCACTGCGCACCTGGCCGAGCTGCACGCCGCCCATCGGCCCACCGCCTCGGCCCAGCGGTTCGAGACGGTCTCCACCGCGGCCAACATCGGCGGACTGGGTCTGGGCCCGTTGGTCGCCGGTTTCCTGGCCCAGTGGGTGGACGCGCCGCTGCGCACGCCGTACCTGGTCTTCGTGGTGCTCCTGCTGCTCGCCGTCGCCGCGGTGCTGAAGGCACCGGAAACCGTCACCCGTCCCGAGATCGCCCCCACCTACCGGCCGCAGCGGGTCAGCGCCGACCACGGCGACCCGGCCGGCTACGTCACCGCCGCGGCCGCCGCGTTCGTCGGCTTCTCGGTGTTCGGCCTGTTCACCTCGGTGGCACCGGGTTTCGTGGCCGGCACGCTGCACCACCCCTCGCGGGCGCTGGCCGGGCTGATCGTGTTCGTGGTGTTCGGCGCGGCCGCCGCCGCCCAGGTGCTCACCGCCCGCCTCACCGCCCGGGCCAAGCTCAACGTCGGCCTGCTGTTCGAGGTGACCGGTCTGGTGGCCACGGTGGCCGGGACCCGCACCGAGAACCTGGCGCTCTTCGTGGTCGGCGGCGTGCTGGCCGGGATCGGCGCGGGCGTGCTGTTCAAGGCCGCGATCGGCACCGTCGTGGCGATGGCCGCCCCGGCCCGCCGCGGTGAGGCCCTGGCCGGGCTGTTCCTGATCGGCTACCTCGGCCTGATCGGCCCGGTCCTGGGCATGGGCCTGGGCGTGCGCAACTGGCCCACCGCCACCGTCCTCACCTGGTTCGCCGCGATCCTGGTGCTCCTGCTCGCCGGGGTCGCGGTCCTCGACCGCCGGGCCGCGCGCCGCGCGTAGGCTTCACCGCACCCGATCAACACCCGAAGCCCAGTACGGAAAGGCCGCCCCGGATGAGCGTCTGCGTCGTCGGCAGTGTGAACCTGGACCACGTGGTCCGCGCCCCGCGGATCCCCGGTCCGGGCGAGACGATCCTGGGCACCGGGGTGGCCGAGCACCCCGGCGGCAAGGGGGCGAACCAGGCGATCGGAGCCGGGCGCAGCGGCGCCGAGACGGTTTTCGTCGGTG
Organism: Kineosporia sp. NBRC 101677; assembly: GCF_030269265.1. NCBI lineage: Bacteria > Bacillati > Actinomycetota > Actinomycetes > Kineosporiales > Kineosporiaceae > Kineosporia > Kineosporia sp. NBRC 101677. The sequence goes on from NZ_BSTA01000002.1 coordinate 518,075, forward strand.
CGATGGGAGACGATCCGGCAGCCTCGCGTCTGCTGGCCGAGTTGCGCGGGGCCGGGGTCGACGCCCAGGTACGCACCGCCGCAGCCGGGGTGCCGACCGGCACCGCGTGGATCACGGTGGGGGACGACGGGGAGAACGTGATCATCGTGGTTCCGGGGGCCAACGCCACGGTCACCGAACTGTCGGCGCAGGAGCGCGGTCTCGTCGCCTCGGCCCGGATCCTGTTGCTGCAGCAGGAAATTCCCGAGTCGGCGATGCTCGACGCGGCCTCGGCGGTGGCGCCGGAGGCCCTGGTGCTGCTGAACGCGGCTCCCACCCGCGAGGTCTCGCCGCAGCTGCTGGCCCTGGTCGACGTGCTGATCGTGAACGAGCACGAGGCAGCCGACCTGCACGGGGCCCCGGCCACCCCTCCGGTCCTGATCGAGGCTCTGCTGGAACGGGTTCCGGCCGTCGTGCTGACCCTCGGGGCCGCCGGTTCACTGGTCGCGGTGCGTGGTGCGGAGCCGGTCGCCGTGCCTGCCCATCCGGTGAAGGCGGTCGACGCCACCGGCGCCGGTGACGCCTTCTGCGGCGCCCTGGCGGCCGAGATCGACCGGGCCGAGCCGTCTTCCGATCTTCTGGACCGGCTGGTGGCGGGCGCCCGCTTCGCCACCTCGGTCAGTGCCCTGGCGGTGCAGCGGCCCGGGGCGGCCAGCAGCATCCCGTGGCGTGAAGAGGTGCTGAAGGCCTACCCGGCCTGAGTGCTGCCTCCGGCCTGGACAAGCGACCGGGGTTTTGCGAGCCTGTTCGGCAGGGCCTGCCTCATCCGCAGCCCCCGGACGAGGGGTGCCGTACCCGGAGCGCGACAAGACGGCATCGGGGAGGCTCGTCATGGCGTGGATCGTTCTCATCGTCTCCGGAGTTCTCGAGGCTGTCTGGGCCACCGCCCTGGGCCGGTCCGAAGGTTTCACCAAACTTGTCCCCAGCCTGGTGTTCGCGGTCGGGGTGGTGGCCAGCATGGCCGGCCTCGCGTACGCCATGCGCTCGCTGCCGGTAGGCACGTCCTACGCCGTATGGGTGGGGATCGGGGCCGTCCTCACCGTGCTGTACGCCATGGTCACCGGCGACGAGACGGTCTCGGTGACCAAGATCCTCCTGCTGCTGATGATCGTCGGCGGCGTGGTCGGGCTGAAACTGGCCCACTGACGGGCCGTTCCGGCTCAGCCGCGCAGCACCAGAAGGGCCACCAGGACATCGCAGCTGCTCACCCAGAAGCAGGTCTCGGTGAGCAGCTGCCGGTAGTTCAGCGCCGAGCGCCGCAGCCACAACGTTGCGACGATGGCCGTGACCAGTGGCAGCGCGGCCAGGGCGAGCGTGGCCAGGGCGGCCCCGAGGGCGGAGCCGCCGGCGGCCCGTTCGGCCGCGGTGACGACGACCAGCAGTTCCAGACCCGCCGTCAGAGTGAAGGTGAGGCTGACCAGGGCGGCCACGCGGGCCGTGGAGATTGCATGTCGGTAACGGATCGAACGACGGGACAGAACTCCCGACCGCGGCACGTAAACCCCCCTCTGACCAGGCATTCAGTGCGTACAGTCTACTTTCGGTGACGATCTGTCAGCGGATCGGGTGATCGGCCGGTCTTTCCCTTGCGCAGCAAAGCCGATCTTCCGATGAGCCATCCATGACCGCCTGCCGCACCGCACCGACCGTTCGGCGGTCCGATTCGACCGCTTGTCGACGGGCAACGGTACTTCTGTCACACGCGTCGCACGCACTGTGGTCTGATACGGCGCGGAGCGAATGCCCGATTAGTGAAGTAGTAGTTAACGGTCACAAAGCCCCCGCCGAGGCCGGCGCCGCCCTCGGCGCGAACCCCGGCACCGGGCCTCTGAGCTGGGAACAAGATCCCTGACCAGGTGGATGTAACCCGGCAGTAAAGAGATTCTTGACACGGGTGCGGCCTGTCCCTCAAGCTCTCACGGCAGCGAACGTTGTTAACGTTCACAATCTTTGACTCGCGTCGAGGGAGACGGGCATGGCGGCAGGACGGGTGTGCACAGCGCCGGTGACCGTCGCCCCGGCCCGCCCGCGCGGGGCCCGCGCACAGATTGCTGAGAAGCAGTGACCATCACCGAAGACATCCGCACCACGCTGTCGGCCGTCCGGGAGGAGGTCGCCCGCCTGCACGCCGAGCTCCCGCGCAACGGCCTGGTGGTCTGGACCGCCGGCAACGTCTCGGCCCGGGTGCCCGGCGCCGACCTGGCCGTGATCAAGCCGTCCGGGGTCTCCTACGACGAGCTCGACGCTGACTCGATGGTGGTCGTGGACCTCGACGGGAACCTCGTCGAGGGCACCCGCTCGCCGTCGTCCGACACCGCGGCGCACGCCTACGTGTACAAGCACATGCCCCACGTCAACGGGGTCGTGCACACGCACTCGACCTACGCCACCGCCTGGGCGGCCCGGCGCGAGCCGATCCCCTGCGTGCTGACGATGATGGCCGACGAGTTCGGCGGCGACATCCCGGTCGGCCCGTTCGCCCTGATCGGTGACGACTCGATCGGCCGCGGCATCGTCGAGACCCTGACCGGGCACAACTCCCCGGCGGTCCTGATGGCCCAGCACGGCCCGTTCACCATCGGCAAGAGCGCCAAGGCCGCGGTCAAGGCCGCGGTGCTGCTCGAGGAGGTGGCCCGCACCGTGCACACGGCCCGCACCCTGGGCCCGGTCGAGCGGCTCGCCCAGTCCGACATCGACAGCCTCTTCGACCGCTACCAGAACGTCTACGGCCGGTGACGCCGGTGGCCCGCGCGGCCACCGCCCGTCCCCACCCGGAACGCTGACAAGGACTTCCCACATGACGCAGCAGCCCACCCGCACCATCTGGTTCCTGACCGGCAGCCAGAACCTGTACGGCGACGACGTCCTCCAGCAGGTCGCCGAGCAGTCCCAGGCGATCAGCCGGGCCCTGGACGGCGCCGAGGCGATCCCCTTCGAGATCGTCTGGAAGCCGGTCCTGAAGGACTCCGCCTCGATCCGCCGGCTGATGCTCGAGGCCAACTCGGACGACTCGGTGATCGGCCTGATCGCCTGGATGCACACGTTCTCGCCGGCCAAGATGTGGATCTCCGGCCTGGACGCGCTGGACAAGCCGCTGCTGCACCTGCACACCCAGGCGAACGAGGCCCTGCCCTGGTCCTCGATCGACATGGACTTCATGAACCTGAACCAGGCCGCCCACGGCGACCGCGAGTTCGGTTACATCCAGACCCGTCTGGGCGTCCCGCGCAAGACCGTGGCCGGTCACGTCAGCTCGCCGCGCACGATCGAGAAGGTCGCCGTCTGGGCCCGCGCCGCGGCCGGCCGGCACGCCGTGCGCACCCTGCGCCTGGCCCGGTTCGGCGACAACATGCGTAACGTCGCGGTGACCGAGGGCGACAAGGTCGAGGCCGAGCTGAAGTTCGGTGTCTCGGTCAACACCTACGGGGTCAACGAGCTGGTCGAGGTCGTCGACGCGATCGACGACGCGGCCGTCACCGGGCTGGTGGAGGAGTACCAGGACCTCTACGACGTGTCCGAGGAGCTGCGCGTGGGCGGCGAGCGGCACGACTCGCTGCGCTACGGCGCGCGGATCGAGCTGGGCCTGCGCAGCTTCCTCACCGAGGGCGGCTTCGGCGCCTTCACCACCAACTTCGAGGACCTGGGCGGCCTTCGGCAGCTGCCCGGCCTGGGAGTCCAGCGGCTGATGGCCGACGGTTACGGGTTCGGCGGCGAGGGGGACTGGAAGACCTCGGTCCTGCTGCACACCCTCAAGGCCGCCGCCCAGGGCCTGCCCGGCGGGACGTCCTTCATGGAGGACTACACCTACCACCTGGTGCCGGGCCAGGAAGTGATCCTCGGGGCGCACATGCTCGAGGTCTGCCCGTCGATCGCGGTGGCCAAGCCGCGCATCGAGATCCACCCGCTCGGTATCGGCGGGCGCGAGGACCCGGTCCGGATGGTGTTCGACGCCGCCCCCGGCCCGGCGGTCACGATCGGCATCGCCGACATGGGTGACCGCTTCCGGTTCGTCGCGAACGAGATCGAGGTGGTAGAACCCCTCGAGGAACTGCCGAAGCTGCCGGTCGCCCGGGCCGTCTGGAAACCCCAGCCGGACCTGGCTACCTCGGCCGAGGCCTGGCTCACTGCCGGTGGCCCCCACCACACGGTACTGTCCAGCGCGCTGACCGCAGAGCACCTCGGTGACCTTGCGGACATGCTCGAGACCGAGCTGGCACTGATCGACGCTTCGACCGACGTCCGTAGGTTCGGACGTGAACTGAAGTGGAACCAGGCGTACTTCCGCCTGGCTCAAGGGTTCTGACGCAAGCCCTCCCCAGTAACACAACTGCCCGGCGGCCAAGGATGGCCGTCTGAGAAACCGGAGAGAGAACTATGCAACGCAGCAGAGTTACCCGGATCGTCGCCGGATTCACCCTCGTGGCCGCCCTGGCCGCCTGTGGTGGGTCGACCGAGAAGACCGGTGGCGCCGCCCCCAAGGCCGGCGAGGACGTCGAGGGCTCGCTCGTCGGCGTGACCATGCCGACCCGTTCGTCCGAGCGCTGGATCGCCGACGGCGACAACGTGAAGGCCGCCCTGGAGAAGCTCGGCTACGAGGTCAGCCTCGAGTACGCCGAGGACAAGATCCCGACCCAGGTCGAGCAGATCGAGAACCAGATCGCCCAGGGCGCCCGGGTCCTGATCGTCGCCGCGATCGACGGCACCGCGCTCACCACGCAGCTGGAGCAGGCCCAGGAGCAGGGGATCAAGGTCATCTCCTACGACCGCCTGATCCGTGACACCGAGGCCGTGGACTACTACGCGAGCTTCGACAACTACAAGGTCGGCGTGCAGCAGGCCACCTCGCTGCTGCAGGGTCTCGGCCTGGTCGAGGCCGACGGCACGACCCGGACCGACGAGAAGGGCCCGTTCAACATCGAGCTCTTCGCCGGCTCGCCCGACGACAACAACGCCACGTTCTTCTTCAACGGCGCGATGGACACCCTGAAGCCGTACCTCGACGACAAGACCCTCGTGGTCAAGAGCGGCGAGACGGACTTCAAGACGGTCGCCACCCTGCAGTGGAAGCCCGAGACCGCTCAGGCCCGCATGGAGAACGTGATCACCAAGGCGTACAAGGGCGCTCGCCTCGACGGCGTGCTGTCCCCGTACGACGGCATGAGCATCGGCATCCTGTCGGCGCTGACCGGCTACGGCACCTCCGACAACCCCTGGCCGATCGTCACCGGCCAGGACGCCGAGGTCGCCTCGGTGAAGTCGATCATCGCCGGCGAGCAGTACGCCACCATCTACAAGGACACGCGCCAGCTGGCCGACGTGGCCGTGAAGATGGCCGACGCGGTGATGAAGGGCGAGGAGCCCGAGGTGAACAACACCACGGACTACGACAACGGCAAGAAGGTCGTCCCGTCGCAGCTCCTGGAGTCGGTCATCGTCAACAAGGACAACTACAAGGAAACCCTCGTGGACTCGGGCTACTACGCCGAGTCGGATCTCAGCTGACCTGAGCTCCCCAGCCGCCGGTCCGTCCACGGGCAACCCCTCCGCCCGTGGACGGGCCGGCGCATCCCCTGGCAGAGCCCTTGAGGAGCACGGATGCCCGGCAACATTCTCGAAATGCGCAACATCAGCAAGACCTTCCCGGGCGTGAAGGCGCTGCAGAACGTCACCTTCACGGTGGCCGAGGGCGAGATCCACGCCATCTGCGGCGAGAACGGCGCCGGGAAATCCACCCTGATGAAGGTTCTGTCAGGGGTCTACCCGTTCGGTGAGTACGAGGGCGACATCGTCTACGACGGCGAGGTCTGCCAGTTCAGCGGCACGCGCGACAGCGAGTCGCGCGGCATCGTGATCATCCACCAGGAACTCGCGCTGGTGCCGGAACTCTCGATCGCCGAGAACATCTTCCTCGGCAACGAGACGGCCACCCGCGGCCTGATCAACTGGGACGAGACCAACGCGCGGGCGGCGGAGCTGCTCAAGCGCGTGGGCCTGGCCGAGAACCCCACCACGAAGATCATCGATCTCGGTGTGGGCAAGCAGCAGCTGGTCGAGATCGCCAAGGCGATGTCGAAGAAGGTGCGCCTGCTGATCCTCGACGAGCCCACCGCAGCGCTCAACGACGACGACTCCGAGCACCTGCTCGACCTGCTGCGTGGTCTGCGTGACGAGGGCATCACCTGTGTGATCATCTCGCACAAGCTCAACGAGATCCAGGCCATCTCCGACTCGGTCACGATCATCCGGGACGGCCAGACCATCGACTCGCTCAACATGAAGCGCGACGAGGTCACCGAGGACCGGATCATCTCGCTGATGGTCGGCCGGTCGCTGGAGAACCGTTACCCGGACAAGGATCCCAGCATCCAGATCGGCGAGGAGGTGCTGCGGGTCGAGAACTGGACCGTGCACAGCTCCACCCAGCACGGCCGGGTCCTGATCCGCGAGGCCAACCTCAGCCTGCGGGCCGGCGAGATCGTCGGCCTGGCGGGCCTGATGGGCGCCGGGCGCACCGAGCTGGCGATGAGCATCTTCGGCCGCAGCTACGGCACCGGCATCAGCGGTCAGCTGTACAAGTTCGGCAAGCCGATCGAGGCCAAGAACGTCCAGCAGGCGATCAAGCACGGTCTGGCCTACGCCACCGAGGACCGCAAGCGCTACGGGCTGAACCTGATCGACAACATCACCCGGAACGTCTCCGCCGCCGCCCTGGGCAAGCTGGCCAAGCGCGGCTGGGTGGACGACAACGAGGAACTGAGCGTCGCCGAGGGCTTCCGCAAGAGCCTGCGGATCAAGGCGCCGACCGTGGCCTCGATCACCGGCAAGCTCAGCGGTGGTAACCAGCAGAAGGTCGTGCTGGCCAAGTGGATCTACACGAACCCCGACGTGCTGATCCTCGACGAGCCGACGCGCGGTATCGACGTCGGCGCCAAGTACGAGATCTACCAGATCATCAACCAGCTCGCGGCCGAGGGGAAGGCGATCCTGGTGATCTCCTCCGAACTGCCCGAGCTGCTGGGCATCTGCGACCGGATCTACGCCCTCTCCGAGGGCCGGATCACCGGCCAGGTGTCCCGTGAAGAAGCCACCCAGGAGCTGCTCATGCAGTACATGACCAAAGGGCAGGTGTGAGACCGATGGCAACCTCTGACTCCTCGCCCACCCCCACCGACGAGGTGGGGAAGAAGGACGACGGCACCCCCGAGGCCACCGGAGCCACCAAGGCCGAGGGCACCAAGGCGGAGACCACCACCGAGGTCACGGCCGAGAAGCCGCAGCCCGCCCCGGTCGCCGCGTCCTCGCCCGCCCCCGCGGCGGCGACGGCCGGAGCCGCGACCGCCACCCGCAGTGGCGGACGGGGTTTCAACGCCGGCAGCCTGCGTGAGAACGGCATCTACTTCGCGTTCGCCCTGATCGTGGTGCTGTTCGCGGTTCTGACCGGCGGCGACCTGCTGCAGCCGCAGAACCTGTCGAACATCATCGTGCAGAAGAGCTACATCCTGATCCTCGCGATCGGGATGATCCTGATCATCATCGCCGGTCACATCGACCTGTCGGTGGGATCGGTTCTCGCGGCCACCGGTGCCTTCTCGGCCGTACTGATGGTCAATCACGACGTCCACTGGGCGATCGCGATCCCGCTGACCCTGCTGATGGGTGCCGCGATCGGCGCCTGGCAGGGCTACTGGGTGGCCTACTTCGGCATCCCGGCCTTCATCGTCACCCTGGCCGGCATGCTCGTGTTCCGCGCGGTCACCCTGATCATCCTGGGCAACCAGGGCATCGGCCCGTTCCCCGACGCGGTCCGCACCATGGCCAACGGGTTCACCCCGGGCTGGCTCGGCAACGTCGCGCTCGGTGGGCTCGGCGGCGCCGACCTGGTCACCCTGCTGGTCGGCCTGGCCCTGGTGGCCGCGATCGTCTGGACCCAGTACAGCTCGCGCACCGCCCGGATCAAGCTGGGCCAGTCGGTCGAGCCGTTCGGCCTGTTCCTGGTGAAGATCATCGCGCCGTCGCTGGTGCTGATGTTCGTCATCGTGCAGCTCGCCCGCTACCGCAACCTGCCCTGGGTGCTGGTCCTGCTCGGTGCGCTCATCCTGATCTACACGCTGGTCACCAACCGCGCCGTCTTCGGCCGTCACATCTACGCGATCGGTGGCAACCTGCACGCCGCCACGCTGTCCGGCGTGAAGGTCAAGCAGGTCACGTTCTGGCTGTTCGTGAACATGGGTGTGCTGGCCGCCGTGGCCGGCATCATCTTCTCCGGCCGGCTCAACCTGGCCGGCCCGACCGCCGGTAACAGCTTCGAGCTGGACGCCATCGCCGCCGCGTTCATCGGTGGTGCGGCCGTCCAGGGTGGTGTCGGCAAGGTGATCGGCGCCATCACCGGTGGTCTGATCATGGCCGTGATCGACAACGGGATGTCGCTGCTGGGTGCCGGCAGCGAGGAGGTCATGCTGGTCAAGGGCCTCGTGCTGCTGGCCGCGGTCGCCTTCGACGTGATCACCAAGCGCCGGGCCGGCTCCAGCTCCAGATAGTGGTGCTGCGGTTCGGTTGACAGCCGGGTGAGGCCTACGGCCCGGGCTCCCTTCCAGGTGCCCGGGCCGTAGGTCCCACACCGGGCCGGTGATTCCCGCGAGGAATGGACCAGATCGATGAGACCTCCGTCCCGGGCGGCGGCCCAGGCCGGCGGCGATCCAGCCCATCCCAGCTCTCCGGGCGGCGCGGCAGCGCGCAAACGCCCAGGGATGCACGACGTCGCCCGCCTCGCCGGCGTTTCCCACCAGACGGTGTCACGTGTGCTCAACGGCAGTGACGGCGTCAGCTCCCGCACCCGCGCAGTGGTTCTGGCCGCGATCGACGAGCTGGGCTACCGGCCCAACTCGGCGGCCCGGACACTGGTCACCGGGCGCTCGAAAGTGCTCGGGCTGGTGACCATCGGGGGCGCCCTCTACGGGCCGATGTCGATGCTCTACGGCGTCGAGTCGGCCGCCCGCGAGGAAGGCTACATCCTCACTGTCGCGAACGTCGGTGGCGGTGAGGGTGGTTCGGTTGAACGTGCGGTGACCAGGCTGGAACGCCAGGGCGTCGAGGGCATCGTCGTGGTGGCCCCGCTCACCTCGGTGGGCGAGAGCCTGGCCACGATGGCCCGCCACCTTCCCCTGGTGGCGGTCGAGAGTTCGCTCAACAGCGCCCTTCCGGTGATCTCGGTGGACCAGATCGCCGGGGCCACCGTGGCCACCGAGCACCTGCTCGCGCTCGGCCACCGCACGGTCTGGCACGTCGCCGGGCCGAGCCACTTCTACGAGGCCCAGGACCGGATCTCGGGCTGGGCGGCCGCTCTGGAGCGGGCCGGTGCCGAGGTGCCGCCGCTGCTCTACGGCGACTGGAGTGCCCCCACCGGCTACGAGGCCGGGCAGATCCTGAGCCGGATGCCCGACGTCTCGGCCGTTTTCGTGGCCAACGACTCGATGGCCGTCGGGGTGCTGCGGGCGCTGCGGGAGAACGGCCGCGACCTGCCGGGCGACATCAGCGTGGTGGGTTTCGACGACATCCCCGAGGCCGGCTACTTCAGCCCACCGTTGACCACGGTGCGCCAGCCGTTCGAGGAGGTCGGGCGTCGCAGCCTGAAGGCCCTCCTGGCGCAGATCGAGACCGGTGAGAGCGTGCCGGAGCGGCTCGTGATCGAGCCGGAGCTGGTGATCCGGGAGAGCTCGGCGCCGCCGTCCTAGACGGTCCGCCGATCTCTGCACCGCCGTTCGTTCAGGAGCGCGGTCCCTGCCCCCGTCGGTCAGGGACCGCGCGTCCGTCCTACGCGCCGCCGCCCGAGCGGCGTCCTGCCCCACCCGCAGGGCGTCCGGCATCCGCCCGTCGGTCTCTGGGTGCCGGGGACGAGTAGGTGGTACTCCTCCAGTAGGCGCGACGCCGGGGCATCCGGACAATCCGCTCGATGTGGACACCTGAGCTGTCCTCAGACCTGGAAGCGGCGGACCACGTTCTGCAGGTCCCGTGACGACGCCTCGAGCGCCCCGGCCGCGTCCCGGACCTCGCCCAGGTCGCGGGACGACTGCTCGCTCGCCCGGGCCACGGCCTGGACGTTGGCCGCGATCTCACCGGAACTGCCGGCCGCCCCGGCCACGTTCCGGGTCATCTCGGCGGTCACCGCGGTCTGTTCCTCCACCGCGGCCGCGATGGTGTTCTGGTACGTGCTGATCTGGTCGATGACCTCGGAGATCTCACTGATCGCGGCGACCGCCGCACTGGTGTCGGACTGGATCGCGGCGACCTTGGAGACGATGTCCTCGGTGGCCTTGGCGGTCTCCTGGGCCAGTTCCTTCACCTCGTTGGCGACCACCGCGAACCCCTTGCCGGACTCCCCGGCGCGGGCCGCCTCGATGGTCGCGTTCAGCGCCAGCAGGTTGGTCTGCTCGGCGATCGAGGTGATCGCCTGGACCACGGTGGCGATCTCGGCCGAGGCCTCGCCCAGCCGCCCGATCACGTGACTGGTGGCCTCGGCGCTGCCGACCGCCTGGGCGGCGACCCGCGCCGCCTCGGTGGCATTGGTGGCGATCTCCTGGATCGACTGGCCCATCTCCTGGCTGCCCGCGGACATCGTCTGGACGTTGGTCGAGACGGTGTCCGCGGCCGAGGCGACCAGCCCGGCCTGCGCCGCGCTCTCGGTGTTGCCGGCGGTCAGCTTGACCACCGTGCGGTTCAGGCTCTCGGAAAGGCTGTGCAGCGTGGTCGAACTCTCGGTCAGGGCCAGCACCGCGGTCCGGGTGTTGCCCACGGCCTCGCCCAGGGCGCGGTCGGCCGTGGTCATCTCGTCGTTGCCGGAGGGGGTCGGGGTGCTGGTGAGGTCGCCGGAGGCGACCCGGCGCAGGCTGCTCACGGTCTGGCCGAGCGGACCGGTGATGCTCCGGGTGACCGTCCAGGCCAGCAGGGTGGCCAGCACCACGGCGACGACCAGCACGCCCAGGACGGTGGTGCGCACCTCGGTGGCGCTGGTCGCGGCGGCCTCGGTCTCGGCGTCCCGGCGCCCGGTCACCGAGTCGGCGATCGAGGCGGTCTGTTCCAGGACGTCGGTGTACACGGTCATGCCGGTCTCGAGGATCTGGGTCTCGGCGGCCCGGACCCGGCCGGCCCGGTACAGCTCGACCGCCTCGTCGTCGGCGGCGAAGAAGCTGTTCCAGGACGCGGACATGGCGTCGAAGGTCTCCCGCTCGGCGGCGGTCATCGACCCCACCGGGAAGTCCTGCAGGAACTGCAGCAGCCCGGCCTTGGAGGTCAGGAATCCGGCGCGGTTCGGCGAGTCGTCGGCGATCGCGGCCTGACTGCCCAGACGCCGGGCGTCCCAGCCGTAGACGGCCTGCCAGCCGGTCACGTCCGCGTTGTAGAAGTTGACCTTGTCCACCGCGCGCACCAGGTCGGTGAGCTCGTCCACCCGCTCGGCCGAGGCCCGCTGCTTGGACAGGCCGTGCAGGGCCGCCCCGGAGGCGATCGCGAGCAGGACCGTGACCACCGCGAACGCCGCTGCCAGACGGGTGCCGATGCGGAACCGGCGAAGCTGACTGAGCACTGATCCTCCTGGACGCGTCCGACAGTGGTACTTCGGACGTCACCAGGACGAAGTTGAGCCTCGGGACTACCGGCGGGAAAGGTGCGGCCCCACCTACTGGATGCGGAACCGGTCGAGCTGCCGGCGCTCCCGCTTGGTCGGCCGGCCCGCCCCCCGGTCGCGCACGGCGACGTGCACGATCTCCTCCTTCGGCGGCGGCGCCGGGGTCAGGTCCTCGAAACAGGTCACCGCCACCGCGGCCCCCACCCGTTTCTGGATCAGCCTGCGCACCAGCGCGATCCGCTCCCCACCAGGGGTGAGGGCCTCGACCTTGTCGCCCACCCGCACCATCGTCGAGGGCTTGGCCTTGTTGCCGTTGACCGCGACGTGGCCGCCCCGGCAGGCGCTCGAGGCCGCCGACCGGGTCTTGAACAACCGCACGGACGAGACCCAGACGTCCAGGCGCACTTCTGCCGGATCCATGCGCCTACTTTACGAGCGCTGTCACGCCGCATTTCGTCCTGTGGTGCGCCCAGACACCTGTGCTAGGTTTTCGGCCCATTAGTCCGATACGGTCGTAAAAGGACTTTGATGACCGCGTGCGTATCGGACGGCTCGAATTCGGCGAAGTGTTCGGCTCGCAACGCGAAGGGTGTCCATTGACGAGCACAGCGCGGCCTCCACGTCGTTCTCCGTCTCCGTGGCTGGTCGGTGCTCTGGTCGCCGGGGCCGCCGCCTGGGCCCGGCGCGGGGGCTCGCTGCCCTGGCCCGAGAAGGCCCGGGCGCTGCCCACCCCGCCGCCCGCCGCCCCGGTGCCGGACGGCCCGGTGATCACTCCGGCCGAGCTCGACCTGGCGGTGGCCCGTGAGCGTCAGCGCCTGATCCAGTTGCAGCAGGAGCTGCAGCACGTGGTCAAGGCGCGGATGCCGGCCGCCCTGGCCGGGGCCGAGGTGCCCCCGGCCGACCGGCCCCAGGAGCTCAGTCCCGAGACCGCCGCCCTGCTCGAGGAGATGCTGGAGCAGGTCGGCAGCACCGTGCGGGAGCGGGAGGAGTCGCGCCGCCTGGCCCTGGTCGAGCTGGCCGGCCGGGTGCAGACCTCCGCACACCGGATCCAGCAGGCGATGAGCGGCCTGGCCGAGCAGCACCCGGGCGACCCGGACCTGCTCGAGACCACCATGCGGGTCGACCACGCGGCCACCCAGCAGGCCCGGCACGCGCAGAGCGTGAAGGTCCTGTGCGACGAGTGGCCCGGGCAGCAGTGGCCGGCCCCGCTCGCCCTGGTCGACGTGGTGCGGGCCGCCTCCGGCCGGATCGTCGCCTTCAGCCGGGTGCAGGTCACCGGCGACCAGACGGTGGCCGCGGTGCCCAGCGTGGTCGAGCCGCTGATCCACCTGATCGCCGAGCTGCTGGCCAACGCCACCGAGTACTCGGCCCCCTCCACCCCGGTCACCGTGGGGGTGCGCGGGGTCCAGCGCGGCGCCGTGATCGAGGTCGACGACAGCGGTTTCGGCCTCGACGACTACCGTCTGGCCGAGGCCCGGGAGATCGTCTCCGGCCGTCGTCTGCTCGGGGTCAGCGACGTCGGTGAGATCCCGCAGACCGGTTTCGCCGTGGTCGGCCGCTTCGCCCGCCGCCACGGTTTCACCGTCGACCTGGGGATCTCCCCGTACGGCGGGGTCCGGGCGGTCGTCCTGGTACCCAGCGTGCTGGTCCAGACGGTGGCCCTGCCCGCCCCGGTCGCGGTGCCGGAACCCGTCGCGGAGCCCGAGGCACCGGTGGTGCCCGAGCCGCCCGCCCCGGTGGTCGTCGACACCCGGCCGGCCGCACCCGTCGTCGAACCCGCACCCGTCGTCGAACCCGCACCGGGTGGCGAAACCCAGCTACCGCAACGACGTTCGTCCCGCCGACGCAACCCGGCCACCCCGGTCGGGAGCGAACCGGCCGCAGCCACCCGCCCGGTCGTCCCCACCGCCCCGGCCACCGACCCCGAAGACGCGGGCGACTGGATGGAGCGGTTCTTCGAGGGCTCCCAGCCCATCCCGGTCACCCCGGCCGAGCCCGGGACGACCACGCCAGGAACCGATCTCGAGGGTGGGGACACCCCCTCGACCACCCGGAAGGACGCGACTCAGGGATGAGCCAGGAGCAGAGGACCGCCCGCCCGGACCGAGGCTGGATGATCGCCGAGGTCACCGTCGTCCCCGGGGTCCGTGACGTGGTGGTGTTCAGCGTCGACGGCCTTCTCCTGGCCGGCTCGGCCGGCCTCGGCCGCGACCGGGCCGAACGGCTGGCCGCCACCTGTTCGGGGCTGCAGTCGCTGGGCCGCGCCCTGGGCCAGGAGTTCGGCACCGGCGACGGGCTGGTCCGCCACCAGATGATCGAGTTCGACGGCGGCTTCCTGTTCCTGCGCAGCGCCGACGGCGCCCACCTGGCGGTGGTCGCCGATCCGGTGGTCGACCCGCGGCAGGTGGCCCGGGCGATGCAGGCCCAGGTGCTCAAGATCGGTGCCGCCAACCTCAGCAGTCCCGCCCGCCAGGACGCGCCCCAGTGACCGGGTCTGGGGAACCAGACCACGAAACCAGAGTCCGGGCCGCAGCCCCGCCCACCGGGCAGTTCTCCGCCCGCGCCCTGCGGCCCTACGTGATCACCCGGGGCCGGGCCCGGGCCAGCCGCAACACCGTCGGGGTGGAGACGCTGCTGATCGCCCCCGACCCCACCCGCGAACTGCCGGTCACCGCCACCCGCGAAGAACGCGCCCTGGTGCGGATGTGCGCCCGGCTGCTCTCCCTGGCCGAGGCCGCGGCGCACCTCGACCTGCCGGTCAGCCTGGTCAGCGTGCTCGCCTCGGACCTGATCGACGCCGGCTACCTCTCGGCCCGCTCGGGCACCGCCCGTCCGGCCGCCCCCGACTCCTCTCTGCTGCAGGAGGTGCTGCATGGACTCCGCGGCATCCGCTGACCGCTACCTGCCGGACACGGTCCAGCGCTCGGCCAAGATCCTCGTCGTCGGCGCCTTCGGGGTGGGCAAGACCACCCTGGTCGGCTCGGTCAGCGAGATCACCCCGCTGCGCACCGAGGAGGTGATGACCGAGGCCGGGGTCGGGGTCGACGACCTGCCCGGAGACAGCCACAAGCGCACCACCACCGTGGCGATGGACTTCGGCCGGATCACCATCAACGCCGAGCTGGTGCTGTACCTGTTCGGCGCGCCTGGCCAGCGGCGGTTCTGGGACCTGTGGACCGATCTGGCGGTGGGCGCCATCGGCGTCCTGGTGCTGGTCGACATCCGCCGCCTGGAGCAGAGTTTCGACGTCCTCGAGCAGCTGGAGGAGCGCGATCTGCCGTTCGCGGTGGCGGTGAACCGCTTCCCCGACAGCCCGGTGGTCGAGCTCGAAGAGGTACGGGCCGCCCTCGACCTGCTGCCCGAGACACCGGTGGTGGAGTGCGACGCGCGCAACCGACACTCCAGCGCCCAGGCCCTCCTCGCCCTGTGCGAGTACGTCGCCACCCACGATCCGCGTTCCTTCCGGGAGTACGCCACGTGACCGAAACGCCAGAGCCGGAAAGGGTCTTCGGATCCGTCTCGGACACCATGAAGCTCAAGCCGGACACCCCGCCCCCGGGCTGTCCGGCCCACTCGAGCACGGCCGGGCTGACTCCGCTGATCTCCGCCACCGGTTCGCTCGACCATCGCGTGGTCTACCGGCAGCTGCGGGCCGAGCAGGGGCCGGTCGCCCGGGTCGAGCTGGAGCCGGGCGTGGGGGCCTGGCTGGTGATGGGCTACCGCGAGCTGCTGACCATCACCCGCGACGAGCGCACCTTCGTGCACGACGCCCGTAACTGGAAAGACCTGCAGGACGGCGTGGTCGCCCCGGATTCCGGTCTGCTGCCGATGATGGCCTGGCGGGCCAACGTGATCGGCGCCGACGGGGAGACCCACCGCCGGCTGCGGCGCCCGCTCGACGAGGGCGTGGCCCACATCGACCAGCGCCGCACCCGCCGCGAGGTGGAGGCGATCTGCGCCGATCTGGTCGCCTCGTTCGCCGGCCGGGGCTCGGCCGACCTGATCGGTGAGTACGCCGCGGTGATCCCGTTGCTGGCGCTGGCCTCGCTGTTCGGGATGGAGCGGGAAGAGGGCCTGGAGCTGCGCCAGGCGCTGATCGCGCTGTTCGGCAGCCAGGACAACTCGCAGTCCGGCAACCGGCAGTTCGAGGAGATCCTGCTGGACCTGCTGCGCGCCCGGGCGGCCGATCCGGACGACACCCGCGACGACCTGACCGGGGTGTTCCTGCGGCACCCGGCGCTGGAGAACGAGGCCGAGCGGCTGCAGTCGATGGTGGTGATGATCGCCGCCGCGAACGAGACGGTCACCGCCTGGATCTCGCACACCCTGCGCTTCCTGCTCACCGACCCGCGGTTCTCGGCGCAGCTGCGCGGAGGCAGTCTGGGGGTCGACGACGCGCTCGACGAGGCGCTCTGGCGCGACCCGCCGATGAACGTGATGCCGGCCCGCTACGCGCTGCACGACACCGAGCTCGGCGGTCAGCAGATCCGCAAGGGTGACGTGCTCCTGCTCGGCCTGGGAGCGGTGGTCGACGACCCGCTGATGCAGACCGGTTTCGGCCCGATGGCCGAGCCGGGCAACCGCGCGCACCTGGCCTTCGCCGCCGGCCCGCACTCCTGCCCGGCCCGGGTGCCCGCCCGGCTGATCACCCGCACCGCGGTCAGCACCGTGCTCAACCTGCTGCCGGACATCCATCTCTCGGTACCGGCGGCCGAGATCACCTGGCTGCCCTCGCCGTGGACGCGGGTGCCGACCGCCCTGCCGGTCGAGTTCTCCACCGTGGCGGCGGCACCGGAGCTGCAGCACCGCTGATCGAGCTGATCACTTGACCGGGACGCACGGACGCGGCCCGGGAGGTTGCCCTTTTCATCTGCCAGGAGGCCACCGTGTCCGAAAGCGTCGCAACCACCGTCGATCCCGACAGCATCCCGGTCGTCGAACTGGATCCCGCCGCCCGTGACCACCAGGGTGAGGCGGCCCGGCTGCGGGCCCTCGGCCCGGTGGTCCGGATCAAGCTGCCCGGCAACGTGGGCGCCTGGAGCGTCACCGACCACGCCCTGCTCAACGACCTGGTCACCGATCCGCGGTTCAGCAAGAACTGGCGCAACTGGAACGCCATCCGCTCCGGTCAGGTGGACGACTCCTGGCCGCTGATCGGCATGGTCAAGGTCAACAACATGGTCACCGCGGACGGCGACGAGCACCGCCGGCTGCGCAAGCTGGTCACCGCCAACCTGACCCCGCGCCGGGTGCAGGAGCTGCGCCCGCAGATCGAGCAGATCGTCGCCGAACTGCTGGCCGGCCTGCCCGCCCAGGCCGGCCCGGACGGTGTGGTGGACCTGCGCAAGCACTTCTCCGACGTGGTGCCGGTGCGGGTGATCTGCGAGCTGTTCGGGGTGCCGGAGGCCGAGCGGGCGCGGTTGAAGTTCCTGATGGACCAGATCTTCCGCTCCGACCTCACCTCCGAGGAGGTGGTCGGCTTCCAGATCGAGACGTACCAGTTGCTGGCCCGGGTGGTCGAGGCCCGGCGGGCCGAACCGGGCGCCGACCTGACCAGCGCCCTGATCGCGGCCCGGGACGCCGAGCCCGACGCGCTGAGCGAGGAGGAACTGGTCGGCACCCTGCTGGTGATGCTCGCAGCCGGGCAGGAGACCACGGTCGCGCTGATCACCAACGCCGTGCGGGCCCTGCTGACCCACCCCGAACAGAGGACGATCGCGGTCGCCGGCGGCGCGGAGGTCTGGGCCGCGGTGGTCGAGGAGACCCTGCGCTGGGACGCCCCGATCGGCAACTTCCCGTTCCGCTACCCCTTGGAAGACGTGGAGATCGCCGGGGTCGTGATCCCCAAGGGGGAGGCGATCATGGCGCCGTACAGCGCGGTCGGCCGTGAGGAGAAGCAGCACGGGGACGACGCGGGGGTCTTCGACATCACCCGGACCCAGCGCAAGCACCTGGCTTTCGGGGGTGGCATGCACGTCTGCCTGGGCGCGGTGCTGGCCCGGATGGAGGGCGTGATCGCGATCCCGGCGGTGTTCGACCGCTTCCCGGGCATCGAGCTGGCGGTGGACGAGGCGGAACTGATCCCGATCCCGTCGATGTTCTCGAACAGCTCCTCGACGCTGCCGGTTCGACTGGGCTGAAAGTGGTCAGAAAGTAGCGCACCTGACCCGCCCTCCCACCCGGGGTAACACGACACGCCGAACGCAAGGTTGAGCCCGGGGCAGCACGGGTGCCGGGTGCCGGGTGCCGGACGGCGGTGCCCGATGCGGGTGGAGGATGCTGCAGGCAGCGATCCGGTTACCCCTACTGGTTCCGCACGCAGCGCACCACGCCGGCATCCAGATCCCGGTAGTTCGTGTACCCGTCGTCGTAGTTCAGCGCCCACCGCGCCTTCTCGTCCTCAGCAGCCCGGTTCGCGGCCCAGTACCAGCCGCGGGCCGGGGTGCTCGGGAAGGCCTCGCGGTCGATGGCCGGACCCACCAGTGACTCGTCCACCAACGTGGCCAGTTCCTGAACCCCCGGCAGGCGCCAGTTCCCGCCCTTCAGACCGGCGCAGTACGCAGCCGCTTCACCCGCCGCCATCGTCGGCGAAGTAGCCCGCTGCCAGGTGAGCCCGGTCATCGGATCCGACACCTCGTCGCCGTTCACCTCGTACTGCACCGAGCCCTGGCCGGACGGCGACTGCACACACCGCACCGCGAACTCACCCGACTGATCGGCCGCGTTGCTGGTCAGGCCCTCGTAGAAGTTGACGATCCAGGCGAAGGCCGGATCGTGCGGGGTGGCCCACGGCGATGCCGTCCAGAAGAACGACACCGGAGTACCCGGGAAGGCCTCGGGGTCGATGGCCGGGCCCAGTCGGGTGGTGTCAATGATGGACGTGAGTTGCACCCGGGTGGGCAGGTGCCAGTTCCCTTCGGCGAGGGTCAGGTTCGCGCAGTACTTCTTGGCGGCGGCGAAGGTGTACCGCCCCGACGGGGTTTCCCGCTGCCAGGTCAGACAGGTGTTCTGGTCGCGCACGGTTCCGTCTTCGCGCACCGAATAACGCTGCTGGCTGGGCAGATCGGCGCCGGAATTGGGCATGGTCCAGGCGGGCCAGACCCGGCTCGGGAGGCCGGACCGGTCGCAGCGGTCTTTCACCGCCGGCGCCGGGGCCTTGGCCGTTTTCGCCGGAGCCGGTGGGGGAGTGGGCGAAACCGAGACCGCAGGTGGAGAGGTGGACAGCGAAGCGCTGAGCGCTTCGGCACCCACCGGATGCTCCGAACGCACGGTGGGCGGCCGGTTCACGTCGTAGAGGAAGCCCCCGGTGAACAGCAGCAGGGTGGCCGCCGCAGTCACGGTGGCCACCCGCCCGGCCCACTTGACCGCAGCCCAGGCACCCCGTTCCGGTTCCTCGACCTCCCAGTCCGGCCGGTCGTCTTCAATTGTGGCCGTTGTCAGCTCGATCGGCCCGGACTCCGGTGCCAGCAGGCCCTTGCCGATCAGCCCGGCGACGAGCGCGGCGGGCAGCGGCAGCAACTGCAGGCCGGCGATCAGCCGGCTGGCCGGGAGCTGGTCCTCGGCCTCGCGCAGGCAGACCACGCAGGTGCGCACGTGCTTGGTGATCCGCTTGCGCCACAACGGGTTCGCCTGCCCCGTCCATTCCTGGAGCACCGGGACGAGCCCACCACACCGCGGCTCGCGGTCGAGCGCAGCCACGGCCAGTCGGCACTGCTCCAGCTGCTCGCGCATGCGCTGCAGGCGCACCGCGGTGTGGGCCTCGCCGAGCTCGAGCGCGTTCGCGATCTCGGCCCGGCTGATCCGCCCGGCGCACTCCTGCCACCACAACGCCAGCAGCGCACGGTGTTCCGGGTCGAGCCACCGCCCGGCTCGGACCAGGTCACGCTGCTGGCCCTGCAGGTCGAGCCGGAGCACCAGAAGGTCTTCGAAGGTCTCCGCCGGCTCGGCGGGGACGGCCGGCAGCAGTGGTTCGGCCCCCACCCGACGCTGGTGGTCGGCGATGCGGCGGCTGGTGATCGCCACCAGCCAGGACCGGAAGCTGGCCGGGCTCTGCAGGGTGGGCAGGTCCTGCACCACCTGCAGCAGAACCTCCTGGGTGACGTCCTCCGCGTCGGCCGGCCGGCTCACCGACCGGCCGACGAGGTTGTGGACCAGGACGACGTACCGGGCCAGCAGCTCCTGAAGAGCCGCCTGATCGCCGGCCTGGGCCGCGCGGACCAGGCCCCCATCGCCTCCGGCTCCGGGAGGTACCCCCACCGGTTCGTCGTCCTGCATTTCTGGTCTCTACTTCTGGAGCGCGTAGCTCAGGTGCGGGGGCTGGTTGTACGCGGTGTTCTGCCAGGCCACGGCCACCCGGTACTGCGAGTCGTGCATCAGGGTGACGAACCGGGTGGAGCTCTGGTGCGGGGTGCTGTAGATGCGCAGGGCCGAGTCGTCGGACTCCGGCCAGATCACCTCTTCGCGCCAGTCGCCCAGGATGTCGCCGGACAGCGCCGGGGTGGACTTGGTGCTGTTGTTGGAGTGCACCCCGGCGGCGGTCAGCAGCCGGGTCTCACCGGTCGGCGACCACTTGCTGATCTTGTTGCCGTCCAGCAGTTCCCGCGAGGTGTCGCCGTCCCAGAAGACCAGGAAGTTCGTGGAACCGGGCTTGCTGCCGATCTTCTTGCCGGCCGTGTCCCGGGTGCCGTCGACGCTGGAGGACCACTGCTCGGCGCCCGGGCTGCCGGCCCAGATGTCCGCCGCCACACCCCGGCCGGTGTCGCAGGCGCAGCTGGCCGACTTGGTGATGATCTTGCCGGTGGCCGCGTCGGCCACGTAGTCGGCCGGGCCGCTGCCCTTGCTCTCGTTGACCTTGAACACCTCGAGCCCGGCGCGGGACGGGATCAGGTCACCCACGTGCAGCGCGTCACCGTGGCCGAGCTTCGTCGTCCACAGGCCCTTGCCGTTGTCGTCCAGGGCCATCGCGCCGTAGACGATCTCGTCCTTCCCGTCGCTGTCCACGTCGGCCACCGAGAGCTGGTGGTTGCCCTGCCCGGCCCACTCGGCCGGCTTGGTCTGCTTCGAGGAGTCGAACTGCCAGCGCTGGGTGAGCTTCCCGGCCTTGTAGTCCCAGGCGGTGATCACCGAGCGGGTGTAGTAGCCGCGGGCCTCGATCAGGCTCGGCGTGCTGCCGCTGAGGTAGGCGGTGCCGGCCAGGAAGCGGTCGACCCGGTTGCCGTACTTGTCGCCCCAGCTCGAGACCGCGCCGCGGGCGGGCAGGTAGTTGACCGTGGCGGCGGCGGCCCCGGTCTGGCCGTTGAACACGGTGAGGTACTCGGGACCGGTGAGCACGTAGCCGCTGCTGTTTCGGTGGTCGGCGCTCGCGGTGCCGATCACGGTGCCCTTGCCGTCCTTGGTGCCGTCGGCCGTCTTCATCGCGACCTCGGCCTTGCCGTCGCCGTCGTAGTCGTAGGCCTGGAACTGGGTGTAGTGCGCGCCCGCCCGGATGTTCTTGCCCAGGTCGATCCGCCACAGCCGCTTGCCGTCGAGCTCGTAGGCGTCGACGTAGACGTTGCCGGTGTAGCCGGACTGCGAGTTGTCCTTGGCGTTGGTCGGGTCCCACTTCAGCACGACCTCGTACTCGCCGTCGCCGTCGAGGTCGGCCACCGAGGCGTCGTTGGCGGTGTAGGTGTAGGCCACACCGTCCTTCGTGGTGCCCCCGGCCGGCTTGGCGATCGGCACCCGCAGGTAGCCGCTGGAGAGGTTGCGCACCGTGGCCGTCTCGGAACCGGTCTTCACGGTGTAGGTGGCGCCGGCGGCGGCGCCCTTGTCGAGATAGTTGGTGGAGCCGGTGATCCCGGCCTTGACCAGCTTGCCGTCGCGGTACACGTCGAACGCGGCGGTCTTGGCGTCGGTGGCCAGCAGACGCCAGCTGATCAGGTTGTCGCTGCCGGAGCGCACGCTGATCGCGCCCCGGCCGAGCGTCTCCAGCTGGTGGCCGGCCACGGTGACCTTGGCGGCGGCCTTGCCTACGGTGCCCTGGGCGGCCGTGGTGGTCTGGTTGGCGGCGATCGCGGCGCCACCGGCGGCCAGCCCACCGGTGAGGGCGAGACCGGCGGCGACGGCCAGGGTGCGGCCGGGTCTGCGGCGGGCGACAGGACGGCGACGTTGACTCACGGATTCCTCTTTTCACCGGTCATCGGCTGCGCGGCTTCCCGGCGGGAGTGGGCGCGTGGAATCGGCCCAGGCAATCCGTCTGTGCGGGTGGGCTTTTCGATTCCGTGATGGTGTCGAGAATCCTGCTCACCTTGATGGAGGCTGTCAAACCTCAAAAAGGTTGCCCCGCTACAGGTCATGAGCAGGTGCGGGGAACGTAAAGACTGTGTTCGCGTCGCTGCGGAGGCGAATGCATAACGTAAATCGCGGAAAAGAAATGCAGCGGTTCCGGGCAACCTTTCCGGTCCCCCTACCTTCGGTGCGCCTGCCGTGACAGGTCGTCACGGCGCGCCCGGCAGCGTCAGGTGTCGATCAAGAGCCGGATAAGAGGTTGCAACCAACTTGTGCACGGGCGCTCACGTTCAGAAACATAGGGCCTCGCCCGGCCCGACCCGCCGAGTGCTCCATCCCTGACAGGAGTGCATTTCCCATGCTCAAGAAGGTCGTCCTCCCTCTGGCGACGATGGGCACACTGGCCGCCGGCGTCGCCCTCGCCGCCCCGGCCAGCGCTCACGGCTACGTCTCGTCGCCGCCCAGCCGCCAGGCCCTGTGCGCCAGCGGCGCCGTCTCCGGCTGCGGCCAGATCCAGTACGAGCCGCAGAGCGTCGAGGCGCCCAAGGGCTCGACCAAGTGCAGCGGCGGCAACGCCATGGCCGCCGCGCTGGACGACGAGTCGATCGACTGGCCGCACACCTCGGTCAGCAGCACCCCCACCTTCAACTGGACGCTGACCGCCCGGCACCGCACCAGCACCTGGCAGTACTACATCGACGGCAAGCTGGTGAAGGAGTTCGACGACAAGAACGCCATCCCCAACGCCACCGTCTCGCACCAGGTCGACCTGAGCGCCTACTCGGGCGAGAAGACGCTGCTGGCGGTCTGGAACATCGGCGACACCGCGATGGCGTTCTACAACTGCATCGACCTGAACATCGGCGGCACCGGCTCGGGCAACGGTGGTGGCAACGGGCAGCCGACCACCGCGCCGTCAACCCCGGCCGAGACCCCCACCGAGGAGCCGACCACCGAAGAGCCGACCACCGAGGCACCCACGCAGGAGCCCACCGAGGAGCCGAGCACCGAGGCGCCCACCACGGCCCCGACCACCACGGCCCCGGAAGACACCGAGGCCCCGGCGGAAGGCGAGTGGCAGAGCTGGAAGTGGTACAACCGCGGTGACAAGGTCACCTACGACGGCGTGACCTACGAGTGCCGTCAGTCGCACACCACGCTGCCGGGCTGGGAGCCGCCGGTCGTGCTCGCGCTCTGGCTGCCCCAGTGAGCCGTCTGCGGGCGGTCACCCTCACCGGGCTGAGCCTGGCCACCGGAGCGGTGCTGTTCCTGGGCGGATGCGGTGCGCTGAACGGGCTCTCGGTGAGCGGCTCGAGTGACGCTGCCACCGCCGAGGTGGCGGCGGCCGAGTCCACCCATGGGGCCCACGGCACCGGCACCCAGTCGGCCGCCGCCGGCCACAACGACGCCGACGTGATGTTCCTGCAGATGATGGTGGCCCGTCAGGTCGAGACGGCGAAGCTGACCGACCTGGCCGCCGAGGGCCGGCTGACGAAGCAGGCCGCCGCCCTGGTCTCGGCGATCGGCATCACCGAGACCGACGAGCAGGCGCAGATGAGCGGCTGGCTGAAGGCCTGGGGCGAGCCGGCCGAGATGGCCGACGAGGCCGACCTGCACGCCGAGCACGGTGGGGTCAGCCGGCTCACCGAGTCCGACGTGAAGAGCCTGAAGTCGGCCTCGGCCGGGCAGTTCCAGACGCAGTACCTGAACCTGCTGATCGCCCAGCAGAGCAACGCGGTCGAGATCGCCCGCTACGTGGGTGAGAAGGGCAGCAACCCCGAGGTGCTCGAGCTGGCCACGCGGATCGAGACCTCCCGGTCCGCGCAGGTCAAGCAGATGCTCGGGCTGCTGGCGGAGACTCCGGCCTGAGTGCGGGACTGTCCTCGGCGGCTGCGGTCAGCAGGCGCCGAGGGCGGTCCACTCGGTGGCGTTGGGCCCGGGCACCTCGCTGGTCCCGGCGACCTCGGCCCGCCAGGCCTGGCCGGCGAACTTGACCTCGTCGTCCACCTGGTAGTCCTGGCCCGCGCCGTACGGGTCGGGGCAGGTGGACCGGGTCTGCACCCAGAAGAACGCCCCGGCCGCGATCAGGGTCACGGCGACCAGGGACGCGATGATGCCTCGCGTGGCGGTCATGAACGCACTGGTCCTTTCGGCGGGGGCAGCGAAAGACGCGACCGGGCGGATGTTCTGGAGCTAAACGGCTCGAAAGCTACCACGCAGCGACGGTACGTCCGGCCTGGTCAGGCGGCGAAAGCCGCGCTAAGTCGGACCATTGAACCGGGCCGGAAGAACTCACCGTAGCCGTACGCCTGCACCCCAGGCTTGCCCTGTGACAGCACGTCACAACCCGCGCCACTCAAAAGTCAGACCTTTTCGTGAGTCAGGCGGTGCAAGGTCCGGCGGCCCATCCGGCTCATCGTCGGGTTCGTCTCCCGGTAGTACCAGACCAGACCCATGGCCTGCTCGAACGCCCAGGCCCGGCCGCGTTCCCAGTCCAGGTCGTCGCAGCGTAGCCCGGCCCGCAGCACCGCCCGGGCCGGGCCGTCGAGCAGGTGCCAGGCGGCCACCAGGTCGAGGGCCGGATCGGCCGGGCCGAGCCCGCCGGAGTCGAGCACCCCGGCCAGGCGGATCTGCCCGGCGTCCCGGTGCACGAGCAGATTTCCGGGGATCAGGTCCTTGTGGTTGGTCACGTCCGGGGCGGTGCGGGGCAGTTCGCGAAAGCGCTGCCAGAGTGCCCGCAGGGGGGCCACGTCGAGCACCTGCAAGCTCTCGCTCTGCTGGAGACAGGTCTCCATCCAGTCGTCGTGCTGTTTCAGGTCGCCACCCCGCCCGGAGCCGGAGAACGGCCGGCCCTCGGTCGGGATCGTGCGGATCCGGCCGATCAGCTCGACCAGATCGCGGGCGAAGGCGGTTGAGCCGGCCGGATCGACCTCGGTGGCGGTGGTCCCGGGCAGCCAGGTCTGGACCACCCAGGGCATCGGACAACCGGGGCCGGGGGCGCCGATCGCCAGCTGCTGGGGTGCCTGGAAGCGGGTGTAGGCGTCGAGTTTCCGCGCGGCCTCGGCCTCGGCGGCGAACTCGGCCTCGATCGCGGCCGGATCCCCTGGGCGCAGCGGGAACCGGGCGGTGAGCTCCGCGCCGATCCGGAACACCGCGTTGACCGTGCCGACCGCCTCGAGCGGCCGCACCGCGAGCCCGGCCCACTGCGGGAACTGTGTGGCCAGCAGTTCGGCCACCGTGGGGGTGGAGATCGACAGCTGATCCTCGTGCAACGTACCCGCCCTCCCGCTTCACCGGACCGTTCCGGAACTTAGCCGATCGGACCCGCTCGTTCACCGAAATACCGCTCACCGACGTCCAAAAGCATTGTTCACTAGTCAGGTCAAGAATCCTGTGGAACACTCCCGAACTCGTGGAGGACATGCGCTTCGACCTGCAGGGCAGGGGACACGACATCCGGATCGCGCCGTCCGCCGGGGTGACCGGTCAGATCAAGGCCCGGGACGACGCGGGGCCCTGCTCGGTGCACATCGGCGAGGGCGTCAAAGGCAAGTGGAACATCACCGTCTCGGGCGGCGCCCGGGTGGTGATCGGCCGCAGCACGACCTGCGAGACCACGCAGATCGTGGCGCAGAACGGCGACGTCCTGATCGGTGAGGACTGCATGTTCTCGTTCGCGGTCGAGATCCGCACCACCGACACCCACGCCATCTACGACGTCGACGGCGGCGGCCGGGTCAACCCCGACCAGCCGATCCGGATCGGCGACCACGTCTGGCTGGGCAAGCAGGCGATCGTGCTGAAGGGCGCCGACGTCGGCTCCGGCAGCGTGGTCGGGGCCCGCGGGGTGGTTTCCGGTGTGATCCCGCCGCTGTCGGTGTGCGTCGGGGTGCCGGCCCGGGTGGTCCGCAGCAACGCGATCTGGACCCGGCGGGTGGGCAAGGGTCGGCTCGAGCACGACGAGAAGGCGATGCGGGTGGTGCAGGCGGTCCAGGCCACCGCGCCGCACAGCACCCGCAGCATCCGCAGCGCCTGAGCCGATGACTTCGGTTCTCCCGATCGGTCAGTAATCGAGAAGCGGGTTGCCCGGATGCGTGGCGCCTGCGTGACACGATGCGACGGACGTCCGTCCGCCCGACCGATGGAGACCCGATGAGCAGGGCCACTGCGCAGCCGCCGCACGTCGCCGACACCCACGAGATCATCCGGGTGCACGGAGCCCGCGAGAACAACTTGAAAGACATCAGTGTCGAGCTGCCCAAGCGCCGGCTCACGGTGTTCACCGGGGTCTCCGGATCGGGCAAGAGCTCACTGGTCTTCGGCACCATCGCGGCCGAGTCGCAGCGGCTGATCAACGAGACGTACAGCAGCTTCGTGCAGGGCTTCATGCCCTCCCTGGCCCGGCCCGACGTGGACGTGCTGGAGGGCCTGACCACCGCGATCATCGTCGACCAGCAGCGGATGGGTGCCGACCCGCGCTCCACCGTGGGCACCGCCACCGACGCCCACGCCATGCTGCGGATCCTGTTCAGCCGGCTGGGCAAACCGCACATCGGCGGGCCGGGCGCGTTCTCGTTCAACGTGGCCTCGGTCTCCGGCAGCGGGGCGATCACCGTCGAGCGGGGCGCCGCCACCCGTGCCGTCAAGGCCGAGTACTCCCGGGTCGGCGGCATGTGCCCACGCTGCGAGGGCCGCGGCTCGGTCAACGACATCGACCTGACCCAGCTGTACGACGACAGCCAGTCGCTGAACGACAACCCGTTCAAGATCCCCGGGTACAGCATGGAGGGCTGGTTCGGCCGGATCTTCATCGGCAGCGGCTACTTCGACCCGGACAAGCCGATCCGCAAGTACAACAAGCGCGAGCTGCACGACCTGCTGTACAAGGAGCCGACCAAGATCAAGGTCGACGGCATCAACATCACCTACGAGGGGCTGATCCCCAAGATCCAGAAGTCGATGCTGTCCAAGGACGTCGAGTCGATGCAGCCGCACGTGCGGGCCTTCGTCGAGCGCGCGGTCACCTTCACCACCTGCCCGGACTGCGACGGCACGCGGCTGGCCGAGGGCGCCCGGTCGGTGAAGATCAAGGGCATCAACATCGCCGACGCCGCCCGGATGCAGATCAGCGACCTGGCGGTGTGGGTCGGCGAGCTGAAGGAGCCGAGCGTGGCCCCGCTGCTCGGCAAGCTGCGCCACACCCTGGACTCGTTCGTCGAGATCGGCCTGGGCTACCTCAGCCTGGAGCGGCCCTCGGGCACCCTGTCGGGCGGGGAGTCGCAGCGCACCAAGATGATCCGGCACCTCGGCTCGGCCCTCACCGACGTCACCTACGTCTTCGACGAGCCCACCATCGGCCTGCACCCGCACGACATCCAGCGGATGAACAACCTGCTGCTGGAACTGCGCGACAAGGGCAACACGGTGCTGGTGGTCGAGCACAAGCCCGAGGCCATCGCGATCGCCGACCACGTGGTCGACCTCGGCCCCCGCGCCGGTACCGCCGGTGGCCAGGTGGTCTACCAGGGTCCGCTGGAGGGGCTGCGCACCAGCGGCACGCTCACCGGCCAGCACCTGGACGACCGGGCCGCGCTGAAACCAGAGGTCCGCGAGGCCGCCGAGGTGCTGCAGATCCGCGGCGCCGAGGCCAACAACCTGAAAAAGGTGGACGTCGACATCCCCCTGGGTGTGCTGGTGGTGGTCACCGGGGTGGCCGGGTCGGGCAAGAGCTCGCTGATCCACGGCTCGGTCGCCCCGCTGGACGACGTGGTGGCGATCGACCAGGCCCCGATCAAGGGTTCCCGGCGCAGCAACCCGGCCACCTACACCGGGCTGCTGGAGCCCATCCGCAAGGCCTTCGCCAAGGCCAACGGCGTGAAACCGGCTCTGTTCAGCGCCAACTCCGAGGGCGCCTGCCCGGTCTGCAACGGCGCCGGGGTGATCTACACCGACCTGGCGATGATGGCCGGGGTCTCCACCCCGTGCGAGGAGTGCGAGGGCCGGCGATTCCAGGCCGCGGTGCTGGAGTACACCTTCGGCGGCAAGAACATCAGCGAGGTGCTCTCCATGCCGGTGGCCGAGGCGGAGAAGTTCTTCGAGGCGGGCGAGGCGAAACTGCCTGCGGCGTACAAGATCCTCGACCGGATGGAAGACGTCGGCCTGGGCTACCTGACCCTGGGGCAGCCGCTCACCACCCTCTCCGGCGGTGAGCGGCAGCGGCTGAAGCTGGCCACGCACATGGGGGAGAAGGGCGGCGTCTACATCCTGGACGAGCCCACCACCGGCCTGCACCTGGCCGATGTGGCGCAGTTGCTCGGCCTGCTCGACCGGCTGGTCGAGGCGGGCAAGTCGGTGATCGTGATCGAGCACCACCAGGCCGTGATGGCGCACGCCGACTGGATCATCGACCTCGGCCCGGGGGCCGGTCACGACGGCGGGAACATCGTGTTCCAGGGCACCCCGGCCGAGCTGGTGGCCGACCGGAGCACGCTGACCGGCCGGCACCTGGCCGAGTACGTCGGGGCCTGAGCCAGGCCGGATCGTGGCCGGGCGCAACCGGTTTCTCGCTACTGCGTGCGCTGGTAGCGGGCGCGGACCCGGTCCACGATCCGCGCGGCCACTTCGCTGAGTTTGACGTGGTCGCGCTGACTGCGGTCCCGGATCTCGGCGAAGGCTTCTTCGGCGTTCTTGCCGGTCCGGCTCATCACGATGCCGATCGCCTGGTCGATCACCGCCCGGCTGACCAGTGCCTCCTGCAGTTGCGCGGCCACGCGCCGGCTCTCTTCCAGCAGCAGGGCGTGCGACGCGGTGACCGCGGCGGGCCGGGCAAACCTCTCCCCGACGGTGACCGACCGGTCGTCGAAGGCCTCGTGCGGGCGGCCGTAGACGTTCAGCACCCCGACCGCCCGGTCGGTGATCAGCAGCGGCAGCGAAAGGACACTGTGCACCCCGAGCCGGCCGGCCCGTGGCCCGAACCGCGGCCAGCGCGACTCGCCGCCGAGAGAACCCGAACGTTGCGTGGTCCTCGACTCGACCGCGAGCAGGCCCGGCCCTTCACCGAGGCCGTACTGCACGGCATCGACCGCCGCCACGAGCTCGTCGCCGGCCACCCTGGTGTCGCGCCCGTGGCGTTCGAGCAGCATCACCCCGGCCCCGTCGGCGCCGGGGATCGCGCAGACCGCGAACGCGGTGATCCGGGCCAGGGTGGCGGCCAGGGGCTCGTCCCCGGTCAGGACCCCGGCCAGGCCCTCGAGGCTGTCCCGCAGGTTCTGTTCGGGATCTGCCGTCATGGTGATCGGGTGCCTTCCTGGACCGGTCCACGGGGCTGTCAAGGAAGATCGAGCAGGCGTTCGACCGCGTCCTGGGCCAGCATCCCGGTGATGGACAGGGCGACGTGACCGTCACCGTCCGGCCGGGGCAGCGGTGGGCCCACCGACCGCTGCAGTCGCTCCAGCAGCGCGCTCAGCTCGTGCCAGTCGGCCACGCCCGGGCAGGCCAGGGCCACCCGGTCGGGGCCGATCCGGCGGATCGGGTCCCGGGCCCGCACCAGTCGGCGCAGATGCTTGGTGTACGACGACAGCAGGGTCTCGGCGAGTACGGCGTCGAGCCTCTTCCCGCCCGGGGTCTGGACGATCCCGGCCACCAGCACGGCACCGTGCCGCAACTGCGGGTCACCCGGATCAGCGGGGTGCCGGGCCTGCGGGACGAAGGTGTGGTTCCGGGCAGCCGGGGGTTGCCTGAGGAGAAAACCATGTCCGGTGGACATGTGTGCTCCAGGAGATTGATCGCGCTCGGAGCCTTCGGCGTTGCGTATGCATCCTGGTCGCGGGGTGTCCCCGGCGGCCCGGTCCGAAGCGGCTGTGGCCCAGCCCCACAACCCTAAGCCATCTGTAGTCGATGCGTCACCCTAAGTGCCTTTCCTCTGGCAAATACTGGTAGGTCTGGTCCGGGAAACCAGATGGCGCGTCCCGGTCCGGAGCTCTGGACGATCCGTAAACTGCTGTAGGAAAGGCGTTTCCGACAGACAGGTCGATTCATTGGGCAACTGTTCGGGATCTCGGAAGCCGCATGAAGCGGTCTGCCCTTCGGGGCGAGAAGGCACTTTGTAGTGCAGTGACGGTGCAGTTCAGGTTCTTGTGGATCAGCGCTGTCGTCTTCGGGTCGGTCCGATGTGATTGTCCGGAGGGCCGGGACCGCCCGGCTACACTCCGCCGCATGGCCAAGAAGCTCTTCCCTGTCGTGCTGCGCGGCTACGACACGTCCCAGATCGACGAGCTCTTCGCCCGCGTCGACGAGGTGCTGGCGAACGGTGACGCGGACGCCCGGGCGGCGATCCGCCAGGAACTGAGCACCACGGTGTTCACCATCGCCCTGCGGGGGTACCCGCCCACCGACGTCGCCATGGCGGTCGAGCAGAGGCTCTCCGCCCTGTCCTGACGCAGGTTTTCCGGCCCCTCCGTCACCCGTGCGGCGGAGCGGGCATATCCCGGGGTGGCGTGTGGTTGAGCGTGTCGTCCACAATGTAGTTGAGCTATCAACCACCGGGAGACAAAGTCATGAGCGAGCTGGTTCTGGGCCTCGACACCTTCGGAGAGGTGCCGGTGGACGACTCGGGCGCGCCGGTGTCCCAGGCCGCCGCAATCCGTCAGGTCGTCGAGGAGTCGGTGCTGGCCGACCAGACCGGCGTGGACGTCATCGCGCTGGGTGAGCACCATCGCTCCGAGTACGCGATCTCCAGCCCCGAGACGGTGCTGGCCGGCATCGCCAGCCGCACCGAGCGGATCAAGCTGGCCACCGCGGTCACCGTGCTCAGCTCCGACGACCCGGTCCGGGTCTTCCAGCGTTTCGCCACCCTCGACGCGCTGTCGCAGGGCCGCGCCCAGGCGATCCTCGGGCGGGGCTCCTTCACCGAGTCCTTCCCGCTGTTCGGCTACGACCTGGCCGACTACGACGTGCTGTTCGAGGAGAAGCTCGACCTCTTCGTGAAGCTCCTCGACGAGAAGCCGGTCACCTGGAAGGGCACCACCCGGCCGGCGCTGCAGAACGCCGACGTGTTCCCCAAGACCGAGTCCGGCCGGCTCGACACCTGGGTCGGCGTGGGCGGCTCCCCGCAGTCGGTGGTCCGCACCGCCCAGCACGGCCTCAAGCTGATGCTGGCGATCATCGGCGGCGACCCGGCCCGGTTCGCGCCCTACGTCGACCTCTACCGGCGCGCGGCCGACCAGCTCGGCACCACCGCGTACCCGGTCGGCATGCACTCGCACGGGTTCATCGCGGACACCGACGAGGAGGCCCTGGAGGTCTACTACGAGCCGCACAAGGCGATGATGGACACGATCGGTGCCGAGCGCGGCTGGCCGCCCCGCACCCGGGCGCAGTTCGAGGCCGAGGTCGAGGACGGCTCGCTCTACGTGGGCTCCCCGGAGACCGTGGCCCGGCGCATCGCCAACACCGTGAAGGCACTCGGCGTGGGCCGTTTCGACCTGACCTACACGGGTGGCACGCTGCCGAGCAGCGCCCGGCTGCGCACCGTCGAGCTGTACGGCACCAAGGTCGTCCCGATGGTCCGCGACCTGGTGGAGGGCTGAACCATGACCACCGTGGGCATTCTCGGGGCCGGCAAGGTCGGCACCGTCCTGGCCCGGCTCGCCACCGCGGCCGGCTACGACGTCCTGATCTCCGGCTCCGGTGACCCGGCCAAGATCTCGCTGATCATCAGCGTGCTGGCGCCCGGGGCGCGCGCGGTCACCTCGGCCGAGGTGGCCGCGCAGGCCGAGATCGTGATCCTGGCCCTGCCGCTGGGCAAGTACCGCGAGATCCCGGTCGAGGCCCTGCGCGGCAAGCTGGTGATCGACGCGATGAACTACTGGTGGGAGACCGATGGAGTGCGGGACGATCTGAACGATCCGCGCATCTCTTCCAGTGAGATCGTCCAGCAGTTCCTGACCGGGGCCCGGGTGGTCAAGGGCTTCAACCACATGGGCTACCACGACCTGGAGAGCGGGTCGCGGCCGGCGGGCAGTGCCGACCGCAAGGCGATCGCCCTGGCCGGCGACGACTCGGCAGCGGTGAGCGAGGTGTCCGCGTTCGTCGACGCGCTCGGCTTCGACCCGGTCGAGGCCGGGTCACTGGCCGAGGGGGCGCGCCTGCAGCCGGGTACCCCGTTGTTCGGGGCCAACACCGACGCGGCAACGATCCGCAGCCTGCTGGCCGAGGACTTCGAGGCCCGGGAGCAGCCGACCGTGCCCCCGGACCTGCGCTAGACCTGCGCTAGACCCCGCAGCTTTCGGCCAGCGCGTCCTCTTCGGCGTTGGCGGCCTCGGCGGCCGATCCGGTGAGCAGTTCCGGGCGGCCGCCGCGGATCTGTGCGGGGTGCCACTTGGTCTTGACCACCCCGCCCTTGTCCACCACCACGTCGTAGACGCCGGACTTCACCGACTCGGCCCGGGTGGCGTAGAAGACGAAATTGCCCAGGCCGTAGTGGATCGCGGTGCGCCCCTGCTCCACGTGCGGCTCCAGCACATGCGCGTGACTGCCCACGACCACCTGGGCCCCGGCCTCGGTCAGCTCGGCGGCCAGTTCCTGCTGGCGCGGGGTGGGGCAGGACTCCATCTCCACGCCCCAGTGCAGCACGACGACCACCACGTCGGACTCGTCCGCGGCGCTGCGCACCGCCTCGGCCAGCCGGCCCGGCACCTTGGCCGAGGCCAGGCCCGGCTGCGAGTCGGTGGCCGTCCAGGTGGTGATGGCGAAGTTGTCGAGCACGTCGGTGGCGCCGATGACCGAGATCCGGACCCCGTTGATCGTGGTCTGGTAGGGCGCGAAGGCCTCGTCCTCGTCGCGGCCGACGCCGATCATCGGCAGCTCCGCCTTCTCACCCGCCGCCAGGGTGTCGGCCAGCCCTTCCTGGCCGTAGTCCATCCCGTGGTTGTTGGCCACCGTGACCACGTCCACGCCCGACTTCTTCAGCGCCTTGAGAGCCTTGGCGGGCGCCCGGAAGGTGTACTCCTTCGGGGCCGGCACACCGCCGTCGGTGATCGCCGTCTCCAGGTTCACGATGGCCAGGTCGGCCTTCTTCAGCGGCTTGGAGGCGCTGCCGATGTCGCCGCCCAGTGCGCTCGCCGACGAACCGGCGAAGTGCACGTCGCCGCCGAACGACAGCCGCACCCGTCCGCTCTTGGGCTTCTTGGGCTTCGGCGTGACTTCCGCGGAGGGCTGCGGCGCGGGCTCCGAGGTGGCGGGCGCTTCCGGGCCCGCCTGCAGCGACACGTCCTCGCCGGAGGAGTCACCGGAGGAACAGGCGGCCATCCCGGCGACAAGGGCAAGGCAGAGCAACGCGCCCGCCTGCTTACGACCTAACACTTGGCCCTCCCTGGCCCCGTCCCACGACGGTGCCCCATTAAAGGGGATTGTCCAAGCCATCATCAGCTCTTTGGCAACATCGGTCCCACCCGGGGGTCGGTTGAGACATTCGGGTGTCGCCCGAACGGGCAACCGAGCACGGGCCGCACTCCCGCCCCCGACCGATTCGGAGCATCGGGCCGGTCAGTGCTAGTCTTCTTCTCGTTGGGGCTATAGCGCAGTCTGGTAGCGCACCTCGTTCGCATCGAGGGGGTCTAGGGTTCAAATCCCTATAGCTCCACCGCAGGTCAGGGGCGGTTTCCCGGTTTCGGGAGACCGCCCCTGACGGCTTTGCGGCTTGGGTAGGCGCGCAGTGGTCCGGTCGCTGCTCGCCTGTCGCGCGCAGCTGGCTCGCGCCACCGCAGCGGCCGCCCGCACCACGAGGGCTCGGACAGCGGCCGTGCGCTCAGTGCCCTTCGAACTGAAAACGCCGGCGGTCCAGGAACGCCTCGACGGCGCCGGTGTGGTCGTGGGTCAGGCCGAGGCGGGCCTGGGCCAGCGCCTCGTTGTGCAGCACCGTGGCCAGGGGCGCGGTGCTGATCAGGCGCTTGGTCTCGGCGTAGGCCAGGGTCGGGCCGGCTGCGAGTCGCCCGGCCAGTTCACGGGCCTGCGGCAGGGCCTGGCCGGCCGGGACGATGCGGCCGGCAATGCCCCAGGCAACGGCGTCGGTGGGGGAGAAGGTGTCGCCGAGCAGGAGCAGTTCCTTGGCCCGGGTCTCACCGACCGAACGGGGCAGGGTGAGCGACAGGCCGGAGTCGCAGGTCAGCCCGATCGCCGTGAAAGCCGTTGTCAGCACTGCGTCCTGAGCGAACACGCGCAGGTCACAGGCCAGGGCGAGGGCCAGCCCGGCGCCCGCACAAGCGCCCTCGACCGCGGCGATGACCGGCTTGGGCATGGTGAGCAGGGCCTGGATCACCGGGGCGTAGTCCTGCTCGACCGTGTCGAAGGCGTGGCCCGGGTCGGCCCGCAGCGCCTCGGCGTGCTCGGTCAGATCCTGCCCGCCGCAGAACGCCCCACCCGCGCCGGTCAGGACCACCGCCCGCACCTGGTCGTCGGCCGCGGCCTCTTCCACTGCCCGCCGTAGAGCCTTCTTGCTCTCGGCGTCGAGCGCGTTGCGGCGCTTCGGGCGATTCAGACAGAGGACGCTGACCGCCCCTTCGCGCTCGACGAGAACCATCATTCCTCCCGCTCTTTGGCGACGAGGGTGAGTACGTCGTAAGTCGCCACCGCTTCCCCGTTCTGGTTGGAGACCAACGCGTCCCAGCGCACTTCACCGTAGTCGGCGCTGTTGCGGGGGGTGATCTGCTTGACCGTGAGCTCGACCGAGATGGCGTCGCCGACCTTGACCGGGGTGAGGAAGCGCAGGCCGTCCACCCCGAAGTTGGCCAGCACGGGGCCCGGCGCCGGATCGACGAACAGCCCGGCCGCCAGCGAGACCACCAGATAGCCGTGCGCCACGATGCCGCCGAAGAGCGGGTTCTTCGCAGCCGCGGCCGCATCGGTGTGGGCGTAGAACCGGTCTCCGGTGAACTCGGCGAAGTGCTCGATGTCGTAGAGCGAGACGGTGCGCGGGCCGGCGCTGATCGTGTCGCCGATGCGGAGCTCGGCCAGCGACGACCGGAAGGCGTGCTGCGGCGGGTGGTTCCGCGCGGCCCCGGTGGTCCAGCGCCCGGTGATGGCGGTGAGCAGGTCGGGCGAGGCCTGAACGGCGGTGCGCTGGAGATGGGCGAACACACCGCGAACGCCGCCGAGCTCCTCACCGCCCCCGGCCCGCCCCGGCCCGCCGTGCACCAGGGTGGGCAGCGGAGAGCCGTGCCCGGTGGACTCTTTCGCGTCGTCCCGGTCGAGGACCAGGATGCGGCCGTGCCAGGGGGCCAGCCCCAGCACCAGGTGCCGGGCCACCTGGGGATCGTGTGTGACTACCGACCCGACCAGACTTCCCTTGCCCTGAGCGGCCAAGGTGACCGCCTCGTCCATTGTTTCGTAGGTCAGCACCGTGCTCACCGGACCGAACGGCTCCACGTCGTGCGGTTGCCGTGCCCCTGGGCGGGCCCGCAGCAGCAGGGGGCCGAGGAAGGCGCCGCGATCGGCGACCGGCCGCGACGGATCGCCGAAGACCAGCTCGGCCTCGGATCGCAGCGCCTCGACCGCCTTGCGCACCTCTTCACGCTGCCCCAGGCTGGCCAGGGCGCCCATCCGGACCTCGGGATCGCGCGGGTCGCCCACGGTGATCCGCTCCAGCCGGGCCGCGATCGCCTCGCTCACCGGCCCGGCCATCGGCGCGGGCACGATCACCCGGCGGATGGCCGTGCACTTCTGCCCGGCCTTCACCGTCATCTCGGTGACGACGCCCTTGACGAACAGGTCGAACTCCGGGTCTTCGGCCCGCACGTCCGGCCCGAGCACCGAGCAGTTCAGCGAGTCGGCCTCCACCCCGAGCCGGACGCCGTTGTCCAGCACGTTGGGGTGGCGCCGGAGAACGCCTGCGGTGTGGGCGGATCCGGTGAAGGCGACCGAGTCGTGCACGCCCAGCTCGTCGAGCAGCGAGCCGGCGCTGCCCGACACCAGCTGCAGCGCGCCCGGCGGGAGGATGCCGGAGGTGATGATCAGGCGGACCGTGCGCTCGGTGAGATAGGCCGTCTGGCTGGCCGGTTTCACGATCGTGGGCAGCCCGGCCAGGAACGCCGGGGCCAGCTTCTCGAGCATGCCCCAGACCGGGAAGTTGAAGGCGTTGATCTGGACGTTGACGCCCGGGCGCGAGGTGTAGACGTGCTGGCCCACGAAAGTGCCGGCCTTGCCCAGCGGTTCCAGACCCCCGTCAAAGGCGATCGTGTCGTTGGGCAGCTCCCGTACACCCTTACTCGCGTAGCTGAACAGGGTGCCGATGCCGCCGTCGACGTCCACCCAGGTGTCCTTGACCGTGGCGCCGGTGCAGGTGCTCAGGTCGTACAGCTCCGGCTTGTGGTCGGCGAGATGCAGGGCCAGCGTCTTCAGCAGCTTGGCGCGCTGATGGAAGGTGAGGGCACGGACGGCCGGACCACCCACTTCACGCGCCCAGCCCACCATGGCCGAGTAGTCGAGGCCACGCGCCGAGATCCGGGCGACCTCCTCGCCGGTGGCGGCGTCGAGAAGGGGTTCGCCCTCGTCGTCGGCCCGGAACCAGTGCCCGGCGGCGTAGCTCTCCAGCAGCGTGCCCACGTCGGCTCACCCCTTGCCCCATTGCGCTGTGTGCCCGATTCGTGTCACGTTATAACAGACCGATCGGTTAGTAAATCATCGGCAGCTTCGGAGGCAGTGATGACGACGGTGGCCGGGCCCGGCCTGCAGGAGCACTTCGACGCGGTGATCGCCCGGCAGCAGCGGGTGGAACCGCGCGACTGGATGCCCGAGGCCTACCGGCGCACCCTGGTCCGGCAGATCGCCCAGCACGCCCACTCCGAGATCATCGGGATGCAGCCCGAGGGCAACTGGATCAGCCGGGCGCCCTCGCTCCGCCGCAAGGCGATCCTGCTGGCCAAGGTGCAGGACGAGGCCGGGCACGGGCTCTACCTCTACGCTGCCTGCGAGACCCTCGGGGTCTCCCGCGACGAGCTGGTGCAGAACCTGCTCCAGGGGCGGCAGAAGTACTCCTCCATCTTCAACTACCCCACGTTGTCGTACGCGGACGTGGGCACCATCGGCTGGCTGGTCGACGGCGCCGCGATCTGCAACCAGGTGCCGCTGTGCCGCACCTCGTACGGGCCGTACGGGCGGGCGATGATCCGGATCTGCAAGGAGGAGTCGTTCCACCAGCGGCAGGGCTACGAGCTGCTGATGACGATGATGCGGGGCACCGCGCAGCAGCGGGAGATGGTGCAGGAGTCGGTGAACCGGTTCTGGTGGCCCAGCCTGATGATGTTCGGCCCGCCCGACACCGACTCGCCGAACAGCGAGCGCTCGCTGGCCTGGGGGATCAAGCGCAACTCGAACGACGAGCTGCGGCAGAAGTTCGTCGACATGACCGTGCCGCAGGCCGAGGCGCTGGGGGTCACGCTGCCCGATCCGGAGCTGGCCTGGAACGCCGAGCGCGGGCACCACGACTTCGGGTCGCCCGACTGGGCCGAGCTGGCGGCGGTGATCCGGGGCGAAGGCCCCTGCAACGCCCAGCGTCTGGCGCACCGGCGCAAGGCCCACGAAGACGGCGCCTGGGTGCGGGAAGCGGCCCTGGCCTTCGCGGAGGCCGACCGTGACTGAGCGCCGGGAGTGGCCGCTGTACGAGGTCTTCGTGCGGGGCAAGCGTGGGCTCAACCATGTGCACGTGGGCTCGTTGCACGCCGCCGACGACCCGAGCGCGCTGCGGAACGCCCGCGACGTGTACACCCGGCGCAACGAGGGCGTGAGCATCTGGGTGGTGCGGGCCGAGGCGATCACCGCCTCCAGCCCGGACGAGAAGGACCCGCTGTTCGGCCCGAGCGGCGACAAGGTCTACCGGCACCCCACCTTCTACTCGATCCCCGGCGACGTACCCCATCTGTGAGGTGTGATGCACGAGGACAGCGTCTACGAGGGCCTGCTCGGCGGGGACTCCTCGCAGTGGGCGTTCGGCACCGACTTCGAGGACCCGCTGGCCGGGGTCGACACGTCGGTCCCGCCCGGCGTCGATCCGGCCGAACTGGCGCGCTACTGCCTGGCTCTGGGTGACGATGCGCTGGTCATGTCGCAGCGTCTGGCCGAATGGTGCAGTCGGGCGCCGGAGCTGGAAGACGACGTGGCCCTGGCCAACCTCGCGCTCGACCTGCTCGGTCAGGCCCGGCTGTTGCTGGCCCGGGCGGCGGCGGCCTCGCCCTCGGTGGT
Organism: Kineosporia sp. NBRC 101677; assembly: GCF_030269265.1. Classification (NCBI taxonomy): domain Bacteria; kingdom Bacillati; phylum Actinomycetota; class Actinomycetes; order Kineosporiales; family Kineosporiaceae; genus Kineosporia; species Kineosporia sp. NBRC 101677. The sequence goes on from NZ_BSTA01000002.1 coordinate 556,233, forward strand.
GCCGGCGCTGCCGGCCGGCTCCCCGGTCCCGCCCGAAGACGCCCTGGCGTTCTTCCGAGAGGCCGAGGCGTTTCGCAACGTACGCCTCGCCGAGGTGCCGAACGGAGACTTCGCCCATGTGATCGTCCGTCTGTTGTTGTTCTCGGTGGCCCGCTACGAATTGCTCGCACGGTTGCGGGTGAGTCGCGACCAGGTGCTCGCGGCCGTGGCTGCCCGCGGGGTCAAAGAAGTTTCCTATCAGCGAGACTGGGCCGGTCGCTGGTTCGTGACGCTGGGCCGGGGCACGGCCGAGTCACGGCGCCGACTGCTCGCCGCTCTGAGTGAACTGTGGCCTTTCCAGGGTGAGCTGGTGTCGTCCCATCCGCTGGAGGCTTCGCTGGCCGCGGCCGGGGTCGGCGTTGATCCGGCCTCGTTCGCGCAGGCCGTGAACACGGTGCTGGACGAGGTTTTCGCGGCTGCCGGGGTGGAGCGACCTGCTGGGGGAGTGGTCTGGGCCGGTGGGCGCGACGGGCTGCACACCGAGGCCCTGAGCCGGATGCTGGCCGAGATGCAGGTGGTGGCCCGAGCGCACCCGATGGGGCGCTGGTGAGCGCCGACCTGGCCACGGCCCAGCGGGTGGCCGGGCAGGTCACCGACCCCGAGATGCCGATGCTCACGCTGGCCGATCTCGGGGTGCTGCGGGACGTCGAGATCGACAACGGGGTGGTCACCGCATCGATCACCCCCACCTATCTGGGGTGCCCGGCTCTGGCGACGATGCGCGACGACCTCGTGCACCGACTGGGCGCCGCGGGTTTCGATCGGGTCGACGTGCGGGTGGTGCTGGATCCTCCCTGGACGAGTGACTGGATCAGCGAGGCAGGCCGGAAAGCTCTTGCTCAGCACGGGCTCTCGGCGCCGGGATCGGTGCGGCGGCCCGTCGGTATCCAGCTCGGTCCGGTGCGGCGGAACCTGGTGTGCCCACGCTGCGGCTCTTCCCGCACCAGCCTGGTCTCGGAGTTCGGGGCAACGGCGTGCAAGGCGCAGTACCGCTGCAACGAGTGCCTCGAGCCCTTCGAGCACGTGAAGGAGATCTGATGACGCTGCTCGCCCCCGCCCGGAGCCGGATCGCCTTCCACCGCCTGCGGGTGCTGCGGGTGGACCGGGTCTGTGACGACGCCACGGCCGTCACCTTCGACGTGCCGCCCGACCTCGGGCCGGCCTACGCCTTCGGGGCCGGGCAGTCCCTGACTCTCCGGCGCCTGATCGACGGGGTGGAGCACCGCCGTTCGTACTCGATCTGCGCCGCGGTGGGTGAGCTGCCCAGGATCGGGGTGCGGGAGATCCCCGACGGGCTGTTCTCGTCGTGGCTCGTGCGCGAGGTGCGGCCGGGCGACGAGATCGAGGTGTCCACCCCGTCGGGCTCCTGGCGGGCTGATCCGGAGGCCGGTGAGCGGCATCTGTGTATTGCGGCGGGATCCGGTATCACGCCGATGCTTTCGGTGGCCTCGAGCGTACTGCGGCATCCGCGGGCGCAGGTCTCGCTGCTCTACGGCAATCGCACCAGTCGCACCGTGATGTTCGCCGAGGAGCTGGGCGACCTGAAGAATGCCTTCGGGCCCCGCCTCCAGGTTGCCCACGTGCTCAGCCGGGAGCCGCGAGACGTCGAGCTGTTCTCCGGCCGGCTCGACGGTGAGCGAGTGCGCCGGCTACTCACCGAACTGGTGCCGTTCGAGGTGTTCGACCAGGTCTGGCTGTGCGGCCCCCTGCCGCTCGTGCTGGAGTGCCGGCGGGTGCTGACCGAACTGGGGGTGCCGGACGAGCGCATCCACGTGGAGCTCTTTCACGTGGACGAGCCGCCACCGCAACCGCGCCGGGATCCGGAGAGGCCGCTGGGCGCCACCACCTCACTCACCACGGTGCTGGACGGCGTGCGGACCACGGGCGAGACATCCCGGGAAAAGACCATTCTGGACGGGGCTCAGGGCATCCGGGCCGATCTTCCCTTCGCCTGCAAGGGGGGAGTGTGCGGAACGTGCCGCGCGGCGGTGCGGGAAGGAGAAGTGGACATGCGACGCAACTACGCTCTCGAACCGGCCGAGGTGGCAGCCGGCTTCGTTCTCACCTGCCAGTCCTTCCCGGTGTCGAACACCGTGACCGTGGACTACGACGCCTGATGCCCGCGACCACCGAGGCCCAGGAGATCGCCGAGCGCAGTGCCCGGATCATGCTGGGCGGCGATCTGGCCAGTGCGGCCCTGGGGATGAGACTGGAGCACGTCGCCCCGGGCCGGGCGATCGTGTCGATGCCGGTGCGGGCCGACATGACCAACGGCTTCCAGCTCTGCCACGGCGGGCTGGTGGCGGCGGTGGCCGACACGGCGTTCGCGGTCGCGTGCAACAGCTACGGCGAGGTGACCGTGGCGGCCGGGTTCGACATCACCCTGCTCGAATCCGCCCGGCTGGGCGACCGGTTGGCGGCGCATGCCGAAGAGCGGGCCCGGCGGGGCCGGTCCGGGCTGTACGACGTGAGCGTGGTGCGGGAGTCCGACCAGGCCGTGATCGCCGAGTTCCGGGGCCGCAGCCGTTCGCTGGGCCGGCCGATCGGCTGAGGGCTCCAGGACCTAGGCCTTGCCTCCTGCGGCCAGCCCGTCGAAGGCCAGCGTGGTCAGGGCGTCGGCCACCGTCGCCGGATCGTAGGAGCCGGTCGGCTGGTACCACTCGACCAGTGAGTTCACCATGCCGAAGAGCAGCCGGCTGACCAGGGAGGGCGGCAGGTCGGCCCGCAGCGAACCCTCCCGCACGGCCTCCGACACCAGTTCCGCCAGCTGCTCGTCCAGCCGCCGCCGGCGCTGCAGCGCAGCCACCTCGACCTCGCTGTTGCCCCGCACCCGGAGCAGCAGCGTGACACTCGGCTGATGCGCCATCAGCACCTCCACGCTGCGCCGGACCACCGCCCGCAGTCGTGCGTAGGCGGTGCCCTCGGCCCCCGGCCGCGTGGCCTCCTCGACCACCGCGGTCAGCTCGTCCAGCGCATCGTCGAGGGCCGCGATCAGCAGCTGTTCCTTGCTTTCCACGTGGTGGTAGATCGCGGCCTTGGTCAGCCCCAGCTCCTTGGCCAGGTCGCCCATGCTGGTCGCGTCGTAGCCCCGGCGGTTGAACAGCTCTACCGCAGTGCGCAGAACGGTGGCCTGGTCGTTGCCGGGGCGCCCACGTCGCCGGGGTGCCGAGGGGGTGCTCACGGCTCCTACACTCTCACGCCCGCATTCGCCCGGCCTGCCTGCTCAGGTGGTCGCGTTCGGCCGTGTTGGTGGCCAGCCGGGCCGCCTGGGCATAGGCCGCGGCCGCGCCCGTCGTATCACCGGAGCGTTCCAGCAAATGCCCGCGCACGGCATGAAACCGGTGATGCCCGGCGGGCAGTCGCGGCCGCACGGCCTCGAGCGCCCGCAGCCCGGCCTGCGGTCCGTCCGCCTCGCCGACGGCCACCGCCCGGCTGAGCGCGGCGGCGGGTGTGTCGTGGATCGCCAGCAGTTCGTCGTACCAGGACAGGATCTGCGGCCAGTCGGTCTCGGCGGCGGTGGCCGCATCGTCGTGCAGCGCCGCGACGGCCGCCTGTGCCTGGTACTCACCCAGCTGGTCCTGGGCCAGGGCGGCCTGCAGCAGTCTCACGCCCTCCTCGATCCGGGCGGTGTTCCACAGTGAGCGGTCCTGCCGGTCGAGCGGTACCAGGCTGCCGTCGGCAGCGAACCGGGCCGGGCGCCGGGCGTCGTGCAGCAGCATCAGGGCCAGCAGGCCCAGCGGCTCTGGTGCTGAACGGGTTTCGGCCACCAGCCGGCGGGTGAGCCGGATCGCCTCGGCGCCCAGGTCGAGCGACCCGGTGTAGCCCTCGTTGAAGATCAGGTAGAGCACGCGAAGCACCAGCCCGAGATCACCGCGCGCCCCGAACCGGGCTCCTTCGAGCATCTTCTTCGCCCGTGAGATCCGCTGGGCCATGGTGGCTTCCGGCACCAGGAAGGCCTCGGCGATCTGCCTGGTGGTCAGGCCGCCCACCGCCCGCAGGGTCAGCGCCACCGCCGATGAGGGGCTGAGCGAGGAATGGCAGCACAGGAACAGCAGCAGCAGAGTGTCGTCGCTCTGCTCGGTGGGCCCGGGCCCCGGCACGGCCTCGAGCTGCTCTTCCCGCCGGCGCCGCGAGACCTCCGAGCGCGTACTGTCGATCAGCCGCCTCGATGCCACGGTGACCAGCCACCCCCGCGGGCTTGCGGGCGTCCCTGCTTCCGGCCAGCTGGTCCAGGCCTCGAGCAGGGCCTCCTGCAGGGCGTCCTCGGCCGCCGCGAACGGATGCCCGCGGCGCACGAGGGCGGCCAGAACCTGCGGGGCGAGCTCGCGCAGCAGGTGCTCCACGCTCAGACGTCCGCCTCCGCCGGCCCGGTGCCCATCAGCGGCCGTACCTCGATCAGTTCGTTCACCGGCTCGCCCCCGCGCCCGGGCGCCGAGGAGACCCGCGCGGCGATCTCGTAGGCCCGCTCGGCCGAGTCCACGTCGATCATGAACCAGCCGGCCACCAGCTCCTTCGACTCGGCGTAGGGGCCGTCGGTGACCACCGGCGGCTTGTCCTCACCGCCGGAGCGCACACAGGCCGACTGAGACCCGAGCGCCGCCACGGCGACGAACTCACCGCTCTCGCGCAGCTCTTCGATCATCTGGTGCTGGAACGCCATGTGCGTCTCGATCTCGGCCTGGGTCCACTCGAACAACGGGGCGTAGCCGCTCTCCCCCTCGGGGCTGACGCCGTAGTGCTTGAGCAGCAGGTACTTGGCCATGTCGGTCTCCTTCGCTCGGAACGGCCCGATGACCGTTCTCACCCCGTGGTCGGAGCCGCTGGGCCGTTCTCGACACCGGGCGCGCGGCAAGTTTTCCACGGGCGGTGCGCCCAGCCATTGATCTGCGGTGACGCGGGATGCTCTACTGCCCATCTCCAGCCAAGGGGCTCGAACCGTCCCAAACCTCCGGATCGGCGGACGTGAAGATGCCTGACCGCAGAGTCGCGGTGGCCGTGGTGATGGCGCTGCTGTGCGCCGCCCTGGCCGCCTGCGCGCAGGACCCGTCGGCCGGTGACCTGCGCCGGATCAAGGTCTGGACGCTGGAGAACCTCTCCGACCGGTTTACCCGGCAGCAGGAGATGATGCGCGACTTCACCGCGCGCACCGGCATCCAGGTCGATCTGCAGGGGATCGACGAGGGGCAGCTGCCGCAGCTGGTCGTGCAGAGCGCCGCCGCCGGAACGCTGCCGGACGCGATCGGCGGCCTCCCGCTGGCGCTGGTCCGGCAGCTCGACGCGCAGGAGGTGCTGGACGCCGACGCGGCCGGGCGGGTGGTGGACCGTCTCGGCGAACCGACCTTCGCCCCCTCGGCGCTGGAACTGACCCGCAACGGCGACCGGCAGCTGGCCGTGCCCTCCGACGCCTGGGCGCAGGTCCTGGTCTACCGCAAGGACCTCTTCGAGCAGGCCGGGCTGTCCGCCCCGACGAGCTACGACACCCTGCGCCGGGCGGCCGCGGAGCTGACCGGCGACGGGCGCTTCGGCATCACTCTGGCCACCGACCCGGCCGACGTGTTCACCTCCCAGACCCTGGAGGCGCTGGCCCTGGGCAACGGCTGTCAGCTCGTCGACGCCGAGGGACAGGTGCGGCTGGACTCTCCGGAGTGCGCCACCACCTTCGGGCTCTACACCGAGCTGGCCCGGCAGTACTCGCCCAAGGGCATCCAGACCGTCGACACCACCCGCGAGTCGTACTTCGCCGGGCAGTCGGCGATGGTGCTGTGGTCCACCTTCCTGCTCGACGAGCTGGCCGGCCTGCGCGACGACGCGCTGCCCACCTGTCCCGAGTGTGCGGCCGACCCGGAGTTCCTCTCCCGCAACAGCGGGGTGGTCACCTCGGTCACCGGACCGCAGGGCGGCGAGGCCGGCACCTTCGGCGAGATCACCTCGTGGATCGCCGTGGCCGGGGCCAAGACCGGGCCGGCCGAGCAGCTGATCGAGTACATGATGTCCGACGCCTACCCCGACTGGCTGGGCCTGGCCCCCGAGGGCAAGTTCCCGGTCCGCAACGGCGACCCGGACGATCCGCAACGCTTCACCGACGAATGGGCCCGCCTACCCGCCGGAGTCGACCGCCGGCGTCCTCTGGTCGAGGTCTACGACGCCACCACCCTCGAGCAGATCAGCGGGGTGGCCGGGACGATCGAACGCTGGGCGATCACCCAGGACCAGGGCGAACTGCTCGGCGCGGTGGCGAGTCAACTGCCGCTGTCCCAGGCGGTCGCGGAGAGTGCGGCCGGGGGAGCCGATCTCGGGCCGACCGCGCAGGATGCGGTCGAGCAGGTACAGGAGGACCTCAGCTGATGGCCGTCCGCTCGCTCTCGGCCCGGCGCAATCGCGAGGGCTGGACCCTGGTCGTCCCCACCGTGGTCGTGGTCACCCTGGTGGTGGTCCTGCCGGTGCTCTGGAACGTGGTGCTCGCCTTCCAGGACCTCTCGCTGGTGACGATGCGCCGCACCGGCCTGTTCGGCCGGTTCACCCTGGAGAACATCACCGGCGTCTTCGGTTCCGAGCGGTTCTGGCGCTCGCTGTGGATCACCACGGTCTACTCGGTCGCCGCCACCGTGGGCTCGATCGTGGTCGGCCTGGTGGCTGCGCTGGCGTTCCGGCGCCCGTTCCCGGGCCGGGGGTTGCTGCGCGCCCTGATGCTGCTGCCCTACGTGGCCCCGGTGGTGGCCGTGACCTTCGTCTGGAAGGTCATGCTGGACGGCCAGTCCGGCATCGTGAACCACTGGGGCACCACCTATCTCGGGTGGGACGAGCCGATCAGCTTCCTCGGCACCCGCCCCTACGCGCTGATCACGGTGATCGCCTTCGAGATCTGGCGGTACTTCCCGTTCGCCTTCCTCTTCATCACCGCGCGCCTGCTCACCGTCCCGCGGGAACTCGAAGAGGCGGCGACGGTGGACGGCGCGTCGATCTGGCAGACCTTCCGGCACGTCGTGCTGCCGCAACTGTCCGGGGTGATCGCGCTGCTGGCGGTGCTGCGGGTGGTGATGACCTTCAACAAGTTCGACGACGTCTACCTGCTCACCGGGGGCACGGCCGGCACCCAGGTGGCCGCGGTGCGGGTGATCGAGACGCTGAACACCCGCTTCGACATCGGTGCGGCGGCGGCCGAGGCGCTGGCCCTGGCCGCGGTGCTGTCGGTGTTCCTGGTGCTGTACGTGACGTATTCGCGGCGCGTGGAAGGGCGGGAGGAATGAGCAGCCGGGTCTTCGGGGTACTGCGCTGGGTGGTGATCGCCGTCCTGGTCCTGGTGACCGCGTTCCCGTTCTTCTACATGCTGCTGCTCAGCGTCACCCCGATCAGCGCGCTGCTGCAGGACCCGGGCCGGCTCTGGCCCGAGCAGATCGACCTGGACGCCTACCGCGAGGTGCTGCGCCCGGTCTCCGACGGCGGCCAGGGCTTTCCCTCGCTGATGCTGAACTCCCTGCTCGTGGCGCTGGCCACGGTGCTGTTCACCCTGCTGTTCTCGGTGCTCGGGGCCTACGCGCTGGCCCGGATCCCGTTTTCCGGCCGGAACTGGCTGGGGGTGGCCTTCCTGGCCGTGTACCTGTTCCCGGCCGTGGTCCTGGCCGGGCCGCTCTACATCGCGTTCGCCCGCCTGGGACTGACCTCCTCGCTGGCCGGGCTGGTGTTCGTCTACATCGCGCTGACCGTGCCGGTCTCGGTGCACATGCTGCGTGGGCACTTCCGCTCGGTGCCGGTGAGCATCGAGGAGGCGGCCGCGATCGACGGCTGCGGGCGCTGGAGCATGCTCTGGCGGATCACCCTGCCGTTGTCGGTCCCCGCGATCATGTCCACCGGCCTGTACATCTTCATGATCGCCTGGAACGAGTTCCTGTTCGCCCTGCTCTTCCTCACCGGCGACCGGGACAACTGGACCGTCTCGCTCGGCCTGTCCCAGCTCACCAGCGGGGTCGAGGTGCCCAAGACCGTGCTGATGGCCGGTTCGGTGCTGCTGACCGTGCCGATCGTGGCGCTCTACGGCATCGCCGAGCGCACGCTGGCCGAGGGCGCCACGGCCGGAGCGGTCAAGGGCTGAGACTTGCGGTCAGGCCACCTCTTCGGGGTGGCTGCGCAGCCGTGAGTGCCGGTAGCCGTAGGCGAAGTAGATGATCAGCCCGAGCGCCATCCAGCCCAGGAACCGGATCCAGGTCTCCCACTCCAGGGTGCTCATCAGGTAGACCGAGAAGCCGATGCCGATCAGCGGCAGCACCGGATTCCAGGGCACCCGGTAGGCCCGCGGGAAGTCCGGCTGCCGGTACTTCAGGATGATCACGCCCGCGTTGACCAGGACGAAGGCGAACAGGGTGCCGACGTTCACCAGCTTCACGATCTCGCTGAGCGGGACCAGCGCGGCCAGGATCGCGATCAGCACCCCGAGCACCACGGTGAGCCGGGCCGGGGTGCCGAACCGCGGGCTCACCCGGGCCATGCCCCGGGGCAGCAGGCCGTCCCGGCACATCGAGTACAGGATGCGGGTCTGGCCGAACAGGATCACCAGGCAGACGCTGGTGATCGCGATCAGCGCCCCGAACGAGAGCACCGAGGCGGCCCAGCTGATGCCCGCGCCGTCGTCCAGCGCCGCGGCCAGCGGGGCCTCGCTGCCGGCCAGCTGGTCGCTGCTGGCCAGGCCGACCGCGCCGAGCGCGACCAGCACGTAGAACACGGTGCAGATGGCCAGCGAGGCGAGCAGGGCGATCGGCAGGTCCCGCTTGGGGTTCCGCGCCTCCTCGCTGCCGGTGGAGATCGCGTCGAACCCGATGAAGGCGAAGAAGATCACCGCGGCCGCGCTGACCACGCCGTCGCGGCCCTCCGGGGCGAACGGGGTGAGGTTGCCGCTGCTGAAGTTGGCGAACGCCACGATGATGAAGAAGACCAGGACCACCAGCTTGATGGCGACCATGACCAGGTTGGCGCGGGCACTCTCGCGCACCCCGAGCACCAGCACCGCGGTGATGGCCAGCACGATGACCACGGCGGGAAGGTTCACCACCCCGCCGTTCTCCGGCGAGGTGGCGATCGCGGTGGGCATCTCCCAGCCGAACGTGCTGTCCAGGAACTCGTTCCAGTTGCCGCCCCAGCCGACCGCGATACCGGCCACCGAGACCCCGTACTCCAGCACCAGGTCCCAGCCGATGATCCAGGCCACCAGTTCGCCGAGCGAGGCGTAGGTGTAGGTGTAGGCACTGCCCGAGATCGGGATGCTGGACGACAGTTCGGCGTACGAGAGCGCGGAGAACATGCAGGCCACCGCGGCCAGCACGAACGAGAGCACGACGGCCGGCCCGGCCAGTTCGGCGCCCTCGCCGATGACCACGAAGATGCCGGTCCCGATGGTGCCGCCGATGCCCAGCGCGGTGAGCTGCACCGGGCCGACGGCCCGTTTCAGCTTCTCGCCGCCCTCCTCGTCGGGCTGGGCGACCAGACTCTCCAGGGAGCGCCGGGCGAACAGCCCCGAGCGCATCCCCCCGGTTCCGCCGGCTGGTGACGTAGTGGCCATGGACCGCACCTCCAGAAATCTGGAATTACGTTCGGTTGTGCCCGGAAGACCCAGTAGTAAGCCTATGGACGTCCTTGCGCCACTCGGGTGCGCAGGTGGCGGTCAGGGGGTCAGGGACTTCTCGTCCGGTGAGGAGAGGCTGAGCACCGTGCCGGCCACCGCGGGGGAGGCGCTGATCCGGGCTTCCAGGGCCCGCAGCCGGACCGCCAGGTCCGACTCCACGTCGTCGCCGGCCAGGTCCACGTCACCGACCACGGTGACCGTGCGCGGGCCGACGATCTCGATCCGCAGGTAGGTGACCCGGCTGACCTCGGGCAGATCGAGCAGGGCCCGGATCACCTCCGAGCGCACCCGGGGGTCGGCCTCCTGGCCGACCAGGAAGCTGCGGTTGCGCTGGATCAGCACGACCGCCACCACGCCGAGCACCAGGCCGACCAGGATCGACCCGATCGCGTCGGGCACCGGCGAACCGGTGACCTGGTGCAGGCCGAGCCCGGCGGCGGCGATCACGATGCCGATCAGGGCGGCCGAGTCCTCGAAGAAGACCGCCCGCAACGTCGGGTCCGAGGTCTGCACGATGTGCTCGAACACGTCGCGCTGCATCGAGGCGGCCTCCGGCCGGGCCTGACGCAGCGACTGCAGGAACGAGGTGCCCTCGAGCAGGAAGGCCACGCCGAGCACCACGTAGCCCACGACGAAGTCGCCGGCCTCCTGCTCGGAGAACAGCTCCTGCACGCCGTGGGTGACCGAGACGGCGGCGCCGGCCACGAACAGCCCGAGCGCGGCGAACATCGACCAGACGTAGGCCTCGCGCCCGTAGCCGTGCGGGTGCGCCGGATCGGCCGGCCGCGCGGCCCGGCGGTTGGCGATCAGCAGGAAGATCTCGTTGCCGGTGTCCGCCCAGGAGTGGGCGGCCTCGGCCACCAGCGAGGCCGAGCCGGTGATCACCGCCGCGACCGACTTGGCCACCGCGATCAGCAGGTTCGCGACGAAGGCGACGATCACGGTGAGCGTGGACTCGTTGCCGCCGGAACTGTCGCCCGGTTCGAGGGGGAAGGTGATCGCGGCCTCGCCGCCGGGTGGTTCGCCGGGCATGGGGCAGGTCTAGCACGGGGGACTACTTCGTGCCCGGCAGGCCCGCCCGGAACAGGCGTATCTGGCTAGCCGTCACCAAACACTGACACTGAGTGGTGAAACTGTTCGAACTTGACCTCTCATTAAGATTCAGACAATTGATTGACTGCACCCTGTTACCTGCGCCAACTGGGCGTGGACGGCAACACAAGGCCATAGACAGGGGAGTGGCAAGGCGTGCTGACCAAGAAGGGGATGACCAAGAAGCGGGTTGTGGGGGCAACCGCACTGGTCCTGATCGCCGCGGCGATCGGGACGGTTCCGGCCGTCGCCGGCCAGGGGCCCGACGGGGACGAGAAGGTCGGATCGGCCGTCTCCTGGGCGAGCACCGACGGCGCCGCCTACATCTCCGACTACTCGGAGAAGCCGAAGAGCAAGAAGTGGCGGCGCGACCACCGCAACAGCACCGGTAACTTCCCCGGGCGCTGGCAGACCGAGGTGGTCGAGCAGGAGATCGAGCGGGAGAAGGCCCGTCCCAGCATCCCGCCGGTGGTCGGCACCGAGGCCGGTACCCATACCGAGACGGCCACCGAGACCCGTACCGAGACGGTCACGGAGGCGGCCACCCAGACTGCGACGCAGACCGAGACCCAGACGCAGACCGAGACGTACACGCCGACCGTCTCGGCCACGTCCGGTTCGGCCTCCGCGTCAGCGACCGGTACGGCGTCGGTCACGGCCGAGCCCACCCAGAGCACCGGTACTCCGGGCACGGGCGAGAGCACCCTTCCTCCGGCCACCGGCGGCGGAGCCGGCATCAGTGGCGTGTGCAACGGCATCCAGCCGACCGCAGGCGCCTCGGCCAGTTCCTCGGCGAGCTCCAGTGCCGGCGAGTCGGCCGGCGAGTCGGCCAGTGCGTCAGCCACGGCGTCGGCCAGTGAGTCGGCCCCCGCGCCGACCGGGGCCACGCCCACCGCCGCACCCACGTCGAGCGCCACGGCCGGTGAGAGCACCGAGTCGGCCGAGACGTCGCTGGTGGCAGCCCCTCTGGGATCGGAGGCGCAGCCCAGCGCCCCCGGCGTCGAGGTCGCCAACACGGCGGCGCCGGACGACGTGATGACGCCGTGCTCCACCACCAACCGGTCCGGTCTGCCCTGGGGCGGCAGCGGTCTGTACATGCCCGGCAGCAGTGCCGCCAACGCCGAGGCGTTCGGGGCCTGGCGGGGTGCGCCGGTCGACGTGGTGGTCGACTGGACCGCCCGGCAGAGCTGGGAAGACCTGATCAACCCGACGTGGATCTTCGACTCCTGGCGGGGCACCCCGTACATGAAGGCGATCGGTGTGGCGCCGGTGCCCGAGGCCGACGACAGCGCCACCATGGCCGGCTGCGCGGCGGGTCAGTACAACGACAAGTGGACACAGTTCGGCCAGAACTTCAAGAACAACGGCCTGGGTGACGCGATCATCCGGCTGGGCTGGGAGTTCAACGGCAACTGGTACAAGTGGAGCGCCCAGAACCCGCAGGAGTACGTCGGGTGCTGGCGGCAGATCGTCACCACGGTGCGGGCCGTGGCCCCGGACATGAAGTTCGACTGGACGGTGAACCGCGGTGTCAGCGCCGGTCTGGCCGACGCCACCCAGGCCTACCCGGGTGACGAGTACGTCGACATCGTGGGGATCGACTCCTACGACAGCTGGCCCGCCGGCAACACCGAAGAGGGCTGGCAGACGCACTACAACGGCGACTTCGGGCTGAAGTTCTGGGCCGACTTCGCCGCCGAGCACGGCAAGAAGCTGGCCGTGCCGGAGTGGGGCCTGTACCCGGGCACCGCGCACGCCGGGCAGAACGGTGGCGACAACTCGTTCTACATCAACAAGATGGTCGAGTTCTTCAAGAGTCTCGGCCCGAACCTGGCCTACGAGGCGTACTTCAACGAGGACGCCAGCTACTACGCGGGGGCCATCTTCGAGCCGAACCAGAACCCGATCGGTTCCGAGGCCTACAAGGCGCTCTACGCCGCGGCGCCCACCGGTGAGCAGGCGGACATCGAGGTGAGTGAGGGTTCCGGCGACTCCGCCGAGGGGGAGTCGTCCGAGACCCAGGCTCCCGAGTCGGGAGACATCCCGACCGACGCGGCCCGCTCGAGCGTCACCACCCAACCCTCCTGGAGCGAAGGCACCGAGTCGGGGACAGCGTCCTCGGATTCGGCGACCCAGCCCCCGGCCACCGAATAGGAGCAGACCGAACGAAAGGACGCCCCCGCTCGCGCGGGGGCGTCCGTTCCGGTTTGGTGCCACTTGGCTACAGAGAACGGGTTGTAGGTCAACCCGTTCGCCGCAATCGGGCCCCATCGCGCGGTTCGTTCGTGATTAGCCTTGGACGCGGTTCACCCGAGGCTGTTCACTCGAAGTCGAGGCAGATCATGCCCCGGTTCTTCTCGACGCGAGCGAGGTGTCGGATGGCTCTGCTGATCGCATTCATGGTTCTCACCGGCTGCGGCCTGCTCGTCCTGTACCTGCGCGACTCCTGGAGCAGTCGGCGGATCAGCCGGCGGGGCGACGAGTTCCTTAAGACCTTCGAGGGCACGCCGCCCGACCGGACCGACGACTAGCGGTGAGGGTTCAGGAGCGGGCGCCCACGGCGTGCTCCATGGCCAGCTGGTTCAGCCGGACGAACCCGAAGCCGCGCTCGGCCACGGCGTCCACGTCCAGGTCCTCGTAGGCGGACTTGTCGGCCAGCAGGTCGGCCAGGGTCTCGCCCTCGGCCAGGGTCGGCTGCGAGAGCTCCAGCACGCCGGAGTACTCCAGCGCCTCCTGCACCTCGGGGTCGGCCCGGAAGGCCTTGGCCCGCTCGGCCAGCAGCAGGTAGCTGGACATGTTGGCCGCGGCCGAGTCCCATACGCCCTGCTTGTCCTCGGTGCGCGAGGGCTTGTAGTCGAAGTGCCGCGGGCCGTCGTAGGTCGGGCCGCCGCCGGGGAAGCCGTTCTCGATCAGGTCCACGGTGGCGAACGCGGAGAACAGGTCGCCGTGGCCGAACACCAGGTCCTGGTCGTACTTGATGCTCTTCTGGCCGTTCAGGTCGATGTGGAAGAGCTTGCCCGCCCACAGCGCCTGGGCGATGCCGGTGGTGTAGTTCAGCCCGGCCATCTGCTCGTGGCCGACCTCGGGGTTGAGCCCGACGATGTCACCGTGCTGGAGCTTGGCGATCAGGCCGAGCGCGTGACCGACGGTCGGCAGCAGGATGTCGCCGCGCGGCTCGTTCGGCTTGGGCTCGATCGCGATCCGCAGCCCGTAGCCCTTCTCCTTGATGTAGGCGGCGACCGTGTCGATGCCCTCGGCGTACCGGTCGTGGGCGGCGTTCAGGTCCTTGGCGCTGTCGTACTCGGCGCCCTCGCGTCCGCCCCACATCACGAAGGTGTCGGCGCCCAGCTCGGCGGCCAGGTCGACGTTGCGGATCACCTTGCGCAGGCCGTAACGGCGCACCCGGCGGTCGTTCGAGGTGAACGCGCCGTCCTTGAAGATCGGGTGGCTGAACGTGTTGGTGGTGACCATCTCGACGGTGACGCCGGTCTCGGTCAGGGCGCCCTTGAACCGCTCGAGGATCTTGTCGCGGTCGGCCGCGCTGCTGCCGAACGGCACCACGTCGTCGTCGTGGAAGGTGACGTGCGCGGCGCCCAGCTCGGCCAGCTTGTGCACCGACTCGACCGGGTCCAGGTCGGCCCGGCTGGCGCTGCCGAACTGGTCCTGGCCCGGCCATCCGACCGTCCAGAGCCCGAAGGAGAAGCGGTCGGCGGGGGTCGGGGTACGCGTCATCGCGAATCACTCCAGTCAGTTCGAACGTCTTTTGTTGACGCCGTGAATTTATCCAGCTGTGACGGTAGGGTCAAGGCATGTCACCTCCGGTTGCGCCACTCAGGCAGGACTGGATGCGTGAACACAATCTGTCACTGGCGCTGTCGGTGGTGCTGGAGGCGGCCGAGCCGGTCTCCCGGGCCCAGATCTCCACGCTCACCGGGCTCTCCCGGGCCGCGGTGACCAACATCGTCGACCGGCTGGTGGAGACCGGCCTGGTACGGGAACTCGCACCGGTGGTGCTTTCTCGCGGGCGTCCCGCTGTACCCCTGGTGCCGGTGCGGGGAGCGGTGGCGGCGCTCGGTCTGGAGGTGAACGTCGACTATCTCGGCGTGCGCGCCCTCGACCTGACCGGCGAGGTGATCGCCCAGCGGGTGGTGCAGGGAGACCTGCGCGGTTCCGACCCGGCGGCGGTGGCCGCGCAGCTGGAAGAGGTGGCCCGGGAGGTGCGGGCCTCGGTGCTGGCCAAGGGGGTGCGGATCGCGGGCGCCACCCTGGCGCTGCCGGGCCTGCTCGACTCCTCCTCGGTCCTGCGCACCGCACCCAACCTGGGCTGGCGGGATCTCGATGCCCCGCAGCTGCTCCCGGCCGAACTGCTCGGCGGGGTGGCCGGTTTCGCGGTGGCCAACGAGGCCGACCTGGCGGCCCGGGCCGAGGTCCGGGCCCGGCTGAGCGAGAACGGCCGGCCCAGTTTCTTCTACGTCTCCGGCGAGATCGGGATCGGCGGCGCCCGGGTGCTGGGCGGCGAGCTCGCGGCCGGGCGGCACGGCTGGGCGGGCGAGATCGGGCACGTGGTGGTCGGTTCCAAGGGCACCTCGGACCTGATCCGGCTCGAGGACGTGGCCGGGCAGCATGCGTTGCTGAAGGCGGCGGGCCTGCTCGGGGCGCCCTTGGAAGAACTGCTTGCGGCCGTGGACTCCGGACAGGCGAGGGCGGTGACCGCGGTGCAGGAGGCCGGCCGGGCGCTGGGCATCGCGCTGTCGGCGGTCGCGCACATCTCGGACGTGGACGAGGTGGTGCTGGGCGGCACCTTCGCCTCGTTGTTCGACGTGATCGCCGGCCCGGTCGAGACCACCCTGGCCGAGCTGGTGGTGTTCAGCGACTGGGTGCCGGTCCGGGTGAGCCGCGCGCGGGCGGGCGACTACGCGGCGATGACGGGAGCGGCGTTCACCGTCATCGACCGCCTGGTCGCCCAGCCCAGCCTGTGGCTCTCCGCGTCCTAGGGCCTGACCCGGACGGCCTAGGGAAGCAGCCCGGCCAGCGTCTCGATCGTGGCCACCCGCTCCTCGTGGGTGCGGGCCAGCGGCTGGATCGAGAGGGTGGTCACCCCGGCCTCGTGCAGCGCCGAGACCCGTTCCGCCACCCAGCCCTTCGGGCCGACCAGGCCGATCGAGCGCAAAAGCTCGCCGGGCACCGCCGCGGCCGCCTCCTCCTTGCGCCCGGCCAGGTACAGCTCCTGGATGCGGTCGGCCTCGGCCTCGAACCCGTAGCGGGAGGCCAGGTCGTGGTAGAAGTTCTTGCCCTTGGCGCCCATCCCGCCCAGGTACAGCGCGAACTGCGGGCGCATGAAGTCGATCAGCGGCCCCACGTCCTCGCCGATCGCCACCGGGACCGGGACCACCACGTCCAGCTCGCCCAGCTGCTCGTCGCGCCGGGAACGCCCGGCCGCCAGCGCGTCTCCCCAGACCTCGGAAGCCCCTTCGGGCCGGAAGAAGAACGGCGCCCAGCCCTCGGCCAGCTCGGCCGCCAGCTCCACGTTCTTCGGGCCCATGGCGGCGATCAGGATCGGGATGCGCTCGCGCACCGGATGATTGATCAGCTTCAGCGGCTTGCCCAGGCCGGTACCCCCTTCCAGGGGCATCGTGTAGTGCTTGCCGGTGTGCTCCAGGCGCTCGCGCCGCCAGATCTGCCGGCAGATCCCGATGATCTCCCGGGTCCGGCCGATCGGGGCGTCGTAGGGCACGCCGTGGAAACCCTCGATCACCTGCGGTCCGCTGGCGCCCAGCCCGAGGGTGAACCGGCCGCCGGAGACGTGGTCCAGCCCGGCCGCGGTCATCGCCAGCAGGGCCGGGGTGCGGGTGTAGATCGGCAGGATGTTGGAGGCGATCTCCAGGTCGGGCACCTTGGCCGCGATGAAGCCGAGCTGGCTCACCGCGTCGAAGCTGTACGCCTCGGCCACGTAGACGATGGACAGGCCGGCCCGGCGGTAGTCCGGCAGCTGGTCCACCACCTCGACGAAGCTCTCGCTGTAGGACAGCGGCATACCGATCCGCACTCGGGACCTCCTGGCGTCGCTCGGAACGGGCTCTGAGCATCCTGCTCCCCGGGGATGGCGGCCACCAGTGGGCAGAGTGTGATCGATCAGCCAGTCCGCGAGCGGTTTCGGCTCTCGGGCCGGTCAGAGGCTCGCAGCAGCGAGGGCCGCCGGCGGGACGAGCGCCGCCCCGATCGCGGCGAGGTCGATCCGGGAGAGCATCCGGGGCTCGTCCGAGGTGCCGATGGCGGCCAGGCGGATCATCCACCTCCGGTCCAGGGCCTCCGCCAGTGAACTGCCGGCAGGCCGGCTCGAGGCCGCCGGGTCCTCCCACACCGAGCGCTCGATCGCCCGCAGGGCGTGCACGGCCAGGCCGACCAGACCCGGCCGGGTGCTCACCAGCAGCAGGTACTGGCTGTGCTCGGGCGAGTGACCCAGGCCGAGAAGGGCGGCCAGCCGGATCAGGGGCACCACGTTGTCCCGGTGGGTGAACAGGCCCAGGACGGTGTCGTCGCCGGCCTGGAGCACGCTGAACCGCTCGGGGAACGGCAGGATCTCGACCACCTGGTCGAGCGGTACCGCCAGGTCCTTGCTGCCGGGGTACACCGAGAAGGTGAGGTAGGTGCCACCGGCCCGGGCCTCGCCCGCACTCTCCTGCGGGTCCTCGCCGGAACGCTGGGCCGGCACCGCTTCCCCGTTGTCGTTGGCGTGCGGGGTGTTGAGCCGGGAGAGCGCGTTCAGGTCCGGGTGCCCGAGAATCTCCGGCACGGCCAAGGACAGGAAGTCGCCCCGGCCCGGGATGCGCACCACCCCGTCCAGGTACTGGCGGCCCGCCACCGGTACGGCGGGCAGGGGGAAGCGCTGGGCCGCGCTTGCCGGGATCAGCTCCAGCACCTCTGACAGCAGCATCACCACTACGCCCTCGTGGAAGCGGATGGCCACCCCCTCGGTGTCGTGGGCCGAGAGCTCACCGAGCCCGGCCAGCATCAGCGGGTCGAACACCGGGACCTCGGCGCCGTCGTAGTCGGTCACTCCGCGGCACGATCCCTGCCGCAGCGGGGAGTTGCGCACCTGCACCCGCGGCACGATGGTGTGCACCGCCTCGATGTTCACCGCCAGGAGGTGTTCCGCGCAGCGCACCAGCAGGATCGAGCCGGACAGGTCGGCCGCCTCCAGCCGGTGCTCGACCTGGTCGCCGAAGGCCCCCTCACCCCCGGCCCGGTCGTCCTGCACCACCGGGATCCCGGGCAGGGTGAAGAGGATCTCCACGTCGAGGACGCTGACGATCTCGCCGTCGGTGGACGTGAAGGTGTGCGAGACCGGGAGCCGCTGCCCGGGTCCCCCCACCTCCCGAAGCCCCTCCGGCGTGGTCACCCCGTGTACGCCGTCCACCGCCAGCCCGAGAAGCCGTCCGCCGTGGAGGATCACCACGATGACGTGGTGGCCCCCCGGGCTCTCGCCGGGCCGGTCCAGCGCCAGCAGGTCCAGCACCGGGATCACCTGGCCCCGGAGGTTCACCGCGCCGAGCAGTCCCGGTGCACTGGTGGGCAGCGCCGCCAGTTCGGCCGGGCAGGGCGTGACCTCCCGGACGGCGGTCAGCGGCAGGGCGACACAGGCCTGTCCGATCGCGAACAGCCCGTGCGTCATCGGCTGCTGCTGTCGGCCGGCCCGAGCAGTTCGGCGATCAGCGCGGTGACCTCGGCCGAGGCCTCCACCTGGGTCTTCGTGGCCATCACGATGAGCTCGATCGAGCCGCTGGTCTGCCCGACGCTGGAGACGATGTCCTCGAACGCGTCCCCGGCCTTGCGGGAGACCTCGGCGCCCTGGTCCACCCGCTGGGTCGACTCCTTCACCAGCTTGGAGATCTCCCGGGCGGCGTCGGCCGAGCGCTCGGCCAGCTTGCGCACCTCACCGGCCACCACCGAGAAGCCCAGGCCGTGCTCGCCGGCCCGGGCCGCCTCGATCGAGGCGTTGAAGGCGAGCAGGTTGGTCTGGTCGGCGATGTCGCTCATCACCTGGACGATCTCGGCGATCTGGGCGGAGCTGCGCTGGATCAGGGAGATCGCCTCGGCGGACTCGCGCAGCGCGGCCGACCCGGTCTCGGCGTCGTCCTGGGTGGAGGTGGACCAGCGGTTGGCGTCGGCGGTGCTCATCGAGATCGCGTCGATCGACTCGGTCAGCCGCTGCACCGCGGCGCTCATCGCCTCGGTCTTGGCCTTCAGCCGCTGTTCCAGCTGCACCTGCTGGGTGATGTCGGAGGCGTACTTGATCACCTTCACCGGCCGGCCGGACAGGTCGAGGATCGGGTTGTAGCTGGCCTGGATCCACACGTCCCGGCCGTACTTGCCGACCCGGTGGAACTGCCCGGAGCGGAACTCGCCGCGCTGCAGGCGCAGCCAGAAGTCCCGGTACTCCTCGGAGGTCACGTAGTCGGGGGTGCAGAAGATGCTGTGGTGCTGGCCGACGATCTCGCGCAGGGTGTAGCCCACGGTCTTCAGGAAGTTGTCGTTGGCATCGAGAATCCGGCCCTCGAGGTCGAACTCGATCACCGCCTGGGCGCGGTCCAGAGCCTGCACCCGGCCGGCGTACTCGGCGTTGCGCAGCTTGTCGGCGGTCACGTCGGTGGCGTACTTGACCACCTTGAACGGCCGGCCCTCGGCGTTCAGGATCGGGTTGTAGGTGGCCCGGATCCAGACCTCGCGCCCGTCCTTGCCCACCCGCAGGTACTCGCCGGAGTCGAACTCGCCGCGTGCCAGTTTGCTCCAGAACAGCTGGTACTCGGTGCTCGCGGCCTCTTCCGGGCGCACGAACAGCCGGTGGTGCCGGCCCCGGACCTCTTCCAGGCGGTAGCCCAGCAGGTCGAGGAAGGCGTCGTTGGCGTCCAGCACGTTGCCCTCGAGATCGAACTCGATCACCGCCTGCGAGCGCAGGATGGCGTTGATCTTGCCCTCGAAGTCGGCGTTGCGGGTCTTCTCGGCGGTCACGTCGACCGCGAACTTGACCACCTTCCAGGGCTTTCCGTCCAGGTCCAGGACCGGGTTGTAGATCGCCTGGAGCCAGACGTCGCGCCCGCCCCGGGCGACGCGATGGAACTCGCCCGAGATGAACTCGCCCTCGCGAAGGCGTCGCCAGAACGTCTGGTACTCCTCCGAAGCGGCCTCGAGCGGGGGCACGAACATCCGGTGGTGCTTACCGATCACCTCTTCCCGGTCGTAGCCCATGGTGGTCAGGAAGTTCTCGTTGGCCGTCTGGATCACACCGTTGAGGTCGAACTCGATCACCGCCTGAGAACGGTCGATCGCGGCCACCTTGCCCTCGAAGTCGGCGTTGCGGCGCTTGGCCTCGGTGACGTCGGTGGCGTACTTGACCACCTTCCAGGGGTGGCCGTCGATGTCCAGGATCGGGTTGTAGACGGCCTGGAGCCAGATGTCGCGTCCGCCCTTGCCCACCCGGTGGAACTCCCCGGCCACGAACTCGCCGGCCCCCAGACGCTGCCAGAACTGCCGGTAGGCGGCCGAGCGGGCCTCGTCCGGGGGGACGAACATCCGGTGGTGCTGGCCGACCACCTCGCCGCGGCTGTAACCCACGGTCTGCAGGAAGTTCTCGTTGGCCTCGAGGATGATGCCGCCCAGGTCGAACTCGATCACCGCCTGGGACCGGTCGATCGCGGCGATCTTGCCCTGAGCGTCGGCGGCCGCACGCTTGGCGTCGGTGATGTCGAGGGCGTACTCGATCACCTTGATCACCTTGCCGGCCACGTTGCGCACCGGGGTCCAGGTGGAGCGGATCCACAGGTCGCGCCGGCCCTGCCAGACCCGGCGGAACTCACCGGACGAGGAGTCGCCGGCCCGTAGGTCGGCCCAGAGGCTGGTGTAGGCCTCCGACTCGGCGACGTCGGGCGGCACGAGATCGGTGTGGCTACGGCCGATCAGCTCGCCGACCGAGTAGCCCATCAGCGTGGCGTAGGCCTCGTTCACGGCCAGAACCGTGCCGTCCAGACCGTACTCGGCCCTGGCCTGTCCCCGGGCGAACGCCTCCACCTGGCTCCTGAGTTCGGCCAGCTCCTCGTCCACCGTCACTGCGGCCCTCCGTCCTCTGGTTGTGCCAGGACGGTCGTCCTGAGGAGAACCGCGCTTGAGGACGAGGGGTGGTTGC
This sequence comes from Kineosporia sp. NBRC 101677, assembly GCF_030269265.1. Classification (NCBI taxonomy): domain Bacteria; kingdom Bacillati; phylum Actinomycetota; class Actinomycetes; order Kineosporiales; family Kineosporiaceae; genus Kineosporia; species Kineosporia sp. NBRC 101677. The sequence goes on from NZ_BSTA01000002.1 coordinate 577,157, forward strand.
CACCCGTGCGGGCCTCAGATCCAGCTGGGCAGCCACATCCGGTCGCTCCAGCTGGGCTGGGGGATCACCTGGGCGGTGTAGAGGGGCAGGAAGAACCAGAAGCAGAGCACGGCCAGCAGCACCAGCGTCCCGGCGATCCAGGCCCCGTTGCGCCGGCGGCGGGCCGAGTCGCTGCGGCGCCCCAGGATCAGCCCGAGCACGTAGACCACGGTGAGCACGACCCAGGGGGTGAAGGCGATCGTGTAGAAGTTGAAGATCGTGCGGTGCTGGTACTGGAACCAGGGCAGGTAGCCGGCGGCCAGCCCGGCCAGCACGGCCCCGGCCCGCCAGTCGCGGCGCAGCACCCAGCAGAACAGCAGCACCACGATGCCCAGGGTGGCGCCCCACCAGATCACCGGGTTGCCCAGGGCGGTGATCGCCTGCGAGCAGACGTCGACCGCGCAGCCCAGCTCCCCGCGCTTGGGGTCCTCGTAGTAGAAGGCGGTGGGCCGGCCCACCACGATCCACGACCAGGGGTTGGCCTCGTAGGGGTGGGTGGCCGCCAGGTTGATGTTGAAGTCCCACATCTGCTGGTGGTAGTGCGCCAGGCTGCGCAGGGCCCCGGGCAGCCAGGTGATGCCCTCGCCCGGATGGTCCTGGGCCCACCGGCGGTCGTAGGCGTCGCTGGAGAGGAACCAGCCGGTCCAGGAGAGCAGGTAGGTGGCGAACGCCACCGCCAGCATGAGCGTCCCGGAGAGCGCGCCCCAGATCACCGAGCCGGCGAACCAGTGCCGCAGCCCCGCGGCCCGCCGGGCCCCGGCGTCCCACAGGATGATCATGATGCCGAAGACCAGGGCGAAGTACAGGCCCGACCACTTGGTCCCGGCGCACAGCCCCAGGCAGACCGCGGCGGCGATCCGCCACCAGCGCACGCCCATCCACCACGACCACGAGTCGGCCGCGCGTTGTTCGCGGCCCTCGCCGAACTCGCCGAATTCAGTGGCGGCCCGCAGTGCCAGCCGCCGGCGTCCCATGTCCCGGTCGGCCACCACACAGCCGAACGCGGCCAGGGCCCAGAACATCACGAACACGTCGAGCAGGCCGGTGCGGCTGTGCACGAAGTGCTGGCCGTCGATCGCCAGCAGCAGGCCGGCGGTGAGCCCGAGCAGGGTGGAACCGAACAGCCGCCGGGCGATCAGGATGATCATCAGGATCGACAGGGTGCCGACCACGGCCGAGGCGAAACGCCAGCCGAACGCGCTGGTCGGCCCGAAGATCCACTCGCCCAGGCCGATCATCCACTTGCCCACCGGCGGGTGCACCACGAAGTCGGGGGTGCTCAGGAAGACGTCGGTGTCACCGCGGTTCCACAGCGGGTCGACCTCCTCGCCCTTGCCCTTCCAGGCCAGCTCGTAACCGGCCTCGATCATCGACCAGCCCTGCTTGACGTAGTACGTCTCGTCGAAGACCAGGGTGCCGGGGGTGCCGAGGTGCCAGAACCGGATGAACCCGCCGAAGGCGGTGACGGCCAGCACGGCGAGCCAACCGCGCAGCGTCAGACGGGGACTGCGCTGGGTGGGCGAGGGCGGGCGGACCGCGCGCACCGCGGCGCGGGTGGCCACGGCAGGGCTAATCACCCGCGTCATCGTAAAGGGTGCGGGGGTGGGGCCGGATGCCCTCACCTGTCAGACTGACCTCCGCCGGGCGCTCGCCAGGGGGTCGACGCGGAGCTGGACAGCAGGAACGCCGAAACAGGAGGACAGGCGCGGGTGAGTGCGTCGCCGCAGGCCACACCGGTCGATCAGCGGGTCTGGCTGCCCAGACCCCGACGGGAGGACCCGTCCGGGCCGGTGCTCGTGCTGGTCGCCCTGGCCGCCCTGGGTTTCGGCCTGGCCGCCACGGCCGGCCTCTGGGCCGATCCGGCCGGCCGGTTCGTCGCCGGCAACGTGCCGGACGCCATCCACTACTCCTGGTGGCTCGGGCACACCCCGCACTCGCTGGGCGAGGTGCGCAGCCCGTTCGAGACCCAGGACCTGAACTACCCGACCGGCGTGGGCGCGATGAACAACACCACGCTGCTCCTGCCGGCGGTGCTCCTCGCCCCGGTGACGGTGCTGGTCAACTCGGTCCTCACGCTGAACATCCTGAACCTGCTGGCGGTGCCCGCCTGCTTCGCGGCCGGCTATTGGGCGCTGCGCAAGGTGCCGGGCGTCTCCTCCGGCGCGGCCGCGGTCGGCGCCGCCGCCTTCGCCGTCTCCCCGGCCATCGTCAACTCGCTGACCGGGCACATCACCATGGCCCTGGCCCCCGGCCTGCCGATCCTGATCGCGCTCAGCGTGGAGGCGTGGCGCACCGACCACCGCCGCAGCAGCCGCTGGGACGCGCACGGCCCGATCCGGGTCGGGTTCTGGCTCGGCCTGGTCGCCCTGCTGCAGGTGTTCCTCGGTGAGGAAGTGCTGTTCCAGGCCGGTCTCGGCGCCCTGCTGATCCTGCTCACCGCCGCGGTCTTCCGGCCGCGTCAGATCAAGGCTGGCGCCGCCCGCCTGGCCCGCACCCTGCTGGTCGCCTTCACGGTGTTCCTGCCGCTCGCCGCCTACCCGCTCTACCTGCAGTTCTTCGGGCCGCACGCGCACCACGGCAGCCCGTTCACCAAGGACTACTTCGGCGCCGACGTGACCGCGTTCTTCACCCCGACCCCGGGGGTGCTGCTGCACCGCGCGGCCGACCTGGAGAACGCCCGCAACTTCCCGGGCGGGATCGAGGAGCACCTGGCCTACCTGGGCTGGCCGCTGATCATCACCTGCCTGATCACGATCGTGCTGGGCTGGCGCATGCTGGCGGTGCGCTGCGCGGCGGTGGGTCTGCTGGTGTCGGCGGCGCTCTCGCTCGGCGGGCGGCTCTGGATCGACGGGGTCTGGACCGAGCACCGCGGTCCCTACCACCTGCTGCAGGAACTGCCGGTCACCGAGGCCTCGCTGGCCACCCGGCTCGGCCTGCTGGTGGCTTTGTTCTCCGGGGTGCTGCTGGCCCTGGCCGTCCAGGGGCTGCGCAGCGGTTCCCGTCATCGTCTGCTGCACCCCGCCAGCCGGCCGAGCGGTCGCACCAACGTCACCGCCAGGGCGGTCGGGGCGGTCGCTGTCTCGGTGGCCTGCCTCGCGCCGCTGCTGCCGGCCGCGATCCCGGTCGTCGACGCGCCCGAGACCCCGCAGTGGTTCACCAGCCAGGCGCAGGATCTGCCGAACGATACGGTCGTGGTCGTGCTGCCCTACCCGGTGCCGACCCTGCCCACCGCGATGCGCTGGCAGTCCGAGGCCGGCTACCCGTTCCGGATGCCGGGCGGCTACTTCCTCGGCCCCGCCGAGGACGGCCAGGCCTACGTCGGGGGAGCCGCCGATCCGGCCACCGCACGGCTGCTCTCCGAGGTGCAGTACACCGGTGTGGCCAGGGTGGTCACCCCGGCCGACCGGGCCCAGGCCCAGGCCGATCTGCAGGCCTGGGGGGCCGACAAGATCGTGCTCGGGCCGGACCAGGCATCCGACGCGCTCCGCCGGACCGTCTCCGACCTGCTCGAGCAGGCCCCGGTCAGCGAGGGCGGCGTCGAGATCTGGGAGATCCGGTGACCGGCCGGCTGGTCCTGGCCGCCACCCCGATCGGCGACCCGGAAGACGCCTCGGTGCGGCTCGCCCGGCTGATCGAGACCGCCGACCTGATCGCGGCCGAGGACACCCGCCGCTTCCGGCGGCTGGCCGCGGCCCTGGGGATCACTCCGCAGGGCAAGGTGATCAGCAACTACGAGCACAACGAAGAGGCCCGCTCCGGCACCCTGCTGGAGGTGGTGGCCGGTGGTGGCACGGTGCTGGTGGTCACCGACGCGGGCATGCCCGGGGTCTCCGACCCGGGGCTCAAGGCGGTGCGGGCCGTGGTCGAGGCCGGTCTGCCGGTGACCGCGCTGCCCGGCCCCTCCGCGGCACTGACCGCTCTGGCGCTGTCCGGCCTGCCCTCCGACCGGTTCTGCTTCGAGGGTTTCCCGCCCCGCACCAACGGCAAGCGTGCCAGTGCTTTTCGTGCGCTCGCCGAGGAACCCCGCACCCTGATCTTCTTCGAGTCGCCCCGGCGCACGGCCGACACCCTTACCGCCCTGCGCGACGCCCTCGGCGCCGATCGGCCGGCCGCGGTCTGCCGTGAGCTGACCAAGACGTACGAAGAGGTCAAGCGCGGTTCCCTGGCCCAGCTGACCGACTGGGCCACGGAAACCGAGGTGTTGGGCGAGATCTCGATCGTTGTGGGCGGGGCGCCCGAGCGCACGCCGGTCGACCTGGCGGACCCGTCAGCCAAGGATGACGTGGCCGCCCTGGTCGCTCGAGTAGAACAAATGGTGGACGAGGGTGAGCGGCTCAAGGACGCAGTGGCCACGGTCGCTGGGGAGACCGGGGTGAACAAGCGGGGGCTCTACGACGCCGCCGTAAAAGCCCGTTCCTCGTAGTCCTGCGGTTTCGCGCCCGAGGCGCGCCCCCCGTCCTCAATTTGTGCTTTTAAGAGAGGGCCCGGTACCGCTCGGCGGTGATCCGGTAGAGCACGTGCGGCGTGCCCCACCAGCCCGGGTGACCCGGGTGTTCGAAGTCGTCGGCCGGATCACGGGTCAGCCCGATCTTCCGCATCACCCGCTGGGACGGCTCGTTCGTCACCGTGGTCATCGAGACCACCTGCGGCAGCTTGAGTTCGCCGAACGCGTAGGCCAGCGCCGCCCGGCCCGCCTCGGGCGCATATCCCTTGCCCCAGTGGGCTTTCGCCACCCGCCAGCCCACCTCGACGGCGTTCTCGGTGAACCAGCCGGGCATCGGCCAGAGCCCGATCGGGCCGACCACCTCACCGGTCTCGCGCAGCTCGGCCGCCCACAGCCCCCAGCCGTGCTCGTCGATGTGCTGGCGGATGGTGTCCAGCGCCTGGTCGCTCTGCTCGCGGGTCTGGGTGGTGGGGAAGAAACGGCGCACTTCCGGGTCGGAGTTCAGCGCGAAGAAGGCATCTCGGTCGGAGTCCTTCCACTGGCGCAGGATCAGGCGCTCGGTCTGCAGCTGAGTCGTCACCGGCTCACGATGCCACTGCGGCTTCTGCGCCGAAAGTCCTTTTCAGTCCTGCGGGCGTAGCACGCAGACCTCGTTGCCCTCCGGATCGGCCAGCACCACCCAGGTGACCTCGCCCTTCGGCGCCTCGGACTGGCCGATCTCGGTGTGCCGGGCCCCGGCCTTGATCAGCCGCTCCACCTCGGCCGCCTGGTCGTCGGCGGCGTAGGGACGCACGTCGAGGTGGACCCGGTTCTTCACGGTCTTGGGTTCGTCGGTGCGGATGAACTCCAGGAACGGACCAGGGGTGGTCAGGGTCAACGTGGCCACCGGCCCACCCTCGGCCCGCAGCTCACCGGCCCCGGCCTGCTGCCAGAATGCGCCCAGCGCAGCCGGATCGTGGGCCTGCATCACGATGGCCGCGATCGGCCCGAGCCCGTCGTACTCGTCCCGGTGCTCCAGCACGCAGAACTCGTTGCCCTCGGGATCGGCCAGCACCACCCACGGCCGCTCCACGTCGAGCTCGATCCGCCGCGCCCCCGCCGCCTCCAGCCGGGCCACCGTCTCGGCCTGGTGCGCCGCATCGCGACTGGCCAGGTCGAGATGCACCCGGTTCCAGCCCGACTTGGCCTCCGGCACCGGCCCGAACACCAGCTCGATGCCGGGCTCGCCCGGGGCCGGGGCGATGTCGCTCTCCAGCTCGTTCTCGAACGAGATGCCCCACCCCAGTGCCTCACCCCACCAGCGGGCCTGGGCGCGCTGGTCGGCGCAGTCGATCACGACACTCGTCAGACGGGTCGGCATGGGGATCAGTGTGGCCGACGGGGGCGCCGGGCGCAGCCCAATTGCCCGCTTCCGGAAGTGGCCCGCCTCGCCCGTCCCCGTTCTGCCCCGTCCCGCGCCCCAGGATCGGATGACAAAAGCGCCCCCCGCCAAGATCGGATGACAAAAGTTGCTCTATAGCCCACTTTTGGCATCCGATAATGGGCAGCACGCGAGCAATCAGGGAAGGGGACAGGTGGGGGAGCAGGCTCTGGGGGAGCCGGACCAGCCTCGCCGGTTCAGGGCGGTGGCAACCTGCCGGGCAACGAGGCAAGGGCGTTGGGCCACGTCGCACCAGCCGTAGCGCAGAACGGTCTCACCGCCGAGGGCCGCAGCGTTGTCACGTCGCAGGTCCCGGAAGGACTCGTGCACGGGATGGGCCTCACGTCCGTCGAGTTCCACCACCAGGCAGTAGGAGTCGTAGCGGACGTCCCGGTACCGAGTTCGGCCGTCGGCCTCGCGCTGCGGAAGGTTGCGCGTGCCGCGCGGAAGCCCGTGAGCAGCTTCCAGCCGCGCGTATCTGAGCTCCAGCAGCGAGTGCACCCGTCCTCGAACTCCTGCAGCATCTCGCTGATCAGAGCACGCCAGCGGTGTCGCGCCCGCTCGGACAGGGCCAGGCCGACCAGCCCGCTGGTGGTCAGCCGCTGTTGGACGACCCGCAGCACGACGTCGCACACGGCCTCCGGGTCTGTCTCGCGGTCGGCCACGTCCAGAACCGCGTCTTCGACCCGTAGCCGTGGCGGGCCAGGACCATCGGCACGGCGCCGTGCCAGTTGCCCCCGCACCTGCCGGATCTGAATGCCCTCAGCCGGGCGCCGCGGTCCGGGATGAGGAACGCAGACTTCGACCGGGCCGGTCCGCCGGGGCAGGGCCCCCGCCAGCCAGAGCGCGGTCCGGCCTCCGGCCAGGGCGCTCTTCCCGCAGAAGAGCACTGCGCCCCAGATCAGCGCCCGGTCGGTGCGCGGACCGGAGTGCGTCAGATAGACCCCTGGCCAAAGGGTCTGCCAGCGGTGGTCGTCGATGTGGCGCCGGGCCTGGTCGCGCGAGCGGCCCAGATCCAGGAGCTGCCGCCGGGTGATCACTCCTTCCTGGGCCGAGGCCAGACCCTCCCAGTCGTCGGGCACATCTCCACTTTGCCGCCTTTTCCGACGTGATCCGTCCACCTGAGGATAACTGCACCGCTCGCCCTCGGGCAGGCCAGGATCAGGTGATTGGCTATCCGGCTCCGGCGCCGGGCCGGACTAACGTGATCACGATGGAGTTCAGGAGAATCCCGGGTCTGCCGCCGTACGTCTTCACCATCATCGACGGCCTCAAACTGCAGGCCCGCCGGGACGGGAAAGACATCGTCGACCTGGGTTTCGGCAACCCCGACATCCCCAGCCCCGAGATCGCGGTGGAGAAGCTGGCCGAGGCCGCGCACAACTCCCGCAACCACCGCTACTCCTCCAGCCGGGGCATCCCCAAGCTGCGCGAGGCCATCGCCGCCCGCTACGCCCAGGAGTACGGGGTCGAGCTCGACCCGGGCAAGAACGTGATCGCCACGATCGGCGCGAAAGAGGGCTTCAGTCACCTGATGTGGGTGCTGCTGCAGCCCGGTGACGCGGCCCTGGTGCCCTCCCCGTCCTACCCCATCCACATCTGGGGCCCCTACTTCGCCGGCGCCGACGCCCGCCAGGTGACCATCGGGCCCTCGGGCGGCAAGGACTACGTCGACGCGGTGATGGAGGCCTGGGAGTACGGCTGGCCCAAGCCGCGCGTGGTGGTTCTCTGCTTCCCGCACAACCCCACCACCGCCACCATCGAGAAGAAGGATCTGCAGCGCCTGGTCGACTGGGCCCGGGAGCGCGACGTGGTGCTGGTGCACGACTTCGCCTACGCAGACGTCTGGTTCGACGGTGTCCGCCCGCCCTCGATCCTGGAGTGCGAGGGGGCGATGGACTGCGCGGTCGAGCTGTACTCGATGACCAAGTCGTTCTCCATGGCCGGCTGGCGGATGGCCTTCCTGCTCGGCAACGCCGAGGTGGTCGCCGCGCTGGCCAAGCTCAAGAGCTACCTCGACTACGGCACCTTCCAGCCGGTGCAGATCGCCGCCACGGTCACCCTGAACGAGGCGTCCGACTATCCGGCCGAGGTCAACGCCGTCTACGAGGCCCGGCGCAACGCCCTGTGCGACGGCCTCACCCGGATCGGCTGGGAGGTGGCCCGGCCCAAGGGCACGATGTTCGTCTGGGCCCCGATCCCCGAGCAGTTCCGTTCGCTGGGCTCGATCGAGTTCGCCACCCGGCTGGTCAAGGAGTGCGACGTGGCAGTGTCCCCGGGCGTCGGCTTCGGGCCGGACGGCGACGGCTACGTGCGCTTCGCCCTGATCGAGAACGAGCACCGGATCGCCCAGGCGGTGCGGCAGATCAAGCGCGGGCTGCCCGGGTTGGGGGAGTCCGTTTGAGGACGCTCGCCACGGCGATCGCTCGCCGGTCCGGTTCGGGGGCAAAGGGCTGAGAGCCCATTTTGTCGTACCCCGCCCCTATGGTCTCGAGCATGGAAGCGACTCAGACCTACAGCTACCGTCGTCCGTCCTTGTTACGGCCGGGCGGCCTCGGTCTGGAGACCTCCGGCGGCACCACGGCGCGGAGTCTGGCGGCCACCAACCCGTCGGGTACCGACGCGCACCCTCAGTTCTTCACCGGTTTCCTGCAGCGCCCGGCCGTCGCCGCGGCCGGGCTGCTGGCGGTGGCCGAGGTTGCGCGTACCCGTTACTTCCAGCCGGCCGAAACGTCTTTCCGTGATCCCGTGGTCACCAGTGACGGTGAGCGGTTGCGGTTCGAGTCGTTCTCCGTGTGCGGCGGTGTGCACCTGCGGCTCGACGTCCTGGCGGCCGGTCATGACGGCGACGTGGTCGACCGCGGTACCACCAACGTCGACGTGAACGAGCCGCTGCGCCGGGCGCTCAGTGGCGTTCTCGACGGGGCGGCGTTGCACCTTTCCGTCGGCCCTGACGAGGTCACGGTCACCACGAAGACCGAGAAGCTGGTCGAGCGTAAGGTCCCGCTGCCCCGCAGGTGGGTGCGCGGGTTCGGTGAGATCTACGTACTGAGCGGCGAGTTCGACACCCGGGCGGAACTGTCCGCGGCCGAGGCGGCTCGCTTCCTGCGGGCCCTGCCCAGCCAGCGGCGGGCCTCAGGTGCGTTCTGGTTCGCGCCCGCCGGGCGTTCGCTGCGCCTGGTCTCCCGTCCGGTGCCAGGGGCGGTCTGCCTGGCCGGCCCTCAGCGTCTGGCCGCGCTGCTGCCCCTGCTCCGGTTCGCTTCGGGTCTGCGGGTCTACGGGCCGGTGGTGAACGCAAGCAGTCAGGCAGTGGCCAGTGCCTGGGAGGTCACCCTGCCCGGAATGCGGCTCACCGCCACCGTCTCGCCCGATGCCACTCGGGGGTTCTCCGGCGAAGGCGCGGTCCTTGATGCGCTCTCCGGCGACACGGTGGCCGAGGACGCCGATCTGATCAGTGCACTACTGGCGTTCGAGCCGCACATCGACACCCCCACCCTGGCCGCCGAATCGGGCCTCGACCAGACCCGGGTCCGGGCCGCCCTGGTCCGTCTCGGGGCGGCCGGCCGGATCGGGCGCGATCTGGCCGAGGCGGCCTCGTTCCATCGCGAACTCCCGTTCGACGGGGCCGTGGTGGAAGCACTCAACCCCCGCCACGGTGCCGCCCGGGCCCTGGTCGCGGCCGGCGCGGTTCAGTTCGAGCGCAACCGGCCGGGTGATGTGGCCGCCCTCGTGAGCAGCGGGACAGACACGCACCGGGTACGCCTCGACGGCGATCGGCGTTCCTGCACCTGCATCTGGTACGCGAAGCATCTCGGCACTCGAGGGCCGTGCAAGCACGTCCTGGCCGTGCAGCAGTCGATGCGGGTGGAGGGCTGAGGGATGGAGTTCCAAGATCTGCTGGAGGCCATGAAGGGCCGGCCCTGGCCGCGCTCCGGCGGGCCTTCCGGTGGCGTCGAGCAAACCGTTCAGATCATGCTGCATCTCGCCGAGGCCGAAAGGCGCTCGCTCGCAGCGGAGGTCGCTGCCCTGGTCCGGGCTCACACCCGCTGGTGGCAGGAAGATACCCCGCGCCCGAAGGCGTCGGAGAGTGCAACGGCGGTCGCGGTGGCGGGCACCCTGACGGTGGCCCGGTTGCCAGGGGCGCTGCGGCGGCTCAGCGTAGATGCGCCGAGCCGCCGGGCCCGACAGGCCGTGGTCACCGGGATCGTCCAGGTTCTTCAGGCGCGAGGGCTGATCGACGATCCCCGCCTCGCCGCCGAGCTGGTTCGGCGGGTCCGCGACTGGGACCGGTGGGACAGCGGCCGCTGGTACTTCGAACTGGCCCGTGAGGTCCTGCTCCGCCAACCCGGGCCGCCGCCGGTAGAGGTTGCCTACGTGCAGCTCTGGCTGCAGGACCACCGCCAGGTCGAGGCCGACCTCCGCGCCCGGCCGCAGTGGTCGGCGCTGGTGATGGAGGCGCTGGCGAGCCGGGGCACCGGCCAGTTGCTCGACGGTCCAGACCTACGAGCACTCCTGATCCGGCTGACCGGTGACAGGCCGCCCGGACGTCCTGCGCTGCTCGAGCGTTCCGAACTGCTCGACGCCTGTATCGGTGCCCTCCAGAGCACCGACCGGAAGGTGGATCTGCACGGCCTGCTCGCCCTGCACGAGCAGCTCAATCCTTCTCTCGACGAGGTGCACTCCCGGGTAGGGCAGTACGTCAGCCTCATTGCCGGGGCTCCCGCTTTCGTCGCCACGGTGGCCCAGCAACGCCTGCGGGCGCTCGACGAAGTGGGCCGGCTCGACGCCTCGGTCGTCGAACAGGCCACGACGGCGGTTCTTGTACGGCCGGAAAAGGGGCTCTTCCGGGCGCAGCTCAGCTGGTTGCGGCCGGCTCTTCGACGGCCGGGCTCCGTGGTGCCCGAGTCTGTGGCCCCGGGGGCAGGGGTGCTGGAGTCTGTGGTGCCGGGGGCAGGGGCGCCGGGGGCAGGGGCGCCGGGGGAGGGGATGCCGGCGTTCGTGGTGCCGGAGTCTCTCATCCTCGCGGTGGCTGTGGGGCTCGGCCATCCGGATCCGGCGCTGCAGAAGCAAGTGCTGAATCTGCTGATCCCGTATGCGACAGATCTGTCTGCTCCGGCCCGGGCCGAACTCGCGGTGGCGGTCGGTGCGATTGCGCCAGATCTGCGTCCACTGGCCGCAGCCCTGACCGGCGGTGAGCACTCGCCGCCGGCTCTGGAGGCCGCGCCTCTTCCGGCCCCACCTCCGGCTGTGCAGCCGGCCCAGTCCCTCGAGCTGTTCGCCGACGCAGAGATCCTGGCCGAGGAACTGGCGATCTTCTACCAGAGGTGGGACAGCAACGGGCAGGTCGATTTCCCGCAGGTCGAGCGTTTTCTCGCGGGCCTGGTGGCCTTCAGCTGGCAGGACCCGGAGCGGCTGCAGGCAGCTCTGAACCCGATGATGAAGAGAATGACGTGGTTGCCCGAAGGCCCGCCGCAGCCCCAGCTTCCGGGCCGGGACGAGTTCGTGAGATACACCTCCGTCCTCGACCTGCTGGTCCTGTGCCTGCGATCGGTCCGGGCCCTCGCCGCAGGCCCTCCGGAGCTGCGCCGTCAGCCGGAAGTGGCTCCTGAAGAACTCTTTCACCTCGAGAACAAACACGGCGTGCGGGCCGGTGACGTCATCCTGCGAAGGGTTGCCGAGGTCGGGGCCGGCATCCTGTGGTCCCCCGTCCCGGTGCTGCTGGCCACGCCCAGCACCGACGAGGGCGTTCTCGAGGCCGCACACCTGCTCAGCCGGCTGGGACTGGTCGAGGCGGCCGGGTGCCGGCCCTGGCCCGACGATCTGCGCCAGGCCTACCTGCGTGTGCGCCCGGCCGACCGTGGCCCGGTGCTGGAGGCCGTCCGGCGGGTTGCCGGTGAGCAGAGCGCATCCGGCCTGGCCGCACTCGGATCGGCCGGTAGCAGGACAAGTCTTCAGCTCTGGACCCGGCAGACCCGCTACGCCGTTCACTACTTCGACAAGAACGAGTCCCGGTCCGACCTGCTGGCCGTTCTTCACCCCACGCACTCGGCGGAGCTGCCGCAGCCGTGGGCCAGGCTCTGGAGGCTGCCCATGCCGGGGGCCAAGATGTTCTTCTACGACACGGCCTGGCTCAGTTGCTGGCCGGCGATCCTGCCGTTCGACCGGGAGGTGACGGCCGCACACCTGCATCGCGAACTCGCCGAACTCAACCGGGGGGCCGACGAAGTGGTTCTTGCGCACGCCCGGGTGCCCGGGCCGATCGGTCCGGCCGGCCTCCTGCTGTACTGCCGCGCTCTCGACTCGGCCCGGGCCGAGACCCGGGTGGCGGCCGCCGAGGCCCTGGCCGTCCTGCTCGGCCGGGATGAACTCGACTCCCCGGCTCTCGGCCATCTGCTCGGCCGACTGGCTGTGGAACGCCAGGTCAAGCTCAACCGGGTGGTCGACGCACTACGCGGCCTGGGCGAGGCCGGGGCCTGGCCGACCGTCTGGGCAATCCTGGCCTCAGCTCTGCCCCAGTGCCTGCCGGCCCCCGCCGGCGAACCCCTCGCCCGGCTCGCCGATGTGGTCGCCCTGGCGGTGGAGGCCGCGCAGCACACCCAGGCCACCGGCGAGCTTCTCGGTCATTGCCCGGTCGACGGCCTGGCCGAGGTCGCGGCCCGCAAGAGCGCCAGCCGCCTGCGCACCGAGGCCCGGCGTCTCAGCGGCATCCTGGCGGAGGCGAACAAGGGGCCGGCCGATCCGGCGGGACTGCCCGGCCTGGCGATAGGACAGGTATGAACCGGTTATGAATCCGAACTGACCCCGGCTAAATCGGAGTGGAGTTCAGTTTCATAATCGGTTCATGCTGCGGCCATGGAGAGACTTCCGGATGAGGTGTCCCTGCAGCACCTGCGGCTCTTCATTCAACGCGAGCATGAGCACCTCGAACTGAAAACCGGTGCGGGCCGTAAGCCGCTGCAAGAGGCTTTCGTGGCCATGTCCAACACCGACGGCGGAACCATCTTGATCGGTGTCACTGATGCCCGGGAGGTCGTTGGTCACGGAAGAAGCCAGGGTCTCGACGACGCGGTTCACAGCGCAGCCACCGATGCGCACAACGTCGGGCGTTACTCGATCCGGGAGATCCAAGTCGACGGCCGGGTTCTGGTGGCAGTAGAGGTGCAGCGGCGCAACGACGAGGTCGCCCAGACCAGCGACGGGCGGGTTCTGGTTCGCCGCGGCGGCCACAATCAGCCGTTGTTCGGAAGAGACCTCATGGCGCTCCTGGCTTCACGAACGCTTGTTCGGTACGAGTCGACCGATTCTGGAGTACGCGCCGCGGATGCTGACCCGCAACTCGTGCGGGCCGTCTCCCGTGCTTTCGGCTGGAACCCGCGGGACTCCCAGGACCGGTGGTCCGAGCGCGGCCTCCTGCACGAATCCGGAAACCTCTCGGTGGCCGGTGCGCTGACCCTGACCGATCCGGCCACATCCCTCCAGGCGGCCAAGTTCACGGTGGACGTCCGGGTCTACGAGAGCGACCAGGACCTGTCCTACGTCTTTCGGCGAACGGTCGACGGGCCGGTTCAGCAGCAGGTGGAGATCGCTACGGGGATGGTCCTGGAGCGGATGGGGACCGAGATGGTGATCACCGGTGCCCGACGCCACGATGTGCCGAGGCTTCCGGCCCGGGTGGTCCGCGAAGCCCTGGCCAACGCAGTCGCGCATCGATCGTACGAACTCGACACATCTCCGGTGGTGGTCGAGATCCGCCCGAACGAGGTGGTTGTTACGAGCCCCGGTTCTCTGCCCCCTCCGGTGTCGGTCGAGACGCTCCGACAGGCCCAGTCTCCCCGCAATCACACGGTGATCGATGTGCTGCGGCGCTTCGGCCTGGCTGAGGACAGTGGGCAGGGAATCGACATCATGCAGGACTCGATGCGGCTGGAAATGCTCAGGGAACCGGGATTCAGCGAATCCAGTGACTCGTTCCGGGTGGTTCTGCCGTTGCGGGGGCTGATGTCCACGACCGAACGAGCCTGGCTCCTGGAGTACGAACGAGAAGGGCGCCTGCTGCCGGAGGAGCGCGGCCTGCTTCTGGTCCTGCTTCGTGAGGGACGTCTGACCAATGCCCGGGCCCGAGAGGCCTTGTCGGTGGACAGTACGGATGTTCGGACACGACTGCGCCGGCTCTGCAAGGCCGGGCTCATGACCCAGCACGGAACCCGAGGGCGGGCTTACTACACCCTGGGTCGGGTCGGCCCGGATCGCACCGACCAGCAGGTGGTGATGGATGCGGCGGGGGCAGGACCGATCACGAACGAGAAGGTGCGCCGGCTCACCGGGCTGGATCGTGTGGCTGCCCGGACCCTTCTGCAGGGACTGGTCGCCGAGGGTGTGCTTGAGCAGCACGGCACCCGCAGAGGCACGACGTACACCCTGCCGAGTCTCGCCGACCAGGCGCTACACAGATGAGAGACCCCGTCTGCCGATGGTCAGGGCATGCGCAAATCGGGTTGCCGGACGTGGAAAGATCTAAGGCATGACCAGGATCCTCACCGCGGTCGCTTGGCCCTACGCCAACGGCCCTCGTCACATCGGCCATGTCGCCGGCTTCGGCGTGCCCTCCGACGTCTACAGCCGCTACATGCGGATGGCGGGTCACGACGTGCTGATGGTGAGCGGCACCGACGAGCACGGCACGCCGATCCTGGTCCAGGCCGAGCAGGAGGGTGTGTCGCCGCGCGAGCTGGCGGACCGCTACAACCGCATGATCGTCGAGGACCTGCACGCTCTCGGCCTGTCCTACGACCTGTTCACCCGCACCACCACCCGCAACCACTACACCGTTGCGCAGAAGCTGTTCCGCACCGACCACGCCAACGGCTACATGATCGAGCAGACCACCACCGGGGCGGTCTCGCCGTCCACCGGGCGCACCCTGCCCGACCGGTACATCGAGGGCACCTGCCCGATCTGCGGGTTCACCTCGGCCCGGGGCGACCAGTGCGACAACTGCGGCAACCAGCTCGACCCGTCCGACCTGATCGACCCGAAGAGCCGGATCAACGGGGAGACGCCGAAGTTCGTCGAGACCACGCACTTCTTCCTCGACCTGCCCGCGCTGGCCGAGGCGCTCGGCGACTGGCTGCGCACCCGTGAGGGCTGGCGTCCCAACGTCCTGAAGTTCTCGCTCAACCTGCTCGACGACCTGAAGCCCCGGGCGATGACCCGGGACATCGACTGGGGCATCCCGGTGCCGCTGCCGGGCTGGGAAGAGAACTCGCACAAGCGTCTGTACGTCTGGTTCGACGCCGTCGTCGGCTACCTCTCGGCCTCGATCGAGTGGGCCCGCCGCACCGACGACCCGGAGCAGTGGCGCAAGTGGTGGAACGACTCCAGCGCCGTGTCCAACTACTTCATGGGCAAGGACAACATCACCTTCCACTCGCAGATCTGGCCGGCCGAGCTGCTGGCCTACGCGGGCAAGGGGGCCAAGGGCGGCGAGCCGGGTGAGTTCGGTGAGCTGAACCTGCCCACCGAGGTGGTCAGCAGCGAGTTCCTGACCATGGAGGGCAAGCAGTTCTCCTCCAGCCGCGGCGTGGTCATCTACGTGCGCGACATCCTGTCCCGCTACCAGCCCGACGCGCTGCGCTACTTCATCTGCGCGGCCGGGCCGGAGAACCAGGACACCGACTTCACCTGGGCCGAGTTCGTCCGCCGCACCAACGACGAGCTGGTCGCCGGCTGGGGCAACCTGGTCAACCGCACCGCCTCGCTGATCCACAAGAACCTGGGCGCCATCCCCGAGGCCGGTGAGCTGCAGCCGATCGACCAGGCCGTGCTGGAGACCACGAAGGCGGGTTTCGCCACGGTCGGCGAGCTGCTGGCCACGCACAAGCAGAAGGCCGCACTGACCGAGGCGATGCGGGTGGTGGCGGAGGTCAACCGCTACCTGTCCGAGACCGAGCCGTGGAAGCTGAAGAAGACCGACTTCGAGCGGATGAAGACGGTGCTGCACGTCGCGGCGCAGGCGATCAACGACTGCCGGGTGCTGCTGTCGCCGTTCCTGCCGCACAGTTCGCAGCTGGTGCACGAGGCGCTGGGCGGCACCGGCACGGTCTCCCCGCTGCCGGAGATCCGTGAGGTGGAGGATCTCGACGGTGGCCAGGGCTACCCGGTGCTGATGGGCAACTACAAGCTCGGCGAGACGGTGGCGGCCTGGGAGTCGGCGCCGATCGTGCCGGGCACGGCGGTGCCCGCGCCCACCCCGATCTTCCGCAAGCTGGACGAGTCCGTGATCGAGGAAGAGCTCGCGCGGCTGGCCGACAAAGACAAGTAAGGAGCAAATGGGGGACGTGTGTGGGCCTGGTGCCCACGCACGTCCCCCATTGGTCTGTTGATGAGTAAGAAGAAGAACAACGACGGCCCTGTCCCGGTCCCGCCGGCGCTCCCGCTGCCGGTGGTGGACAACCACACCCACCTCGACCACGTGCGGGGCACCGACGTCGGTGAGGTCGCGCAGTTCGAGGCCGTGGAAGCGCTGATCACGCAAGCGGTTTCGGTGAACGTGACGCGGATGGTGCAGATCGGCTGCGACCTTCCGGCCGCTCGCTGGACCGTGCAGGCCGTGGACCGGTTCCCGCAGTTGCTCGGTGGTGTGGCCCTGCACCCCACTGAAGCAACGAAACATGCTGCAGCGGGCGACTTCACGACCGCCTTCGACGAGATCGAGAAGCTCGCCGAGCATCCCCGTGTCCGGGTGGTGGGGGAGACTGGCCTGGACCACTACTGGGTGGACGACGAGGCCGGCCGGGCTGCGCAGGAGGAGAGTTTCCGTCGGCACATCGACCTCGCCAAGCGGCTGGGCAAGGCGCTGCAGATCCACGACCGGGATGCGCACGACGACGTGATCCGGGTGCTGGAGTCGGAAGGGGCGCCGGAAAAGACGGTGTTCCACTGCTTTTCCGGCGATGCGGCGATGGCCCGGCTGGCCGCCGACCGAGGCTGGTACCTGTCGTTCGCCGGCACGGTGACGTTCAAGAACGCCGCCGACCTGCGCGAGGCGCTGGCCGCGGTGCCGCTGGAGCAGGTGATGGTCGAGACCGACGCCCCCTACCTGACTCCCATGCCCCACCGCGGACGTCCGAACGCCAGCTACCTGGTGCCGCTCACGGTGCGGTTCATGGCCGAGACGCTGGGCCGCGATCTGGACGAGATGTGCGCCACTCTCAGCGCCACCTCCGAAACGGTTTACGGACAGTGGTGACCCGTGGTGTACGAGTGCTCCTCTAGCCCAACCGGGACGATCTACGGGGGAGTTCGTGACATCTCGCGGTGTCACGTTTTCGGGGGTCGCCGAAAGCCCTGAAGCGCACTATTTTCCGCCCCTCGGGCAGCCGCGCAGAAGCCGTCCTGACCTGCGTTGATCGGTTTCGGGTGGGTCCGCGCCGAGATCTGGGCCGGCAACTTCGGCTTGGGAATCGGTTGCGGTTCGATTACGGTGTGCGGTCGACAGCCGGGATCGGACCCTCCCGGCGGAGAACCGGGCCACCCGCGAGGGTGGTCCGGACCCGCGATCAACCCTCCGGATCGCCTCCGCCGACCGTGCCCGGGGAGTACGAGGCTTGGAGCATCGTGCGCTCGCTCGTCCACAGCAGACCCGCGCGGTACATCGCGCAGGCAGCAGTTCTCGCCGCAGCGGTCGGCGGCAGCGTCTGGTACAGCCAGGCGAACAAGACCATCACCCTCTCCGTCGACGGCCGGACGACCGAGATCAGCTCGTTCTCCACCGACGTGGCCGACATCCTGGCCGACCAGAACATCCAGGTCCGCGAGCGCGACCTGGTCGCCCCGGCCGTCGACAGCAAGGTCGGCGAGGGCGACACCGTGGTCGTGCGCTACGCGCGCCCCCTGAAGCTCACGGTCGACGGCGAAGAGAAGACCTTCTGGACCACCGAGCTCAGCGTGGACAAGGCGCTGCTGGCTCTCGGGGTGCGTTCCGAGGGCGCCGAGCTCTCCGCCTCCCGCTCCGCCCGGATCGACCGGGCCGGCCTGACCATGTCGCTGACCACGCCCAAGGCGGTCACGCTGGTGGCCGACGGCGAGCGCGAGAAGATCACCACCACCGCGGCCACGGTCTCCGACCTGCTGACCGACGAGAAGGTGAAGGTCGGCTCGCTGGACAAGCTGTCCCAGGTGCCGAGCACCCCGCTGCGTGACGGCCTGACCGTCAAGCTGGCCCGGGTCACCCGCGACGAGGTCACCAAGACCGGTTCGGTCGAGCACAAGACCCGCCGCACCGAGACCAGCAAGCTCTACGAGGGCCAGTCGAAGGTGGTCACCGAGGGCCGCGACGGCGTGCAGAAGTCGGTCTGGCAGATCACGAAGACCGACGGCAAGATCACCAAGCGCAAGCTGATCGACACCGACGTCACCCGCAAGCCGGTGACCGAGGTCGTCCAGGTCGGCACCAAGGCCCGCCCGGCCGCGTCCTCCGGTGGCAGCTCTTCGGGCGGTGGCAGCGCCGGCGGCGCCGCCTCCGGGCTGAACTGGGCCGCGCTGGCCGAGTGCGAGTCCGGTGGCAACCCCTCGGCGGTCAACCCGGCCGGCTACTACGGGCTGTACCAGTTCAGCCTGAGCACCTGGCAGTCGGTGGGCGGCTCGGGCAACCCGGCCGACGCCAGCGCCTCCGAGCAGACCAAGCGGGCGCAGATTCTGTACAACAAGGCCGGCGCCGGTCAGTGGCCGGTCTGCGGCAAGCGGCTCTGACCACAACGCAACAACCCACCTGAGGACGGGTGTGGGCCCCTGAGGCCCACACCCGTCCTTTGGTCGGTGCCCGACTCGGGAAGGTAAGGTCGGCGGCTGTGTCCACGACGTCTCCGGCCCTGCTCGGCCCCGCCGACATCCGTCAGCTGGCCGGACGGCTCGACGTCCGCCCGACCAAGCAGCTCGGGCAGAACTTCGTGGTCGACGCCAACACCGTGCGCCGGATCGCCCGGCTGGCCGAGATCGGCCCGGACGACCTGGTCACCGAGATCGGCCCGGGCCTGGGCTCGCTGACCCTGGCCCTGCTGGAGACCGGGGCGCAGGTGGTCGCGGTGGAGATCGACCCCAAGCTGGCCGCCGAGCTGCCGGCCACGATCGCCACCCGCTGCCCGCCCGAGGTGGCCGCCCGCTTCAGCATCGTCGAGTCGGACGCCCTGCTGGTGCAGGCCGCCCAGCTGGAGGTCGACGGGCGCACCCCCACCGCCGTGGTCGCCAACCTGCCCTACAACGTGGCCGTGCCGGTGCTGCTCACCCTGCTGGAACGCATCCCCACCCTGCGCTCGGGGCTGGTGATGGTGCAGGCCGAGGTGGCCGACCGACTGGCCGCCCGGCCGGGTGACAAGGCTTACGGGGTGCCCTCGGTCAAGGCCGCCTGGTACGCCGACGTGCGCTGGGCCGGCGCGGTCTCCCGGCAGGTGTTCTGGCCGGTGCCCAACGTGGAGTCGGGCCTGGTGCAGTTCACCGCCCGCCCGCACCCGGTCGCCGACGTCAGCCGGGAAGAGGTGTTCGCCTGCGTCGACGCGGCCTTCGCCCAGCGCCGCAAGACCCTGCGGGCCGCCCTGGCCGGCTGGGCCGGTTCGGCCGACGCCGCCGAGGCCGCTCTGCGCAAGGCCGGGATCGACCCGAAGACCCGGGGCGAACGACTCACCGTGGAACAGTTCGCCGCCCTGGCCGCCGCACGCTAGCTTCGTCGTCATGCCGACGATCCAGCCGATGCTGATGACCGCGGACGTGGCCCGGCTCACCGCGTTCTACACGCAGGTGTTCGGGGCCACCGAGACCTCCCGGGAGCCGGCCGAGGGAGACGTGTTCTACGTCGGCCTGAAGATCGGCGACAGCGAGTTCGGCATCGTCTCCGAACCGCAGATGCCGGCCGGTGAGCCGGGACGGGTGCTGCTGGCCATCGAGGTGGCCGACGCCGACGTCACCGCGGTGAAGGTCGAGGCGGCCGGCGGAAAGGTGCTGGGCCCGGCCAACGACATGCCCTGGGGGCAGCGGGTGGCGCACGCGCAGGACCCGGACGGCACCACCCTGAACCTCACCCAGAATCTCTGAACACCGGCCGTTCGCGGGCCGTCCGCACGGTCCTTACGGCGGATTCTCTCGCCAGGGTGACGATATGTCCGTGTCGCCGGGAGGCGTGGCGCGTTCCGGGGTCGTAGCGTCTGCCCATGCCGACGACCGACAGTGAGACTCCGGGCACGCCCACCATCAGCGTGTCCACGATGAGCTCGATCAGCATCGACCTGGACCGGCGGGCGGCCCTCCTGGAGATTCCGGGGCAGTCCTCGCGTGCTCAGACGTTCAGTACCCCGAAAATTCGTTTGAGCCGCAGGCACATCTGACGGCAGTGTAGGGAGGCCGCCCCCAGCCTCCCTAAGGATCCGTCTGTCATGCGCCTGCTCCGAGATCTCTGGCAGACCTCACCTCGTCGGTGCGCAGTGGTGGTGGCGCTGGTGATCCTCGGCGGCGCCGGGCAGGCGGTGGCCACCGCGCTGGCCGGGCCGGTGCTGGTGGAGCGCTCCTGGCTGATGTTCACCCTGCTGGCGATCGGTCTGTCGCTGACCGTGGTGGGCGATCTGGCGGTCAACATGATCGCCGCCGGGCTGACCGCCGACTGGTCGGCCGACCTGCGCCGCCGGCTGTGCCGGGTGGCCTTCGCCCAGCCGTTGCAGACCCTCGAGGGCACCCCGGTGGGGGAGCTGCTCGACCGGATCGACGGCGACATCTACCAGGTTGCCAGCGAGATGCGGAACACCGGCCTGCGGATCTTCCAGAGCCTCACCGTGGCCGTCCTTTCCATCGTCACCGCGTTCTTCGTCTGGTGGCCGGCCGGTGTCGGCATGACGCTCGTCGTCGCCCTGATGGTGAAGACGCTGGCGGGGCCGATCCAGCGGATCAACCCGGCCCGGATGCGCGAGGAGGAGGCCTGGTCGGACCTGGCGGCGGTGATGGAGGAGTCGATCCACGGCCAGGACGACGTGCGCACCACGCTGGGCCGGCCCTACGTGCTGCGGCTGTACGCCGACCGGGCCAGCCAGGTGCTGGCCCGGGGCCGGGTGGTCTGGCGGCTGAGCGCGAAACTGGCGGTGGTCGCCTCGTTCGTGGTGCGGACGTCGATCGTCCTGGTGGTGGTGGCCGGCGTCTGGGCGCTGCAGGCCGGTCACGTCGACGGGGCCCGGCTCACCTCACTCTGGCTGCTGGCCCTGGCTTTCGGCGCCACCGTCGACCACATCAGCCGGATGGTGCCGCACCTGCAACAGGCGCTGGGCGCCTGGAGCCGGGTGCAGCAGCTGGCCTCGGCCGAGGTCGAGCCGGTCGGCGGGGACGTGCCCGCCGAGGGCGAACTGGTGCTGAAGAACCTGACTTTCGCCTACCCGGGCAGCGACGACGACTCGGGGCGGGGCCCGGTGCTGCACGACGTGTCGCTGACCTTCGTGCCGGGCCGCTCGTACGCGCTGATCGGCCGCACCGGGTCGGGCAAGTCCACGCTGACCAAGATCCTCACCCGCTCGGTCGCGGTGCCGCCGGGCACCGTGCACCTGGCCGGCACCGACCTCACCGGGATCGACCTGGAGCTGCTGCGGCGCTGGGTGGCGGTGGTGCCGCAACGCACCGAGATCCTGGCCGGCACCCTGGCCGAGAACATCGCGTTGTTCGACCCCGAGCTGGTCGGCTCGGCCGGCCGGGTGATGGCCGAGCTGGGCCTGGAGAACTGGGTGGCCGGGCTGCCGGACGGGCTGGACACCCGCCTGGGCGACGAGGGCTACGTGCTCAGCGCCGGGCAGGAGCAGCTGGTGGCCTTCGGCCGGATCCTGGTGCGCGACCCGCACCTGGTGATCCTCGACGAGGCCACCGCCCGGATGGACCCGGTCACCGAACTGCAGGTGCAGCGGGCCTCGGCGCGGCTGCTGGAGGGCCGGATCGGCATCGTGATCGCGCACCGGCTCTCGTCGGTGGCCGACTGCGACGAGGTGGTCGTGCTGGAGAACGGCCGGGTGGTCGAGGCCGGTCCGCTGGCCCGCTCGGAGCGGTTCGCCCAGCTCGCCGAGACCAGCCGGATGCGGGCCCCGGAGCTGGTCTCGGCCGGGGTCCCGGCTCAGCGTTCGGGAGTGCTGCTCGCCGACGCTCCCGAGCTTCCGGTGCAGGCGGCCTCCCAGGCGCCGGGCCGGACCGACCCGCCGCCCGCCGGGGAGCCGGTGCGCGGTTCCACGGTGTCCGAGATCCTGCGGCTGCTGCGCAACGACCCGCGCTACGGGATGGGCGCGCTCGGGGTGTTCCTGGTCATGCTGCTGCTCGGCCTGGACGGCTCGGTGCTGCCCTGGCTCTGGGCCGATCTGGTCGACGGCGAGGGTGGGATGTTCTGGCCGGCCGCCGGGATCGTGGCCGCGCTGCTGGTCACCGCCCCGCTGCCGTGGTTCCCGGACCGCTGGTTCCCGGAGTGGTGGGTGCGCCAGATGCTGCGGATCAGCGCCCGGCTCACACACGCCCAGACCGGTGAGCGGCGGGTCAGCAACCACACCCCGGCGGCGGTGATCGCGCAGTCCGGCGACACCGAGCGGGTGGTGCAGCTGGCCGACAACGCCATGGACAACGGCATCGCGATCCTGGTCATGGCCGCGATGACGGCGATCTCCGGCTCGATCGTGCCGGCCCTGTTCTTCCTGGCCACGATGGTGCTGTCCGGGCTCGCGGCCACCCTGTTCGGGCCGAAGCTGGAGAAGGCGGCCAACCGCACGGTGAAGGCCCGCGCGGCGTTCGCCACCTCGCTGGTCTCGTCGTTGTCGGCCTCCCGCACGGTGAAGCTGAGCGGGGCCACCGGGCCGGTGCTGGACCACCTGGCCGGGCTCGACCGGGTGCGCAGCGACCGGCAGCGCGACGAGATCATGATCCAGGTCTGGTCGCGCTCCACCCCGGCGCTGACCACCGGCCTGCTGCCGATCGGGGCCTGGGCGGTCTACCTGACCGGCGGCCTGAACGCGGCCGGGGTACTGATCGCGGTGTCCACCCTGGGCTCGGCCCGCTGGTTCGCCTGGACCACGGCGGCGTTCGTGTCCCAGCTGCCCTCGGCCCGGGTCTGGACCGAGCGCACGCACGCGATGATCGGCGGCACCAACTACTCGGCGCCGGTGGCCGACCTGGACATCTCGGCCGGTACCGCGCCGAGCCCGGTGCTGCCCTCGCGCGAGCCGCTGCGTGAACTCACCCTGTCCCGCTTCACCGCGGTGCACGAGGACGGCATCGTCGGGGCCCGCGACGTGGACCTCACCGTGCGGCAGGGCGAGCTGGTGCTGGTGGTCGGCCCGGTCGGCGCGGGCAAGTCCTCGCTGCTGCGGGCCCTGGCCGGGATCGTGCACCACACCGGGTCGCTGGCCTGGAACGGTTCCGAGGTCACCGAGCCGGCGCGGTTCCTGCGGCCGAACCAGGTGGGTTACGTCGGCCAGGTGCCCCGGGTGCTGTCCGGGACGATCGCCGACAACATCGCCCTGGGCCACGACGTGGAGGTGGCCACCGCGGTGGCGACCGCCCAGCTGGAGCGGGACCTGAAGGACTCCGGCGCGGGCCTGGGCCTGATGATCGGCCACAAGGGCACCCGGCTGTCCGGCGGTCAGCTGCAGCGGCTGGCCCTGGCCCGGGCGCTGGCCCCGCGCACCGAGCTGCTGGTCGCCGACGACGTGTCCTCGGCGCTGGACGTGGCCACCGAGCTGGACCTGTGGCAGGCGCTGCGGGAGCACGGCGTAACGGTGGTCGGCTCGACGTCCAAGCGGGCGGCGCTGGAGCGGGCCGACCGGGTGGTGGTGATGGTCAACGGGCGTTCGGCCGCGCAGGGCCGCTGGGCGGAACTGGAGGACGACTGGGGTCACCTCGCGGGGTGAGTGCAGTGAGCGTTGCGGCACCCTTCTCAACTTCTGGTTCGGCGTGTTGTGTTTCCCAGGGCGGGCGGGGGCTTGGGACGGCGTTCAGCAGGTCAAGCGCGCGGGCCCGCGCGCGAGGCCGGGCTGGGTGAGGGGGGAACGCAAAGCTCGAATAGAGTGGCGACATGGCGGCGACGGAAGCAGTGATCGTGCGGGCGCCCGCCAAGATCAATCTTGAGTTGCGGGTGGGCCCGGTCCGGGACGACGGCTATCACGAGCTGGCCACCGTGTTCCACGCGGTGGCCCTGTTCGACGACCTGACCGCCCGGGCCACCGAGCCCGGCTCCGGGGTCTCGATCGTGGTCGACGGCATCCAGGCCGACGAGGTGCCCACCGACGGCTCGAACCTGGCGGTCAAGGCGGCCGAGCTGCTGGCCGCGCACATCGGCCTGGAGTCGGCCGACGTGGCCTTCGAGCTGCGCAAGGGCATACCGGTGGCCGGCGGCATGGCCGGGGGCTCGGCCGACGCGGCCGCCGCACTGGTCGCCTGCGACGCGCTCTGGCACGCCGGGCTCGACCGCGAGCAGCTGCACGGGCTCGCCGCCCAGCTCGGCTCGGACGTGCCCTTCTCGCTGCTCGGCGGCACGGCGATCGGCGGGGGCCGGGGCGAGGTCCTGACGCCGGTGCTGGCCCGCGGCGAGTACATCTGGGTCATCGCCCTGGCCGGCCGCGGCCTGTCCACCCCGGGCGTCTACGGCAAGATCGACGCGATGCGCGAGGCGGGCGAGGCCCCGCCGCCCACGCCGGTCCCCGAGATCGACGACGCGCTGATGGCCGCGCTGCGGGCCGGTGACGCCGAGGCGCTCGGCGCCACCCTGCACAACGAACTGCAGCCGGCCGCCCTGGCCCTGGCGCCCGAGCTGGAGCAGGCGCTGGAGATCGGCCGCAAGGTGGGTGCGCTCGGTGGCATCGTCTCCGGGTCCGGCCCGACCACGGTGTTCCTGGCCCGTGACTCCAGTCATGCCCTTGATCTGGCGGTCGCCCTGACCGCCTCCGGTGCGGCGGTCGACGTCCGCCGCGCCAACGGCCCGGTTCCCGGTGCCCGTCTTGTCGAATCGGTGCGGGGATAGTGGCTCACCTTCTCAATGCGGAGTCCGTCACGGTCGTGCACGGCTCCCGAACGCTTTTGGACGCGGTGTCGCTGGGTCTGGACGACGGTGACCGGATCGGTGTGGTCGGCCGGAACGGCGAGGGCAAGTCCACCCTGCTCCGGGTGCTCGCCCGCTGCCAGGAACCGGACGGCGGCCGGGTCACCATGGGCCGCGACGTGCGGCTCGGCGCGCTCTGGCAGGAAGACCGGCTCGATCCGGAAATGACTGTGCGGCAGGCGGTCATGGGGTCGCTGGAGGCGCACGAGTGGGCCGGTGACGCCCGGGTGCGCGACGTGCTCGGGGGGATCCTCGGCGGGCTCGACGCGCCCGCGGTCGGTGGGCTGGACGCGAAGTTCGGCCGGCTCTCCGGTGGTCAGCGGCGCCGGGTCGGCCTGGCCGCCCTGCTGATCGGTGAGCACGACCTGGTGATGCTCGACGAGCCGACCAACCACCTGGACGTGGAGGGTGTGGCCTGGCTGGCCCGGCACCTGAACGAGCGCTGGCCGGCCGGTCGCGGCGGGCTGCTGGTGGTCACCCACGACCGCTGGTTCCTGGACGCCGTTTGCGGCAGCATCTGGGAGGTCCACGACGGGGTGGTGGACAGCTACGAGGGCGGTTACGCGGCCTACACGCTGACCCGCGCCGAGCGCGCCCGGGTGGCCGCGGTGACCGAGGAACGGCGCCAGAACACCCTGCGCAAGGAACTGGCCTGGCTGCAGCGCGGGGCCCCGGCCCGGACCAGCAAGCCGCGGTTCCGGATCGACGCGGCCGAGTCGCTGATCGCCGACGAGCCGCCGCCGCGCGACCAGATGAACCTGGCCAAGATGGCCACCGCCCGGCTCGGTAAAGACGTGATCGACCTGGAGGACGTCACCGTCACCCTGGGTTCCGGCGACGAGGCGAAAACCCTTCTCGAGCACGTCACCTGGCGCCTCGGTCCGGGCGACCGGATCGGCATCGTCGGGGTCAACGGCTCGGGCAAGACCACGCTGATGCGGATGATGCTCGGCGGGCCGGACGCCCCGGTGCCCACCGGCGGCCGGGTGAAGCGCGGAAAGACCGTCCAGGCGGTGATTCTCAGCCAGGACGTGCGCGAACTCGACGCGGTGGCCGACCAGAAGGTGCAGGAGGCGGTCGAGAAGGTCCGCGGCACCGTCCGGATCGGCAACAAGGACGTCACCGCCGGGCAGCTGCTGGAGCGGCTGGGCTTCACGAAGGACAAGATCTGGACCCGGGTGGGCGACCTGTCCGGTGGTGAGCGGCGCCGGCTGCAGCTGCTGCGCCTGCTGATGGGCGAGCCGAACGTGCTGCTGCTCGACGAGCCGACCAACGACCTGGACACCGACACGCTGGCGGCGATCGAGGACACGCTGGACGAGTGGCCGGGCACGCTGATCGTGGTCTCCCACGACCGGTACCTGCTGGAGCGGTTGTGCGACCGCCAGGTGGCCCTGCTCGGCGACCGTCAGATTCGCGACCTGCCGGGTGGGGTCGAGGAGTACCTGACCCTCCGGGCCCGCCAGGAAGAGGCGCAAGCCTCACCGACGTCTTCAGTTTCTGAGAGCCGGCCCGAGCGCAAGGTTTCCGCCGCGGACGCCCGGGCCGCCCAGAAGGAGATGAACCGGCTGGAGCGCCAGATCTCGAAACTTGCTGCGCGCGAGGAGAAGCTGCACGCCCAGATGGCCGAGAAGGCCACCGACTTCGCCGCCGTGGCCGAGCTCGACGCCCAGTTGCGGGAGCTCACGGCCGAGAAGGAAGCGCTGGAAGAAGCCTGGCTGGAGGCCGCCGAAACCGCTGGTTAGGGCGGCCCCCAGACCGGGGGTCTACTTGACCGCGCCGAGCGAGAGTCCGCGCACCAGCTTGTCCTGGGCGGCGAAACCGGCGATCAGCACCGGCAGCGAGACCAGGGTGGCGGCCGCGCAGAGCTTGGCCAGGAACAGGCCCTGGCTGCTGATGAAGCCGACCAGGAACACCGGCGTGGTCGAGGAGACGGTGGCGGTCAGGTTCACCGCGAACAGGAACTCGTTCCAGCTGAAGATGAAGCAGATCAGGGCGGTGGCCGCGATCCCGGGGGTGACGATCGGCACCACCACGCTCCAGATCGAGCGCAGTACCCCGGCACCGTCGACCTCGGCCGCCTCCAGGATCTCCTTGGGTACCTCGGCCAGGAACGACTGCATCATCCAGACCGCGATCGGCAGGTTCATCGCGGTGTAGAGGATCACCAGCACCCAGATGTTGTCCAGCATCCCGATCCGCTTGACCAGCAGGTAGATCGGCAGCAGGGCGGCGATGGCGGGCAGGAACTTGGTGGAGAGGAAGAAGAACATGACGTCCGTCCACTTCTCCACCGGACGGATCGACAGCGCGTAGGCCGCCGGGATGGCCAGCAGCAGCACCAGCAGCGTCGAGACGATGCTGGCCGTCGCCGAGTTGATCAGGTAGGGCCCGACCCCGCGGTCGAAGAGGGCCGAGTAGTTCTCCAGCGACAGCCCGGAGAACAGGGTGGGCGGGTTGGTCGCGGCGTCCGCCTCGCTGTGCAGCGAGGTGAGCACCATCCAGGCCACCGGGGCGAAGAACAGCAGGGTGGCCACCCAGGCCACCGTGGTCCAGACGAGACCGCCCTTCTCGGCGATGTCGCCCTCGCCCCGGCCGGCCTTCCTGCGGCGGTTGAGCAGGGTCCCCTTGCGCCCGGAACCGGTTGCCACGGAGCGGGTCTGGGTCGGTGCAGTCATCGGCCTTGCTCCTCTCGGAAGAGCGAGCTGACCACGCGCAGGGCGAAGGTGGCCACGATGATCGTGCCGATCACGGTCACCACACCGGCTGCCGCGGCCTCGCCGTACTCGAACTTGCGGAACGTGGTCAGGTAGATCTCGTAGGGCAGGTTGGTGGTGGCACTGCCCGGGCCGCCCTGGGTGATCGAGAACACCGCGTCGATGTGCTGCACGATGTAGATCGCCCCGAGCAGGGTGGCCAGTTCCAGGTACTGCCGCAAGTGCGGCAGCGTGATGTAGCGGAAGATCTTCAGGCCGCCGGCCCCGTCGACCCGGGCCGCCTCGATGATGTCCGTGGGCTGGGCCTGCAGACCGGCCAGCAGGATCAGCATCATGAACGGCGTCCACTGCCAGACCAGCGCCGCGATCACCGCGGGCATCGGGTAGTTGGAGACGAAGTCGACGGTCGGGCCCTGATCGGCCCCGAACAGCTGCCAGACCCAGTTCAGGGTGCCGTTGATCAGACCGTAGGAGGGGTTGTAGATGGCGTGCTTCCAGAGCAGGGCCGAGGCCACCGGCATGATCAGGAACGGGGCGATCAGCAGGGTGCGGGCCAGGCCGCGGCCCGGGAACTTCCGGTCCAGCAGGATGGCCAGGCCGAGACCGAGCAGCAGGCTGATGCCCACCGTCCCGACGGTCAGCGTGACCGTGTTGATCACCGCGCTGCGCAGCCGGCCGTCGGTGAAGACCGTGACGTAGTTGTCCAGGCCGACGAACTCGTTGTAGTTGCCCAGGCCCAGGAAGCTCTTGTCCCCGGGGTTCAGGGCACTCCAGTGCAGCGAGGAGATGACCAGGGTGACCAGGAACGGGATCTGGGTGATGACGATGGTGAAGATGAGGGCCGGCAGCAGCGGTGCGCGCCGGATCCACCGGGACCTCGATGAGGTCCCGGTGGCCCGGCGCGCCGGCGGAGCCGCGTTCTCATCCTGATGCGTTTCGGCAACGGTAGACATTGCCACTCCTCAGGTTTCGAGACGACGGGGGCCGGGTACTACTTGTTCTGGTAGTTCTTGGCGACTTCCTCGGCTTCCTTCTGCCCCGCGTCCAGGGCCTCCTTCACCGTTCCCGAGCCGGTCAGCGCCGCACTGATCGACTGCGACACCTTGGTGCCCAGGTCCTGGAACTCGGGGATGGTCACGTACTGCACGCCCACGGTCGGGCGCGGCTGCACACCCGGGTTCGTCGGGTCGGCGTTCTGGATCGCCTCCAGGGTCAGCGGGCCGAAGTCACCGGCCGCCTCCTTGTACTCCGGGATCTCGTAGGTGCTGGCCCGCTTGCCCGAGGGCACCCGGCTCCAGCCCAGCTCCTCGCCGACCGTCTTCTCGTAGTCCTTGCTGGTCGCCCAGAGCGCGAACTTGGCTGCCGCGTCGGCCTTCTTGGTGGTCTTGGGCATGACCCAGTTCCACGACCAGAGCCAGCCGCTGTTCTCGGTCTCCTTGACCGGGGCCGGGGCGTAACCGACCTTGCCGACGACCTTGCTGCTCTCCGGGTTCTCCAGCGAACCGGCGGCCGAGGTGGCGTCGTACCACATCGCCACCTTGCTCTGGCTCATCGCGTTCAGGCACTCGGTGAACCCGGCCTGGGCCGCGCCCTCCTCGCCGTGCTCGTTGATCAGGTTGACGTAGAACTCGACCGCCTCGGTGAACTCGGGCGAGTTCACCTGGGCCTGCCAGTCCTCGGTGAACCAGGTGCCGCCGAAGGTGTTGACCACCGTGGTCAGCGGGGCGAACATCTCGCCCCAGCCCGGAAGGCCGCGCAGGCAGATGCCTTTCATGCCGGGCTCGGCGCCGTCCAGCTCGGCGGCCAGGTCGGCGACCTCGTCCCAGGTGGGCTTGGCCGGCATCTCCAGGCCCTTGGCCTCGAGAACGTCCTTGCGATACATCAGGAACGAGGACTCGCCGTAGAACGGCAGGGCGTAGAGCTTGCCGTCCTCGCCGGAGATGCTGTCGGCCACCGGCTTGAGCAGGTCGGCACTGTCGTAGGCGGCGTCACCGTCGGCGTACGAGCTCAGCTCGTGCAGCCAGCCGTTCTCCTGCCAGAGGGCGGTCTCGTAGGCGCCCACGGTGGCCAGGTCGTACTGGCCGGCCTGGCTGGCCACGTCCTGGGTGACCTTGTCGCGCAGCTGGTTCTCCGGCAGCACGGTGTAGTTCACCTTGATGCCGGTGTCCTTGGTGAACGTGTCGGCGGTGAGCTCCTGGATGTCCACCATCTGCGGGTTCCCGACCATGAGGACGTTGATCGACTCGCCCTCACCGTCGCCACCCCCACCGCCACCACCGCCGGCGCCTGCGCACGCGGTGGTGACCAGAGCGGTGGTCACGGCTCCGGCCATCAGGCCGAGCCGCCAGTTGTTCTTCGTCCGGGTCACGAAATCCTCCTTGACTTGTGCGGGACCACTAGCGCTTGAGTTGCGTCATAGTTACTCAAAGTAATGACAAGGTTGTCAGAATGGTCTTGCCTGAGCCTTGCGGCGGCCGACTCACACCATCACCGCCTCCACCCCGATCGCCCGCAGACGCCGGACCTGACCCTCGTTGGCCGAGCGGTCGGTGACGATAGTGGAAAAATCCCGGGCCTGCGCAAATCGGTAGGAAGAGTCAGAACCGAGTTTTGAGGCATCGCTGAGCAGAACGGTGCGCCGGCTCGACCCCACAGCCCGCGCCTTGACCGCCGCCACCGCTGCATCCGGGCAGGTCGCACCGCGTTCCATGGTGAGCCCGTTGGTGCCCATCACGCACAGGTCGAAGACGAAGTCCTCCAGCATGCGAAGCGCCCAGTGGTCGATCGTGCCCAGCGTCTTGCCCCGCACCCGGCCGCCGAT
The DNA here is from genome assembly GCF_030269265.1 of Kineosporia sp. NBRC 101677. Lineage (NCBI taxonomy): Bacteria > Bacillati > Actinomycetota > Actinomycetes > Kineosporiales > Kineosporiaceae > Kineosporia > Kineosporia sp. NBRC 101677. The sequence continues at coordinate 607,691 of NZ_BSTA01000002.1, forward strand.
CAGCACCACCGACACCGCCTCGCGCGGCGCCATCACCAAGGCGATCGGCAGCGAGTTGGTGACCACGGTGAGTGGCCGGCGGGGGGTGAGCCGCTCGGCGAAGGCCTGGGTGGTGGAACCCTCGTCGATGTAGACCGACTCGGCCGTACCCACCAGCCCGATCGCGTGGTCGGCGATGCGGCCCTTCTCGTCGGTGCGAGAAGTGTTGCGCAGCGCCAGGGTTCCCTCGAAACCGAGCCGCTCCACCGGGATCGCCCCGCCGTGCACCCGCCGCAGCAGCCCCTCCGCCTCCAGTGCGGTCAGGTCCCGTCGCACCGTCTCCTTCGCCACCGTGAGCTCACGCGCCACTTCCGCCACGTCGATCCGTCCCGCCTGTCTTGCCTGATCGACCAGCCACCGCCGCCGCTCATAGGCATAGAGCTCCATTGCCCGCCTCCGCCCGTCCGTGGCCGAACCGGCCCGGTGCATGTGTCTGTGATGTAAACCTCAGGCACAGCTGCTCCACAAGGGGGTGAGCCAAAGCGGGCAATATTTTGCGCCAAACGGTCACAAACGGGCGCCCGAGCGGGTCCCGTTCGTCCTTTTCGTCATTTTCGACGAGGTGGGCTCAGTTCGCGTCGAAGGCGGTGAGCAGGTCACGCAGCAGCTGCGCCAGCCGGTCGTGCTCGCCGCCGTCGAGTGCCTTCAGGACCGACCGCTCGACCTCCAGGAGGTCGGCCAGGGCGGCGTCGGTCACCACCCGGCCCTCGGTCTCCAGCCGCACCATCACCCCGCGCCCGTCGGCCGGGTCGGGCAGCCGGCGCACCAGCCCGCGGCCGGCCAGCCGGTCGATCCGGTTGGTCATCGTGCCGCTGGTGACCATGGTCAGGCCGGTCAGCTGACCGGGGGAGAGCTGGTACGGGTCACCGCTGCGGCGCAGCGCCGAAAGCACGTCGAACTCCCAGGTTTCCAGGCCGTGCCGGGCGAACGCGGCCGAACGGGCCTTGTCCAGCAGGCGGGAGAGCCGGCTGACCCGCGAAAGTACCTCCAGGGGAGCCACGTCCAGGTCCGGGCGCTCGCGTCGCCAGGCCTCGACGATCCGGTCGACCTCGTCCACCTGCGGTCCGCTCACTCCTCGGGCGCTGTCTCTGCGACCAGGCTGCTCTCGGCCCGCAGGCCCGCCTCGGTGGCGGCCCCGGCCTCGGCCCGCAGCGCCCGCTCGTCGCGCAGCCCGGGCCGGGCCTCCAGTCCGGTCAGCCCGTTCCAGGCGAGGTTCACGATGTGGGCGGCCACCATCGCCTTGTCCGGCTTGCGGTGGTCGAGCCAGAACTGGCCGGTGAAGGCCACCATGCCGACCAGCATCTGGGCGTACAGGGGGGCGGTCTGGGCGTCGAACCCGCGGTCGGCGAACTGCTCGGCCAGGATGTACTCCACGTGCCCGGCCACGTCGCTGAGCAGGCTGGAGAAACCGCCGCGCTGGTCGCTGATCGGGGAGTCGCGCACCAGGATGCGGAAGCCGTCGGTCTCGGCCTCGATGTAGTCGAGCAGGGTCATCGCGGCGATCTCGAGCACCCGGCGCGGGTGGTTGGGCCGCACCAGCGCCGCCGTCATCGCCTCTAGCAGCTTGCGGGTCTCCACCTCCACGACCACCGCGTAGAGGCCGTCCTTCCCGCCGAAGTGTTCGTACACCACGGGTTTGGAGACCCCGGCGGTGGCCGCGATCTCCTCGACGCTGGTGCCCTCGAAGCCCTTCTCGGCGAACAGCCCCCGGCCGATCTCGAGCAGTTGCTCGCGCCGCTGGGCCCCCGTCATGCGGGAGCGGCCCCCACTCCTGGACGCGCGCGGACGGTCGGGCGTCGGGGACTGGTGGCCTGTACTCACGCAGCTATCATGCCCAACTCGCTCGCCCGGTGTGGAGGACGGTCCTTCGGTTCGGGGTGGTTCGGGCCGGTTGGGCCACCGGCTCAGGCTCGCCGGGAGGCCAGCCGGGAGGTGTCCGGCCAGCGCACGTTCGTGGCCCAGCCGAACTTCTCGAAGAACCAGATCACCCGGGCGCTGGAGTCGATCTGCCCGCGCAGCACCCCGTGCCGGGCGCAGGTCGGGTCGGCGTGGTGCAGGTTGTGCCAGGACTCGCCGAACGACAGCAGGGCCAGCCACCAGACGTTGCCGGAGCGGTCGCGGCTCTTGAACGGCCGCTCGCCCAGCGCGTGGCAGATCGAGTTGATCGACCAGGTGACGTGGTGCAGCAGGCCGACCCGGACCAGGGAGCCCCAGAAGAACGCGGTGGCCGCCCCCTGCCAGGTGCCGGTGATGGCGAAGCCGATCAGCGCGGGCAGGCCCAGGGAGACCGCCACCCACAGGGGGAAGAGCTTCGACACCAGCATCACGCCGCGATCGCGCATCAGGTCCGGGGCGTAGCGGCGCGGGTTGGTGTTCTCCGGGTCGAACAGCCAGCCCATGTGCGCGTACCAGAGGCCCTTGAGCAGGGCGGGCACCGTCTCGCCGTAGCGCCACGGCGAGTGCGGGTCGCCCTCGCGGTCGCTGAAGGCGTGGTGCCGGCGGTGGTCGGCCACCCAGCGCAGCACCGGGCCCTCGATCGCCAGGGAGCCGGCCACGGCCAGGGCGATGGTCAGCGGGCGGTTGGCGCGGAACGAGCCGTGGGTGAAGAAGCGGTGGAAGCCGACGGTGATGCCCAGGCCGGAGATCATGTAGAGGACGAAGGCGATGACCAGGTCGTGCCAGTGCAGCATCCGCCCCCAGGCCATCGGGACCGACGCCAGCAGGGCGACGAAGGGCACCGCGATGAACACCACGAGGGCGGTCTGCTCGCCCCGGCGCTTGGGGTTCGGGTCGACGTGGGGTTCGCCGCGCACCGGCCGGCCGGGCAGGCTGGTCCGGGGGCTGCTCTGACTGCTGGGGCTGGGCACGGGGGCGGCGGCTGCCGGTGAGCTCACGGTGGGGATCCCATCTGCCGGGAGGTGCGCGTGCGCGGTCGCAGGATGCCGGGCGCTGCTTGCCCGCAAGGTTCGAACAGGTCTGGACCAGGTCTGGAACAGGGCGCGGACCAGCCGCGACGGCCAACCTACGGTCCGTAACCTACGAAAGCGTAACCCGAGATCCGCGCGCTGGGCAGTAGCGGCGAGGTGAAGTTCTGCGGACCCCGGGTGACGATCCGGGCAATGATCCGGCCCGGCTAGACTGGGTCGCGGTCCTCGTGGGTGACGAACCCGTGGGCGGCCTTCCCCCCTGGTGTAACGGCAACACACAGGCCTTTGGAGCCTTGAGATACCTGTTCGAATCAGGTGGGGGGAGCGTCAGGTCCGCGCATCGGAGGGTTCGTCCGTGAGTACAGAGCAGCCGGCAGCCGTCATCGTCCTGGCGGCCGGCGAGGGCAAGCGGATGCGCTCGCGCACCCCCAAGGTGCTGCACCCGATCGCGGGCCGGTCCCTGGTCGGTCACGCCCTCGCCGCGGCCTGGAGCCTGCGGCCCGAGCACCTCGTCGTGGTGGTCCGCCACCAGCGCGAACTGGTCGCCGGGCACGTCGCGCAGATCGCCCCCGAGGCGGTGATCGCCGACCAGGACGAGGTGCCCGGCACCGGCAGTGCGGTGGCCGCTGGGCTGCGGGCGGTCGGCGCGCTCGACGGCGTGGTCGTGGTCACCTACGCCGACGTGCCCCTGCTCTCCGGCGAGACGCTGGCCGCGCTGGTCGCCGCCCACCGGGAGGGGCAGGCCGCGGTCACGGTGCTCACCGCCGAGGTGGGCGACCCGACCGGCTACGGGCGGGTGCTGCGGGACGCGGCGGGCAACGTCACCGGCATCGTCGAGCAGCGCGACGCCACCGCGTCGCAGCAGGCGATCCGCGAGATCAACTCCGGCATCTACGCCTTCGACGCGGCCGTCCTGGCCGACGCGCTGAGCCGGATCACCTCGGACAACGACCAGAACGAGATGTACCTGACCGACGTGCTGGGCATCGCCCACGCCGACGGCCGGGTGGTGCGGGCGCTCGTCACCACCGACCTGTGGCAGGTCGAGGGGGTGAACGACCGGGTGCAGCTGGCCACCCTGGGCGCCGAGCTGAACCGCCGCCTGCTGGTCGCGCACATGCGGGCCGGGGTCACCGTGGTCGACCCGGCCAGCACCTGGGTCGACGTGGACGTGCGGATCGCCGCCGACGTCACCGTGCTGCCGGGCTCCCAGTTGCTGGCCGGCACCACGGTCGCCGCGGGGGCCACGATCGGCCCCGACACCACGCTCTCGGCCTGCGCCGTGGGTGAGGGGGCGTCGGTGGTGCGCAGCCACGGCAACGGTGCCCGCATCGAGGCCGGGGCCGGTGTCGGTCCCTTCAGCTACCTGCGCCCGGGCACCGTGCTCGGCCCGGACGGCAAGATCGGCGCGTTCGTCGAGACCAAGAACGCCACGATCGGCGCCGGCGCCAAGGTGCCGCACCTGACCTACGCGGGCGACGCGACGATCGGTGAGGGTGCCAACATCGGCGCGGCCACGATCTTCGCCAACTACGACGGGGTGAAGAAGCACCACACCACCGTCGGTGCCCACGCCCGGGTCGGCAGCGACACGGTGCTCGTCGCCCCGGTCACCATCGGCGACGGCGCCTACACCGCGGCCGGCTCGACGATCACCGAGGACGTGCCCGCCGGGGCGCTCGCGGTGGCCCGGGGCCGGCAGCACAACAGCGAGGGCTGGGTGTCCAAGCGCCGCGAGGGCACGCCATCGGCCCGTGCGGCCGAGGCGGCCCAGGCCGCCGACGCGCCGGAACTCCCCCCGAACGCCTAGGTCCTGTCCCGCGGATCAGTCGCCTACTGCGGGGCACCCGGTGGGCAGCCTGGACGCACCCGGTGGGCACCCACGGAGAAACCACTACGAGGGCGCCCACCGGGCACGCCCAGGCCGTCACCGGGTACCTCCTCGCTACGGCGCTGATCCACCGGACAGGCCCTAGGTCGGATCGGGTGTACGGGCGAATCTGGGCCCGGCCCGGTCATGTACAGTGGTCCGGTTACCTCGGCGAGGGTTGCGGGCAACACGAGCAACCGTGATCGACGCGGACACCACTACGCGCACTGCGCCTGTGACTCCGCCGGGCGTGCCGTCTTCATATCGTTTCGTCAGCTGAATCTGCGCGTGGCCCCTCGGTCGCGCCCCGTGATTGAGGAGAACTGTTGTGTCCGAGGTAAAGCTCAGCGCCACGCCGCGTAACGACTTCGGCAAGGGCGCTGCGCGTCGGCTGCGCCGCGACCACCAGGTGCCGGCCGTTCTGTACGGGCACGGCACCGACCCGGTCCACGTCGCGCTGCCCGGGCACGCCACCATGCTGGCGCTCAAGGGCAACGCGAACGCTCTGCTGACCATCGACATCGAGGGCCAGAGCCAGCTCGCCCTGCCGAAGGACGTGCAGCGTCACCCGCTCAAGGGCACCATCGAGCACGTCGACCTGCTGATCGTCCGTCGCGGCGAGAAGGTCACCGTCGACGTCCCGCTGCACTTCGCCGGCGACCCGGCCCCCGGCGGCCTGGTCCAGATCGAGCTCACCTCGCTGAGCCTCGAGGTCGAGGCCACCGCCATCCCGGACGGCGTCGAGTACAGCATCGAGGGCGCCGAGGTCGGCACCCAGGTCACCGCCGGCTCGATCACCCTGCCCCAGGGTGCCACCCTGGCCGGCGACCCCGAGGCGATCGCCCTGATCGTCTCCGACGCCGCCCGTCAGGTCTCCGCGGAAGACGCGGGTGAGGCCACCGAGGGTGCCGCCGACGAGGCCGCCCAGGCCTGAGCCTCCAGCTCCGCCCAGCACTGCACGGCCACAGGGCCGGTCCGCCGCCCACGCGGGGGACCGGCCCTGTGTCGCGTCCCGGTCACCTGAGCCTGGCGGCAGCCCGGCCCGGCAACCCGTCCCACCGGGACCACCCAAGGCCCGTCCCACCGGGACTACCCAAGGCCTGCCCCACCGGGACCACCCAAGGCCCGCCCCACCGGACCCATCGGCTCGACTGGACCACCTGAGCCGTCCCCGCCCAGGTGCCCACCCCCGTCCCCCATTGGCGCCCCCACCGACCGGAGAACCGGATGCCCGCCGCCCCCGACCCCACCACCACCGAGAGCGACCTGCCCTGGCTGGTGGTCGGTCTCGGCAATCCGGGGGACAAGTACGCCCGCAACCGGCACAACGTCGGGCACCTGGTGGCCGACGAGGTGGTGTCGCGGATGGGCGGGCGGTTCACCACCCACCGGGCCCGGGCCCAGGTCTACGACGGCCGCTGGGCCCCGCGCGGGGGACGGCCGGGGGCCCGGATGATCGTGGCCAAGCCCAGCACCTACATGAACGAGTCGGGTGGGCCGGTGGCCGGCCTGCTCAAGTTCTTCGGCCTGACCCCGGCCCGGCTGCTCGTGGCCCACGACGAGCTCGACATCCCGTTCGGGGAGCTGCGCCTGAAGTGGGGCGGGGGCGAAGGGGGCCACAACGGGCTGCGCTCGATCAGCAAGTCGACGGGGAGCAAGGACTACGGACGCCTGCGCCTGGGGGTCGGGCGCCCGCCGGGCCGGATGGAGGCCGCCGACTTCGTGCTGCGCGACTTCCCGAGCGCCCAGAGCACGGACGTGGCCCTGATGGTCGGCGACGCCGCGGACGCGGTGGAGGAACTCGCGCTGTCCGTTTTCGCCCGGGTTCAGGGCACCTATAATACCCAGCGTAGCTAGTCCGGACTCGGTGAGAACCAGCGGCTTTCATCCATTTTCACCAGGGAGCCTTCATGGGACCGCTCGGCCAGGATCTGGACCTCCTCGACCAGGAGCTCCTCGGTCCCGCCCCGGCCCGGCCGGCCTCCCGGCGCCCGCCCCGGCACATCGGTCAGGGTGACAGCGAACCGGCCGTGCTGCTGCGCCGCTACCGGCGCCGGGCCGTCACCGGTGACCTCCTGGCGGCCACGATCGCCTGTCTCGCAGCGGTTCTGGTGCGCTTCGGGCCGCTGGAGCCCGCGCTCTCGGCCCCCTTCCTCACCTACTTCTCGCTGACTCTGGCCCTGCCGCCGGCCTGGGTGGCCGTGGTGGCCCTGCAGGGCGGCTACGAGCGGCGCTTCCTGGGGAGCGGGGCCGAGGAGTTCCGCCGGCTGGTCACGGCCGGGCTGGTGATGCTGGGCTCGATCGCGGTCCTCGCCTACGCCCTGCGCAGCGAGGTGGCCCGCGGGTTCGTCTTCCTGGCGGTACCGGCCACGGTGCTGCTGACCATGTTCGCCCGGCGGCGGTTGCGGGCCTGGGTCCGCCGGCTGCGGGCCCGGGGGCTGGCCCTGCAGCGGGTGCTGGTGGTGGGCCGGGCCGACGCGGTGGTCCCGGTGATCGAGAAGCTCGACCGCGAACCGCAGCACGGGCTGCTGCCGGTCGGGGCCTGCGTGCCCTTCGTCGGTGGCGAACTGTCCCGCGGGCACGACGTGCCGGTGGCCGGAGACCCGGGCCGGGTGCTCGACGCGGTCCGTGAGACCGGGGCCCACGCGGTGGCCGTGGTCTCTCATCCCGACCTGTCCGGCCAGGCGCTGCGCCGGCTGTCCTGGGCGCTGGAAGACCTTGGGGTGCAGCTGATCGTCGCCCCCGGGATCGTCGAGGTGGCCGGGCCCCGGCTGTCGGTCCGGCCGGTCGCCGGGCTCTCGCTCCTGCAGCTGGAACGGCCGGCCACCGGTGGCTCGGGGCTGCTCGGCAAGGCCGTGTTCGACCGGGTCGCCGCCCTCTCGGTCACCCTGCTGGCGCTGCCCCTGCTGGTGCTGATCGCGCTCGGCGTCAGGCTCACCAGCCGGGGGCCGGTGTTCTACCGGCAGAAGAGGGTGGGGGCCGAGGGGCGCGAGTTCACCATGCTGAAGTTCCGCTCCATGGTGGCCGACGCCGACCGCCGCCCGGCCGCCCTGCTCGGCCGCGGCGAGAGCACCGAGGTCCTGTTCAAGCTGCGCCGGGATCCGCGGGTCACCCGGTTCGGGGCCGTGCTGCGCCGGTTCTCCCTGGACGAGCTGCCCCAGCTGCTGAACGTGCTGCGCGGCGACATGTCGCTGGTCGGGCCCCGTCCGCCGTTGCCCCGGCAGATGCCCGACGAGCCGGCCGGCGCGCCCCGCCGGGCGAGCGTGCGGCCCGGACTCACCGGCCTCGGGCCGGTGACCGGGCGCAGCGACCTGAGCTGGGAGGACTCGCTGCGGACCGACCTGCGCTACACCCAGAACTGGTCGCTCGCCCTGGACGTCGCGATCCTCTGGCGGACGCTGCGGACAGTGGTCGGAGGAACCGGCGCTTCCTGAGAGAATGCCGCTTCGGCTGCTGCGAAGGGAACATTGCAATGACGATCGGGGATGACGCGCGTCTGTCCCGCACCCTGGCTCATGCGGCCGGTCTCGCGCTGCTCGACGTGCGATCCGGCCCGGCCGAGGGCAAGGACCTGAAGAACGAGGGCGACGCCCGGGCCCAGGCCGTGCTCGCCGCGCTGCTCGACTACCACCGCCCGGGCGACGCGGTGCTGAGCGAAGAAGCGGCCGACTCGGCCGCCCGGCTGAGCGCGGGCCGGGTCTGGATCATCGACCCGCTCGACGGCACCCGGGAGTTCTCCGAGCGCCCGCGCACCGACTGGGCCGTGCACGTCGCCTTCTGGGAGGCCGGTGAGCTGTCCGAGGGCGCCATCGCGCTGCCCGCCCGCGACGTCACCTACGGCACCGACGACCCGCCGGTGCTGCCGCCCCGCGCCGAGGGCCCGATCCGTCTGGCCGTGAGCCGTTCCCGTCCGCCGGCCTTCGTCACCGAGGTGGCCGAGGATCTCGGCGCGGAGCTGGTGCCGATGGGCTCGGCCGGGGTCAAGTGCGCCAGCGTCTGGCTCGGCGAGGCCGACGCCTACCTGCACGCCGGCGGCCAGTTCGAGTGGGACTCCGCCGCCCCGGTCGCCGTGGCCCGCGCGGCCGGCCTGCACACCAGCCGGATCGACGGCTCCCCGCTGCTGTACAACCGGCCCGACCCGAAGCTGCCGGACCTGCTGGTCTGCCGCACAGAGTTCGCTGAGACGATTCTGGCCGCTGTTGCCCGTCACAGTTCCCAAGAGGTGATCGCCCGATGAGCACGTCGGAGTACCGGCTCTCCCAGCTGCAGACGCTGGAGGCCGAGTCCATCCACATCATCCGGGAGGTGGTGGCCGAGCTCGAGCGTCCTGTCCTGCTGTTCAGCGGGGGGAAGGACTCGATCGTGATGCTGCGCCTGGCGGAGAAGGCGTTCGCCCCGGCCCGCATCCCCTTCCCGGTGATGCACGTCGACACTGGCCACAACTTCCAGGAGGTCCTCGACTTCCGCGACCGCCGGGTCGCCGAGCTCGGCGTCCAGCTGATCGTCGCCAGCGTGCCCGAGGCCCTCGACCGCGGTCTGGTCAGCGAGCCGCCGGACGGCACGCGCAACCGGATCCAGACCCCGGTGCTGCTCGACGCCCTCGAGAAGTACCGCTTCACGGCCGCTTTCGGCGGTGCCCGGCGGGACGAGGACAAGGCCCGGGCCAAGGAGCGGGTGTTCTCGTTCCGCGACGAGTTCGGCCAGTGGGACCCCAAGAACCAGCGGCCCGAGCTGTGGAACATCTACAACGGCCGGATCCAGGCGGGCGAGAACATCCGGGTCTTCCCGCTGTCCAACTGGACCGAGCTGGACATCTGGCAGTACGTCAAGCACGAGGGCATGGCCCTGCCGTCGATCTACTTCGCCCACCAGCGCGAGGTGTTCGACCGCGGCGGCATGCTCTACGGCGTGCACGAGGTCTGCCGGCCCAAGGCCGGCGAGACGGTGTTCACCGAGACCGTGCGCTACCGCACCGTCGGCGACGCCAGCCTGACCGCCGCCGTCCGCAGTGACGCCGACACCCTCGACAAGATCATCGACGAGGTCGCGTCCACCCGGATCACCGAGCGCGGTGCCACCCGGGGCGACGACAAGTTCAGCGAGGCCGCGATGGAAGACCGCAAGCGCGAAGGGTATTTCTGACAGTGGACATGTTGCGGTTCGCCACCGCGGGCTCGGTGGACGACGGTAAGAGCACCCTGATCGGCCGGTTGCTGTTCGACTCGAAGTCGATCTTCGAGGACCAGCTCAGCGCGGTCGAGGCGGCCAGCACGGCCAAGGGCGACGACTACGTGAACCTGGCGCTGCTCACCGACGGCCTGCGGGCCGAGCGGGAGCAGGGCATCACGATCGACGTGGCCTACCGGTACTTCGCCACCCCGCGGCGCAAGTTCATCATCGCCGACACCCCCGGGCACATCCAGTACACCCGGAACATGGTCACCGGGGCCTCCACCGCCGACCTGGCGATCATCCTGGTCGACGCCCGCAAGGGCCTGGTCGAGCAGAGCCGCCGGCACGCGTTCCTGGCCACCCTGCTGCGGGTGCCGCACCTGGTGCTCGCGGTGAACAAGATGGACCTGGTCGACTACTCGCAGAGTGTCTACGAGGAGATCCACGACGAGTTCACCCGGTTCGCCGACAAGCTCAACGTGGCCGACCTGACGGTGATCCCGCTGTCCGCGCTCAAGGGCGACAACATCGTCACCCGCTCGGCGAACATGCCCTGGTACGAGGGGCCCTCGCTGCTGCACCACCTGGAGCACGTGCACGTCTCCAGCGACCGCAACCTGATCGACGTGCGGTTCCCGGTGCAGTACGTGATCCGCCCACAGTCGGCGCAGTACCCGGACTACCGGGGCTACGCGGGCACCGTGGCCAGCGGCACGATCAAGGCCGGCGACGAGATCATGGTGCTGCCCTCGGGCTTCACCAGCACCGTGGCCGCGGTCGAGACCGCCGACGGCCCGGTGTCCGAGGCGTTCCCGCCGATGGCCGTCACGGTCCGGCTGAACGACGAGATCGACATCTCCCGCGGCGACATGATCTGCCGGCCGCAGAACGCGCCCAAGGCCGCCCAGAACATCGACGCGATGATCTGCTGGATGGCCGAGGACGCCCTGCGCCCGGGGCGCAAGCTGGGGATCAAGCACACCTCGCGCAGTGCCCGGGCGATGGTGAAGGAGCTGGACTACCGGCTCGACGTGAACACCCTGCACCGCGACCAGTCCGCCCAGGAGCTGAACCTCAACGACATCGGCCGGGTCCGGCTGCGCACCACGCAGCCCCTGCTGTGCGACGAGTACTCCCGTAACCGGGAGACCGGCGGGTTCATCCTGATCGACGAGAACACCAACCGCACGGTCGGCGCCGGGATGATCACCTCCGCCGACTGACGCCGAGCACGAACGGGGCCCCTTCGGTACGCACCGAAGGGGCCCTGTTCGTTGTCAGGTACGGCTCGCCGGCTGCGCCTCCACCTCGTCCTCGGCCGGCTTCTCCGGCGGGGTGGCCAGCGCCGGGAAGCCGTTGCGCCGCCGCAGGTACATCCACACCAACGGGGCTCCGGCCAGCGCACCCAGCAGGATCAGCCCGGTCTCCGTGTTGCCCACCCCGAACAGCTTGAGCGCGGAGGCCAGCAGCACGAAGGCCAGGGCCCGCTGGACCAGGGCGCCGGGCAGCCGGGTGGACAGCTGGGCGCCCAGCCAGGCGCCAGGCACACTGCCGACGATCAGGGCCAGGGTGAGGTCGAGCTGGAAGTCGCCGAACAGGATGTGCCCGATCGCCGCGGAGAACACCAGCGGCACGGCCTGCACCAGATCGGTGCCGACCAGCTGGGCGGCCTTCAGGGCCGGGTAGAGGCCCATCAGGGCGATGATGATCAGTGAGCCGCTGCCCACCGAGGTGATCCCCACGATCAGCCCTCCGAGGGCGCCGACCAGCAGGGTCGGTACCGGCCGGACCGCCACCTCGGGGCGCTCGTCGGTGACGGTGGCCAGACGGCCGTCGCGTCGGGCCGCCCGCTCGCGAAGACCCTGGTACATGCGCACACACAGCCCGGCCAGGGCGATCAGCAGGGCCACACCCAGCGCGATCTTGATGCCGTGCTGCACCGACTCGCCGCTGCCGAAGGCCCGGGCCACCAGCACCCCGCAGAATGCGGCCGGGACCGAGCCGGCGCAGAGCCAGGACACCAGCTTCAGGTTCACCGTGCCGCGCCGGAGGTGCACCCAGGAACCCACCGGCTTCATCACCGCGGCCGCGACCAGGTCGCTGGAGACCGCTGCCATCGGCGTGACTCCGAAGAACAGCACCAGCACCGGGGTCATCAGGGCGCCCCCGCCCATCCCGGTCAGGCCGACCACGATGCCGATACCGAACGCGGCCAGGGCCATCAGGGGATCAAAGTCCATCGGGCGACTATAAAAGGTAGAGAAAATTCTGCACAGGCCCGTGAATGGACTGTTACGGCGACCTCGGGTGGGCAGGGGGGGCGCCGAGAGGGCAGAATGGTTGCGTGAGCAACGAAAACTCGGAGAACTCCACGGCCGGTGCGTACGTCACGAGTGGGCAGGAGTTCACTCGCGACGCCAACTACATCGCCACCCGGATCACCCGGGACGGGGCCGACGGCTACCCGGTCGAGGCCGGCCGCTACCGGCTCGTCGTGGCCCGGGCCTGCCCGTGGGCCAACCGGGCGATCATCGTGCGCCGGCTGCTCGGGCTGGAGGACGCGATCTCGATGGGGGTCTGCGGCCCCACCCACGACCGCCGCAGCTGGACCTTCGACCTCGACCCGGGCGGGCTCGACCCGGTGCTGCAGATCCCGCGCATCCAGGACGCCTACTTCGCCCGGTTCCCCGACTACCCGCGCGGGATCACCGTGCCGGCGATGGTCGACGTGCCCACCGGGCAGGTGGTCACCAACAACTACCCGCAGATCACCCTCGACTTCTCCACCGAGTGGGTCGAGCACCACCGCGAGGGCGCTCCCCAGCTCTACCCCGAGCACCTGCGCGAGGAGATCGACGAGGTCGCCCTCAAGGTGTTCAAGGAGGTCAACAACGGGGTCTACCGCTGTGGGTTCGCGGGCAGCCAGGAGGCCTACGACCGGGCCTACAAGCGGCTGTTCGACGCGCTCGACTGGCTGGAGGAGCGCCTGACCGGGCAGCGCTTCCTGGTCGGCGACACGATCACCGAGGCCGACGTGCGGCTGTTCACCACGCTGGCCCGCTTCGACCCGGTCTACCACGGGCACTTCAAGTGCAACCGGCAGAAGCTGATCGAGTTCCCCGCGCTCTGGGCCTACGCCCGCGACCTGTTCCAGACCCCCGGCTTCGGCGACACGATCGACTTCGACCACATCAAGCGGCACTACTACGTGGTCCACGAGGACATCAACCCCACCCAGATCGTCCCGGCCGGGCCCGGCCTGGCCAACTGGCTCACGCCGCACCACCGCGAGCAGTTGGGTGGCCGCCCCTTCGGCGACGGCACCCCGCCCGGGCCGGTGCGTGAGGGGGAGCAGGTTCCTGCGGAGCACACGCCGCTCGCGCGTCTGTAGAGAGAACCACGAACTAACGGACGCCTGTGTGCGGGTGGCGCGCACAGGCGTCCGTAAGCGTGTTGTTCCGGACCACACAAACAACGGACGCCTGTGAGCACGACTTGCTCACAGACGTCCGTTATTGGTCGGTACCGATTTCAGACGGCGGTCTGGCCTTTCCCCGAGTAGGCCACGTCGCGCAGGTCGACGTACTGCGGCCGTAGGTCGCCGTGGTTGTCGTGCCGGGCCAGCTCCAGGGCCATCTGTGCGGCCGAGGCGAGCGTGACGTGCCGGTACCAGCCCCGCCAGCTGCGCACCTCGTAGTGCCCCAGCCCGGTCTTCTGCTTGACCGCCCGGCAGTGCGCGGCCGCCCCCTCGATCAGCTGCACGATCGGCACCACCTCGGCCAGCCCGGCGTGCGGGCGTAGGTAGGCCGTGTAGTACGAGCGCGCCCGGGCGTTGCGGCTGGTGCCCGAGAGCATCAGGTACGACATCTCGATCCGGGCCGGGTCGGCGCTGCGGGTGGAGAACCGGTGCAGCACCGTGTTGCGCAGCTGGAGCATCTCGTGACCGGGCACCGTCCCGGCCGCCGGGGGACTGAGCGACTCGTCGGTCAGGGTCTTGCCGAACTGGCCGAACTGGCCCACCCCGCCCGCCTGCATCTCGCCCGCACTGCCGGCCACCAGGTGCTGGACCCCGTAACGGCGCAGCAGCCGGTGCAGGATGGCCTTCTCGGTGCAGACCAGATTGCAGGCCACCCAGACCGGGCGGATCGAGCTTTCCCAGGCCCGGCGAATCATCTCCGCCGCGATCGCCGACTTGCTGCGGTAAACCACTTCCGGCGGGATCTGCGCCTGCTCACGCCGTTTCGGGTCGCTCACCCAGGCCGGCGGCAGATACAGCTCCGAGTCGATCAGAAAAGCCTGCCGGTCGGCGGTGAGGTAGAACAGCAGGAGACCGATCTGGCAGTTCTCCACCCGCTGGGTGTCGTGGCTGTACTGCCGCTCCACCGCGACCGCGTTGCGGCCCTTCTTGGGGAAGGCGATCTCGGTCAGGAACAGCGTGCCCCCGGTGCGCCCCCCGGCCTGGATCGCGATGGACCGCAGCTCCTCGCGCACCGAGAACTCGTCCCACCGGGCCGAGGTGAGCAGCCGCTGCACCCCGTCGGCCCGGATCTCCCCGGAATAGTGGCCGACCGTCTCACCACGCCGCAGCCCCGCCGAATGCGCCCTGGGAAGATCGACCAGATAGTTCCAGGCCCGCTTCCTTGGTTCGGCCCGGCTGAAATTATGTGCGATCCGATCGTAGACAACCTTCAAAGATCTCTCGTACCCGGGATCGTGCACGTGCCCCCTCCACAGATGCCAGGCGTCTCTTTCCCGCGGGGGGATTCGACAGGCGCCGGAATCCCGGCCCCGTGCCGAGTGTGTTTCCGGATCCGGATCATTTTATGAGTCGCACCGATTTGCGCCAGATCCCAGAATTCTGGTGGCCGGAAGAGTGCCGTGTCGACAAAAAAGATGCCCGCCACTTGTCGGCCAGTTTTCTGCCTCCGACCTGGGCGGAATCCGCCGTCACCCGCTCGGCCTGCGCAAATCGCATCCTTGCAAGCCGGCCGCCGGGCTCCGCCCCGGACCGGAAATCGCCGTAAGCTGACTGCGGCCCGGACTGTCTGTGCAGTCCGGCCCGTTGTGCTGTTCGCATAGAAACCCTGCATCAAGTCACCGGAGCCATGAGCCTCACCGGAATCCTCGACCTGCTCGGCGCCGACCGCGCCGTGAGCGACGTCCTGCGGATCGCCCGCGACGGCGGCGAACCCCTGCTCGACCTGACCGGTCCGCCCGGCCTGCGCGCGCCTCTGGCCGCCGCGCTGGCCGCCCCGCCGCCCCAGGGCGCCGGGCGCACCGTGCTGGCCGTCACCGCCACCGGCCGGGAGGCCGAAGACCTGGCCGGCGCCCTGCGCTGCTTCCTGCCCGAGCACTCGGTGGCCGAGTTCGGGGCCTGGGAGACGCTGCCGCACGAGCGGCTGAGCCCGCGCAGCGACACGGTGGGCCGGCGGATCGCCGTGCTGCGCCGCCTCGCCCACCCGGAGCAGGACGAGCACGGCCCGGTCCGGGTGGTGGTCGCCCCGGTGCGGGCGGTGCTGCAGCCGGTGGTGCGCGGTCTGGGCGACCTCGAGCCGGTGGCCCTGCACGCCGGCCAGGAGGCCGAGCTCACCGAGGTGGTCGAGCGCCTGGCCGCGGCCGCCTACTCGCGCACCGACCTGGTCGAGCGGCGCGGTGAGTTCGCCGTGCGCGGCGGCATCCTCGACGTGTTCCCGCCCACCGAGGAACACCCGCTGCGGGTGGAGTTCTGGGGCGACGAGGTCGAGGAGGTCCGCTACTTCGCGGTGGCCGACCAGCGCAGCCTGCACGTCGCCGAGTCCGGCCTGTGGGCCCCGCCGTGCCGTGAGCTGCTGCTGACCGACTCGGTGCGGCAGAAGGCGGCCGAGCTCGCCGAGCGCCTGCCCGGCGTGGCCGACCTGCTCGGCAAGGTCGCCGCCGGGATCGCGGTG
This sequence comes from Kineosporia sp. NBRC 101677, assembly GCF_030269265.1. NCBI lineage: Bacteria > Bacillati > Actinomycetota > Actinomycetes > Kineosporiales > Kineosporiaceae > Kineosporia > Kineosporia sp. NBRC 101677. The sequence continues at coordinate 623,626 of NZ_BSTA01000002.1, forward strand.
GAGGGCATGGAGTCGCTCACCCCGGTCCTGGTGGACGCGATGGAGTCGGTGCTCGACGTGCTGCCCGAGGGCACCCACGTGCTGCTGGCCGATCCCGAGCGGATCCGGGCCCGGGCCCACGACCTGGTCGCCACCAGCGAGGAGTTCCTGCAGGCGAGCTGGCTGAGCGCGGCCGCCGGCAGCGCCGTCCCGGTCGACCTGGAGCCGGTGCTGGGCACCGCCTCGTTCTGGTCGCTGGCCGACGTGCGCGCCCACGCCCTCAAGCGGGCCCTGCCCTGGTGGACGGTCTCCCCGTTCGGTCTGGACGAGACCGGGCAGGCGGCCCACGACGAGGGCGACGAGGGCGCCCTGGTCCTGGTCCCGCAGATCAGCGCCCCCGAGCCCTACCGCGGCGACCGGGAGCGCACGATCGCCGACATCGGCGGCTGGCTGCACGAGGGCTGGCGGGTCGTGGTGATCACCGAGGGCAGTGGTCTGGCCCGGCGGGTGGTCGAGATGCTCACCGAGGCCGACCTCGCCGCAACCGCGGTCGAGGACCTCTCCCAGCCACCGGCGTCCTCTGTTGTGGCGGTCGGGACCGGGCGACTCACCCAGGGTTTCATCGCCCCCGAACTGAAGCTGGCCGTCCTCACCGAGACGGACCTGACCGGCGGCAGCGCTCCCGGCTCGACCACCAAGGACATGCGCCGGATGCCGGCGCGCCGCAAGAACGTGGTCGACCCGATGCAGCTCACCACCGGCGACAACGTGGTGCACGAGCAGCACGGGGTGGGCAAGTTCGTCGAGCTGGTGCAGCGCACCGTGGCCGGGGCCACCCGCGAGTACCTGGTGATCGAGTACGCGCCGAGCAAGCGGGGCCAGCCGGGCGACCGGCTGTTCGTGCCCACCGATGCGCTCGACCAGGTCACCCGGTACGTGGGCGGCGAGCAGCCGTCGCTGAACAAGCTGGGCGGCTCGGACTGGGCCAAGACCAAGGGCCGGGCCCGCAAGGCGGTCAAGCAGATCGCCGGCGAGCTGATCCAGCTCTATTCGGCCCGGATGGCCACCTCCGGGCACGCCTTCGGCCCGGACACCCCGTGGCAGCGCGAGCTGGAAGACGCCTTCGCCTACGTGGAGACGCCGGACCAGCTGGTCACCATCGAAGAGGTCAAGCGGGACATGGAGAAGACGGTCCCGATGGACCGGCTGATCTGTGGTGACGTGGGCTACGGCAAGACCGAGATCGCGGTGCGGGCGGCGTTCAAGGCGGTGCAGGACGGCAAGCAGGTGGCCGTGCTGGTGCCCACCACGCTGCTGGTGCAGCAGCACCTGGACACCTTCGTCGAGCGCTACGTGAACTTCCCGGTGAACGTGAAGGGCCTGTCCCGGTTCTCCACCGAGGCCGAGGCCCGCGCGGTCAAGGAGGGCATCACCGACGGCTCGGTCGACGTGGTGATCGGTACCCACCGGCTGCTCACCGGCGAGATCAAGTTCAAGGACCTCGGCCTGGTGGTGATCGACGAGGAGCAGCGCTTCGGCGTCGAGCACAAGGAGCGGCTGAAGCAGCTGCGCACCAACGTCGACGTGCTGGCGATGAGCGCCACCCCGATCCCGCGCACGCTCGAGCTGGCGGTCACCGGTATCCGGGAGATGTCCACACTGGCCACGCCGCCCGAGGAGCGGCACCCGGTGCTGACTTTCGTGGGCGGCTACGACGAGCGGCAGATCTCCGCCGCGATCCGTCGTGAGCTGCTGCGCGAGGGCCAGGTCTTCTTCATCCACAACCGGGTGGAGTCGATCGACCGCACCGCCGCCCGGCTGCACGAATTGGTGCCCGAGGCCCGGATCGCCACCGCCCACGGCAAGATGGGCGAGCACCAGCTCGAGCAGGTGATGGTCGACTTCTGGGAGAAGCGCTTCGACGTCCTGGTCTGCACCACGATCATCGAGACCGGCCTGGACATCTCCAACGCCAACACGCTGATCCTGGAACGCGCCGACATGATGGGCCTTTCGCAGCTGCACCAGCTGCGCGGGCGGGTCGGGCGAGGTCGCGAGCGGGCCTATGCGTACTTCCTCTACCCGGCCGAGAAGCCGCTCACCGAAACGGCTCTGGACCGCCTGCAGACGATCGCGGCGAACACCGACCTGGGCGCCGGTATGCGGGTGGCGATGAAGGACCTGGAGATCCGCGGCGCCGGCAACCTGCTCGGCGGCGAGCAGTCCGGGCACATCGCCGGCGTCGGCTTCGACCTGTACATCCGGCTGGTCGGCGAGGCGGTGGCCGAGTTCCGCGGCGAGAACGAGCAGGAGCACCACGAGGTCAAGATCGACCTGCCGGTCGACGCGCACCTGCCCACCGCCTACCTGCCGGACGAGCGGCTGCGGCTGGAGGCCTACCGCAAGCTCGCCGAGGTGGCCTCGGACGAGGCCCTGGACGCGGTCAAGGCCGAACTGGTCGACCGGTACGGTCCGCTGCCCGACGTGGTGACCAACCTGCTCGAGGTCGCCCGGCTTCGGATCCTGGCCCGCCAGGCCGGGCTCACCGAGATCGCCACGATGGGCAAGGCGATCCGGTTCGGCCCGATCGACCTGCCCGACTCGGCCCGGCTGCGCCTGCACCGGCTCTACCCCGGCACGCAGGACAAGCCCGCCACCAAGACGGTGCTGGTGCCCGGGCCGACCACGGCGCGGATCGGCGGCCGGCCGCTGCGCGACGTGGCGGTGCTGAACTGGGCGCGGGAGTTCATCGAGTCGGTGCTGCTGTCGTCGGTGAAGGCTGCGGCCGCGGTGGGGTCACGTAAGTAGCTTTTGGACGTCGGTCAGGCCTCAGGTGCCCAGCGGCACCTGAGGCCGGTGGCCGGGTTCTGGTGCGGGCCGGGCTCGCATCGCCCCTGGGCAGACCTCATCGCCAGGATCGGATGACAAAAGTGGCCCCAGGGAACACTTTTGGCATCCGATCTCGCAGTCCGGGCGTGCCCTGCCCGGGGGGTGGGGTGAGGGTCGAGCGTGAGGCGATGTGGACGTCCGTTGGCTGAAGGTTTGTTGTGAAGGTCACCCCGGGGTCTGGTGCCGGCGTGCTCGGGCGATAGCATTCCGTGCGTGATTGCGACCCGGCGCCGGGTGGGCGCTCTTGTGGCAGGGGCGAGCGCCGTTCTCGCCGTGACCCTCTCCGGCTGCGGCAGCAGCCAGGCGGGTGCGGCCGCGGTGGTGGGTGACCGCCGGATCTCGGTGGCCCAGGTCCAGGAGGGCTACCGGGACGTGCTGCCGCTGGTCGGCCAGGACGCCGGGGTGACCCAGGCGCAGATCCTGAATCTGCTGATCCTGCAGCCGTACCTGAGCCAGGCCGCGGCCGACCTGGGCCGCGGCGTCTCGGAACAGGACGCCCGGCTGGACATCTCCTCCTCCGGGGCCGTGCAGCCCGCCGACCTGAGCGAGGCCGGGGTCGAGGTGTGGCGGGCCAACCTGGCCAACACCGCCCTGCAGACCGACCGGGCGGCCGCCGAGATCACCGACACCTACTCGGGCATCGAGGAGAAGCTGAAGGCCCAGGGGGTGCACATCAACCCGCGCTACGGCAACGGCATCGACTACTCCACCTTCACCATCACCCAGGCCTCGCCGGAGTGGCTGAAGGCCCCGGAGGCCTCCGAGCCGGCCGAGGTCCCGGTCCCGGCTCCGGCCGACCCGAACACCGAGACCCCGGTCGAGCCCGAGACCCCGGTGGAGCCCGGCACCGAGACGCCGGTCCCTGAAGAGACCTCCGCGCCGTAGTGGAACCCGACCACGACCAGGCCGCGGTCGGTGGCCCGGGGGCCGGGGAGATCCTCAGCGAGGCGCTCCCCGACTCCGGCCGCATCGTGCTGCTGCTGACCACCCCGCGAACCGCTCCGGGGCTGCTCACCTTCGCCGCCTGGGAGAAGCTGCGGGCCGCCGACGCGGTGCTCGCCGCCGACCCCGACCCGGCCTGGCTGGAGGCCTTCGCCGCGGCCGGGGTGGTGCCGCTCGACGTGGCCGGGCTGGGGGTCGGCGAGCGGGCCGGCCGTCTGGTCGAAGACGCCTCGGCCGGGCGCGAACTGGTCTGGTGGGGCAGCGACGACGGCGATCCGGGCCTGACCGACGCCCTGGCCGAGCACCTTTCCCGCCGGGCGGTGGCCGCCGTGCCGCCCGAGGTCGAGGTCCTCACCGGCTCCTACGACCTGCCCGGGGCCCGGCTGCTCGACCTGGTCTCGGTGATGGACACGCTGCGCTCGCCCGGCGGCTGCCCGTGGGACGCCGAGCAGACCCACACCTCGCTGCTGCCCTACCTGCTGGAAGAGGCGCACGAGGTGATCGAGGCGGTGGAGTCCGGCGACCCGGCCCACCTGCAGGAGGAACTCGGCGACCTGTTGCTGCAGGTGGTCTTCCACGCCCGGGTGGCCGAGGACGGCGCCGGTTTCGGTATCGACGACGTGGCGGCGGACATCGTGGCCAAGCTGGTCCGCCGGCACCCGCACGTCTTCGGCGACGCCACCGCCGGTTCCGCGGCCGACGTCGAGGTGTCGTGGGAGACGCTGAAGGCCGCCGAGAAGTCCGGGCGGCAGGGGTTCGAGGGCATCCCGGCCACGCTGCCCGCGCTGGCCAAGGCCCAGAAGATGCTCGGCCGGCTGACCCGCGCGGGGGCGGACGTGGACCAGGCGATCGAGCAGGCGGCCAAGGGCGACGAACTGGCGGCGGCGCTGCTGCGGCTGGTCGCGCTGGCCCGGGTCTCCGGCGAGGACGCGGAGGCCGCGTTGCGTTCGGCGCTGGGCCGGATGGTCCCGCCGGGGCAGTAGTTTGTCCTTCCTCGCGTCAAGGAAAGGCAGTTCCCGATGAGCCCGCAGTTGCTCCACTCCGGCAAGGTGCGTGACGTCTACGCCGACGGCGACGACATCATCCTGGTCGCCTCCGACCGGGTCTCCGTCTACGACGTGGTCCTGCCCACCCCGGTGCCGGACAAGGGCGCGATCCTCACGCAGCTCTCGCTGTGGTGGTTCGAGCAGCTGAAAGACCTGGTGCCGCACCACATCATCTCGGCCACCGACGTGCCCGAGGAGTGGGCCGGCCGGGCCGTGCGGTGCAAGCGGCTGAGCATGATCCCGGTGGAGTGCATCGCCCGTGGCTACCTGGCCGGGCTGGGCCTGGAGGAGTACCGCCGCGACCGGGCGATCTCCGGGGTCTCGCTGCCGGACGGTCTGCTCGAGGGCTCGAAGCTGCCCGAGCCGGTGTTCACCCCCACCACCAAGGCCAGCGAGGGCCACGACGAGTTCATGACCTTCGACGAGGTGGTCGCCCAGCAGGGCGCCGACCTGAGCGACCGGCTGAGGCAGCTGACTCTGGCCGTGTACGGCCGGGGCGCCGAGATCGCCGCCCGCAGCGGGGTGATCATCGCCGACACCAAGCTCGAGTTCGGTCTCGACGCGAACGGTGAGCTGGTGCTCGGCGACGAGGTGCTGACCTCCGACTCCTCCCGGTTCTGGCCGGCCGACACCTGGACGCCGGGCGGGCCGCAGAAGTCGTGGGACAAGCAGTTCGTCCGCGACTGGTCGCTGAGCAGCGGCTGGGACAAGACCTACCCCGGGCCCGAGATCCCCGAGGAGATCGTGGAGAAGACCCGCGCGCTCTACGTCGACGTCTACGAGCGGATCACCGGTAACCGCTGGTAAGTCCCGCTCCGGCGGGTTGTCCGGGCGAACGTGCGGCACGATGGGGGACATGCGCGAGCAGCACGGTGAGGACCCGATCGTCACGGCCCGGTTCCGTGATGCCGCCACGAAGGTGCTGGACGCCCTGCTCGAGGCCGCTCCCGAGGCGGCCACCGAGCTGGGCGAGCACCGTTACGACGACCGCACCACCGAGCTGACCGTCGAGGCCACCATCGGCCGGGCCTCGATGCTGGTCGACGCGCTGTCGGCGCTGGACGACGTGGACGACACCGGGCTCACCCCGGACGACCGGGTCGACCTGGAGATCCTGCGCACCCGGGTCAGCGGCACGCTGTGGGAACAGACCGAGCTGCGGCGCTTCGAGTCCGATCCGCTGATGCACCTGCCCGCGGCCGGGCTCCACCCGCTGATCAGCCGGGACGGCCCGGTGCCGGAGCGGCTGCGCGCCCTGACCGCCCGGCTGGGCCAGGTCCCGGCCCGGCTCGAGCAGGCCCGGTCGGTGCTGCACGACATGCCCAGGCTGTCGGTGCAGACCGCGATCGAGCGGGCCCGCAGCACCGTGCCGCTGCTCACCGAAGACCTGGAACCCCTGCTGGCCCAGGACGAGTCGCTGGCCGGCCCGGCCCGGCAGGCCCGCCGCGACGCCCTCGAGGCCCTCGACCGGCACGTGGACTGGCTGCAGGCCCAGTTGCCGGTCAGCGACGGCGACCCCCGGCTCGGCGAGCTCAACTACGCCGCCCGGCTCTGGTACACGCTGGACACCGAGACCAGCCCGGACGCCCTGCTCACCCGGGCCGAGAGCGACCTGCAGGCGATCGAGGAGGAGATCGCCGAGCTGGCCGTGCGGATCAGTGGCCGCCCGATGTCGCCCGGCCTGGTGCGGGAGGTGCTCGACGAGGTGGCCGCGGCCGCCCCGGTCCCGCCCGAGCAGGTGCGCCCGTTCTGCGAGCAGGCGCTGGCCCTGCTCACCGACCGGGTACGCGAGCTCGACCTGGTCACCCTGCTGCCGGTCCCGGTGCGGGTGATCGAGATGCCGCCCTCGCAGGCCGGGATCGCGGTGGCCTACTGCGACCCGCCCGGCCCGCTCGAGCCCGGGGCCGCCGAGGGCCTGCTGCCCACCTTCTTCGCCGTGGCCCCGAGCCAGGGGCGCGGGTACGACGCGCACCTGCTGCGCAATCTCGCGGCGCACGAGGCGATTCCGGGGCATGCGCTGCAGCTGGCGCACGCCGCGCGCTACCGCGGGGGCACCCCGGTGCGCACCGCCGTCCGCAGCGGCACGTTCGCCGAGGGCTGGGCGGGCCGCGCGGAAGAACTCATCTCCTCGGCCGGCCTGGGCCAGAGCGCGGAGGACGACGACCGGCTGCGGCTGATGTCGCTGAAGACGGCGCTGCGCAGTGCCATCAACGCGATCCTGGACATCCGGGTGCACGCCCACGGGATGACCGAGGACGAGGCGATCCTGCTGATGACGGCGCGCGGTCACCAAGAGGCGGGGGAGGCGGCCGGCAAGTGGCGGCGGGCCCTGCTCACCTCCACCCAGCTGTCCACCTACTACGTCGGCCACCACGAGATCCGTGACCTGGCCGCCGGGCTCGCCGCCGCCCGTCCCGAACTGTCGCCGCGCGAGGTCAACGACGAGCTCCTGGCCCACGGCGCCCCACCGCCCCGGCACCTGCGGGCCCTGCTGCAGCTGGACTGAACAGCGGGTGAACAGCGTCACCGGCCGTGGGTGGACACCGGCCCCGGGTGAGGGGCTGCACGCATGGCTGGCGATAGGCTCCGTTCCGTAGACGTAACGGTCAGACACATCGGCCGGGCTCATCGGTCCGGCCCACCGTCGCACGATCAGGAGCACGAAGTATGGCAACCATCGAGGCCGTCGGCGCCCGCGAGATCCTCGACTCCCGGGGCAACCCGACCGTAGAGGTCGAGGTCGCCCTGGACGACGGCACCATCTCCCGGGCCGCCGTCCCGTCCGGTGCCTCCACCGGCGCCTTCGAGGCGGTCGAGCGCCGCGACGGCGACAAGAAGCGCTACCTGGGCAAGGGGGTCGAGAACGCGGTCAACGCGGTGCTCGACCAGATCCAGCCCGCGCTGCTCGGCTTCGAGGCCAGCGACCAGCGGATGATCGACCAGGCCATGCTCGACCTGGACGGCACCGACAACAAGGGCACGCTGGGCGCGAACGCGATCCTGGGCGCCTCGCTGGCCGTGGCCAAGGCCGCCGCCGAGTCGGCCGAGCTGCCGCTGTTCCGCTACCTGGGCGGCCCGAACGCGCACATCCTCCCCGTCCCGATGATGAACATCGTCAACGGTGGCGCGCACGCCGACAGCGGCGTGGACGTGCAGGAGTTCATGATCGCCCCGTTCGGCGCGCCCTCCTTCAAGGAGGCGCTGCGGATGGGCGCCGAGGTCTACCACTCGCTGAAGTCGGTGCTGAAGGCCCAGGGCCTGAGCACCGGTCTGGGCGACGAGGGCGGCTTCGCCCCCAGCGTGGCCGGCACCAAGGAGGCCCTGGAGCTGATCGCCACCGCGATCGACAAGGCCGGTTACGTGCTCGGCACCGACCTGGGCCTGGCCCTGGACGTCGCCGCCACCGAGTTCCACAGCGAGGGCGTGTACTCGTTCGAGGGCGGCAAGCGCAGCTCGGCCGAGATGGTCGAGTTCTACACCAGCCTGGTCAACGACTACCCGCTGGTCTCGATCGAGGACCCGCTGGACGAGAGCGACTGGGAGGGCTGGACCGCCCTGACCACCGCGATCGGCTCGAAGGTGCAGATCGTCGGCGACGACCTGTTCGTCACCAACCCCTCCCGCCTGCAGCAGGGCATCGAGACCGGCGCCGCCAACGCGCTGCTGGTCAAGGTGAACCAGATCGGCACGCTGACCGAGACGTTCGACGCGGTCGCGCTGGCCCACCGCAACGGCTACCGCTGCATGATGAGCCACCGTTCCGGCGAGACCGAGGACACCACGATCGCCGACCTGGCCGTGGCCACCGACTGCGGTCAGATCAAGACCGGTGCCCCGGCCCGCTCGGACCGGGTGGCCAAGTACAACCAGCTCCTGCGCATCGAGGAGGAGCTCGACGACGCGGCGGTCTACGCCGGCGCCGGCGCGTTCCCGCGGTTCGCCCACCGATGAGTCCCCGCCGTCCCTCCGCGCCCGGTCCCGGCGGATCCTCCGATCCCACCGGTGGTTCCCGGGTGTCCCGGGCGCGGGGAGACGGCAGCAGGACCTCCGGTTCCGCCCGCGTCCCGAAAGCTGCTCCCAAGGCTTCCGGGACCGGGCGGGCTTCCGGGGCCTCGGCGGCATCGAGGGCCTCACGCGCCGACTCCGCCAAGGCCCAGCCGTCCAAGAAGGCCGCCGCCCGGAAGACCCCGGCCCAGCCGGGCCGGGCCGGGCAGCCGGTGAAGAAGGCCGCCCCGAAAAAGACGGCCGCTCCCCGCCGCGCCGAAGGGTCGTCGGCCACGGCCCCGACCCGCGCGGCCCCGGCCCAGAACCGCCCGGCCACGGTCGCGGAACGGATGGCCGCGGCGAAGAAGCGCGCAGCGGCCCAGCAACGGGCCCGCACCGTCGCGGCCGGATCGCTGGTCTCGCACGCACCCCACAAGAGCCGCACCCGCACCACCGCCACCCGCTCCGGTGGGCTCCGGCCCGCCAGCACCCGTCCCGGATCGGCCCGGCCCCGCCCGGGCGCCTCCGGAAGAGGCACGCGCAAGCGCGGTTTCGGGGCCGGCAGCGGACGCCCGGTGTGGGTCCTCGGGGCCGTCGGCGTGGTGCTCGCGCTGCTGATCCTGCCCTACTTCCAGAAGTGGCTGGTGCAGCGCTCGGAGCTGGAGTCGATGCGCAACGAGGTGGACCAGGCCGGCCAGGACGTGGCCGACCTGCGCAGACAACAGGAACGCTGGAAGGACGACGACTACGTGCGAGCCCAGGCCCGGGTGCGGCTGAACTACGTGATGCCCGGAGAGACCGGTCTGGTGGTGGCCGATCCCACGCCCACCCCGCAGCCCTCGGCCACCGACCCGGCCCGGACCGACGTGCCCAGCGGTGACCGCTCGTGGTTCTCCGACATCTGGCTCTCCGCCGAGGCCGCCGGGTCTCAGGGCGAGGCCCAGGCCACCACCGTGGTTCCGTGAGCGCCGCCGAGGCCCAGCGGAACCCGGGCCCGAGCCCCGCCACCGCCGAGGATCTGCAGGCCGTCCACCGTCAGCTGGGCCGCCCGGCCCGTAACGTGGTCGCCGTCGGGGCCAGGTGCCCTTGCGGTCAGCCGGATGTCGTACAGACTGCCCCCAGGCTGGACGACGGTACGCCGTTCCCGACGATGTACTACCTGACCTGCCCCCGGGCCGCCGGTGCCATCGGCACGCTGGAGGCCTCGGGGTTGATGAAGGAGATGACGGCCCGGATCGCCGACGATCCGGACCTGGCAGCCGCCCAGCGCCGGGCGCACGAGGACTACCTCCAGCGGCGGGCCCAGCTCGCCGAGGTGCCCGAGATCGCCGGCGTCAGCGCCGGTGGCATGCCCGACCGGGTGAAGTGCCTGCACGTCTACGCAGCGCACGCTCTGGCCGCCGGACGTGGGGTGAATCCGCTGGGGGACGAGGTTCTCGACGCCCTGCCGTGCTGGTGGGAGAGAGGGCCCTGCGGAGTGGAGGAACGATGACAAGGGTTGCTGCGATCGACTGCGGCACCAACTCGATCCGGCTTCTGATCGCCGACATGAGCCGCAGCCGCGGCACGCTGGTCGACGTGGAGCGCCGGATGGAGATCGTCAGACTGGGTCAGGGAGTGGACCAGACCGGCGAGATCGCCCCGGAGGCGATGGAGCGCACGCTCGACGCCGCCCGCCGGTACGCCGACCTCTGCCATCGGCACGAGGTGCACGCCATCCGGTTCGTCGCGACCTCGGCGACCCGCGACGCCCGGAACCGAAAGATCTTCGTGCAGGGCATCCGGGAGGCGCTCGGCGTGGAGCCGGAGGTGATCCCCGGCTCGGAAGAGGCCGAGCTGTCGTTCACCGGCGCCACGGCCGGTCTGCCGGGCGGTCACGAGGCGCCGTACCTGGTGGTCGACCTGGGTGGGGGCTCGACCGAGTTCGTGCTCGGCGACAAGAGCGTCGAGAGCGCGATCTCGGTGAACGTGGGCTGTGTCCGGCTCACCGAGCGGCACCTGCGCAGCGATCCGCCGACCGCCTCCGAGGTGGCCGCGGCCACCCGGGACATCGACGCGGCGCTGTCCGCGGTGGCCGAGAAGGTGCCGCTGGAGCAGGCCCGCACGCTGGTCGGTGTGGCCGGCACGATCACCACGGTGACGGCGCACGCGCTCGGCCTGAAGGAGTACGACCCGAAGGCGATCCACGGTGCGCAGCTCTCGCTCGACCAGGTCCGGACGGCCTGCACCGAGCTGCTGGAGATGCCGCGCTCCGAGCGGGCCGCCCTGCCCTACATGCACCCGGGCCGGGTCGACGTGATCGGTGCCGGGGCGCTGATCTGGCGGCGGATCACCGAGCGGATGGACGCCACCGGCCGGATCTCCACACAGGTCACGTCGGAGCGGGACATTCTCGACGGGATCGCCTGGGGCCTGGCCTAGACGGTTGCGGGAACCTCTACGCGTACCCGGCCGGGGTGCGTGTAGAGGTTCATCGAGTCGCCCCGCACGAAGCCGGCGAGGGTCAGGCCGGCCTCGTCGGCCAGGTCGACGGCCAGCGTCGAGGGTGCGGAAACCGCCGACAGCAGCGGGATCCCGGCCATCGTCGCCTTCTGCGTGAGCTCGAACGAGGCCCGCCCGCTGACCTGCAGCACCTTGTCGGTGGCGGGCAGCAGGCCGTGGGTCAGCGCCCAGCCGATCACCTTGTCCACGGCGTTGTGCCGCCCCACGTCTTCCCGCACACAGAGCAGCTCCCCGGCCGGGGTGAAGAGCCCCGCCGCGTGCAGCCCCCCGGTCCGGTCGAACGCGCGCTGCGCCTCCCGCAACCGGTCAGGCAGGGAGACCAGAACCCCCGCGTCCACCAAAGGTTCCACCGAGAGACTGCGGTGCCCATCGGCTGGGGGCACCTCCCGGCCCCCCAGGGGCTGGGGGACCACAATTGGCAGTGACACCACCCCGACCAGAGGACGCCTGGACAGCACCTCTGCGATCGAATCGCTCCCGCACACGCCGCAGGCGCTGGACGTGGCCCCGAGCCGGGGCTGCGGCGTCTGCACCCCGGGAGCCAGCCCGATCCGCACCGTGTCGGCATCGCACGACGTCAGCTCGGTGAGGTCACCCGACGAGCGGGCCACCCCCTCGGCGACCAGCCAGCCCAGCGCCAGCTCGAGATCGTGGCCGGGAGTACGCATCGTGGTGGCAATGGTCTGCTCGCCCACCTTGAGCGTGAGCGGCGCCTCCACTGCGAGCTGATCGGGGCGCCGGGTGGCTGCAGCCCCCGGGCCTCCGGCCCCACGCACACGCACCACTGGGCGGCGGTCGACGAGATGTCCCATACAGGCCAGCGTAAGCCTGTCCGGTTCGCCCGGCCCTGTGACCAGGTCCCGGCACATCCACCCGCCCGGACCGAATAACCTGTGCTCGACGCCCTCGTAGCCCAACGGCAGAGGCAGGCGCCTTAAAAGCGCTTCAGTGCGGGTTCGAAACCCGTCGAGGGCACAGGTGCGGCACCCCGCCGGGATCAGTTCTCCGGGTCCAGCTGGATGACGATCGGGCTGGTCGAGTCGGGGTCGTCGTAGCCGGGCGGGCGGTAGGTCCAGGTGGTCTCGGCCGGGCGGGGCTGTTCCAGCACCCGCGCCCGGGCGGGCCCGAAACCGGGTACCGGGGTGTGCACGCGGTGCCAGCCCGCCTTGGCCGGGGCGAAGATGTTGCCCTGGGCGTGGGTGACCCCGAGGGCGGCCAGGTGGCCCAGGTCGGCGGCGGTCTCCGGGCCCTCGGCGCACAGCAGTGAACCCAGGCCCTCGGCGTAGGTGACCAGGCCCTTCAGCACCGCGGTACGGCCGATGTCGGTCGAGCAGCCGACCACCAGCGTGCGGTCGATCTTCACCATGTCGGGCTGGAGCATGGCCAGCCGGGCGAACTCCAGGGCGCCGGCGCCGACGTCGTCCAGGGCGATCCCGGCGCCTCGGTCACGCAGGTCGTTGACCGCCCGCATCAGGTCGCCCATGTCCACGTCGCCCGGGTCCTCGCTGAGCTCCACCACCACGCCGGACAGGTCGTCGGGCAGGCCGGTGCGCATCCGGGCCGACATCAGCGCGCGGGCCGAGGCGTTCACGTAGAGGTCGTGCTCGCGGGGGCGGCCCGGCAGGTCCAGGGCGGCCCGGATGGCGGCCAGTTCCAGCAGGTCGCCGAAGCCCTCGCGGTGGGCCTGGCGGAACACCTCGGCGGTGTCCGGGAAGGTGCCCGGGAAGTCGAAGCGGGCCAGTGCCTCGTGCGCCCGGACCTGCTGGACCCGCAGGTCGACGATGGGCTGGGTGACCATGCTGAAGCTCGGCATCCGGTGCACCCGGCGGCGGCCGCGGCGGGTGCCCAACGGCGGGCTGGACTCGTCGTTCGGGCGGATCGGCTCGGCCTTGACGGTGATCGAGGTGAGCTCGATCGAACCGGAGGGCGGGCCGGCCGGCGGCTCGTCACCGGCGATCACCACGCGGTTGCGCCCGGCCCGCTTGGCCGCGTACAGGGCCTCGTCGGCGGCGGCCACGGCGGTGCCCGGGTCGGTCTGCGGGTCCCACTGGGCCACGCCGGCCGAGAAGGTCTGCCCGTGCGGGGTCACTTCGCGCAGCCGTTCCAGCACGGTGGCCAGCTGGAGCGGGCTGAACCCGGGGGCGAGCAGGGCGAACTCCTCACCCCCGTAGCGGGCGAGCATGGCCGGGGGCTGCAGCTGGGCCGTCCAGGCGGCGACGGAGTCGCGCAGGAGGATGTCACCGGCCTGGTGGCCGCGGCTGTCGTTGTAGGCCTTGAACTTGTCCAGGTCGATCATCGCGATGCACAGCGCGGTGCCGTGCTCGCGGGCCATCGCGGTGGCCCGGGCCAGCTCCCAGTCCCAGGTGCGCCGGTTCGGCGCGCCGGTCAGGCCGTCGGCCCGGGCCTGCTCGGTGAGCTCGACCGCCAGGGTCTGCACCTTGTACACCAGCCAGAGCACCCGGACCAGGATCAGGATGCAGATCAGCAGCATCCCGGCGGCGATCACCTGCCAGTGCCGGGCGTCGCTGTTGTACCCGTCGGCCAGCAGCGCCAGGTTGGGCATCAGCAGGGCCAAAACCAGGGCGGCCTGGCGGGGGCGGCTCAGCCGGTTCTCCGGCGCCGAGGGGTCGGGGTCGGCCAGCACCCGCATCGAGGGCACCACGGCCGCGGCTGCGATCAGGGCGTAGCCGCCGAGGGTGCCGGCCTCGATCAGCGGGCTGGACTCCAGGGTGGAGGCGATCAGGGTGGTGACCTCGTAGCCCACGTCGGCGGCCAGGGTCAGGCCGATCCCGGCCACCAGCAGCGCGTAGGAGACGGTGCGGGCGCCGGGGACGGCGTAGAGCCGGGCCAGCACGCCGAGCAGGAAGAGGTCGCCGAGCGGGTAGGCGGCGCCGATGGCCTTCGCGCTGAGCGGCAGCGTAGAGCTGTCGGCCAGCGGCGCGATCATGAAGATGCCCAGCACCACGCCGATGCCGGTGGTGACGATCAGCGCGTCCAGCACGGCGCCGTGGTCGCTGCCGCCGCCGCGGGCCCGGGAGAAGTCGAGGGCACCGGCCCCGAGCAGGGGATAGGCGGCCAGCGAGAGCAGGTCGGAGGCGGCCGGGTAGGCACCGGGGGTCGGGGGCTCGATGGTGTGCACCAGATCGCCCAGCACCCAGAGCGAGGCACCCGCCAGCAGCAGCAGCCAGCCCCGCCGGCGGGCCGGCCGGTGCCGGAGCATCCCGGCCAGACCGGTGACCACCGCCCCGATGCCGATCAGCACCCCGAAGGGGCCGGCCAGGTCGTCGGGCAGCACGGCGTGCACCGCGATCAGCAGGGTGAGAAGGGCGAGCGCGCCGAGCAGGACCGGCGAGGGGCCGACATCGTTGCCCTCGCCACGGGCCCGGGGCGAGGCGTCGGTGCCCTGGGGCCCGGCCCCGGAGGGCAGGTTCCCCGCTTCCCGGCCGTCCGGTCTCAGCACGAAGGACTGCACCGCAGCCGGGGTACGCAGGGGGTGCGGCCGGACCGACCTCTCCGGTCACCCCTCATGTCGTCCCCAGCTCCCGCCTTCGCCGCGGCCGGTGCGCCCGGACCGGCGACGTCCCAAACCCGACATCCCGTAGTGCAATCGCGTGACCCGAAGCCTAACGGTGACGAGCCGGTGACGACACAACCATCCCGGTGGCAACCAGGGCATCAGCAGGCAACACTGTCACCTCAGCGTGATCGGGGCAAAGCTGTGGGTGAGAATGCGGACGAAGTCGGACACTGAACGCGTCCGATCGGGCACAGAGGGCTCCGGTGGCAGAACTTCACAGAAAGATCTTCACGTCGGGAACTACCACGCCCGCCCAAGCATTAGATTCACAACGGTCGCACAAGATGGCCGTGCCCGGACGTGACCAACTCCGGGCCGAACGAGACTCGTACAAACGGTCGGAGGACCGATGGAAAGCAGAAACCCCGTCTTCGGGCGCAGTGACGAGTTCGCTCGTGGGGGTTACGCGACGTTCGACACTCGCACCCCGAGCGCGAACGACCTCCAGGGCATGTACGACGCGCCTTCGGTCAAGGCGCGCAACACTGCCCGGATGACCATCGACGACGTGGTCATCCGGACCGCGTCCCTGTTCGGCGTCCTGCTCGTCGCCGCCGGTGCCGTCTTCGCCCTGGTCGAGCCCGACGACCCGATCATCGTCCCGCTGATCTTCGGCGGCATGATCGCCGGTCTCGGCCTCAGCCTCTGGATCTCGTTCAGCAAGAAGATCCGCCCGGCCGCGATGCTCGCCTACGCGGCGGCCGAGGGCCTCTTCGTCGGTGGCATCAGCCTGCTGTTCGAGACCATGTACGACGGCATCGTCACCCAGGCCATCCTGGGCACGCTCGGTGCCTTCGTGGCGATGCTGGTGCTCTACAAGACCGGCGTCGTGCGGGCCACCCCGAAGTTCACCAAGATCCTGCTGATCGCCGGTGCCGGCTACCTGGCCTTCGGCCTGATCAACCTGGTCGTCTCGCTGGTCAGCGGCAACAGCGCCTACAACAGCCCGCTGGGCTGGCTGATCGCGGCCTTCGGCGTCGGCCTGGCCTCGTTCTTCCTCGTGCTCGACTTCGACTTCGTCGAGCAGGGCATCCGCAACGGCCTGCCCCAGGAGTACGCCTGGACCGCGGCGTTCGGCCTCACGGTCACGCTGGTCTGGCTGTACATCGAGATCCTGCGTCTGCTCGCCATCCTGCGGGGCGACGACTGATCACCCTCGCAGTCAGCCGGCCCCCTGAAGGCCGGCCCGAGCAGACCGCCCCCGCCGGGCTCCTCCTGGCGGGGGCGGTCTTTGTCTCCGGCCTGCGCCTGTTCGGTCAGCCCAGCCCGCGTGCCCGACCCACGAAAACGTCCCCTTCGCGCCGGACGCTGACGGATGCTCAGAGCTCCCATAGGCTGACAACGTGCCCGATCCCACTGCCGCGCCCACGACCGTCTCCACCTACTCCTGGCACCCGCCGCAGCAGTTGCTGGAACTGGCCGAACTCGTCCTGAGCGGCGGCCTGACCGCGGCCCCGGGCATCGTGGAGGTGCCTGCGGAGATCGACAAGCGGCTCGACGCGGGCGAGACGATCACCCTGGAAGACGCCGAGGGCACCCCGGTCGCCGGGCTCAGCCGGGTGCTGGCCGGAGAACACGAGAACACCGAGACTCTTCCGCTGCCGCAGTTCACCCCGCTCCAGCCGTTCACCCACGGTCCGGTCCGGTCCGCGCGGCGTACTCCGGCCCAGGTCCGCGCCGAGCTGGACGAGCTCGGCCCGGGCGAGGTGCTCGCGGTGCCGGTGACCACCGAGCTCACCGCGACCCAGGTGGAACAGGTACGGGCTCAGGCCCAGCGGGCCGGTCAGCAGCTCCTCTGGATCGCTGTCCTCGGCGCCGGCCGCCAGCTGCCGCTGCCCCCCGACGGGCTGTGGCGCGCTGTGCGAGACGTCGCCACCGAGGCTGGAGCTGGGGCTGCGTTGGTTGCGGTGCCGCTGTTGGCCCACACCGACGACGCAGCGCTGCTGACCGCCGTGGCCCGCAGCTTCGGCGCGGGCGAGGTCCTCACCACTCTTCCCGGTGCCGAGGGGGAGTTGCATCCGGCCTTCGCCCGCGAACACGCCCGGGCCGTTCCCCCGCCGCACCGCCGGGGAGTCACGCTCTTCTTCACCGGTCTCTCCGGCTCGGGCAAGTCCACCGTGGCCAAGGCGCTGACCGAGCGGCTCCTCGACCGCACCACCCGCACCGTCTCGCTGCTCGACGGGGACGAGGTGCGCCGCATGCTCTCGGCCGGCCTGACCTTCAGCCGGGCCGACCGCGACCTGAACATCCGCCGGATCGGCTTCGTCGCGGCCGAGATCACCCGGCACGGCGGCCTGGCCGTCTGCGCCCCGATCGCCCCCTTCGAGAGCGTCCGGGCCGAGGTCCGGGCCGGTGTGGAACAGGTCGGCGACTTCGTCCTGGTGCACGTGTCCACGCCGCTGGAGGAGTGCGAGCGCCGCGACCGCAAGGGGCTGTACGCCAAGGCCCGGCGCGGCGAGATCCCCGACTTCACCGGGATCTCCTCGCCCTACGACGTCCCGGCCGATCCCGAGCTGCGGATCGACACCACCGGCATCTCCATCGACGAAGCGGTGGAGAAGGTCTGGGCGCTGCTGACCGAACGGGGCTACCTGGACGGCCCTGGCAAGGACTGAGTCCCCGAGGAAGGGAATCGCTGATGACCGCCGGCCCACCCCTGGAGCTCGACGAACTCCAGCGCCTGGTCGACTCCGGGCACGTCGACACCGTGCTGGTGGTGTGGACCGATCCGGGCGGGCGGTCGCAGGGCGAACGGGTGCACGCCCGGCACTTCATCAGCCAGGTGCTGGCCGGTGGCCTGAACGTGGAACCGGTCCGGGCCGATCCCGGCGCGGCCGCCCTGGCCGCCCCCTCCGGCGCCCTGGTGCTGCGGCCCGACCCGGCCACCCTGCGCCCGGCGCCCTGGCTGGCCGGATCGGTGATGGTGCAGGGCGACCTGTTCCGGGCCGACGGTCTGCCGGTGCGCACCGCTCCCCGGCAGGTGCTGGCCGCGCAGGTGAAGGAGGCGGCCGATCTCGGGGTCGTGCCCACCGGCGCCGTCGCCGTGCAGTTCACCGTGTTCGGCCCCACCTACGCGGCCGCCGCCGGCCAGGGCTGGAAAGAGCTGCCCAGCTCCACCGGCGCCGGGCTCGGCGCCACCAACATCGACGAGGACCTGCTGCGCGACGTGCGGCAGACCGCCTACAACGCCGGGCTGACCGTGCAGTCGTCGCACGGCACCGGTGTGCCCGGGCAGCACGACATCGCCTTCGTCCACGACGACCTGCTGCGTACGGCCGACAACCACATCGCCTTCCGGGCCGCCGCCACCGAGCTGGCCCACCGGCACGAGAAGTCGCTGACCTTCATGGCCCGCTACGACGACCGGCCCGGCAACGGCGCCCGGCTCTCGATGAGCCTGCGCGGGCTGGACGGCTCGTTCGTCTTCAACGACACCGCCAACCAGGACTTCTCGGACGGCCGCAGCGCGGTGTTCCGCAGCTTCGTGGCCGGTGTCCTGGCCACCCTGCGCGACTTCACCCTGCTCTACGCCCCCACGGTGAACTCGTACAAGCGCTTCCGTCGCGACCCCTCCGCCCCCACTGCGATCACCTGGGGCGAGGGCGGCACGGCGAGCGCGCTGCGGGTGGCCGGGCGGGGCGAGACGCTGCGCGTGCAGAACCGGGTGCCGGGGGCGGACGTGAACCCGTACCTGGCGCTGGCCGGGATGCTGGCCGGCGGGCTGTACGGCATCCGGGCCGGGCTGCCGCTGGAGCAACCGCTGATCGGTGACTCCCGGGCCCCCGGTCTGGCCCGCGTGCCGGCCTCGCTGGCCGCCGCCCGCGACACGTTCGCCGGCTCCGACCTGGCCCGCAACGCGTTCGGAGAAGACGTGGTGGCGACCTGCCTGCGCGCGGCCGACGCGGAGCTGGAGGCGTTCGAGTCGTCGGTCACCGACTGGGAGCGCCGCCGCGGCTTCGAGATGCAGTAGGCCGGAGGGCTAGCATCGGGCCTGTGCTCAGCCCCACCCACGAAGAGGCCGCCAAGCGGCTGGAGCGGCTCGCCGACCGGCTGCGGGTGGTGGGGCCCCGGCTGGGCGCCCGGCAGGGGGCCGAGGCGGCCGAGCTGCTCGCGCGGATCCGGGCCGGCCTGCAGCGCATCGCCGACCTGACCGCCGACGCCGACGGTGAGCCGCGGCGGGAGGTCCCGGTGCTGTCCGCCTACGCGCTGGCCGACCAGGCCCTCGTGCTCGGCCACGACCTGCTGCGCGACGGGGACCGGACCGATCTCTTCCGGGGCGAGGCCGTCGCCGCCCTCCAGGACGTGCACGACCTGGTGTGATCTGCGCCGCCCGGGGTGCCCGAATCACATGAGAACTGGACCGGTTCGTGACCTGGATCGGGAACAGAATGCCAAACTCCGCGTGCTGCAATGAGGGTGGCGCAGGTGAGGCCACCGGCCCTGGCGACGAAGGTGGGTGCCCAGAACCAGAACTGGTTTCCGATCCGTGGTTACGGTGTTGCCGGGAACGGCCTGCGCTGTTCAACTGCGGGTGGGGTACTGGTACCCGCGAGCGAAGGGAGCGCACGTGAGCCGAGCCAGAAGAGCCCGGAAGATTGCTGCTGCGGCGGCCTTCGGGGGTGGGGGGATCGGTGCCCTGGGGGCTGCGGCCTACGGGCTCCTGCTCACCGAGGTCCGGATCGCCCGTAAGGTGATCGGCCAGCCGTTCGGCAACGCGGGGCCCGGCGGGGAGGGGCGCTACGGCGACTTCCCGGGAGAACCGGTCCAGCTGGTCATGCTCGGCGACTCGACCTCGGTCGGGCTCGGCGCGGAGTCCGGCCACCAGACGCCGGGGGCGGTGATCGCGGCCGGCTTGGCCCCGATCGCCCGGCGCCCGGTCGAGATGCGGATGTTCGGCCGGGTCGGCGGCCAGTCCTGGGAGCTCGAGGGGCAGACCGCCCGGGCCCTGGACGAGGGCCCGCGGCCCGACGTGGTGGTGATCATGGTCGGCGCCAACGACGTGACCCACCGGGTCAAGCCGGAGGCCGCGGTCCGGGCCCTGGAGGCCTCGGTCCGCCGGCTGCGGGAGGCCGGGGTCGAGGTCGTCGTGGGCACCTGTCCCGACCTCGGCACGATCCAGGAGATCCCGCGTCCGCTGCGGTATCTCGCCCAGCGGCTGAGCCGTCAGCTGGCCGCCGCGCAGACCATCGCGGTGGTCGAGGCCGGGGGCGCCTCGGTGTCGCTGGCCGACCTGCTGGCCGACGAGTTCGTCCAGCACCGCTTCGAGATGTTCTCCAGCGACCGCTTCCACCCCTCGGCCACCGGCTACGCGCGAGTGGGCGAGGCGATCCTGCCCAGTGTCGCCGCCGCCCTGGGCTATCTGCCCGGCGAGCGTGACCGGGTGCCCGACCGGCGCCGCGGTGAGGGCATCGACGACGTGGCGCACGCCGCGGTCCGGGCCGCCGAGAGCGGCGGTACCGAGGTCGCGGGTATCGAGGTCTCCGGGGCCGAGCGCGGCCCCCGAGGCCGCTGGGCGGCCTTCCGCCGGCGCCGCGCACCCCGCCCCGAACAGGTGGAACAGCCCGAGCCGCCCGGCCGGGAAGAGACCGCTCAGCCATCACGAAACGCGTAGATCCCGGCGCGGCCGCGCCGACGGGTGTTGGATGGGCCCTGTGAAGTACGCAGAGTCGATCGTCGAACTTATGGGCAACACCCCGCTGGTGCGGCTGGGCCGGGTTGCCGAGCACGTCGCCCCCCTGGTCCTGGCCAAGGTGGAGTACCTGAATCCGGGCGGTTCGGTGAAGGACCGGATCGCCCTGCGGATGATCGAGGCCGCCGAGAAGAGCGGGGAACTGCGCCCCGGCGGCACGATCGTCGAGCCCACCTCGGGCAACACCGGGGTCGGGCTGGCGCTGGTGGCCCAGCGCCGGGGCTACAAGTGTGTGTTCGTCTGCCCGGACAAGGTCAGCGAGGACAAGCGCAACGTCCTCAAGGCCTACGGCGCCGAGGTGGTGGTCTGCCCGACCGCGGTGGCCCCCGAGCACCCCGACTCCTACTACTCGGTCTCGGACCGGCTGGTGAAGGAGATCGAGGGCGCCTGGAAGCCCAATCAGTACGCCAACCCGGAGGGCCCGGCCAGCCACTTCGCCAGCACCGGCCCGGAGATCTGGAACGACACCGAGGGCCGGATCACCCACTTCGTCACCGGGGTGGGCACCGGCGGCACGATCACCGGCACCGGCCGCTACCTGAAGCAGGCGTCCGAAGGACGCGTGAAGGTGATCGGAGCCGATCCCGAGGGATCGGTGTACTCCGGGGGCACGGGACGTCCGTACCTGGTCGAGGGGGTCGGTGAGGACTTCTGGCCCTCCGCCTACGACCCCTCGGTGCCCGACGAGATCATCGCCGTCTCCGACGCCGACTCCTTCGCCATGACCCGGCGGCTCGCCCGGGAGGAGGGGCTGCTGGTCGGCGGCTCGTGCGGGATGGCCGTGGTGGCCGCGCTGCGCGCGGCCCAGAACCTGACCGAGAACGACGTGGTGGTCGTCCTGCTGCCCGACGGCGGCCGCGGGTACCTGGGCAAGATCTTCAACGACCAGTGGATGGCCTCCTACGGCTTCCTCAGCCAGGACAGCGGCCTGACCGTCGGCGACGTGCTCCGGGCCAAGGCCGGTGACCTGCCCGACCTGGTGCACACCCACCCCACCGAGACGGTGCGCGACGCCATCGGGATCCTGCGCGAGTACGGCGTGTCGCAGATGCCGGTGGTCAAGGCCGAGCCGCCGGTGATGGCCGGTGAGGTGGCCGGCTCGGTCAGCGAGCGGGCCCTGCTGGAGGCCGTGTTCACCGGCCGGGCGAACCTGGCCGACCCGGTGGAGCGGCACATGTCCGGGGCGCTGCCGCTGGTCGGTGCCGGCGAACCGGTCGAGGTGGTCAGGAAGGCGCTGGAAGGCGTCGATGCCGTGATGGTGGTCGCCGACGGCAAGCCGACCGGCGTGCTGACCCGTCTGGATCTGCTCGGCGTCTACGCCGGCTGAGTGGGTGAGGGGGCCGGCCGGGTGAATACCGGCCGGTTCCACCGCCACTCTGCGTCAGGTGGCGGTCACCTGGATAGGGCAACCGGGTGTCTGCGCGCCCGGAACTGAAGGATCTCCTCCTCCCGCGCCGATGGATCAGGGCAAGCGACCTGCCCCCGCTCCACCTGGCGAACGAGGAGACACCGTGGCCCGACTGCTGGTTGTCGAGGACGACCCGGACGTCCGTGACCTGATCTCGATGCGGCTGGTCATGGTGGGCCACCGGGTCATCGCCATGCCCGACGCCGACCTGGCGCTGGACTCGGTGGACCAGTTCGGGGCCCCGGACGCCTACGTCCTCGACGTCGGCCTGCCCGGGATGGACGGTTTCGACCTGCTCACCCGGCTGCGCAAGGGCCGGCACGACATCCCCGCGATCTTCGTCTCCGCATCCGCCCGGGAACGCGACATCCTGCGCGGGCACGAACTGGGCGCCGCCTACCTGACCAAACCGTTCGCCGCGCACGCCCTGCTCGACGCGGTCGACGAGGCGATCACCGGACGGCCCATCCCTTCCGTCACCGAGCATGCCTGGTGACCTGGATCAGTTGATGACGAGCGGGGCCGCCGAGGTCCCGCACCAGGCCGGGGGTGGGGAAGTGACCAGCACGTACCCGTCGCCGGCGCCGTCGGCGGCCGCCTCGTTCGTTCCGCCGGTCAGTGGCGGGCACTCGCTGATCGATCTGCTGTGGCGTGATTCCGAGGCCGCGATGGCGGTACTGGACGGCGACCGGGTGGTGCGACACGCCAACCCGGCCGCCGCCGCGCTGCTGAACGACCTCGGGATCGGGGTGGGTCAGCGGATGCAGCGTTTCGGCCGTCAGGTGCGGCCGGTGCGCTCCGGCCCGGACCAGCACCCGGCGGTGGACGAGTCGGTCGAGAGCGCGCCCGTGGAAAAGGTCCTCGGCGGGGCCACGCTCTCCCGGGAACTGGTCGACGTGAGCCTGGGTCCGAACTCGGGGCCCCGCCGGATGCTGCTGTCGGGACAGCCGATCGAGCTGGACGACGGCACCGCCGGCGCGCTGATGATCTGGACCGACATCACCGACAGCTGGCAGTCGGCCGAGCGCAGCCGCAACGAGCTGGCCCGTTTGGCAAGGCTTCTCGAGGGAGCCTCGGACTACGCCATCATCATGCTCGACGGCTGCGGGAAGGTGCACAGCTGGAGCGCGGCGGCCGAGCGCATGCAGGGCTACTCCCACGAAGAGGCGATCGGGCTGCCCTACGCCAGCTTCTTCGACGCCGCCGACCAGGCCTCCGGGCTACCGGGGAAGATCCTGGCCGACGCGCAGGCCCTCGGGAAGATCCACGTCGAGGGCAAGCGGGTCCGCCAGGACGGATCGGTGTTCTGGGCGCACGCTTCGATCTCGGCGATGCGGGACGAGCACGGGCGGCTGCAGGGCTACGTCAAGGTCACCCACGACGTCTCCGAGCAGCGGGCGTTGCAGCAGGCCAGCCAGGAACTTACCGAGCTGCTGGAGGAGCGGGTGGCCGAGCGCACGGTCGAGCTGGAGCAGAAGAACGCCGACCTGGCCGCGGTCAACGCCGAGCTGGAGGCGTTCTCCTACAGCGTCTCGCACGACCTGCGGGCGCCGCTGCGGGCGATGAGCGGCTTCGCCCGGATCATGACCGAGGACTACGGCGAGCAGATGCCCGCCGAGGCCCTGCACTACCTCGCCAAGGTCACCGAGAATGCCGAGCACATGGGCAATCTCATCGACGCCCTGCTGTCGTTCTCGCGGATGCAGCGCCAGCAGATGCAGTCCCGGGCGATCGACATGGCGGCGCTGGCCCGGGAGTGCTGGAACGCGCTGGAACCGGCCCGGGAGGGGCGGCAGATCGAGTTCGTCGTGGCCCCGCTGCCACCCGCCTACGGCGACCGGCGGCTGATCCAGCAGGTCTGGATGAACCTGCTGGACAACGCGATCAAGTACACCGGGAAGAAGGAGTCGGCCCGGATCGAGGTGCGGGCCGAGGTGGCCGAGCAGGACGAGCCGGCCCGGCCCGGGCCGGATCCGCTGCCGGTCCCGGACACCGTGATGTATCTGGTGAAGGACAACGGCGCCGGGTTCGACATGCGCTACGTGGCCAAGCTCGGGCAGGTGTTCCAGCGTCTGCACCACAACGAGGAGTTCACCGGCACCGGGATCGGCCTGGCGCTGTCGCAGCGGATCGTGCAACGGCACGGCGGGCAGCTCTCGGCGGTGGGTGAACCGGGAGTCGGCGCCACGATGGGTTTCACACTGCCGTCACCGGGGGGTGATCTGCGATGAGCGGAGTGGTTTCGGCCGCCGGGGTCAACAACGGGCCGATCGGTGAGCTGCAGCCCTGGTTGCTGCTGGTGGAGGACAGCCCGCACGACCGGGAACTGGCGTTGCACGCGCTGCGGCGGGGACGGTTCCCGGGGCGGGTGGAGTCGGCGCGGGACGGTGTCGAGGCACTGGACCTGCTGCTGGGCCGCGGGCCCTGGGCCGGGCGGGACCTGCACGACCTGCCCCGCGCGGTGCTGCTGGACATCAAGATGCCGATGGTCTCGGGCATCGACGTGCTGCGGGAGATGCGGGCGCACCCGGTGCTGAGCGAGGTACCGGTGGTGATGATGACGTCGTCGGCCGAGGACGGCGACCTGGAGACCTGTTACGCGCTGGGCGCGAACAGCTACATCGTCAAGCCGGTCGAGATCGAGCCGTACTTCGAGACGGTCCTCGACATCGGCCGGTACTGGCTCGTCCACAACCATCCACCCCGCGACCGGAGGGTCGTCCTGGCCGGTGGGGGCCGGTGACGGACGAAAGAGCGGGAACGGCATCACGACACGGGAGAAACCATGCCATCGCCACTGCGGCTGCTCATCGTCGAGGATCGCCCCGACGACGCCGAGCTGCTCCTGCTGGAGCTGAAACGGGCCGGGTACGAGCCCACCTGGACCCGGGTGGAGACCCCGGAGGAGTTCGTCTCCGGCCTCGGTGAGCAGCCGGACATCGTCCTGTGCGACTACTCCCTGCCCTCGATGGCGGCGCCGGACGCCCTGCGCATGCTCCGCGAGCTGCAGATGGACATCCCGCTGATCGTGGTCAGCGGGGTGATGGACGAGGACACCTGCGTGAACTCGCTGCGCCTGGGCGCCTCCGACTACCTGCTGAAGGACCGGCTGGTCCGGCTCGCCCCGGCGATCGAGCACGCGCTGGCCAAGCGCCGGCTCGCCACCCAGGCCCGGGTGATCGAGCAGGAACGCCGGGAGACCGCCGAGATCCTGCGCGGGGTGGTCGATCACGCGCCGGCGGCGATCTGCGTGCGCGACGCCACCGGCCGCACGCTGCTCACCAACACCGAGTTCGACCGGCTGCGCCCGACCGCCGCCGCCCCCCGTCCCGCCGTGCTCGACCGCCGCAAGCTGACCTCGGTGGAGCAGGCCTGCCTGGACGGCGCCGACAAGGTCGAGGGTGAGGAGATCTGGTCGGTGGACGGCGAGGACCGCACCTTCCTGGTGGTCCGCTACCCCGTGGTGGACGGCACCGGAAGGCGGTTCGCGATCGGGGCGATCTACGTCGACATCACCCGGCAGAAGCAGGTCGAGGAGGAACTGCGCGAACTCGACCGGCTCAAGGGCGAGTTCGTGGCGACCGTGAGCCACGAGCTGCGCACCCCGCTGACCAGCATCACCGGCTACGCGGAGATGCTGCTGGCCTCCGCCGAGGACCCCACCCACACCCGCATGGTCCAGGTGATCGACCGGAACTCCCGCCGGCTGCTCGCCCTGGTCGAGGACCTGCTCACGCTGTCCCGGGTGGACTCCGGGGCCGCGGCCCGGATGGACGAGGAGGTCGACGTGGCCGAGCTGGTCGCCACGTCGGTGGGGGTGCTCGGGCCGGCGATGGAGTCGCAGGGGGTGGAGATCGACGTGCAGATCCCGCCCGGCCTGCCCTACCTGATCGGCAATCGCTCGCAGCTGGAAAGGGTTCTGCTGAACCTGCTCTCGAACGCGGTGAAGTTCTCCACCGCGGGTGGCACGGTGACCGTCGCGGCGTCGGTGCCCGACCTGACCCGGCCCGGTGTGCAGATCAGTGTCAGCGACACCGGTATCGGCATCCCGGTGGAGGAGCAGGGCCAGTTGTTCACCCGCTTCTTCCGCACCGAGCAGGCCCGCCGGCAGGCGATCCAGGGCACCGGGCTGGGGCTGGCGGTGGTCCGTCAGATCGTCGAGGCGCACCACGGCACGATCGGGGTGAAGAGCGCGGCGGACGAGGGAGCGACCTTCACCGTCAACCTCCCGGCGATGACCTCGCTCCCCGTCCCGCTGCGGCTGTAGAAGAGCTACTCGTCCGGGGTGGCGTCGATGACCTTGTGCTCCTGCGCCAGCATCGACTCCACCCGCCAGACCAGGGCCCGGGGGCTGAACGGCTTGACGATGTAGCCGTCGGCCCCGGCCTCGTGCCCGTACTCGATGTCCGACTCGGTGCCCCGGGCCGAGAGCATCAGCACCCGCACGTCGGCCAGCGCGCGGTCGGCCCGCAGCGCCTTGCAGACCTCCAGGCCGCTGTGCTCGGGCAGCATCCAGTCCAGCACCACCAGGTCAGGCGCGTGCCCGCTGGCGGCCTTCAGCCCCGAGTCCCCGTCGGGGGCGACCCGGACCGCGTGCCCGGCCCCGCTGAGGGCGTCGAACAGCAGGTCCCGGATGTCGGGGTCGTCGTCGATGACGAGGATCTCGGCCATGGGGAATCCCCTCGCGACTATGGATGTGGGTCTCCCCGTTCTCGGCGGCGAGGCACAGTCGCTTGAGGCAACAATGGACGTCCACAACGCCTTTGGCTCGTTCGGTCTACTTCCGGCCGCGGCGCGACTTCAGATAGTCACTCACCACGTACTCGCCCAGGTTCTCCAGTCCGGGGGTGAAGATCCGGCCGCCGTTGCGCCGGGCGATCGCGTCGACGAAGCGCCGCAGCCCCTCGTTCTCGCCCAGCATGAACACGTTGATCGCGGCGCCGTAACGGGTCAGCGCGTCCACCTCGGCCACGGTCAGGCTGATCGTGGTCTGGGTGGGCGGGTAGTCGAAGTAGGCGGTGCCGTCCGGCTCGAGGTGGGCCGTGGGCTCGCCGTCGGTGACCACCAGCACCACCGGCTCGGCGTCGGGGTGCCGGCGCAGGTGCCGTCCGGCGATCGACAGGGCGTGCTGCAGGTTGGTGCCCTGCACGTAGTCCGGCTCGATGCCGGCCAGCTGCTCCACGGTGAGTTTCGAGGCGTAGCGGCCGAAACCGACGATCTGCAGGGCGTCCTGCGGGAACCGGGTGGCGACCAGGTGGGCCAGGGCCAGCGCGGTCTCCTTCATCGGGCCCCAGCGGCCCTCCGAGATCATCGAGAACGACAGGTCCACGCACAGCGCCACCGCCGCACTGGCCCGGCGCTCGGTCTCGACGACCTCGAAATCCTCGGCCAGCAGCTGGATCCCGCCCCGGTTGCCGGCCGCGGCCTGACGGTGCACCGCGTTGCGCAGCGAGCGCACCACGTCGATCGGCTGCTCGTCGCCGAACTCCCAGCGTCGGGAGGCCCCGGTGGCCTCGCCGGCGGCTCCGGCGTCGCGAATGTCGTGCTCGCCGCGGCGACCCGAGCCCAGGTGCGCGAACACCTGCCGCAGCGCGCTCTGCCCGAGCCGCCGCAGCGCCTTGGGGGAGAGGGTGAGCGCACCGTCGGCCCGAGTGAGCCAGCCCTGCCGCTCGAGCTCGCGTTCCAGCTCCTGAAGGGCCTGCACGTCGGCGGCCGCACCGGCGCCGAGCGAGCGCTCGACCGTCTCCACGTCGATGTCGTCGAGCGTGGCGCCCGCGTGGTCCTGGCTGAGCTGGTCGATCAGGTCGTCCAGGTCGGCCAGTTCCTGCAGGGCCCCGGCGGCGTCGCCGTAGCCCAGCTCGCCCTGGCCCTTCATCCGCCGGCCCTCACCGCGACCCTGGCCCCAGGCCTCACCCGGCCGCAGGGCCCGCAGGTTGTCGGTCAGCTGCCCCATCTTGGCGGCCAGCCCGGCGTCGCCCAGGGCCTGCTGCATCAGGCCCTGCAGCTCTTCGCGCTGCTGCGGGCTGAGCGCGTTCATCAGCCGCTCGGCCGCGGCCGCCTGACGGGCCAGCGAGTCGATCAGCTCGTCCACGTTCTGCGGGTCGTCCGGGAACATCTGGCCGTGCTTGGCCATGAACTGCTCGAAGTCCTCGGGCGTGTCCTGGTTGCGGGCGTGCTTGTCCAGCAGCGAGTTCAGGTCGTCGAGCATCTCGTTCATCGCTGCCATCGCCGCTGCCCGCTGCTGCGGGTCGGCGTCCGGCCCGAGCCCCTGCAGGGCGTTGCGCATGCCGTTGAACTGCTGGTCGATCACGTCGCTGCGCAGGCCGTCGAGGATCTGCCGGTAGATCTGCTCGGCCTCCTTCGAGGCCCAGCGGTACTCGGACAGCTCCTGCACCGCCGCGCTGGTGGAACGGGGCAGGGCGTCGAGCTGGGCCTCGGCGAACCGGGCCTCGTCGCCGTCGCGCAGCGAGAGCTCTTCCCGCTCGGAGGCCAGGGCCTGGTCGAGCTGGGCCCGGGCCCGGGTGACGGCGCCGTCCAGCCGGCCCCGTCGCGACGTCTCCTTGCGCATCCGCTCGGCCCGCGCGCGCAGCGAGTCCAGCCCGGTGCGCCGCCCGTTCTCGTCGGGCAGGCCGCGCCGCAGCAGGTCGCGCAGGGCCTCGCGAACGTTCTCGCCGCTGAGCACCCGATCGCCGATCGCGTCGAGGGCCCGGCGCACGTCGTAGGGAGGAGTCAGCGGATCCGGCCCGCCGCGCCACGGACCGTACCGATAACGCGGATCGCGCCGCCGAGGAGTCACCGGAAGACCGTACGTCGGCAAGGGCCCCCAAGGTCACCCCTGATCGCCCTTAGCTGATTACCCGATCACCGGGAATAAGCCCGCCCCGTGCCACTCTTCAGCCCGACACAAGCCTTGGTCGGCGCCAGGCCGCCTCACCGCCGAACCGTGCCGCGCACGAAACCGCCGAACCGTGCCGCGCACGAAACCGCCGAACCGTGCCGCGCACGAAACCGCCGAACCGTGCCGCGCACGAAACCGCCGAACCGTGCCGCGCACGAAACCGCCGAACCCGCTGGCCCGCTCTGCCCGGGCCGCGCCCGGCCATCCTTCACCCCGGTCACCGCCGCACAGCCCGACCGCGCCCCCCAGGAGCAGCCCGGCCACGACCCTCAGTCTCTACATCACCATCTCGGGCAGGACGTCGCTGACCCCGAAACTGCTGCCGTAGGCCTGGTTCTTCGCGTTCCCGCCGGAGAAGCCGAAGGTCTTCAGCACCTTCTTGCCGGTCCAGACCACCGAGACCCCGGTGCCGGCCGCCTTCCCGATGTCCTTGCCCGGCACTCCGACGATCAGGTTGTCGATCTTCGCGTTCGGCTCGGCCGGGTCGCCCGGCAGCGTGGTGATCACCCGGCCCAGGTGGTCGTTCTTCTTCGCGGTGCCGCCGAGGCCCCCGCCCTTGCCCTGGTTGAGCTGTGTGGACTTGCAGTTGTCGGCCCCGGTGCCGGGCAGCGACTGCACGAAGACCGCCCCGGCGTCCTTCGCCTTACCCACATCGGTGCCGGGGGCGCCGACCGCCAGCTGGAAGGCGCCCGGACAACGGAAGGACCCGAGAGCCAGTGCCGCGCCGTACTGGTTGCCCTTCTTGGCCTTGCCGAGAATGGTGCTCGTGTCCTGCGTGAAGGAGAAGAACGGGCGCGGTGTGCTACCGGCGTTGACCTGGAACACCTGCACCCGCCCGGCGTCGGTGACCGTGCCCAGGTCGTCACCGGGCGCGCCCACCGCGAACCCGAACGGGGCCAGCGCGGCGCCGAACCGGTCGCCGGAAGCGGCCGCTCCGGGGATGCCCTTGGTGTTCTGGGTGAATGTGGTTGCCGCAGTAAGCAGGTCGGTGGTGGTGTTGGTACGCACGAACACCACCTCACCGGCGTCCCGCCCGGCCCCCACGTCTTCGTGCGGCACGCCGACCACCACTCCGTTCAGCGAGTCGGCCAGCACCTCGCCGAACTGGTCGCCGGTCTCGGCGGACTGGCTGAGCTCGGCTGTGTCCTGCGAGATCACGTCGTTGAAGGACGCGCTGCCGGTGGTCGCGTTCAGGTAGTAGCGGTAGACGGCGCCCGCGTCCTTCTTGCCGTTCACGTCGCGCCCCGGCGCGCCCACCCACAGGTCGAGCATGCCGGTGCCGCTCGCGCGGGTGCCGACCGCGACGGCGCTGCCGAACCGGTCGCCCGGCTCGGCGTTGTTGTCGAGCGCGGAGGCATTGGCCGCGGTGAAGCCGCCCGCGCTCTGCAGCAGCAGGTAGGCCGCGCCGGTGCGGCTCTTGCCGGCCGCGCCGGGGGCCCCGACCACCAGGTCGGACAGGCCGTCGCCGTTCAGGTCGCGCACCGAGACGGCGGCGCCGAACCGTTGGTGGGAGCTGGTTCCCAGGCCGAGCGAGCGCTGGCTGAGCCGCTGGGTGCGCCCGTCGGGGAAGTGCACGTCGACCACCCCGGCCTGCTTCGCCCCGGACACCGTGCGCGTGGGCACACCCACCACGGTCAGGTCGAAGCTGTAGCGCCCGGGCGAGGCCGCGGCGCCCACCGGCGCATCGGCTGCGGCGAACGCCGGCGAAGGCGCGCTCGCGACCAGCAGAACCCCGGCCAGAGCGGCCAGCCCTCGGATCGCACCAGACGTTTTCACAATGCCCCCACCTGGACCGGAAGTGACCCGCGTCACCTCGCCACGGCGACTCTAGACCGGGGGTCCGACAAAACAGGAGGGGTTTGAGCCGAGTTGTCGCGGCCGGGTGGGAAGCTGCCTCAACGGGCACTGCAGATCAGGGACATAACCGACGAACGAGGCGGCCCGTCGCAGGGCCGCCCCGTTCACCGTGCGACCTACTCGCCGCCGTAGACCGTGCGTCCGTCGGCCAGGAAGTCCTTGGCCAGCCGCCGGGTCAGGTGCAGCCCTTCGAGGGTGAACTCGATCGCCGAGGCGGCGTCGGCCGGGCCGGGCACCTCGTCGAACCCGAGGCGCTCGAGCACGGTGGACAGCCCGGGAACGGTGCCGAGCTGGGCCAGCAGGTCGCTGGAGGCCACCGCGTCGCCGGTGGAGACCCCCTCGCCCTCGGTCACCGCGGCCACGAAGCCGGCCAGGTCGACCCCGCCGAGCCGGTTGCGCCAGGTCTCGGCGACCGACCGGCGCAGCAGGTGGTCGAGCAGTTCGGTCTCCCGGCCCTCGCCGTCGGCCTCGAACTCGACCTTGCCGCGCAGGGTCCCGGTGATCGTCTCGGTGTCGCCGACCCGGGCCACCGGCGGGGCGCCGTCCGGGTCGGTCTCGCCGTTCAGCGTGGCCCGTCGCAGGGCGGCCGCCGCAACCGTCTCGGCCGCCGCGATCGAGAACCGGGCCGAGACCCCGGAACGCTGGTCGACGGCGTTGGACTCGCGCACCGCGCGGGTGAACCGGGCCAGGACCTCCAGCAGGTGCTCGGGCAGCACCGCGACCAGCCCGGCCTCCTGCCGGACGAGCTCCATCTCCAGCTCGAGGTCGACCGGGTAGTGGGTGCGGATCTCGGCGCCGAAGCGGTCCTTCAGCGGGGTGATGATCCGCCCGCGGTTGGTGTAGTCCTCCGGGTTGGCGCTGGCCAGCAGCAGCAGGTCGAGATCGAGCCGCAGCACGTAGCCGCGGACCTGGACGTCGCGTTCCTCCAGCACGTTCAGCAGCGCCACCTGGATCCGCTCGGCCAGGTCGGGCAGCTCGTTGACCGCCATCACGCCCCGGTGCATGCGCGGCACCAGGCCGAAGTGGATGGTCTCCGGGTCGCCCAGGGTGCGGCCCTCGGCCACCTTCATCGGGTCCACGTCACCGATCAGGTCGCCGACACTGGTGTCCGGCGTGGCCAGCTTCTCGGCGTAGCGCGACTCCCGGTGCACCCAGGCCACCGGCAGCTCCTCACCGAGTTCGGCGGCGCGGCGGATCGAGGCCGGGGTGATCGGGTCGTAGGGGTGCTCGTTCAGCTCGGCGCCCTCGATCACCGGGGTCCACTCGTCGAGCAGGCCGACCACGGTACGGATCAGCCGGGTCTTGCCCTGCCCGCGCTCACCCAGCAGCACCAGGTCGTGGCCGGCCAGCAGGGCGCGCTCGAGATCGGGCAGCACCGTCTCGTCGAAGCCGACCACACCCGGGAACCGCGGCTTGCCGGTGCGCATCAGTTCCAGCAGGTTGGCCGCGATCTCCTGCTTGACCGTGCGGTGCCGGTGCCCGGAGGCCCGCAGGGCACCGAGCGTGGTGGGCAGGTGGTCCGGCCAGCGGCCGGCCCGGACGTCTTCAGGACGCGGATCTGGGGAGATCGTCACGCCCCGACGTTACGTCGGCGAGCGGCCGGCTGACACCTGGTCCGCGCCCCCGATCGCGGTTTCAGCCGGGAGCGTGATCGGGAATAAGCGCCAGCCGACCCCAATTGTGGACGTCTGCGCGCCTCTTCGGAGCCCGCCGCACCTCTGTGAGTGGGTCGGCACCGAGCTCAACCCCAACGCGACCCGAACCCGGCCCGAACGCAATCGGGCGTTCGCGCCCGAGGCCCACCACCCGTCCTCAATTTCTCAGCGCGATCTCACCGAGGGCCGAACCGCGCCTCGTTGCGCGCCCGCGCCTTGGCCGCCTCTGCGTCACGGTTCTTCGGCGGGGCGGTGGTGACCAGCTCGTCGAGCAGGTCGTGGGTGATCGAGGTGATCGCCGCGACCGCCCGGGCGAACGCTTCCTCGTTGGCCCGCGAGGGGGCGGTGGTGCCGGCGATCTTGCGGACGTACTGCAGCGCCGCCGCACCGATCTCGTCGTGCGTGGCGGGCGGCTCGAAGTTGGCCAGGGTGCGGATGTTGCGGCACATGCTGCTCTCCTCGGGACGGGACTCTAGGAGTCAAGACGCCGCTGAAGGCCGGAACTCACCGCAGGCCACTCCTCGGCGATGACGGAGAACATCACGGTATCCCGCATCGTGCCGTCGGCCCGGGGCTGATAGCGCCGCAGAACCCCCTCCGGCCGGGCCCCGAGCCGGGCGATGGCGCGCTGCGAACGGTGGTTGCGCACGTCGGTCTTCAACTGCACCCGGCCGGCCCCCAGCTCTTCGAAGGCGTGACGCAGCAGCACGAACTTGGCGCTGGGATTGACCGGACCGCCCCACACCGCCGGGGTGTAGGTGGTCCAGCCGATCTCCAGCCGGGCCGCCTCCGGCACCACGTCGAGGTACGAGGTGGTGCCCACCACGGCCCCGGCGGGCAGATCGCCCACGGCCTCGCGGAGCCGGACCACCCAGGCCACGTCACCGCGCACCGCCATGCGCCGGTTCACCGCTGCGGCCAGGGCGTCTGCGTCTGCGGGGCGGCCGGGGACGTGAGCCCAGACCGCGTCGTGGTCGAGGGCGGCGAACAGCGCCTCAGCGTCGGCCTCGGTGAACTGCGACAAGATGACCACGCCGCCCGACAGCACCACGCCGTGGTCGATCGGCCACTTCATCGCGGGCCAGGGCGCGTCGTCGGGCCGCTCGTCGGTGAACGGGACGAAGCCGGACGAGGTCGTGGTCACGGGTGCTCCTTCGGTTACGGATGGCGGGACAGGCCCCTCTACCCCTGTAGACGTTTGGGCGAGGGCAGATGTGAGGTCGGACCGTCAGACCGTGGTCAGGTCGTCGTCGAAGGTGTGCGCGCGCCCGCGAGCGCGCCAGGCCCGGGCCAGCACCTCGGTCATCGGCACCAGGTCGGCCACCGGCCGGGCGAAGGGCATCCGGATCCGCGCCTCGAACGCCCCGTCGAGCCCGAAACGGGGCCCGGGAGTGAGCCAGATGCCCAGCGCCCGGGCCGCCGCGGCGACCTGGGAACTACGGGGCTCGGGCAGGTGACACCAGAGCGAGAGCCCGCCCTGGGGAAGCGGAACCGTCCAGTCGGGCAGGTTGACCCGCAGGGCGTCGTGCAGCGCGATCGCCCGGTCGGCGAGCAACTGCTGGCGGTGCCGGCGGATCGGCTCCGCGTTCTCCAGCAGGTGCGCGGTGGCCAGCTGCTCCAGCAGCGGCCCGCCCAGGTCCTCGTTGCCGCGGGCCAGGGCCAGCCTGCGGATCAGCGGCTGCGAGGCCCGGATCCAGCCGATCCGCAGGCCGCCCCAGAAGGTCTTGGAGGCCGACCCCAGGGTGATCACGTGCTCGGCCGGGGCGAAGGCGGCCAGAGGGCGAGGCATCGGCAGTGGGTCGGGAGCCGGCCGACCGGCGCGGGCGGCCGGCAGCGTGGTGCGCAGGTCGAGGTCGCGCATGGTCTCGTCGACGATCACCCGGCAGCCGGTGTCGGCCACCATCGCCCCCAGCTGTCGCCGCCCCGCCTCGTCCAGCAGGTCGCCGGTGGGGTTGTGGAAGTCGACCATCAGGTAGGCCAGGTGGGCGCCGGTCTGCCGGATCAGGGTGCCCATCCGCTGCACGTCCCACCCGTCCTCGACCGGCACCGGCACGCACCGGCCCCCGGCCGCCCGGATCGCCTGGGCGGCCGCGGGATAGGTGGGGTGCTCGACCAGGACCCGGTCGCCGCGTTCCATCACCACGCCGAGCACCAGGTGCAGCGCCTGCAGAGCGCCGTTGGTGACCAGGATCTGCTCCGGCGTGGTGGGCAGCCCGGCCTCGGTGTAGCGCTCGGCGATGCGCTCGCGCAGCATCGGCAGACCGCTGGTGACGTAGCCGTTGCCCGGCAGGAAGCGGGGCATCTCGGCCAGGGCGGCCTGATAGGCGGGGTAGAGCTCGGCGGGGGCCTCCAGCGCGGCGGAGGAGAAGTCGCCGTTGGCGCCGGTCGGGTCGGCCTCCCCGCTCAGGTGCTCCGGCCAGATCGGCGACTCCAGCTTGCTGTCGCGCGGCAGCGTGGTCCAGGTGCCGGCGCCCTGGCTGCCCTCGGCGAAGCCGGACTCCCGCAGCAGCCGGTAGGCCGAGGTGGTGGTGGTGCGGCTGGTCTGCAGGGCATCGGCCAGGGTGCGCTCCGACGGCAGCACCGTGTCGACCGGCAGACGCCCGTCCAGAACCAGCAGGCGCAGCCGGTCGGCGAGGGCGCGGTAGCCCGGAATGCCGACGGCCGAGGCACGCCAATCGGTCAGCAATGGCATCAGCTCACGGGCGCTGACCCGGCCACGTTGCTGGATTGGCTGCTTCTTGGCGAGGGGCATGTGGCCAGTCTTCAGAAATTGGCTATGTGATGCAAGGCCAGAATCGTCACAATGGACCTATGGCCTTCTTCATTCTGCTTCTGCTCCTGACCGCCACCATCGCCCTCGCCCCCTGGTTCGGCCAGGACTCCCGCGGGCTCGACCCCAGCCACTTCGAACCCACCCATCCGCTGCACCCGGACAACGGGGTGAACTGCTGAGCCGGGTGAGCCGCCCGCTCGCCGGGTGTTCCGTTCTCGTCGCGAGTCCCCGCCGGGGGCTCGCGACTTTCTTTTGGGCTTGAGGACGTTCGTGGGCACCGAGGCCGCTGAGCGGCCAGGATGGTCGGGTGGAGTTCGTCGACGAATTGCTGCACCGCGCTCCCGCTACCCCGCTGAAGACGTACATCCCCTGGTACTCCGGCTACCGTCAGCGCGGATCGGCGCCGGGCCGGCACCGCGGCCTGCCCTCGCCCTGGCTCACGCTGATCTTCACGCTCGACGAGCCCATGGTTGCGGCGGCGCTGCCGGAGGGACATCCCGGGGGTAGCTACGACACGTACCTCGGAGGACTGCACCGCACGCCAGCCCTGATCGTTCACCAGGGGGCACAGTCCGGCATCCAGGTGGCTCTCTCGCCGTTGGGTTGCCGCCGTCTGCTCGGCCTGCCCGGAGGTGAACTGGGGGGCGAGAACCTGACCGTGACCGATGTGCTCGGGCGGGACGGCGTCGAGGTGCACGAGCAGGTGCGGGCAGCATCGACCTGGCCCGGACGGTTCGGGGTGCTCGACCGATTCTTCCTCGAGCGTCTCGATCGCGGTGACAGTGGCCCGGCCGCCGAGGTGGTGCGGGCCTGGCAGTTGCTGCTGGCCTCGCACGGAGGTCTGGGGGTGGCCGACCTGGCCCGTCGGGTCGGCTGGAGTCCGCG
This sequence comes from Kineosporia sp. NBRC 101677, assembly GCF_030269265.1. Taxonomy (NCBI): domain Bacteria; kingdom Bacillati; phylum Actinomycetota; class Actinomycetes; order Kineosporiales; family Kineosporiaceae; genus Kineosporia; species Kineosporia sp. NBRC 101677. The sequence continues at coordinate 659,710 of NZ_BSTA01000002.1, forward strand.
CAATCTGGCCTATCGGTTCACCGCCGAGATCGGGCTCAGCCCGAAGGCGGCCGGCCGGGTGGCCCGGTTCGACGTCACCCGCCGACGGCTCGGCGACCCGGGCTCCGGGCCGGCCGGGCTGGCCCGGCTGGCGGCCGAGTGCGGGTATGCCGACCAGGCCCATCTGAGCCGGGAGTTCTCCGAGATGGCGGGCCTGCCCCCGCGCCGGTGGCTGGCCGAGGAGAGGCCCGGCGGGTCTCTCGATCTTCCTTCCGAAACGTTCAAGACCGGATGACGGCAGCTGCGGCACAGTGACAGTGCCGGTCCGAAGGGGAGGGGCTGGCTCAACCTGGATCGGGAGGAATCATGACCGAAACGCCCAGCCTGCCACCGCCCACCGTCTGGCCCACCTTCTCCGCTCGTGACGCCCGCGGCCTGATCGCCTTCCTGGTGCAGGCTTTCGGCTTCGAGGAGACGGCCGTGCACGGAGAGGGCGAGGTGGTGCAACACGCCGAGCTGAGCTGGCCGCACGGCGGGGGTGTGATGCTCGGGTCGGCCCGCGACGACGGTCGGCCGATCGTCCCGCCGGGGGCGTTCAGCTGCTACGTGGTGGTGCCGGAAGGGATCGAGCAACTGATCGAGCGGGCCCGGGCGGGCGGTGCCCGGATCACCACCGAATTGAGGCAGACCGACTACGGGTCAACCGATTTCGCCGCCGAGGACCCGGAGGGCAACAGCTGGTACTTCGGTACCTACCCGGGCGAACCGCGCACGGGGCGCTGAGTCGCGGTCACCCCCTGCGCCTCTGTCGGGCCGCCGTGCTCGGCAGAAGGGGCAGGGGGGTGGGCGGTTTCAGCTGTTTGAGCCGGAGATAGGTGACCACCCGGCCGCCGCCGTGCGTGGCGATCCGGGTCAGCGTGTGCTCCAGGTCCTCCACGTCCCGGGCGACCACGGTGAGCCAGTAGTCCATCTCGCCGGCCACGGTGTCGGCCGCGATCACCTGGGGCAGCTCGCGCACCTCGCGCTCGAACCGCTCCGTGGCCCGGGCGTTGGCCGTGGTGACCGACATGAACACGGTGAGCGGGAAGCCGACCGCGGCCGCGTCGACCCGGGCGCTGATGATCCGGATGGCGCCGCTCTCCTTCAGCCGCCGCACCCGGTGCAGGGTGGCGGCGGGGGAGAGCCCGACCAGCTCGGCCAGCTCGAGGTTCGTCCGATCGGCGTCCTGCTGGAGCTGGGTGAGGAGTCTTACGTCAATTTCGTCAAGCTCGACGGCCATGGGGCCAAATAATAGTTGGCAACTCGTCCGAGTGTCCGATTTATCGACGTGTGCAGCGCACGATGTCACCATGTTCTCCGCCCGTCCGCGTGCCTTCCTGGCCGATCGCCGCACCTCCGCCCTCGCCGCCCTGACCATCGCCGGTATCACCTGGGGCACCACCGTCCCGCTGAGCAAGGCCGCCTTCGAGGGTTTCGGCCCGGCCTGGCTCACGGTGTTCCGCTTCGCGGTCGCCGGTCTGGTGATCCTGGCCGTGGTCCGCCCGAACCTGCGCGCCGTCCGGCCTGCGCTGTGGTTCTACGGTGCGTTCGGGTACGGCGCCTGCGTGCTGCTGCAGAACATCGGCCTCGAGCGGACCAGCGTCACCCACGCCGCCCTGCTGCTGGGCTCGGTCCCGGTGATCGTGGCGGTGCTCGCCGTGGTCTTCAACGCCGCCAAGGTGGGGCCGGTCGCCTGGATCGGGTTCGCGCTCTCGCTGACCGGCATCGTGGTGGTGGCCGGGGCCGGCGGTGGTGACGCGACGCTGTTCGGCGACGTGATCGTGATGGGCTCGGTGCTGATCGGCGCGACCTTCACCATCGTCCAGGCCCGGCTGCTGCCCGGCCAGGACGTGGTCGCCGTGACCGCGGCCCAGTTCCTCGCCTCGGCCGTCGCGGTGCTGCCGTTCGCCCTGATCACCGAATCGGTCCCGGTGCCCGGTCAGGACGGGCTGAACGGCGCGGCGCTGCTCGCCGCCCTGGCGCTCGCGGTGCTCGGGACGGTGCTGCCGTTCACCCTGTTCGCCTACGGGCAGACCGGCGTCGAGCCGCACATCGCCGGGGTCTTCCTGAACCTCGAGACGCTGGTGGCCACCTCCATCGCCATCGTCGTCCTGGGCGAGCCGCTGGGTGGTGGGCAGATCGCGGGCGGTCTGGCGCTGCTGGCCGGCATCTACATCGGCACGGTCTACCAGTCGCGCACCACCCGGGACCCGGCGATCGCGGGTGCCTCCGGCACGCCTGCTCCGACCGTCGACCCGGCCACCCCGCAAACCGCACTCGACGGCCTTGCCGGCGCACCCTCGTCCATTGTTGGTGCCCTGGCCGTTGCCCCTCGGCGCCCGCAGGTGGCGCGTCCGGCTCCCGGGCTGCACCTGTTCCCCGATGCCCTCGGCCTGACCGGAACACTGCGCGACGAGGAACTCGACGAGCTGCTCGAGCGGGACGGCCAGCCCATGTTCACCCGCGCCGCCTGAGCCGATCGCGTCAACCAATAGTTGACGACCGTCTTGCGTCAACCTAGGGTTGACGTATGACGGAATCCAGCTCGACGACACGTAGCGTGCGCCTGGACGATCTCATCCAGGGCATCAAGAAGGCCCACGACAACCCGCTGGAGCAGCTCTCCGGTGCGGTCGTCGTCGGTGACTACCTCGGCGAGGTCGCCGACCATCTGATCGGCCACTTCGTCGACCAGGCCCGGCGCTCCGGCGCCTCCTGGACGGAGATCGGCACCAGCATCGGGGTCAGCAAGCAGGCCGCCCAGAAGCGGTTCGTGCCCAAGGCCGATGCTCAGCCGATCGACCTGAAGGACGGCTTCAGCCGCTTCACCCCGCGGGCCAGTTCGGTGGTGATGAAGGCGCACGACGCGGCGCTGGCGGCCGGCAACGACCTGACCCTGCCCGCCCACCTGTTGGTCGGCCTGGCGGCGGTGCCGGACACCTTGGCGCTCACGGTTCTCGCCCGGCAGGGGGTCACGGCCGAGCGACTCGCAGAGGTGGCCACTGCCGCGCTACCCGCACGAGTGGCCGATGCACCGGAGATGGTGCCCTACGACCCGGGCGCCAAGAAGGTGCTCGAGTTGACCATGCGCACCGCCCTGCGGCTCGCGCACAACTACGTCGGCACCGAGCACCTGCTGCTGGCGGTGCTGGAGTTCGAGAACGGGCAGGGCCTGCTCAGCGACCTGGGGGTGTCGCTCGACCGGGCCGAGGCCGACGTGCTGGCGGAACTGGAACTCCTGCACTCCGGCGCCGGAAAGCCGTCTCACGATCCGGCTGCCGAAGATTAGAACCTGATCACGATCCGGCTGCGATCAGGCACTGGGCGGAAACACCGGGCCCGGCGGGGGAGAAATGGACTGAACGGGTGAGTAGCGGCCGCTGCTCACCCGTTCGTCGGGTGAATACCGCCGAATTCCCTTACCTGGCGCGGTGATGGCGTGGCGGGCAGTTCCGTTCTGCCCCTGAACGGGGGTGCCCGGGAACTTTTGCCGCACCGGGGGTGTCGCCTGATGGTTACCGTCTGACGGGCGTTTTCGGGTAATGAGCAAGTTTGCCTAACGGTCCGTTAAGGCGTGTATGGTCGGCTGGCCACCGTCCCCGCGAGGAAAAACCTCTGCGCCCACACGGTGTGCGACCGAACATCGTCTCCGGCGACGCAGCCGGGGATCTCATGTGGCATCCCTGCACCGGCAGGCGCGGGTGCATGCCGGAACGAAGGGGTACAGAGCGCCGTGAGCTGGCTAGAGGTGATCGTCCTCGGTCTGGTGCAGGGCCTGACCGAGTTCCTCCCGGTCTCGTCGTCGGGGCACCTGAGGATCGTGTCCGAGGTGTTCTTCGACCGGGACGCGGGCGCGGCGTTCACCGCCGTCACCCAGCTGGGCACCGAGGCGGCCGTCCTGATCTACTTCGCCAAGGACATCTGGAAGCTCTTCATCACCTGGCTCGAGGGCTTCGTCAGCCCCTCGCTGCGGCAGACCTTCGAGTACAAGATGGCCTGGCTGGTCATCCTCGGCACCATCCCGATCGGCGTGCTGGGCCTGCTCTTCGAGGACGCGATCAAGGAGCCCGCCCGTAACCTCTGGCTGGTCTCCACCATGCTGGTCGTCTTCGGCATCTTCCTGGGACTGGCCGAGAGGTTCGGCCGCCAGGAACGCGACTTCCACGAGCTGACCGTGAAGGACGGCATCATCCTCGGCCTCGCCCAGGCGATGGCCCTGATCCCCGGCGTCTCGCGGTCGGGCGGCACGATCACCGCCGGCCTGGCCATCGGCCTCAAGCGCGTCGTGGTCGTGCGCTACTCGTTCCTGCTGGCGATCCCCGCCGTGGTGGCCTCCGGCCTGTTCACCCTGCCGGACGTGACCGCGGGCGACGGCCCCGGCGTGGCCCAGATGACGGTGGCCACGCTGGTCGCCTTCGTGGTCGGCTTCGCGATCATCGCCTGGCTGATGAAGTTCGTGGAGCGGCACAGCGTCTACGTGTTCGTGGCCTACCGGATCGTGCTCGGCCTGGTCATGCTCGGCGCGCTGAGCATGGGCTGGGTCTCGGCCACCTGATCCTCACTGGTCAGAAGAAAGGGCTGTCCGGCTACGGCTGGACAGCCCTTTCCTTCGTAAGGTGATCGGTATGTTCCGATTCGGCTGGTCGGTGGTGCTGGGGACGTGCGTTCTGCTGGGGGCCTGCGGCGGGGGTGAGCCGTCGATCGCGCTGCCTGACCGGGCCGAGCCCGGCGTGCAACGGGAAGAGGCCCGGATCGCCACGCTGCTGGCCGTCGACCCCCAGGCTTCTTGCGCTGTGCGCCTGCTGCGAGAAGTGGGTACGGCCGACTACGTCTGGGCCGACTGTCAGGCCGGCGACTCGGGCTACTCCACCCCGGTCAAGGTCGATGGGGAAACGGTCACCTTCCCTCAGGACGGTTCGTACTATGGGCCTTCGATCCGGAGCATGTTTCCCGCTGACATTGCCGAGGCCGTGCTGGCCGACGGGGACCGCTACCACCCGTAAGCCGAGGGTGCCTTAATCGTTCACCAGTGAGTGACCGGCCCGGAGGTACTTTTCCGTGGCCTGCCCCTGAACGAAATTAGCCAGGAAAGGCACCAGGCGGCTGCCCCAGAACACGTGTCGACTCACCGCGCTCACTTCGAATCGCGCACCTCTCTCGTCGCGCACAAAGGCGAAGCGTTCCGTCCCGGCCTCGGGATGACCGGGCAAGGCGGTATAGCTGAACGCCACGAGCTGTTCGGTCTGCACCGCCTCGATGACCCGGCACGGCGCCACCGCCCAGGCCGGGCCCATTCGCATTCCGAGCACCACGGTTGCCCCCGGCTGGGCCGGCCCGCTCGCCAGCGTGCGCAGCCCGGCCAGGCGGTGAACCTCCCAGTTGAGCAGGGCGCTGCCGCACTCGGTGATGGAGGCCCGGTCGGGGAGCTGGACGGTGCGATCCAGGCGATGAGCGTTGTGCGGCGGGTGTTTCAGCCAGTCGACGGGCTCATTGGGGACGGTCTGCTCGGCCTTGGCAAGGGCCTGGGGAAGGTTGGGCCGGAGGGTGAACATGGGCTCTGACCTCCATCGCGAACGTGTCTGGCCGAGCCTAGGCGTCTCTCACGGTGACCAGTTCCTCGCCCTCCCCTTCGCAGGGTTCCGACGTCCTGATCATCCAGTCCAGCGTCTCGACCGTCATGATGCCGGAGCTTTCCTGGGCATTTCGGAGCGAGAGCCGCCGCAGCAGTTCTGGGCGTTCGACCTGGAAGTACAGCAGACGCCACTGACCACCCGACTCGGTCACCAGTTTCTTGTAGTCGTCCCGGTCGCTGCGCAGACCCAGCCCGTGGTCCAGGACCACAGACTGTCCAGCCAGCACCAGTCGCGCGAGTTGCCGACGGACCTCGGCCAGGATCGGTGCTTCACGAGCGGGCTGCTCGTGCCCGGGGTAGTCCTTGCCCGGCCTGCCGTGCTGCGCCTGCACGAGCTCGTCCACGCACAGGCGAGTCACTCCGGTTCGCTCCAGGCCGCGGGCGTAGGTCGATTTACCAGAACCGGGAAGGCCGCTCAGGAGGTAGACGACGGGCGTGGCCGCTGAGGGGGACATCTACCCATTATTCGGTTCACGTTGCTACTGGCGGATTGATGCCCTGCGCCCCCTGGAAGGCTGGGCACTGTGACCAGACCTGGTCGGGGCAGTAGTCGTTCGGGTTCTCGTAGAGGTACTGCTGGTGGTAGTCCTCGCACTCGACGGGTAATTGAAGCGGAGCGAGTGGTATCAGGTTGGTATCATGTCAGGCATGGCAATGACCCTGCGTCTTGATGATGTGCAGTCCGAGGCCCTTCGGCGCCGGGCCGAGCGAGAGGGCCGGAGCATGCAGCAGGTGGCTCAGGCCGCGATCAGCGATTACCTGCTCCGGGCCGATGACGACGCGCAGACCGAAGAGCTTGCGGCTGCGGGAGCCACGAAGTTCGCCGATCTCCTGCGCCGTCTCGGCGAATGATCCGCTACCTGAGCGTCGAGCAGGCCCTGCTGATCTCCCGGTACGCCGTCGGCGGGCCGGTCCAGGTGCGGGACATCGGTCTGCTGGACGCTGCCGTGAACCGGCCCCGAGCCGGGATGTTCGGGCAGGAGGCTTATCCGGACCTGCTGACCAAGGCGGCGGCGCTCCTGCACTCCTTGGTGTCCAACCATCCACTGGTCGACGGCAACAAACGACTGGCGTGGCTGGGAACCTACGTGTTCTGTGCCAAGAACGGTGTGGAGCTCGCGCCGGCCGATGACGATGCTTTTGACCTGGTGATGGCCATTGCTTCCGGCGAACTCGACGATCTGGCGGTTATTGCCGGTCGGCTCAAGAGTTTCGTAGCCACCTGACCCGTAGCCGTGCCCGCTTCGTGGCGGGCACGGCCTGGATGACTACTCGGCCTTCACTCCCGTGCCGTAGAGCACGCCCACGCCGATCGGGCAGGTGACGCCGGTGCCGTGGTCGGGGCAGTAGCCGTTCGGGTTCTTCTTCAGGTACTGCTGGTGGTAGTCCTCGGCGTACCAGAAGGTGCCTGCGTCGGTCGCCGGCCGGGACTCGGTGGTGATGTGGCCGAAGCCGGCCTTGTCCAGGGCGGCCTGGTAGGCCTTCTGGCTGGCCTGGTAGGCCTCACGCTGCTCGTCGGTGGTCCAGTAGAACGCCGAGCGGTACTGCGTGCCCAGGTCGTTGCCCTGGCGGTAGCCCTGGGTCGGGTCGTGCGACTCCCAGAACGTCTTGAGCAGCGTGTCCAGGCTGAGCTTGGCCGGGTCGTAGGCGACCAGCACGGCCTCGGTGTGGCCGGTGAGGCTGCTGCAGGTCTCCTCGTAGGTCGGGTTCGGGGTGTAACCACCCATGTAGCCGACGGCGGTGGTGATTACGCCCGGCGTCTGCCAGAACGTCTTCTCAGCACCCCAGAAGCAGCCCATGGCCAGGTAGACCACCTGCGTGCCCTCGGGCCACGGGCCCTCCAGCGGGGTGCCCAGAACGGCGTGGCGGGCCGGCACGGTGAACGGCCGGCTCTCCCGGCCGGGCAGCGCCTTCTCCCGCTCGACCATCGTGCTCTTCGACCTGCTGCCGAAAATCATTCTGACCTCCTGATGCTTCGGGCGGAACGATCGGTCCCGCGCCATCGATCACAACCAAGTCTGGCCCCCGTCCGTTCCCGCTGCCGAGGGCGGGCTCGGGCAGATTTGTCGGCGCTCGGTAGTAGCTTGGGGCCTGTGAACGAGCCGACTCGCAATTCCGGAAGTCCCCGCTGGTCAGAGGCCGGGTTCTCGACCCGGGCGATCCACGTCGGGTCCGAGGCCGATCCGGCCACCGGCGCAGTGGTCACGCCGATCTACCAGACCTCCACCTACGCGCAGGACGGCGTGGGCGGTCTCCGGCAGGGGCTGGGGGTGGGTTACGAGTACTCGCGCTCGGGCAACCCCACCCGCACCGCCCTCGAAGACTGCCTGGCGGCGCTCGAGGCGCCGGACGGGTCGGCCCGTGGTTTCGCCTTCGCGTCCGGCCTGGCCGCCGAGGATGCCGTGCTCCGCTCGCTGCTGCGCCCGGGTGATCACATCGTCATCCCGGACGACGCCTACGGCGGCACCTACCGCCTGGTGGCGCGGGTCGCCGAGCCCTGGGGGGTCCGGCACACGCCCGCCGCGCTGACCGATGTGGACGCGGTGCGCGCCGCGATCGAGCCCGGCAAGACCCGCCTGGTCTGGGTCGAGACCCCGACCAACCCGCTGCTCTCGGTGGCCGACATCGAGGCCCTGGCCGAGGTGGCGCACCAGGCCGGTGCCCTGCTGGTCGTCGACAACACCTTCGCCACGCCCTACCTGCAGCAGCCGCTGAGCCTGGGCGCCGACATCGTCGTGCACTCCACCACGAAGTACTGCGGCGGCCACTCCGACGTGGTCGGCGGGGCGGCCATCGTGTCCGACCGCGCCCTCGCGCCGTGGATGGGCGGCATCTCGGGCCTGGGTGAAAGTGCGGTCGAGCGCATCGGTTTCAACCAGAACTCGATGGGCGCGGTGTCCGGCCCGTTCGACTCGTGGCTGGTCCAGCGCGGCCTGAAAACCCTGGCCGTCCGGATGGAACGGCACTGCGACAACGCCGAGAAGATCGTCGAGATGCTCACCCGGCACCCCAAGGTCACCCGCGTGCTCTACCCCGCGCTCGGCGACCACCCCGGGCACAAGGCCGCGGTGGAGCAGATGCGGCGGTTCGGCGGCATGGTGTCGTTCCAGGTCGCGGGCGGGAAAGAGGCGGCGCTCGAGGTCTGCCGCAAGGCGCAGGTGTTCACCCTGGCCGAGTCGCTGGGCGGGGTCGAGTCGCTGATCGAGCACCCGGGCCAGATGACCCACGCCTCGGTCGCCGGATCGGCGCTCGAGGTGCCGGACGACCTGGTGCGGGTCTCGGTGGGCCTGGAAGACGCCTCCGACCTAGTCGCGGACCTGGAGCAGGCGCTGGGCTGACCAGCTGCTTCTGAACGACGGGTGACCGGCGGGTGAGCAGGTGGCCTGCCGGTCACCCAGTGTTGGTGGTCGGCAGGCGGATGAGTGGCCTGTCGAGCATGTGGTGCCGGTGGCCGCTGGGCGCGTGAATGGCTTGTCGGGCACCTGGTGCCGGTGGCTGGCTGACGGGCGGGTGAGTGGCCTGTCGGGCACTTGGTGCCGGTGGCTGGCGGGCGGGTGAGTGTTCGCGGGGCACTTGGTGTTGGCGGTCAGCGGGTGAGCGCTTTGGGCCCGCAACGGTGCGGGGGGTGACGGTGCGGGAACTGGTCTTGTGCGTGGACGTCGGGTCGACGTTCACCAAGGGTGTGCTGGTCGACGTGGTCTCGGGAGAGGTGCTCGGCACGGGCCAGCACCCGACCACGTTGCCCGATGTCGTGGTCGGGATCGCGGCGGTGCGGGACGCCATCGCCCGGGCACTGATCGGTGCGGCGGCCAAGGCTGATCGGGGTCTTGGCGAGGGCCAGGTCGCCGATGGTGTCCGGGTGGCCGGGATTGGTGCGGCCGAGGTCGAGGCGGCCGAGATCGTGGCCTGTTCCAGCGCCGGCGGCGGTCTGCGGTTGGCCGTGGTCGGGCACGAGCGGCTGGTCACGGCCGAGGCGGGGCAGCGGGTGGCGCTCTCGGCGGGGGGCCGGGTGGTGCATCTCAGTTCCGGTCCTCTGGATGCTGCTGCCGTCGAGTCGCTGCGCGCGGCCCGGCCCGACCTGATCCTTCTCGCCGGCGGCACCGACGGGGGCAACGCCGATGTGGTCGTGCACAACGCTCGGCGCCTCGGAATTGCCCGGCTGCCCGTTCCGGTCGTTCTCGCCTGCAACCGCGATGCCGCCGACGCCGCTGCGCACGAGCTGCGTCGGCGGGGTCGCACCGTCACAATCGCCGGCAACGTGCTGCCCCGGATCGGCACTCTTGAGCCCGGTCCGGCCCGGGAGGCGATCCGGCAGGCGTTCCTGCGGCATGTCATCGGCGGTAAGGGTCTGTCCCGCAAGGGCTCTCGAATCAATGGACGTTCGTTCGCCCAGTTGGTGAGCGCACCGACACCAGACGCTGTGCTCACCGGGGTAGAGGTGCTCGCGGGTGGGCGGGGGCTGCTGATGGTCGACGTGGGCGGGGCCACCACGGATGTGTACTCGGTGGTGCCGGCGGAGGAGGCGGGCGAGCGTCCTGAGACCGGGGCCGGGCAGGGGGCGGCGGGGGACTGGGTCTCGGCGCGCACGGTCGAGGGGGATCTGGGGGTCCGGTCGGGGGCGGTCGGGGTGGTGGAGGCAGCGCTGGCCGAAGGGCTGATCGAGCTGGAACAGGCCCAAGAATTGCGGCAGTACGCACTTGGTCTGGTCGAGGAGGCCCCGGCTCCGGGCTCTTCCGAGCGGCCGGTAGTCAGGGTTCCAGTCTGGGAGAGCCCGGGCCAGGTGGGACAGTCCGGTGACGGTGACGGTGACGGTGACGGGGAAGGCGATCGGCAGTCGGGTAGCGCAGGGCGGCAGCTGGGGAGTGCAGGGCGGCAGTCGGGGAGCCCAGAGGGACAGTCGGGGAGCCCAGAGAGGCAGCCGGGGAGCTCGGATCAGCAGTCGGGCAGCCTTGCGCGGGGTGACCAGGCACTCGACCGGCAACTGGCCCAGCTGGCTGTCCTGATCGCCGTCCGCCGCCACGGGCGACCCACGCGCCCCGGTAGTCCCCCTCGCCCTCTGCGTCGGATCGGTCTGGTCGTGGGCAGCGGGGGAGTTCTTCGTCACGCCGATACCAAGGGGCGCACCGACGTCCTCAAACCGCTCTTCGCCGACCACGCCGGTGGGTGGGCCGTGCCCGAAAAGGCCACCGCAGCGGTCGATGTGCGCTACACGCTCTTCGCCGCCGGACTTCTGCACGACCGGCTGAGCCCCGAAGCAGCCCGGCGCCTCGCCTCGGCGGGACTGCACCCCGGCCCGGAACACCCTGGGTGAAGCGGACGACACGGCGGGGTCGCCGCGCCGATCACGGCACACCGGGCAGTATGGGATGGGTGAGCATGGAGCAGGACGACCCGACCCGGGTGCGCCCCGACGAACTACCGCACGGGCTGCGGGTCAGTGCCGCCTGGGCCTGGCGGGTGCTGCTGATCGCGGGCACGATCTATCTGCTCTGGCGGATCTTCAACCAGTACCAGGTGCTGTTCGTGCCGCTGCTGGTCGCGCTCATGCTCTCGGCGCTGCTCAAGCCCGTCCACCGCGCGCTGGCCCGTTCCGAGACCAAGATTGGGTTGCCCAACGCCGCCGCTGCGCTGCTGACCGTGGTGCTCACCCTGGTGTTCGTCGCCGGGCTGGTGGCGCTGATCGGGCAGCAGGCAGTCAGCGGCTTCGACAATCTGCGGGACGACGCCGCCGACGGCATCACCGAACTGCAGCAGCAGCTGGCCAACAGCCCGCTGAACCTGACCAACGACCAGCTCGACGAGTACGTAGCCAGCATCCAGGACAGCATCCGCGGCGGCAGTGGTGGCAGCGAGATCGTCTCCGGCGCGCTGGAGGTCACCAACACCGCCGGGCACGTGCTCACCGGCATCTTCATCGTGCTCTTCGCGACCTACTTCTTCCTGTCCGGCGGCGACCGGATGTGGGCCTGGGTGGTCAGCCTGTTCCCGGCCGCCACCCGCGAAAAGGTCCGCGGCTCCGGCGTTCGGGCCTGGGCCACGCTCACCGCCTACGTCCGGGCCACCGTGATCGTGGCGATCGTGGACGGCGTCGGGGTGGGCATCGGGGCCGCGCTGCTCGGGGTGCCGCTCGCCTTCCCGCTGGGCATGGTCGTGTTCTTCGGCGCCTTCGTGCCGATCGTCGGCGCGCTGGTCTCCGGGGCCGCCGCGGTGCTCGTCGCCCTGGTCGCCGGCGGGTTCTGGGACGCGGTGATCATGCTGGCCATCGTGATCGGGGTGCAGCAGCTGGAGGCCCACGTCCTGCAGCCGTTCCTGCTCGGCCGGGCGGTGCGGGTGCATCCGCTGGCGGTGATCATGGCGATCGCCGCCGGGGTGCTGCTGGCCGGCATCGTCGGGGCGCTCTTCGCCGTGCCGCTGGTGGCCGTGGTGAACGTGATCGGCGAGTACCTGGCCGGGCGGGATCCGGACGACGACCACCTGCAACCCAGTGAGGAACAGATGGGGCCGCTGGCCGACGAGTCACGCGACAGCGACGACGAGACGGTGACCGAAGGCCTCGTCGGGCCGGAGACCCCGGAAGAGAACAGCGCCTCGCAGGGCACCGTGCGGGGGGAGTGAAGCTAGGCCGAGATGCCGCGGGCCTGCAGCCACATCTCCAGAGAAGCCAGCTGCCACAGCTTGTTCCCGTTCAGCGGGGTGACGGCGGCGTTGGGGTCACGCAGCAGCTCGCTCACATACTCCCGCCGGAACAACCCCCGCCGTCGCGCCTCCGGCGACTCCAGCGTGTCCCTGACCCTCTCGGCCAGCTTCCCCTGCAGCCGAACCAGCGCCGGCACCGGGAAATACCCCTTGGGCCGGTCGATCACCGCCCTCGGTAGTAACCCCCGCGCGGCCTGCTTCAGCACCCCCTTGCCACCCCCGGCCAGCTTGTAAGGCACTGGGCAGGCCGCCGCCAGCTCCACGAACTCGTGATCCAGAAACGGCATCCGCGCCTCCAGACCGTGGGCCATCGTCATCGAGTCCACCCGCTTCACCGGGTCGTCCACCAGCATCACCGTGGTGTCCATCCGCATCGCCGCATCGGCCGCGGTCTGCGCCCCGGGCCGGTCGAAGTGCGTGCTCAGCCAGGCCCGCGCCGGATCCAGCCCGCGCAGGAACGGATCGGCGTCGCGCACCAGCAGATCGGGCGAGATCACCGCCGCCAGCTCGGCGCTCGGGCGGTCGAGGAACACCCGGTCGTACGTGGCCAGCGCCGCACCCCGGCCGACCTGGGCGAACGGCGGGTACCAGTGATACCCGCCGAGCACCTCGTCGGCTCCCTGACCGGTCTGCACCACCGGGCAGTGCGCCGCCACCACCTGGCTGAGCAGGTAGAAGGCCACGCAGTCGTGGCTGATCATCGGCTCCGGCATCGCCGCGATGCAGGCCTCGACCGGCTGCACCAGATCCACCTCACCCACCCGGATGCGCTGGTGGTCGGTGCCGTAGGCCTCGGCCACCAGGTCGGAGTAACGGAACTCGTCGCCGAGCCGGCCCTCGAAACCGATCGAGAACGTGCGCAGCCGCTCGCCCCCGGCCGTGGCCAGCAGAGCCACCACCAGGCTGGAGTCGAGCCCGCCGGACAGCAGCACCCCGACCTCGACGTCGGCCACCGTACGGCGCCGCACCGCGGTGCCCAGCGCCTCGAGCAGAGCTTGCTGCCAATCCCTCTGGGACCAGGCCGCATGCTCCGGTCGGCGGCTGAAATCCGGCTGCCAGTACACGTGATCGGTGCTCGAGCCGTCGGCCGAGAACACCCGCACCGTGGCCGGGGGCAGCTTGCGGACCCCGGCCAGAATGGTCCGCGGGGCGGGCACCACGCTGTGGAAGCTCAGGTAGTGCGCCAGCGCCACCGGGTCGATCGAGGTGTCCACGTCGCCGGCCGCCAGCAGTGCGGGCAGGGTGCTGGCCAGCCGCAGTCCGCCCGGGAAAGGCGCCAGATAGAGCGGTTTCACGCCGAGCCGGTCGCGGGCCAGGACCACCTGGCCGCTGTCTCTCTCCACGATCACCACGGCGAACGTGCCGATCAGCCGTTGCGCGAAGCCGGTGCCCCACTGCGCGTACGCCTTGAGCACCACCTCGGTGTCGCCGTCGGAGAAGAACCGGTGACCGGCCGCGGCCAGTTCGGTGCGCAGCTCGCGGTAGTTGTAGATGCACCCGTTGAGGACGCCGGTCAGGCCGGCCGCCGGATCGACCATGGGCTGGGCGCTGGCGTCGGAGAGGTCGATCAGCCGCAGCCGGCGGTGCCCCAGGGCCACCCGCCCGTGCGACCACAGGCCGGTGTCGTCCGGGCCCCGGTCGGCCATGGTCGACGTCATCCGGTCCACCGTGGGCACGTCGGCCCGGGCCCCGTCGAACCGCACCTCACCGGCGAGCCCGCACATGGGTCAGATCATCCCAGGCTGCGCAGGGCGCCCAAAACCGGGCGGCCGGTCACCCGGGTTGCGGGGACCGGCCGCCAGAGACCGAGGACGGCCGCTCAGCCGGTGAAGGGCTTGGCCTCGAGGATGCGCACCTTGATCTCACGCCCGTTCGGCGCGGTGTACGACGTGGTCTCGCCCACCTTGTGGTTCACGATGGCGGCCCCCAGCGGGCTCTTCTCGCTGTAGACCTCGAGGTCGGTGTCACCGGCCACCTCGCGGCTGCCGAGCAGGAACGTCATCTCCTCGCCGGCCAGGTCGATCGTGACCACGCTGCCGGAGGCCACCTCGCCGTCGTTCGCCAGGGCCTCGCCGACCTGCGCGGTCTCCAGCAGCTGACGCAGCTGACGGATGCGGGCCTCCTGCTTGCCCTGCTCGTCCTTCGCCGCGTGGTAGCCGCCGTTCTCCTTCAGGTCACCCTCGGCGCGGGCGGCCTCGATCTTCTTGGCGATCTCGACCCGGCCCTCGCCCGAGAGGTACTCGAACTCCTTCTTCAACCGGTCATAGGCGTCTTGGGTCAGCCATGCGACGGCAGCACCGGTCTCGCTCACGGGGCATCTCCTTCTGTGGTCGCATTGAGGCCGCTCTTTTTCGGCGGCGACGGCGTCCGGACGAAACCTTGAGCTTAACAAGAAAGCCCGGATTGCAGGTGCAGGGTGCAACGGAGAACCGACGGAGCGGGTTCCTACCGGGCGACGCATCCCCGGACCAGGCCGGTGGTGGCCTCTTCGCTGGTGGGGACGGTCACCGTCATCCGGGCGCGGTGGTCGGCGCCGCCCTCGACCGTGACGTCGCGCAGCCCCACCTCGGTGCTGACCGCGTTCAGCGCGTGCACGGTGCAGACCGCGCCGGTGGCTCCGGCGTGCAGCTGGACGTCGAAGGTGATCACCACCTCGGAGGCCGAGCGCACCGAGAAGCTGTGGTCCTGCCAGGTGATCTTCGACCGGTCGATCACGGTGACCCAGAAGGTGAAGGCGAGGGCGACCAGGGCCGCCGCAGCCCCGAGACCGATCAGCAGCCGGCGGTTCGGCGGGCGCCGCTTCCCGTAGCGCTCCGCCAGGTGGGAGTCGTCGGCCGGGGTCTGGGCTGGCGTGGTCACGTACTTCCCTCTGCCTGGGGCGGTGGTCCGGGAATGCCCGGGCGTCCGACATGATTGTCCACTCAGATGGGGTCGTGCGCGCCAGTGGGGGAGACCGGTGGCGCCCGGCCGGTCCATCCTCACCCGAATTCTCACCTCAGGAGGACCCCGGCATGGCCGAGCAGCTCAGGCTCATGGCGGTGCACGCGCATCCCGACGACGAGTCCAGCAAGGGGGCGGCCACCCTCGCCCGGTACGTGGACGAGGGCGTGGACGTCCTGGTGGTCAGCTGCACCGGTGGTGAACGCGGCGACGTGCTGAACCCGAAGCTGCAGGGTGACCCCGAGGTCGAGCGCGACCTGCCGGAGCTGCGCCGCAAGGAGATGGCCAACGCGGCCGCCGCCCTGGGGGTGCGCCATCACTGGCTCGGCTTCGTCGACTCCGGTCTGCCCGAGGGCGACCCGCTGCCGCCGCTGCCGGAGGGCTGCTTCGCCCTGCAGCCGCTGGAGGTGGCCTCGGCGCCGCTGGTGCGCCTGGTGCGCGAGTTCCGCCCGCACGTGATCACCACGTACAACGAGCTCGGCGGCTACCCGCACCCCGACCACATCATGACCCACAAGGTCTCGGTCGAGGCGTTCGAGTCGGCCGGCGACCCGACCCGCTACCCCGACAGCGGTGAGCCGTGGACCCCGCTCAAGCTCTACTACGACGTGGGGTTCTCCTACGGCCGGATGATGGCGTTCCACGAGGCCCTGCTGGCGCAGGGCAAGGAGTCGCCGTTCGCCGAGTGGCTGAAGGCCCGCGACGAGGGCAACCGCCCGCCGGACCGCAAGATCACCACGCAGGTCAACATCGTCGGCTGGATGGAGCGGCGGGACCAGGCGCTGCGCTCGCACGCCACCCAGATCGATCCGGACGGCTGGTTCTTCGCGATCCCGAACGACGTGCAGGCCGAGGTGTGGCCGACCGACGACTTCGAGCTGGCGCGTAGTCTGGTGGAGTCGGAACTGCCGGAGGACGACCTGTTCGCCGGCATCCGCGACCGGGCCAAAGTCTGACGAACTGGGTGTGATGCAGTGATTTCCGCCGTGCTGATGGCCGCCTCGACCGAGCCCGACGCCGTTCGGGTGCCCGATCCGGACATCGTCTCGCCGGGTTTCGCCGGGTTCCTCACCGTCTTCGTGCTCGCCTGCGTCACCGTGCTGCTGATCCGCAGCATGACCGGGCACATGCGCAAGGCCAAGTTCCTGGCCGACGAGCGCGACCGGGCCGAGCAGGCGGCGGGTCAGGAGACCCAGGCCGGGAGCCAGGGCAGCTAGGAAGCCAGGCTCCGGGCCAGGGCCAGACCGCCGGGCACGTCGTCGACGACCAGCGCGTCCACCCCGGCCGCGGCCAGCTCGGCGGCCGGTCCCATCACCGGCGACCAGGCCAGCACCTCCAGTCCGGCCCGGTGCGCGACGTCGATCGCGTACTCGGCCGGGCGGTGGTGCGGCGCCGAGTCGGTGCCGTTGGGGCCGAACGACTTCCAGTGCGCGGAGAGCACCTCCACGCCCAGCCGGGCGGCGGCCGGCACGGCCTTGCGGATCGGGAACGAGATCCAGGTGATCAGCCCGCGCGGCACCCCGGGCATCTCCTGCCCGACGAACAGCAGCGAGGCCGGGTCGAAAGAGGTCACCAGCAGAGGACGATCGCGCTCGGCTTCGAGAGTCGGCAGCAGCAGGGCGGTGGTGTCCTCGGACGGCGGCAGCAGCGCGTCCTCCAGCGCCGTCTTCACGTCGAAGATGATCCCGACCTCGGGTGTCAGCACCTCGAGCAGGTCCGGCAGGGCCAGCAGCCCGGCCCGAAGGGCCTGCTCGGTGCTCAGGTCGGAGACGAAACGCCCGTCCTCAGGCCCGACGCTGGGCCAGTGGTGCACGAACAGCCCGCCGTCCCGGGTGCGCCGGACATCCACCTCCAGCCAGGGCACCCCGTGCCGCAACGCCTCCTGGAAAGCTGGAAGCGAGTTCTCCGGCCAGCCGGCCACGTTCTTGCCGAAACCCCGGTGCGAGGCGATGGCCAGGCCGGGTCCGAAAACCTTGTCAGACACGCTGATCAGTGGCCGGCCACCAGGTCGGGGCGCTGCTGCGCCACCGACTCGTCCACGGTCGGCGTTTCGTTCTGAACCTCCGCCGCCTCCTGCGGCGTCACATCGCCGACCGCGTCGCCGGAGGCGGCCGCCGCGGCCGAGGCGTGGGTCTGCCGGTGCGGCAGGCGCGCGATCATCGCGTCGCGGGTGGCCGCGACCTCGCTGACCGCGTCGAGGAAGCGCTGGGTGCTCTCACCGGGCGCGATGTCGCCGAAGTAGAAGCGCCGCATGGCGATCCGCTCGTCCATCCGCGAGTCCTCGGCCAGGCGGGCGGCCAGCACCTCGCCGAACCGGCCGATGCTGGTGGAGTCGATCACGTCCGAGGCGCCGGAGATCGGGGCGTCCACGGCCAGCTGGGCCGGGTCGTCGCGCCGGTCGGTGATGAACAGCGGGGCGTCGTTGCGCAGGTAGAGGAAGTCCAGGCCGACGCTGGAGACGTCGGTGACCATCGCGTCGCACTCCTGGAACAGGGCCAGGATCGAGCCCTCCATCGCGGTCGCGTGCCCGCCCGCGGGATCGGCCTGCTCGATCAGCGACAGGATCTCCTGGTGGGCGCCGACCACCTCGAGCGTGGTGCTGCTGGCCACCCGCGGGTGGGGGCGGTAGACCACCCGCACGTCGTCCCGGGCGAGCAGCTGCCGGACGATCGCCACCCCGTAGCGGTCGACCGAGGTGTAGTTGTTGAAGTCGTTCTCGCCCTCCCAGGTGGGGGCGTAGATCACGGTGTGCCGCGCCGAGGGCGGCAGCACCGGCTCGAACTTGAGGTCGAGCTGGGGCCGGCCGGTCCGGACCAGCCGGGCCGGGTCGAAGTTGATCAGCGCGGCGGCGTGCCGGCGCTCGGCCGCCTCACCCGCCACGAACACCCGGTCGTAGGCCTTGGCCTGGTTGGACACCATGCTGACCTTGTCGCTCTCACCGTGGTTCACGTGCACGTGCAGGATCGAGGCGACGGCCAGCGACTGGAAGTTGGCGACCCCGTTGTTCACGTAGATCGCGACCTTCGGGTCCAGCTCGTCGTACAGCTCCAGCACGTCGGCCAGGCGCCGGGTGTAGACGGTGGGCAGCGGGGTGCGCTCGCTCAGGTTGTTGAACGAGGCCCGCGACCGCATCACGATCACCACCGGGTGCCGGCGGTGCAGCTCCTCGAACACCGGCAGCCACTGCTCCAGCTGGTACATCTTGCGCCGGTCCTCGGCGAAGTAGACGACCACCTCGGCCGCCGGGGCCGGGCCCTCGGGCACCCGGTTCAGCTTCGGCCCCCGCGCCTTGCCCGCCCGACGGCCCATCGAGCGCCGCTTGTTGTTGATCGTGTTGGCCAGCGCCCCGAACGTGGCCGGGTTCGGCGATCGGAGGAAGCTGGAGACGGTCTTCGGCAGCGCCATCGGGGGTCTGGGGCCTTTCGGGGATCGGTCGTGCGGGGGAAGGGACCGGCCGGAAGCATAAGGCGCCCGGGCATCCCGGCCATCATCCGGAAGTTCGGCCCGTTTGCCTGATCGTCCCTGGCCGTTCAGATTGTTACAGCGCCCGGACGAGTGAGTGGAGCCGTGTTCTGTTGCGGTGCGTGATCCGTAGTGGCCGAGACCGATTCGGTCTGACGGTGGGTCATCCCCCCTCGGCCGTACAACCGGGGAATGCCACCGGGCGAACAGGCGACCTGCACATGAACACAGTGCTAATGTCGGTCGACTCGAGACCGAGAGAACGGACGTCAGCGGGTGGATACGCAGGGACGCTCGGCCGATGCGGTGCTGAGGCGGCGCGCAAGCGCTGCTGTCACTGTTTGTGACCGCACCCCGGCTGAATCCACCGGTGCCCCGGTCGGCGCCGAGACGGGCGGTGAAGCCGTGAGCCGTCTCGACGCAGCCGGTCTGGACATCGTTCTCCTCGACCTGCACGGCGCCGGGCCGTCCCGCCGGGACGCCCTGCGGGCGGCGCTGACCGCACAGGGCGTGATCGTGGCCGACGAGCAGGTGGTCACGGTCAGCAGCCTGGGCGGCACCGAGGCGCTGGCCCACGCGGTGGCCGGCCGGCCGGGACCGCACACCCCGGCATCGGCCGAGGGCGAGGCGCACGGCGTGGGTTCCAACGCCGTCCCGCGCCGCCCGGTGGCTCTGGTCCCGGTCGATCTGGTGACGAACGGCACAGTCCTGGGTGCCCTTCTGGACGATCCGCGGCTGAACACGGCCGCTCTGTCCGGGCCCGCCGGGCCGGACGACACCTTCGAGTTCCTCGACGTCATCCGGATCGCCGCCGCCGACCGTCCGGCCGCGTCCGGCCTGGTGCACGAGCTCGACCCGGCTGCTCCCGACCGCCTGTTGCGGGAGCTGGCCCAGCGCCTGCCTGCGGCCGGTGTCACCGTCCGGCCGGTCCCGATCGGCGGCTACGTCTGGGCCCGGCCCACCGACGCGGCCGAGCTCGAGGCGGCCGAGCAGGCCCTGGCCCAGCTGCCCGAACGCCGGGTCCGGCTGCGTGAGGCGGCCCGCGGGGGCGACGGATTCTTCTCCACCTTCGTGCTGCGCAAGCTCTCCTGGCGGCTGACCGACCGGGCCGAGCGCCTGGGCCTGACCCCCAACCAGGTCACCGCCGTCTCGTTCGCCCTCGGCCTGGCCGCCGCCGCGCTGATCGCCACCGGCGACCGGCTGCCCGCGGTGATCGGGGCCGTGGTCCTGCAGCTGTGCGTGGTGATCGACTGCGTCGACGGCGAGCTGGCCCGCTACCGCCGCCGGTTCTCCCGGTTCGGCGCCTGGCTCGACGCCAGCACCGACCGGATCAAGGAGTTCGCGGTCGTCTTCGGCCTGGCCCTCGCCGGTACCCAGGCCGACCAGGACCTGTGGCCGCTGGCCGCGCTGGCGATCGGTGTCCAGACCTTCCGCAGCCTGGCCGACCTGGGCTGGGCCCTGCGCCGGCAGCAGCTCGATCCCGCGCCGGCGCTCAGGCCGGTCTGGACCGCCCCGGCCGCCCGGGTCCGGTTGCCGCAGGGCTGGGTCTCGGCCACCGACACCCACGGTGCGGCCGGCTGGCTCAAGCGGATCGGCCACTTCCCGATCGCCGAGCGCTTCCTGGTGCTCTCGGTCGGGGCCGCCCTGTTCACCCCGAGGACCACGCTGATCGTGCTGTGCGCCGGTGGTCTGGCCGCGGCCGTCTACCTGATCGCCGCCCTGGCCTCGCGGGGCCGGTCGCTGGTGGGCGACCAGGTGCCGAAGATCGCCGCCGACACCGGGCCCTGGTTCGGGGCGGTGCTGCAGCGGCTGCGCGGCCGGTCCGCGGTGATCGCGCCGGCTCTGGTGGCAGTGGCCGAACTGGCGGTCCTGTACCTGTTGAGCACCGCGGTGCAGGCGCAGCACGGCGCCGCGGTGATGCTTCTCGCGGTCGTCGCCGTCGCCCACTACCTCCAGGCCTACGGGGTCCGTGAAGGGGTCGACGACGGGACCCGTCCGCTGCTGATCGGGGCCGACCTACGTCTGGCGGCCTTCGGGGTCCTCGTCTTCCTGCCCGGCCTCCTGCTGCCGGTCGAGGCCGAGGACTGGGTCACCGGGGGCCTGTGGGCCCTCACCGCCGTGGTCGCAGTGACCTCGGCCGGGGCAAGTCTCAAGTCATGGATCGGAGTCACGCGATGAGCGGGCCCAGCATCGCCGAGCTCCGCCGGGTCGGCCAGCCCGAGCACGTGCGCACCCGGGCGGCCGCCGAACACTGGGTGGCCCACGCCTACCTGCGGCAGATCTCGCCCTACCTCACCCGGCCGCTGCTGGCCCTGGGGCTGTCGGCCAACCAGGTCACCTGGCTGATGATCACCGCGGCCGCCCTCGCCGCGCTGTCCACCGCCTGGGTCGGCATCGCCGGGGCCCTGCTGGCCGCGCTGCTGGTGCAGCTTCAGATGCTGCTCGACTGCTCCGACGGTGAGGTGGCGCGCTGGCGCGGGACGTCCTCACCGGTCGGGGTCTACCTCGACCGGGTCGGCCACTACGTCGCCGAGTGCGGCATCGCCCTGGCCCTCGGTTTCCGGGTGGCGAACGGCGACGGGTTCGGTTCCGTGGTGGTGCAGACCGGTGAGGGCTGGGGGTCCGGGCTGCTCGAGGCGCTGGCGCACCCGGCGCTGTTCCTCGGTGCGCTGCTGGCTCTGCTGGTGGCCCTGAACAAGGTGGAGAACGATCTCGTGCACGTTTCACGCGGACAGGCCGGAATGCCGGCGATGAAAGACGCCGAGCAGGTCCGGGTGCCCAGCGCGGGCGCCGTGCGCACCCTCCGCCGGATCGCCAAACTCTTCCCCTTCCACCGGGTCTTCCACTCCGTCGAGCTCTCGCTGCTGGTGCTCGCCGCGGCCGTGGCCGACCTGGTGCTGGGTACCCACGCAGCCACCTCGGCCCTGCTCCTCGCCCTGGTCGCGGCCGCACTGGTCACCGTGGTCGGTCACCTCGCGGCGGTCCTGTCCTCGGCGCGGCTGCGGTGAGCGCAATGATCAGTCACGACGCGTCACACACCCTGAAACCGCTCCCGGTCGCCCGTTACGGGGTTGTCCTGCTCACCCAGGGCAGCCGGCCCGAGGCGCTGAACCGCGCCGTGGTGTCGGTGCTGGCCCAGCGGGGAGTGGTCACCGACGTGGTGGTGGTCGGCAACGGCTGGCAGCCCACCGGTCTGCCCGAGGGGGTGCGCGGGGTGGCTCTGCCGGAGAACCTCGGCATCCCGGCCGGGCGTAACGCGGGTGTGCCCCACGTCGAGGGCGAGTACCTCTTCTTCCTCGACGACGACGCCTTCCTGCCCACGTCCGACGTGCTGGCCCGGCTCGCCCAGCGGTTCACCGACGAGCCCGGCCTGGGTCTGATCCAGCCCCGGGTCGCCGACCCGGAGGGCCTGCCCGCCCCCCGCCGGTGGACGCCGCGCCTGCGGGTGGGCGATCCCGCGCGCAGCAGCGACGTGGCCGCGGTCTGGGAGGGCGGGGTCGCGCTGCGGCGTGACGTGTTCACTGCCACCCAGGGCTGGCCGGCGCCGTTCTTCTACGCGCACGAGGGCATCGAACTGGCCTGGCGGGTGTGGGACGCGGGCTACCGGGTGCGCTACGACGGCGAGATCGTGGTCAACCACCCGGTGATCGCGCCCACCCGGCACAGCGTGTTCCACCGGTTCTCGGCCCGCAACCGGGTCTGGCTGGCCCGGCGCAACCTGCCGATGCCGATCGGCGTGGTCTACGTGGCGGTCTGGTTCACCATCTCGGCGCTGCGCCTGCGGGCGAAGGACGACGCGATGGAGATGCTCAAGGGCTACTGGCAGGGCCTGACCCAGGAGAGCGGTCCGCGGCGGCGGATGGGCTGGCGCGCGGTCTGGCGGATGACCAAGGCCGGTCGCCCGCCGGTCATCTGAGACGAACCGACCTACGGACGCCCGTGGCGGGCGTCCGTAAACGGGTTTCGTTCCTGGGGTGAACTGATCTATGGACGTTCGTGGCGGGCGTCCGTAAACGGGTTTCGTTCCTGGGGTGAACTGATCTATGGACGTTCGTGGCGGGCGTCCGTAAGCGGGTTTCGTTTTCGGGGGCGAACCGATCTACGGACGTCGGTGGTGGGCGTCCGTAGACCGGTTTGCTCCCCGAGGTGAGCCGACGACGGACGTCGTGGCCGACGTCCGTAAGCAGTTCTCTCAGCTCGGGCTGACCGTGGGCGTCGGGGACGCCGTCGGCGTGGGCGCTACCGCCCCGGGACAGGTCTGATCCCACTCGGGCAAGCGGAGCAGAGACGGTGCGGCATAGCCGCTCTCACCCCGCACGCCGCTCGACGTGGAAGCGAAAGCGATGCCGCGGATACAGATCCGGGCGATGTTGGGGAAGTTGTCCGCGTTGCGGTAGACCTCGATGTAGTCCACGTCGGAGATCTTGTCGGGCGGCGCGCCCTCGTCCCCACCCCGATCGCCCAGCTGATCCGAACAGCCGGTCAGTGCGGTGCCCAGCGCCAGAGCGACTGCCGCACCCAACATCCACGCACGTTTCATGGTCCCCTCCCCATTTGCCGTCCCCCTGCCAGCAATATAGGGCGCTTTCCGGAGGAATCGCCCCCTGATTGCCGTTCACCCGACCCGGGCGGCGGCGTTCGTCCTGTGCTGGGCGCGTCCGGGGGCGTTACAGCCAGTGACGTGAGAACTTGTCATCGTGGCGAACCGATTGGAGTACGCGACCAGTCCGTACTTGCTCCAGCACAAGAACAACCCGGTCGACTGGTGGCAGTGGGGCGAGGCCGCCTTCGAGGAGGCGGTCCGGCGGGACAGCCCGGTACTGCTGAGCGTCGGCTACGCGGCCTGCCACTGGTGCCACGTGATGGCCCACGAGTCGTTCGAGGACCCCGAGGTCGCCGACCTGATGAACACGTTGTTCGTCAACGTCAAGGTGGATCGCGAGGAACGCCCCGACGTGGACGCCACCTACATGGCCGCCACCCAGGCGCTCACCGGCCAGGGCGGCTGGCCGATGACCGTCTTCCTCACCCCCAAGGGCGTCCCCTTTTACGCCGGCACCTACTACCCGCCCCGGCCGGTGGGCAACACGCCATCGTTCCGGCAGCTCCTGACCGCCGTCTCGAACACCTGGCGGCAGCGCCGGGGCGAGGTCGAGGACGCCGGGCGGCGGATCTCGCGCGCCCTCGCCGACCAGGCCGTGCCGCGCAGCGCCGGGGCCGAGCCGCCGAACTGGGACACGCTCACCAGCGCCCTGCAGAAACTGGTCTCCTCCGAGGACCCGCAGCACGGCGGGTTCGGTGGTGCGCCCAAGTTCCCACCCTCGATGGTGCTGGAGTTCCTGATCCGTTACGCCGCAGCGCAACCGGAGACCTCCGGCGGCCGGGCCTCGCGCGACCTGGCCGGGCGCACCCTGCGAGCAATGGCCCGCAGCGGCATGTACGACCAGATCGCCGGGGGCTTCGCGCGTTACAGCGTGGACGCGGCCTGGGTGGTGCCGCACTTCGAGAAGATGCTCTACGACAACGCCCAGCTGGCCCGCGTCTACCTGCACTGGTGGCGGTTGACCGGTGAGCCGGTGGGGGCGCGGATCGCGCTCGAGACCTGCGACTGGATGCTGTCCGCGCTGCTCACCGATGAGCACGGCCTGGCCTCGTCGCTGGACGCCGACACCCCGGTGGAGGACGAGGCCACCGGCGAGGTGCACGGGGAGGAGGGGCGGACCTACGTCTGGACCCCGGAAGACCTGTTCACCCACCTCGGCCCGGAAGACGGGGCCTGGGCCGCGGCGCTGATGCGCGTCGGCCGCCCCGGCACCTTCGAGCGGGGCGCCTCCACCGCCCAGCTCGCCCAGGACGTCTGGGCCGACCCGTTCGCGGCGGCGCGCTGGCAGGGGATCCGGGAGAAGCTGCGGACGGTGCGCGAGGCCCGCCCGCAGCCGGGCCGCGACGACAAGGTGGTCGCCGCCTGGAACGGGCTGGCGATCGCGGCGCTGGCCGAGACCGGCGCGCTGCTGGAGCGGCCCGACCTGGTCAAGGCGGCCGAGCGGATCGCGAGTCTGGTGCTGCGCGTGCACATTCACGGTTCGGGGGTGGTGCCGCGGCTGTACCGGGTCAGCCGGCACGGTGCTCACGGTGCCTCGGTCGGGGTGCTCGAGGACTACGCCGACCTGGCCGAAGGGCTGCTCGCCCTGCACTGCGTCACCGGTGAGGTGCGCTGGCTGGCCACCGCGGGAAATCTGCTCCAGGTGGTGATGCAGCAGTTCATCGACGAGGACGGGGTGCACGACACCGCCAAGGACTCCACCGACCCGGCCCTGCTGCAGCTGCGCCGCCCGGCCGATCCCACCGACAACGCCTATCCCTCAGGCGCTTCCGCGGCGGCCGGAGCTCTGCTCAGCTACGCCGCACTGACCGGTTCGCACCGCGCCCGCGAGGCCGCCGACCGTTGCCTGGCCGCCTGCGGGGCCGTGGGCGGGCACGCGCCGCAGGCCTTCGGCTGGGCGCTGGCGGTCGCGGTCGCCCGGCTCGACGGCCCCCGTGAGGTCGCGGTGGTCGGCGCCGAGGACGATCCTCTGCGGGCCGAACTGCACCACGCCGCACTGGCCGCCACCACCCCCGGCACAGTGATCAGCATCGGCCTGCCGGACTCACCCGGCGTTCCGCTGCTGGCCGGCCGCACCCTGAGCCCGCAGGGCCGGGCCCGGGCCTTCGTCTGCCGGGAGTTCGTCTGCCGCCTGCCCGCCTCGAGCGTGGAAGAACTGGGACACCAGCTGACCGTCGAGCCCTGAACCCGGAACGGCTCAGCGCAGGTCGACCAGGCTGGGCCGGCCACCGAGCAGCCCCTGCCAGTCGGAGCTGCTGAAGACCAGGGCCGGGCCGGCGGGGTTGGTCGCGTCGCGGACGGCGATGCGGTTGCCGGGCTCGAGGACGGCGACCTCGAGCCGGTCGTCGAGGCCCTCCTGGGACCGTCCGGGCACCCAGGTGGTCGTGGCCGGATCGATCACAACGCTCAGATCTGTGACCTTGCCGCTGCGCTGTGTGGTCATGAGCACAGGGTAGCGCTCTGATTGCGCGCGTCTGCCCGTTCGGCGAACGCCGTCTGACATCGATGCCGTGCCGGGGCAGCGAGCAGGAGTGATCTGCCCTGGGCGAAGCCGTGATTACACGCTTGCACGGACTGTGTAAGCGAGTAATCATCGATGCATGAGCGATGAGCAGAGAGCAGGGCAGGACGCCGCGGTGAAGGCCTGGTTCGGCGCGCGGCTGCCGCAGGAGTGGAACGAGCCCCCGGCCGAGGTCACCACCGACCGCGAGGAGATCCTCGTGCGGCTGACCATTGGCGCCCCGGCGGGCAGCGAGCGGGAGGCGGAGAAGGGCGACGACGCCGGGGCCGCAGCCCGGGCCGAGGCGATCGCCGGGCACATCGCCCGGTTCCGTGAGGAGACCCGCGACCGCCGCATCCAGGTCGCCCGCGAGGCCGAGCACCGCTTCGGCCGCAAGGTGGCCTGGGCGGTCACCGCGGGCGGGGAGACCGAGATCTTCACCAGTCTCGCGGTGCCGGTGATGACCCGGCTGCGTCAGCCCGAGCGGCTGGTGCTGGACACCCTGGTCGACGCCGGGGTGGCCCGGTCCCGGGCGCACGCGCTGGCCTGGTGCGTGCGCCTGGTCGGCGACAACACCAGCACCTGGCTGGCCGACCTGCGCTCGGCGATGGCCGAGGTGGAGAAGGTGCGCAAGGCCGGCCCCGGAGCCGATCAGCTGTAGGCGGCCAGGCTGATGCCGGTGTAGTGGGCCAGGAAGGCCAGCACGGTGAAGGCGTGGAAGACCTCGTGAAAGCCGAACCAGCGCGGGCTGGGGTTCGGCTTCTTCAGGCCGTAGACCACGCCGCCCACCGTGTACAGCAGGCCGCCCACCACGACCAGGGCGAAGACGGCCAGCCCGCCGCCGTGCAGCAGGCCGGGCACGTAGGCCAGGGCCACCCAGCCCAGGGCGATGTAAACCGGCACGTACAGCCAGCGCGGGGCCCCGATCCACAGCACCCGGAAGGCGACGCCCAGCAGAGCGCCGGTCCAGACGATCCAGAGCAGGGTCCGGGCCGGGCCGGAGGGCAGCAGCAGCACGCTGAACGGGGTGTAGGTGCCGGCGATGATCAGGAAGATGTTGGCGTGGTCGAGCCGCTTCAGCACCGCGCCGGCCCGGGGGCCCCAGTTGCGGCGGTGGTAGAGCGCGCTCACCCCGAACAGCATCGAGGCGGTGACGGCGAAGATCGCGGTGGAGACCCGGGTGCGCTCGTCCGGCGCCAGGATCACCAGGATCGCGCCGAGCAGCACCGAGAGCGGGAACGTGCCGGCGTGCAGCCAGCCGCGCAGTTTCGGTTTGAGTTCCTCGAGGCGGTGCTCGATCGACTCCTCGATCCGGCCGATCCGCTCCCGCCCGGCCTCGATCCGGGCCTCGATGTGTTCCTTGCCGGAGTCGATCAGCTCACGTCCCGTACGTGAACCACGGTCGTCCCGGGGGTCAGCTTCCTGGTACTCCGTCATCTCACGAGACTAACCGCGGAGCCTGTCACTGCGCGGTGGGCGAACCACTCGGGATTTCGGGGGTCCAGGACCCTTGACGGAACGGTTGACCGCATGCGTGCATCTCCAGATGTCACTATCGCGTTTCGAGAATGCGCCGAGTGCTTGAAGAACGGGCACTTCGCTACATCCCGGCCTCCGGACAGCGCTACCGTGAGGCGCATGGGACTGCGCCGGCTGGTCTACCGCGCCTATCAGCGCAACGTCGCGGCAAGCCTGTCGCCCGCCTCGGTCCCGCGCCACATCGGGGTGATCCTCGACGGGAACCGGCGCTGGGCCAAGAACTCCGGGCTGGACGCCAGCCGTGGTCACCGGGCCGGCGCGGCCAAGATCCTGGAGTTCCTGGGCTGGTGCGACGAGGTCGGCGTGGAGGTGGTCACGCTGTGGCTGCTGTCCACCGACAACCTCACCGGCCGCTCCACCGGTGAGCTCTCCGCGCTGCTGCAGATCATCGAGGGCGTGGCCGGGGAGATCGCCGACACCGGGCGCTGGCAGGTGCATCCGGTCGGCGCGCTCGACCTGCTGCCCTCGGGCACCGCGAACCGGCTCAAGGAGCTCGAGGAGCAGACCCGTGAGGTGGGCTGCCCCCGGATGGTGAACGTGGCCGTCGGGTACGGCGGCCGCCGCGAGATCGCCGACGCGGTGCGCGCGATGCTCTCCGACCACGCCGCCCGCGGCACCACCATCGAGGAGCTCGCCGAGATCCTCGACGTGGACCACATCGCCGAGCACCTCTACACCAAGGGCCAGCCTGATCCGGACCTGGTGATCCGTACCTCGGGCGAGCAGCGGCTGTCCGGCTTCCTGCTCTGGCAGAGCGCGCACAGCGAGTTCTCGTTCTGCGAGGCGCTGTGGCCCGACTTCCGCAAGGTCGACTTCCTGCGCGCGCTGCGGCAGTACGCCCAGCGCGAGAGGCGCTACGGCAAGTAGCGGGAAAGAGAACAACAACCAAAGGACGGGTGGCGCGCGCGGCGCGCACATCCGTCCTCAGTGCGGTGGTCGCCCTTCGCCCGAAGAGCGCCACGCCGAAGAACCAGCATCCCCCTTCCCGGCGAATTCCGGCACCCCTTCACCGGACATTCTTCGGTCTTTCCGGATTCGACGATGCTCATCCGGCAGAGGGCCGAAACGTTCCCGGGCGTAACCTGGCCGTGATAAGGCGAATACCGTTGCCCGACGGGCCTCCGCCCTGGACACGGCCGGATTCGCTGACTCCGGGCCGGGCTTCGGCGATCCCGGGCCGGATGTCCAGATCGAATTCGTCACCCCCTCCGGCGAATCCGTTTACGCGCAATGGGTTGACTACAGGTGCCCCGGATAGCGACGGTGGTGTCTCGCGTAGCGTCGCTTGCCGTCAGGTAATACGTCGTTGCCTGGCTAGGCGCTCGTCATCCTCCAGCGAGGGGAGTCACCGTGGCATTGCCCGCGAGTTTCACCCGGTCCTCTTCGGACGTGCCTGCCGCCGAGCCCGATCAGGGTGGCCGGACGTTCGTGCTCGACACCTCGGTCCTGCTGTCGGACCCGAAGGCGATTCACCGTTTCGCCGAGCACGAGGTGGTCCTGCCGGTCGTCGTGATCACCGAGCTGGAGGGCAAGCGCAACCACCCCGAGCTCGGTTACTTCGCGCGAGAGGCCCTGCGCCTGCTCGACGACCTGAGGACCGGGAACGGACGGCTGGACGCGCCGCTGCCGATCGGCGAGCACGGGGGCACCCTGCGGGTCGAGCTCAACCACGCCGACCTCGCGGTCCTGCCCGACGGTTTCCGGGGCGCCGACAACGACAGCCGCATCCTGGCCGTCGCCCGCAGCCTGGCCTCCGAGGGGCAGTCGGTCACGCTGGTCAGCAAGGACCTGCCGATGCGGATCAAGGCCTCGGCGATCGGGCTGGCCGCGGAGGAGTACCAGGCCGGGCTGGCGGTCGACTCGGGCTGGACCGGCCTGGACGAGCTGGAGCTGGACGCGGCCGAGGTGGGCGCCCTGTACGCGGGGGAGACGCTGGAGCTGGACGCGGCCCGAGACCTGCCCTGCCACACCGGCCTGGTGATCGTCTCGCCGAACGGTTCGGCCCTGGGCCGGGTCACCCCGGAGAAGAAGGTCAGGCTGGTCCGCGGCGACCGTGAGGTGTTCGGCGTGCACGGCCGCTCGGCCGAGCAGCGGATCGCGATCGACCTGCTGCTGGATCCGGAGATCGGGATCCTGTCGATGGGCGGGCGGGCCGGCACCGGCAAGTCCGCGCTGGCCCTGTGCGCCGGGCTCGAGGCGGTGCTGGAGCGCCGGCAGCACCGCAAGATCATGGTGTTCCGCCCGCTCTACGCGGTCGGCGGGCAGGACCTGGGCTACCTGCCGGGCACCGAGGCCGAGAAGATGAACCCCTGGGCCCAGGCGGTGTTCGACACCCTCGGCGCGCTGGTCGCGCCCGAGGTGGTCGAGGAGGTGATGGACCGGGGCATGCTGGAGGTGCTCCCGCTCACCCACATCCGCGGCCGCTCGCTGCACGACGCCTTCGTGATCGTCGACGAGGCCCAGTCGCTGGAGCGCAACGTGCTGCTCACGGTGCTGTCCCGGATCGGGCAGAACTCGCGGGTGGTGCTCACCCACGACGTGGCCCAGCGCGACAACCTCCGGGTCGGCCGGCACGACGGGGTGGCGGCGGTGATCGAGGCGCTGAAGGGGCACCCGCTGTTCGCCCACATCACGCTGACCCGTTCCGAGCGGTCGCCGGTGGCCGCTCTGGTCACCGAGCTGCTGGAGAACTTCGTGCCCTGAGGTAGGGGGCGAGCGCGGAGCCCGGCGCCCGGGACCAGATCCCGGGCGCCGGGCTCCGGCGCGTTTGGTTGCTTTCGGCTACCGCCGGTCGCGGACAATCCGAGCGGCCCGGGCTCTTCGCCGATAGCGGAATCTGCTTCCGAAATCCTCGGGAAAACGCGGAAATCCTTGCGCCGGAACGGGTTGATCAACATCTTGCGAACTTCACCCGGTCGTCCGTGAGGACCGTCACAAAGCCAACCGTGGGTAATAGAACTGTCACGAAAATATACGGAGAGCGATTACAGCCCTGTAGTTCGTTTGAGTTTTCGGCGGTCGCGCTTGCACGGTGAATCCGTCAGCACCCCGCTCCTGTGGGTGACGGCGGACCCTCCGGTTCATCTGGTGGCCACCTCACGGTCATCTTCCGAGCCGGGTCCGTCCGGATCCTGCGGGCCCCTGTGGTGTCAGTGCGGTGCCGATCGTGGGTACCGGCGGGCCCGGAGCGGTGTGACCCAGATGCGCCGCGACCCAGGGTGCACCGTCGAAAGGCCCTTCGTGGTTCCCAGCGCCCTGCGCTCCCTCTCGGTGGTCATGCTCCTCGGAGCCGTCTCCGGCACGGTCGTCGCCACCACCCCGCAGTCCCGCACCTCCGCCGAGGCCAGCGACTCCTCGAGCGCCGGCCTCAACGGCGCCGATCTGGACCTCTCCGGCCGGATCACCCTCACCAGCTCCAGCACCGCCCTCACCGACACCCCGCTCAGCGGGGTCGGCGGCGGCTCGGGCGGCGGCCTGGCGGTCGCCAACCCCGCCCTCCTGAACACCTCCCTGGCGGCCTCCCCGCTGGCCGGTCTGCACACCACCACCCAGTTCCGGACCGCCGGCCAGGTCGCCGCGGCCCAGGTGGCGGCCGACACGGCGGCCCAGCAGCGCAAGGCCGACATCGCCGCCAAGAAGAAGGCGGCCGAGAAGGCCGCGGCCGAGAAGAAGGCCGCGAAGAAGGCCCACCAGGCCGCGCTGAAGCAGGCGGCCCGCAAGACCCCCGGCAACTCCCGCCAGATCGCCAAGGAGATGGTGGCGAAGCGGGGCTGGAAGTCCGGCCAGTTCACCTGCCTGGTCAAGCTGTGGAACAAGGAGAGCGGCTGGCGCCACACCGCCGACAACCCCTCCTCCAGCGCCTACGGCATCCCGCAGGCCCTGCCCGGCAGCAAGATGTCGGCGGCCGGCAAGGACTGGCGCACCAACCCGGCCACCCAGATCAAGTGGGGGCTGGACTACATCGAGGACCGCTACGGCAGCCCGTGCGGTGCCTGGGCGCACTCGCGCGCGCACAACTGGTACTGATCGAATTCTTCGCCAACCGCAGCCGGACCCTTCCGTGGTGGGAGGGTCCGGTTCCGTTTGCCCCCGGGTGGAATCACCCTCCGTGGGACCAAGTCACCCACGGTCGACAGATACGTCTGATCGACGTCAAACCTTTATTAACCCTCACCAGGAGACTTGTGCTTGCCGTCCCGATTCGCCACGGTAGTCGCCGTGACGGCAACCGTTGGGTCTGAAAAGGACGACGACCTCGCGGACTTGTGGTTGAGCACAGGAGGGGTGCCCACCTCGGTCCGAGGCGAGACCAAGACGTATCCCAAGCGATCGGAGCTGCGCCGGGCCGAGGCCCGCGCCGCCACCCGTCGTCAGTCGAGCAGCCGCCCGTCCGGCGGCAGCCGCCCCTCGGGGGCCCCGGCCGCCCGCCAGCAGCGCCCGCCGGCCCCGGCCAGCGCACTGCGCAGCGCCGAGGCCGCCCGCCGCAACACGCTCCAGGCGCGCTACCCGGTCGCGGTGGCGCCCACGCCCGCCGTCCTGCCCATCCCGCAGACCGACCCCTGGCGCCCGGCCGGCATCGACATGCCCGTGCCGCGCCCGGTCTCCGAGAGCGCCTTCCGTAAGCCCGAGCAGCAGGCGCCGCTGATCCCGATCGCGATCCCCGATCGCACGCCGGCCGGCCGCAAGCTCACCGAGGCCGACCTCATCCCGTCGCCGCCCACCGCGCCGATCCCGCTGCGGGCACCGGCCGCCGAGGAGGTCGACCCGGGCGAGTGGGGTCTCGACCTCAGCGGCACCACCCCCGAGGTCGACCCGGGGCGCCGAAAATCCGCCCCCGCCCCCGAGGCGCCCAAGCGCTTCCTCGGCCGCGGCAAGTCCACCGCGGCCCGGCTGCTGGTCATGGCGCTGGTCGTCGGCGCCGAGGGCGTGGCGGTCACCCAGCTCGCCGGTAACGCCTCCCCGATCGACGGGGGCAACGGCAGCTCCGCCGCCGCAGCCTTCGAGCTGACGCCCGCGGAGCAGAAGGTCCAGCAGCAGGAGGCGGCCGACCAGGCCGCCGCCGAGCAGGCCGCCCTCGAAGCCGCGGCCGAGGCCGAGGAGCAGAACGAGGCGGTCAAGGAGGCCTCGCCGGCCAAGGCCAAGGCCGCTCTCTCGCAGTACACCCAGGCGAAGGCCGCGGCCGACCGGATCAAGAAGGCCGAGGAGCGCCGCGAGCGGGCCCTGCGCAACGCGCAGCGCGACCCGAAGTCCGCGGCCCGCGTGATGCTCGCCGACCGGGGCTGGTCCTCCTCCGAGTTCTCCTGCCTGGAGTCCCTGTGGACCAAGGAGAGCAACTGGAACTACCAGGCGACCAACCCGTCGTCCGGGGCCTACGGCATCCCGCAGTCGCTGCCGGGCACCAAGATGGCCTCGGCCGGCTCGGACTGGCAGACCAACCCGGTCACCCAGATCCGCTGGGGCCTCGACTACATCGCCGACCGCTACGGCACCCCCTGCGCGGCCTGGGGTCACAGTCAGAGCGTGGGCTGGTACTGAGCATCTGAACAACCTGAACGGCGCCCTCTCCCGGAGGGCGCCGTTCGGCGTTCGGGTGCTCACCGCAGGAAGAGCCGTGAGCACCCCCGTCTGATACCTAGGGGTGGGTCATCGTGCTCACGTCGAGCAACTCGTCCAGCTGTGCCTCGGTGAGCTCGCCGCGTTCCACCACGCCCAGCGCCAGAGCCGCAGCCTTGATCGTGATCCGTTCCGCCACCGCGTGTTTGGCGATCTTGGCGGCCGCCTCGTAGCCCAGCGGCCGGGCCAGCGGGGTCACGATCGAGGGGGAGGACTCGGCCAGCTCCCGGGCCCGGCGCTCGTCCGGCTCGATACCGTCCACCACCCGCGTGGCCAGCAGCGCCGAACCGTTGCTGAGCAGCCGGATCTGCTCCAGCAGCGACCGGGAGATCACCGGCACCATCACGTTCAGCTCGAAGTTGCCGCTGGCCCCGGCCCAGGCCAGGGTGGCGTCGTGCCCGACCACCTGGGCGCAGATCTGCAGCACCGCCTCGGGGATCACCGGGTTCACCTTGCCCGGCATGATCGAGGAACCGGGCTGCAGGTCGGGCAGGTGGATCTCGCCCAGCCCGGCGTTCGGACCGGACGACATCCAGCGCAGGTCGTTGCAGATCTTGGTCAGGCTGACCGCCAGACCCCGCAGTGCGCCGGACAGTTCGACCAGCCCATCGCGAGAACCGTGCGCCTCAAAGTGGTCCCGGGCCTCGGTGATCGGAAGCCCGGTGCTGCTGGCCAGATCCGCGATCACAGCCGCGGCGAACCCGGGCGGGGTGTTGATCCCGGTGCCGACCGCGGTGCCGCCCAGCGGGACCTCGGCCACCCTCACCAGCGTGCCCTGGATCCGCTCGGCCCCCCGCCGGATCTGCGCCGCGTGGCCGCCGAACTCCTGGCCCAGGGTGACCGGGGTGGCGTCCATCAGGTGCGTACGCCCGGCCTTGACCACGTGTTTCGTTCGCTCGGCGAGGTTCTCGAACGAGCTCGCGAGCTGGTCCAGAGCGGGCAGCAGGTCGTGCACGACGGCGCCGGTGGCGGCCACGTGCACCGCGGTGGGGACCGTGTCGTTGGACGACTGCGACGCGTTGACGTGGTCGTTCGGGTGCACCTTGCGGCCCAGTTCCCGGCTCGCCAGGGTGGCCACGACCTCGTTCACGTTCATGTTGGTCGAGGTGCCGGAACCGGTCTGGAACACGTCAATCGGGAACTCGCCGGCGTGCTCGCCCTCGGCGATCCGGGTGGCGGCCGCGACCACCGCCGCGGCCACGTCCTTCTCCACCACGCCGAGGCCGGCGTTGACCCGGGCCGACGAGGCCTTGATCCGGGCCAGGGCGGCGATCACCGCCGGGTCGATCCGGACCCCGCTGATCGGGAAATTGTCCACGGCACGCTGGGTCTGGGCTCCCCACAGGGCGTTCGCGGGAACCAGGACCTCGCCCATCGTGTCGTGCTCGACGCGCATGTCTTCGTTGGCCATACCCGATCCTCACCCCGGCGGCGTCCGCTCGGCCACTCCAGTCGAGGTGATTCAGGTCAGGGCGGACCAGACGGCGAGCAGACGTTCCAGGCCGCCCAGCACCATCAGGCCGAGCGAGGCCGCGGTGAGCGCTCCGGCACCGGCCACGGTGACCAGCAGCGCCTGCCCCACGGCCTCGTGCCCGGCGTCGGTGGGTCGTTCTCCGGTCATCCCGCGCTCCCCGGTCAGCGTTGGCATCTGACTACGCAACGCTAACAAGATCGCACAGGGTGACGAAACTCGGTCGTTCAGGCGACCTGCGGATCCTGGGCGGTCCCGATCGTGCTGCTGAGCACCCGCACCTGACCGTCGGCCAGGGCGTACTCCATCGCCACGATCGCCAGCCGGCCGTCGGCCACCCGGCGGCCGATCACGCTGGAACGCTCGGGCAGTTCCTGGGCCACCTGGACCGAGTGGTCGGCGACGATCTCGTTGATCTCGCCGTGCCCCTGCAGCCGGGCGCCGATCACGCTGGAGCTGAGCATCTCGACCACGCTGCGCAGGTAGCCCGAGGGCATCCGGCCGCTGTCGTGCGCCTCCATGGTGGCCTTGACCGCTCCGCAGCTGTCGTGGCCGAGCACGATCACCAGCGGGATCTCCAGCACGTCGACGCCGAACTCGATCGAGCCGAGTACGGCGTTGTCCACCGCGTGACCGGCCGTGCGCACCACGAACAGGTCGCCCAGCCCGCGGTCGAAGATGATCTCGGCGGCCACCCGGGAGTCGGCGCAGCCGAAGATCAGGGCGAACGGCCGCTGCCCCCCGGTGAGCCCGGCCCGGCGGTGCACGTCCTGGTTGGGGTGTGCGACCTCACCGTTCACGAACCGCCGGTTGCCGTCCAGAAGTTCGGCCAGGCTCCCGGCGGCGTCCAGCTCGATCCCGTCAGTACCCATGTTCGCGCTCACCCTCGTCGTTCTCTTCCGGAGCTCCCTTGCCGGAGCCTGCACATCGTCCCCTGATTCTTCCGCTCGGCGAGCACTGGTCAACGGTGAGCTACAACGCTTCCGCGCGTTCCGGCCTCCCGGCCGGACGTCCGAGCGGACTTGCCGGGTGAGTGCCGGTTCAGTGCGCGACACGCCGACACGCCGGTTTGCGACACGCTCGCGGTGTCCCCTCGCTCGGTGACGCGGGCGGTGGGAAACGCCGTTTTGTGGCCCGGATCAGCAACTCCCGTGAGTGCCGGTGCGGTTGGGACAGCCTGGGACCTTTGTGGAGGGGCGGAGCAGGGGGCGGCAGGTCTGGACCGAACACCCTACTTTCCTCCTGCCACCCCAAAGATGCGAAACAATCCGCTACCGATCCCTTACGTTCAGTCACATAAGGAGCCTGTGAAAGGGGAACGTGGTGGTTCCGGAGACAACACTGACCGCGCTCAGCAGCATCGAGCCGGGTAAGGGACAGGAAGTCGAGCGCCTGCGCCGGCAGGTCGAGGTGATGCTCGCCCACGTTCTCGACCTGGGCCTCACCCCGGCCCCCCAGGCCTGGATGTTCGAGGCCGTCAGGGACCGCAACACCGTGGTCGACCTGGCCGGGGTAGGCGTGGTCGGGGCCGACGGCTGGAACGCCGCTCCCACCGACGCCGACCGGATGCTGGCCACCGAGTCACTGGTGCGCGCCCATCGCGAGCTCAGCCGGATCGTCGCCCCGGCGCGGCCGGCCACCCTGGAGCTGCTGCACAACTACCGCGAGGGCCGGCGCCCGGGCAAGGTCGTCGGCGGGCGCATCCCGCGCCAGGCCGGCCCGGTCGCGGTACCCGGGCCCCGGAAGGGCCTGTTCCGCAACGTCAGTCTGTCCGGAGGACTCAGCCCGGCCGGAAGTACGGTGCCGCTGGTGCGCTGGCTGATGGCGGCCACGCTGGCCTTCCTGGTGGCGTTCGTGCTGCTGGCCGCCGTGCCACAGGCCCGCGAGGCGAGCGCGGGCACCGGCCTGGGCGAGGGCGAGCCGGACTTCGGCACCCTCCTGCTGCGCGAGATCTTCCTGCTCACCGCCGCCGCCCTCGGAGCCGGGCTGACCGCGCTCTACCGGGCCGGCCGCGAGGTGGCCCGGGGCAGCTACGACCCCGAGTTCGACCACACCTTCCTGCAGCGCATCCTGCTCGGCATGGCGGCCGGTCTGGTGATCGCCGAACTGGTGCCGCTGGGTGCCGGTGACGACACCCTGTCCGGCCTGGCCCGGCCCGCGGTCGCCCTGCTGGGCGGGTTCGCCGCCGACGCCGTGCACAGCGTGCTGACCCGGCTGATGGCCGCCCTGGAGATGCTCTTCAACGGGGGCCAGGTCAGCCGGGAGCAGGCCGAGCGGGAACTGGCCGAGAAGCGTGCCGAGGAGGTGCTCGCCCAGGCCGACCGGGCCACGCTGAACAAGCTCCTGGAGATCCGGCGGATCGCCTCCTCCGGGGCGCCGACCAGGGCGATCATCGAGGAGATCGACCGGGTGATCACCGTGGTCGCGGCCCCCGTCTGAATCCGTGCGGGCGAACTCCCGCGGGGCCGTACAACCTGACCGGACAGGTGCCTAGTATTTCGTCATGGCCCCTGAGTTCGCATACTCCGATCTGCTCCCCACCGCGCCGGACACCCAGACGCCCTACCGGTTGCTGGGCACCGACGGTGTCCGCACGATCGAGGCGGCCGGCCGCCCCTTCCTCGAGGTGTCGCCCCAGGCCCTGGCCCTGCTGGCCGACACCGCGATGCACGACATCGCGCACTACCTGCGCCCGGCGCACCTGGCCCAGCTGGCCCGGATCCTGGAAGACCCCGAGGCCAGCCCGAACGACCGGTTCGTGGCCCTGGACCTGCTGCGCAACGCCAACGTGGCGGCCGGCGGGGTGCTGCCGATGTGCCAGGACACCGGCACCGCCATCGTGATGGGCAAGCGGGGCACGCAGGTGCTCTCCGCGCCGGGGTCGGTCTCCGACGAGGAGGCGCTGAGCCGGGGAATCTTCGACGCCTACACCCGGCTGAACCTGCGCTACTCGCAGATGGCGCCGCTGACCATGTGGGACGAGAAGAACACCGGCTCCAACCTGCCCGCGCAGATCGAGCTCTACGCCGACACCCAGGCCGGGCACGAGACCTCCTACAAGTTCCTGTTCATGGCCAAGGGCGGGGGCAGTGCCAACAAGTCGTTCCTGTACCAGGAGACCAAGGCGGTGCTGAACCCCGAGCGCATGGTGAAGTTCCTCGACGAGAAGCTGCGCTCGCTGGGGACCGCCGCCTGCCCGCCGTACCACCTGGCCGTCGTGGTCGGCGGCACCAGCGCCGAGTTCGCCCTGAAGACGGCCAAGTACGCCAGCGCCAAGTACCTCGACAACCTGCCCACCACGGGTTCGCCCACCGGGCACGGCTTCCGCGACCTCGACCTGGAACTGCAGGTGCTGGAGCTGACCCGGCAGTTCGGCATCGGCGCCCAGTTCGGCGGCAAGTACTTCTGCCATGACGTGCGCGTGGTGCGCCTGCCCCGGCACGGTGCCTCGCTGCCCGTGGCCATCGCGGTGAGCTGCAGCGCCGACCGCCAGGTGCTGGGCAAGATCAACGCCGAGGGCATCTGGCTGGAGCAGCTGGAGACCGATCCGGCGCAGTACCTCCCGGAGACCACCGACGAGCACCTCGACGACGACGTGGTCAGGATCGACCTGAACCGGCCGATGGCCGAGATCCGCGCCGAGCTCACGAAGTACCCGGTGAAGACCCGGCTCTCGCTGACCGGCCCGCTGGTGGTGGCCCGCGACATCGCCCACGCCAAGATCAAGGAACGGCTCGACGCGGGTGAGGCGATGCCTCAGTACCTGCGCGACCACGCGGTCTACTACGCCGGCCCGGCCAAGACGCCGGAGGGCTACGCGTCCGGTTCGTTCGGGCCCACCACGGCCGGCCGGATGGACAGCTACGTGGAGCAGTTCCAGGCCGCCGGTGGCTCGATGGTGATGCTGGCCAAGGGCAATCGGTCCAAGGCGGTCACCGACGCCTGCAACGCGCACGGCGGGTTCTACCTCGGCTCGATCGGTGGCCCGGCCGCCCGCCTGGCCCAGGACTGCATCCGCAAGGTCGAGGTGCTGGAGTACGCCGAGCTGGGCATGGAGGCGGTCTGGAAGATCGAGGTGGAGGACTTCCCGGCGTTCGTCGTGGTCGACGACAAGGGCAACGACTTCTTCGCCGAGGTCACCAAGCCGATGGCGATGAGCATCCAGCGCCGCCCGGGCCTGGAGGTCAGGGGCTAGTCAGCTGGGCCCGCACGGCCCGCTCGACCAGGGTGGCGACCCGGCCCTCGAACCCGGCCGGTTCGAGGGTCAGCCCGGTGGCCAGGGTGGCGATGCCGTGCACGTGGCTCCAGATCAGCAGGGCCCGCTCACCGGCGTCCGGCCCGGCCGGAAAGCCGGTCTCGATCACCTGGGCGACCTCGGCCAGGAGCGGCAGCCAGATCTCGCGCAGCGAACTTCCGCTGCGTGAGGTCTGCCGGTCGGCCAGGATGTCGTGGCGGAACATCAGGCGGAACATCTCCGGCCGCCGCTCGGCGAACCCGACGTAGGCGTTCGCCACCGCGATCAGACGTTCGTCGGCCGGCCCGGCCGGAGGCAGCGCTGACGACAGTTCGGCCGTCAGATCGACCAGCCCGGCCCGGGCGATGGCAACCAGCAGCAGCCGATGGGTGGGGAAGTGGCGGCGCGGCGCCCCGTGGGAAACGCCTGCCCGACGCGCGATCTCACGCAGGCCCAGGTGCTCCGGCCCACCGCTCTCCAGAACCTCTACGCCGACCTCGACCAGCCGCTGCTCCAACGAGGTCAAATTTCCCTACCGCCCGTCGCTCTTCACCTTCGCCGCGTAGACGTCAACGTACTCCTGCCCGCTGTGCCGGGCCAGAATCTGCATCAGCTCATCGGTGATCTCGCGAAAAAGTGCCTGATTGTGCGGCCTTTCGCGGTAGGAGCTCAGGTCGAGCGGCGGGCAGAAGGTGATGTGCACCCGGCCCGGCCGCCAGATCGTGGTGCCCGGCGGATTGACCCGGTCGGTTCCGCGCAGCACCACTGGCACGACGGGAGCGCCGGTGGCCAGCGCAACCCGGATCACGCCGGTCTTGCCCCGGTGCAGGCGGCCGTCGGGGGAGCGGGTGCCTTCCGGAAAGATTCCCCAGACCTTGCCCTGCTCAAGGATTCTCACGGCCTGCTGCAACGAACCGGCGGCGCGGCCCGGGTTCTTGCGGTCGACCGGGATCTGCCCGGCCGCGGCGAAGAACCCCCGCTGCAGCCACCCGAGTGGTCCGCGCCCGGTGAAGTACTCGTTCTTGGCCAGGAACACCACCGGCCGACGCACCACGAGGATCAGGAAGAGTGAGTCGGAGAACGAAAGATGGTTACCGGCAACGATGACCGGGCCGGTGCGGGGCAGGTGCTCCCGCCCCTTCACCACCGGGCGCCCGAAGAGCCACACCGCCGGCGTCAGGACGAGCCGGATCAGTCTGAAGAGCATGGGTCGCCTCCCGGCGGCTGGTCGCGTAGACACTGTCTACTCGAGTGTGCGGCGGAAGACAAGACCGGTTTGAGGACGCTGGTGGGCGGCAGTGCCGGCGGCTCGCCTCAGGCGGCCCGGAAGTCGGGGAGCTCGGCCTCCAGGGCGGCCCGGACCGTGGCCCGGAACTGCTGCCCGGCGGGGGAGAGCGGGCCGGGCGGGGTGAGCAGTGCGATCACCGCGCGTTCGCCGTCCAGTTCGACGAAGTGCACCCCACCGCTGCGCAGGCTCTGGGCCGAGGCGGCCAGCCGGGTGATGCCCACCCCGGCTGCGACCAGGGCGAGCAGGCCCTGGGGGGAGGTGCTGCGCTGGACCACCCGGGGTTCGTACCCGGCGGCCCGGAAGTCCGCGTCGTACTTGCGGTGCCAGGGAGCCCAGGAACTGCGCGGCGTCAGCACCCAGTTCTCGTTGGCCAGGTCAGCCAGCGTGAGCCTGGGGGCGGCGGCGAGCCGGTGCCCGGCGGGCAGGGCGATCACCACCGGTTCTGACCCGAGAACGTGAGTGACCACGTCGTCCACCAAGGGCGGCCGTCCGACCGCCACGTCCAAACGCCCTTCTCGTAGCCCCGCCACCAAGTCGGCGATCGGCAGATCAGCGGTGCCGAGCTCTACCTCCGGGCAGCGCGTCGCGTGCTGCGTGAGCACCGCCGGCATCACCTCGTTGGCCAGCGAAGACAGAAACCCCGCGCGGAGTGCGACCCCTTCTCCGCGGACCCGGCGGCCGACCGTGGCCGTCAGTCGTTCACCGGCGCCGAGCAGCGGAAGTCCTTCCCGCAGCAGGATCTCGCCGACAGCGGTGAGCGTGACGCCCTGGCTCGACCGGTGCAGGACCTCGGCACCCACGTCCCGCTCCAGGCTACGGATCTGCTGGGAGAGCGACTGCTGGGAAAGGTGCAGCCGGACCGCGGCCCGGCTGATGCTGCCCTCCTCGGCGACCACTGCGAACGATCGCAACACGCGGAGGTCGGGCAGGGAGGCCGTCACCCGTCACAGCCTAAGCCTGTACCGGTCGCCGGAATTGCTGTTTCCGCCCACTCCGCAGACCGGCTTACGGTCCCGGGCATGACGCGAACCTGGTTCATCACCGGCTCCACCGCCGGCTTCGGGCAGTCTCTCGTCCGGGCCGCGCTGGAGGCGGGCGACAACGTCGTGGCCACCGCCCGCCGTCCCGAGCTTCTGGCGTCGTTGGTGGAGGCCCATCCGGACCGGGTCCTGGCCTTGCCCCTCGATGTGACCGACACCCGGCAGGCCCAGTCGGCCGTGCAGACCGCGACCGAGCACTTCGACGGGATCGACGTACTCGTGAACAATGCTGGGCTGGCCTCGGTCGGAGCGGTGGAGGAACTGCAGGACGAGGCCCTACGGCAGTTGTTCGACGTGATGTTCTTCGGGCCGGTGGCCCTGGTCCAGGCCGTGCTGCCCGGGATGCGCGCCCGCCGCAGCGGCGCGATCGTGCAGATCTCGTCGATGGGTGGGCAGGTCTCACCGCCCGGGTTCAGTGCGTACTGCTCGGCCAAGTTCGCCCTGGAGGCACTGTCGGACTCGCTGGCCGCCGAGGTCCGGCCGCACGGCATCCGCGTGCTCGTGGTCGAACCAGGGGCGTTCGCGACCAGCTTCGGTGGGGCGCGGGCCCAGGTCAGCCCGGACAGTGGGCTCTACGACGAGACCGTCGGGCCGGTGCGGCAGGCGGTCGACGGTATGAACGGCTCGCAGCCGGGCGATCCGGACCAGGCTGCGGCGGCCGTCGTCACGGCCCTCGGTGAGGCCGAGCCCTCGCTGCGGCTGGCGCTCGGGGCGGACGCGGTCGAGGCGATCGGGGCGGAGCTGGACCGGCGGCGGGCCGACCTGGACACCTGGGCCGGGCTCAGCCGGTCGACGGCCCGTTCTGACCTCAGCCGCTGAGGGTCAGTCCAGCTCGGCGGCCACGGCGGTGGCGAACTGGGCCATCTGCGTCTCGTCGGCGGTGCCGGTGACGATGGTGGTGATGCCGTTGTCGCCGCGGTGCACCCAGCTGGTGGTGCCCCGGTCGGTGCGGCTGCGGTTCACCCACTCCAGGCCGCCGACGTTCTCGGTGCCGTCTTCCTTGCCGTCGGTGACCTGCCGCGACTCCCAGGCCTCGGTGGGGTTCTCGGCCTGCTGCACGCCCGCGTAGGTGCCGCTCGGCGTGGTGTAGGTGAGCTGCCAGGCAGTGACGTCGTCGGTCGCCTTCAGCTGCAGGCCGGCGGCGCGCGGGGTCCAGCCCTCGGACAGCTCGGGCACCACCGGGGTGAAGCCGAGGTCGGCCTGGGCACCGACGGCAGCGGACGCCGGATCGATGCTGCGGGTGGGCACCTCGTTCGGCCGGGGCACCAGGAGCAGCAGCACCAGCACGATGCCGACGATCACGGCCATCGAGAGCAGCATGTCTTTCGGGCGGGTGCTGAGGGACTTGCGGCGGTGCTCGGCGCTACGGGCCGCGGCCGAGCCGACGACCTGAGGAGCCGGTCCGGCGGGGGTGCTGGGCGTCTCGGTCACGCCCCTATGGTCGCGCCCCCACCGGGTATTTGTGTAACCGGGTGGCCCTAGAGTCTGGGGGACGGGCTCGAAGGAGCCTGGAAAGACATCGCGAGGAGGCGGCGTTGGACGAGGTATTGGTCATCGGTGAGGC
The DNA here is from genome assembly GCF_030269265.1 of Kineosporia sp. NBRC 101677. NCBI lineage: Bacteria > Bacillati > Actinomycetota > Actinomycetes > Kineosporiales > Kineosporiaceae > Kineosporia > Kineosporia sp. NBRC 101677. Next base: position 702,310 of record NZ_BSTA01000002.1, read on the forward strand.
CCTGGTCGACATCGTCTCCGCGCCGGGACGGCCGGCGGTCGAGCATCCCGGCGGCAGCCCCGCCAACGTCGCGCTCGGTCTGGCCCGCCTCGGCGTGGGCACCCGTCTGCTCACCCGGATCGGCGACGACGCCCGGGGCGCCCAGATCGTGCAGCACCTGCGCAGCTCCGGGGTGGAGCTGGCCGAGGGCTCGGTCACCGACAGCCCCACCTCCACCGCCACCGCCGTTCTCGACGCCGCGGGGGTGGCCACGTACGACTTCGCCCTGCAGTGGGCTCTACCCGATGACATCGGTGTCATCGAGGCCCGGGCGGTGCACACCGGCTCGATCGCGGCCACCCTGAGCCCCGGTGGCGAGGACGTCCTGCGCCTGGTCGAGGAGAACGCCGGCCGGGTGGTGATCTCCTACGACCCCAACGCCCGGCCCGCGCTGATGGGCGAGCGGGCGGCCGCGCTGGAGCGGATCGAGCGCATCGTGCGGGCCTCCGACGTGGTCAAGGTCAGCGACGAGGACCTGGAGTGGCTGCTGCCCGGGGCCGACCCGCTGCAGGTGATCGAGGCCTGGCGGGCCAGCGGCCCGGCCCTGGTGGTGCTGACCCGGGGCGGCCAGGGCGCGGTCGGGGTGCTGGCCTCGGGGCTGGTGGAGGTGACGGCGCCGAAGATCGAGGTGGCCGACACCGTGGGGGCGGGAGACGCGCTGATGGCCGGGCTGCTGCACGCCCTCGACCAGGCCGGCCTGCTCACCCCGGACTCGATCGGCGAACTGCGCACCAAGCCCGCCGCCGACCTGGCCCCGATGCTGACCCACGCCGTGCGCGTGGCCGCGTACACCTGCACCCAGGCCGGGGCCCAGCCGCCCACCCGCACGCAGATCGAGGGCTGGGCGCAGGCCTGACCCAGCCCTGGACCGAGTCGGCTGGGGGAGGGAAGTCGGCCGGCAGGCGTAGGGGCGGTTCGCCGTCGGCCAGGAAAGATGGGTTCTTTGGACGTCGGGTGCGGCGAGGTAGGGGCCGTTCGCCGTCGACAGAGGGAGCTGGGGGCGTCGGCCTTCGCCGAGGAAAGCTAGGCCGCTCAACTCGATGCGGAACCGGGGGCTCAGCGTCGGCCGGCAGCAGTGGGGCGTGGGGCGTCGGTGGGAAGGTGGGGCCCGCTTGGTGTCGACGCAGGGTGCGGGGGCGTTCAGCGTCGGGCAGGAGCGGTGGGACATTGGGCGTCGGCGGAAAGGGTGAGGCCCTCTTGGTGTCGACGCAGGGTGCGGGGGCGTTCAGCGTCGGCCAGGAGCGGTGGGACATTGGGCGTCGGCGGAAAGGGTGGGCCCGCTCAGAGTCGGTCGGACGAGGAGAAGCGGTCCGCCTGAGGTCTTCCGGACCGAGGTGGGTCAGCCGTCGGCGGGCAGTCGCGCGTCCAGCTTCGCCTGGGCCCCCGCCAGCCACGTCTCGCACCGCCGGGCCAGCGCCTCGCCGCGCTCCCAGAGGGCCAGCGACCCTTCCAGGGTCTCGGCGCCGCTCTCCAGCCGCCGCACCACCCCGACCAGTTCGTCGCGCGCCTCTTCGTAGGAGAGCTTCGCCAGCTCCGCGTCGAGCGCAGCCGCCTCGGCCCTGAAGGCCGCTGCCGCATCAGCCGCCTCAACCGCCTCAAGCTCGGCCGCATCAGGCTGAGCCGCCGCCCCAGCCCCCGCAGCTTCAGGCCCCGCAGCCGGGGCAGCCGCGGCCCCGCTCGCGTCCGGATCCGCTGCGCCCGCTCCTGAGTCCGCTTCGAAGTCAGCAGTCGCCCCCGGCGAACCAGCCTGCTCGGCAGAGTCTGCCGAGGTGTCGGCCGGCGCGGTCTTCTTCTGTCGAGGCGGGGTCACCTTTGTGAGCCTATCCGCGCCCACCGACAACAATCGTCCATAGTTCGTTCTGCTCAGCCACCTACTCGGTGACCCGGGCCGCGATCTCGCCGGCGTGCACCCGCAGCCGCAACGACTCACCGGCCGACACCTCGGCGGGCGAGCGCACCACCTGGCCGTCGGCCCGCTGGACCACGGCGTACCCGCGTTCCATGGTGGCCAGCGGCGACAACGCGCGCACCCGTTGGCGCAGGTGGTCCACGTCCTGCCGGGCGTGCGAGAGGCGGTTGCCCAGGGCCCGCGCGGCCCGCTCCCGCTGAACGGCGACCAGGTCGGACTGGGCGTTCAGCAGGCGGTGCGGGTCGGCCATCACCGGCCGCGACCGCAGAGCCGCCACCGACTCGACCTCCCTGGCCACCCTGGTCCTCAAAGACTGAGAGGCCCGGCGGCGCAGCTGGGCGACGCCCTCCAGTTCGGCCGCCACGTCGGGCACGATCCGCTTGCCCGCGTCGGTCGGGGTCGAGGCGGCCCAGTCGGCCACCAGGTCGAGCAGCGGCTTGTCCACCTCGTGCCCGATCGCGCTGACGATCGGGGTGCGGCAGGCCGAGACCACCCGCAGCAGGCCCTCGTTGCTGAACGGCAGCAGGTCCTCGACCGAGCCACCACCCCGGGCGACGACGATCACGTCCACCTCTTCGAGGGCGTCCAGCGAGCGCAACGCACCCACCACGTCCTCCACCGCCTTCGGCCCCTGCACCGCCACCGGCCGGATCTCGAACCGCACGGCCGGCCAGCGCCGCCGGGCGTTCTCCACCACGTCGCGCTCCGCCGCCGAGGCCCGCCCGCAGACCAGCCCGACCACCGTGGGCAGGAACGGCAGGGGGCGCTTGCGGGCGGCCGCGAACAGTCCTTCGGCGGCCAGTACCCGGCGCAGGTTCTCCAGCTGGGCCAGCAGTTCACCGACTCCGACCGGGCGGATCTGGTCGGCGAAGAGGCTCAGCGAACCGCGGCGCGGGAACAGCTGGGCGCGGGCGTGCAGGACGACCCGGGAGCCGTCCTGCAACGGGGTGGGCAGCACGTCCAGCACCCGCACGTGGGTGCTCACGTTGAACGACAGGTCCACGTCCGGATCGCGCAGGGTGAGATAGCAGGTGCTCTGCCCCGGTCTGCGCGTGAGCTGCACCACCTGCCCCTCGACCCAGACCCCCGGCGCCCGGGCGATGTAGTCGGTGAGCTTGGCCGACAGCAGCCGCACGGGCCAGGGCTGTTCGGCGCTCGTCTCACCCGCTGTGGCCGGGATCTTCCGGGGCGTACTGCTCACCCACCCACGCTATCGGCCCCGGCCAGCGCACTTACCATGGACGACGTGACCGCATCGAGCACTGCCTCCACGGCCCCCACCTCCCCTGTCGGCAGCGAGGGCACCAAGCGTGTGCTGCTGGCCTCCCCGCGCGGCTACTGCGCCGGGGTCGACCGGGCGGTGCTGGCGGTCGAGAAGGCGCTGGAGGTGCACGGCGCCCCGGTCTACGTGCGCAAGGAGATCGTGCACAACCGGCACGTGGTCACCTCGCTCGAGGCCCGCGGCGCGATCTTCGTGAACGAGACCGAAGACGTGCCCGAGGGCGCCATCGTCGTCTTCTCGGCCCACGGGGTGTCGCCCGCGGTGGTCGCCGCCGCCGACCGCCGCCAACTGAAGACCATCGACGCGACCTGCCCGCTGGTCACCAAGGTGCACAAGGAAGCCGTGCGCTTCGCCAGCAGCGACTACGACATCCTGCTGATCGGCCACACCGGTCACGAGGAGGTCGAGGGCACCGCGGGTGAGGCGCCCGAGCACATCCAGATCGTGAACAGCCCCGACGACGTGGACAATGTCGTGGTCCGCGACCCGGACAAGGTGGTCTGGATCTCCCAGACCACGCTGTCGGTCGACGAGACGATGGAGACGGTGCGCCGGCTGCGGGAGAAGTTCCCGACCCTGCAGAACCCGCCGAGCGACGACATCTGCTACGCCACCCAGAACCGTCAGGTCGCGGTCAAGAAGATCGCCCCGCAGGCAGATCTGGTGATCGTGGTGGGCTCGCAGAACTCCTCGAACTCGGTGCGCCTGGTCGAGGTCGCGCTGGAGTACGGCGCGAAGTCCTCCTACCGGGTCGACTACGCCGCCGAGATCGACGAGGCCTGGCTGGAGGGCGTCACCACGGTCGGCGTCACCTCGGGTGCCTCGGTGCCGGAGATCCTGGTGCAGGACGTGCTGGCCTGGCTGGCCGAGCGCGGCTACGGCGAGACCGAAGAGGTCGTCACCGCCCACGAGGACCTGCTGTTCTCGCTGCCGAAGGAGATCCGCCGGGACATGAAGGCCGCGGCCGCGGCCAAGAAGGCCTGAGCTTTTCGTAGCCGGCCCGCAGACCCTCTCCGATCGGAGAGGGTCTGCGGATCGCCTGCCGCAGCGGTCTATGCCCGGTTCGTCCGACGTGTTCTGATGGGCTGATCCGTCGCCGTCGTTCGACAAAGAGGTTGATCGCTGATGGCAGGCAACAGAGGCGTTGCGTACATGGGCCCCGGCCAGGTCGAGGTCCAGGAGATCAGTTACCCCAAGCTGGAACTGCAGGACGGGCCGGGGGTGCATCCGGACAACATCGGCCGGAAGTGCAACCACGGCGTCATTCTCAAGGTCGCCACCACCAACATCTGCGGCAGCGACCAGCACATGGTCCGCGGCCGCACCACCGCCCCGGCGAATCTCGTGCTCGGCCACGAGATCCTCGGTGAGGTCGTGGAAGTCGGCTCCGACGTGGAGTTCGTGAAGGTCGGCGACCTGTGCTCGGTGCCGTTCAACATCGCCTGCGGCCGGTGCCGCAACTGCAAGGAGGGCAAGACCGGGATCTGCCTCACGGTGAACCCGGCCCGGCCCGGTGCCGCCTACGGGTACGTGGACATGGGCGGCTGGGTCGGTGGTCAGGCCGAGTACGTGATGGTGCCGTACGCCGACTTCAACCTTCTGCGGTTCCCCGACAAGGACCAGGCGCTGGCCAAGCTCACCGACCTCACCATGCTGTCCGACATCTTCCCCACCGGTTTCCACGGGGCGGTCTCGGCGGGCGTGAAACCGGGCTCCACGGTGTACGTCGCGGGGGCCGGTCCGGTCGGTCTGGCGGCGGCGGCCGGAGCCCAGTTGCTCGGTGCCGCGGTGGTCATCGTGGGTGATCTGGTGCCCGAAAGGCTGGCGCAGGCGAAGAGTTTCGGCTGCGAAGTGGTCGACGTGTCCAAGGGCGACCCGAAGGAGCAGATTCTGCAGATCCTCGGGGTGCCGGAGGTCGACTGCGGAGTGGACGCAGTCGGTTTCGAGGCTCGAGGGCACGGCGAGGGCGCCGCTCAGGAAGCTCCGGCCACGGTGCTGAACTCACTGATGGAGATCACCGCAGCCGGCGGCGCGCTGGGCATCCCCGGGCTCTACGTCACCGGCGATCCGGGTGGTATCGACGAGGCGGCGAAAGTCGGCTCGTTGTCGCTGAGTCTCGGTACCGGCTGGGCCAAGTCGCTCTCGTTCGTCACCGGTCAGTGCCCGGTGATGAAGTACAACTACGGGCTGATGCAGGCGATCCTGAACGACCGCGTGCAGATCGCCAAGGCGGTCAACGCCACCGTCATCTCGCTCGACGAAGCCCCGCAGGGCTACGCCGATTTCGACCAGGGGGCGGCGAAGAAGTTCGTGATCGACCCGCACGGCATGGTCGCCTGAGAACCCAGACACCCGGGGTGGCCACCTTGGTGTGGGTGGCCACCACGGGCGTCCCTTGTTTGAAGACGCTCTTGGGCACCGACGGCGCGTCGGTTCGCCTTGCGTCTCAGATGGGTTCGGGGCAGATTCAGGTCAGGCCGGCTCGGCCTCGCCCGTGGGCTCCAGCACCACGACCGGGATCTCACGGTCGGTGCGGGCCTGGTAGTCGTCGTAGTCCGGCCAGGCGTCGGTCATCTCGGCCCACATCGCGGGCTTCTCCTCGGCCGTGGCCACCCGGGCGCGGACCGGGATCAGCTTGTCCTTCACCTGGATCCGGACGTCGGGCCGCGCCTGCAGGTTGAGGAACCACGCGGGCGGGGCGTCGGTGCCGCCGTTGGAGGCGACCACCAGGTACGCGTCGCCGAACTTGCGGAAGATCAGAGCGTGCGTGCGCGGTTCGCCGGACTTGTTGCCGATCGTGTCCAGCAGCAGGATCTCGGTGCCGTAGCGCCAGAAGTAGCCGTCTTCACCCTTGGTCTGGCGGTAGCGCTGGATGTGCGCGGGGCCGTGCAGATCGCGGGCAGTGCCGTTCGGGATGTCCTTCAGCGCCTCGACCACGGCCTGGGCGGTGCTCGCGCTGGAGGCCGGGTTCTGCCCAGTGATCAGTTTTCCGTCCACCACCACGGTGTCGCTCCAGGCCGCCCCGGTCTCCAGAGCGGCCCCACGCTCGGCCAGTCGGCCGGCCAGGAACCACGGGGACCTCTCGCCCAGGCCGCCCTGGTTCTCCTCCTCGTCGGTGAAGGCGGTGATCCGGCGCTCGCTCAGGTCCTCGGCGGGCAGGCTGAGCAACCCGGCCGCACCGTGGCACAGCGTCGCCACCACCTGGTCCTTGCGCAGGGCCCGGCCGAGGATGCGGCGCAGGTCGGCGTTGTCGGCCAGATCGGTCATCGGCGCGTGGCCGCCGGGCAGGTACACCCCGTCGTAGTCGGGGCCGGAGACCCGGGCCAGGTCCTTCGGCTGGTCAAGATCCAGCGCCGCCAGGTACTTCCGGTACTCCGCCGCGTCCTGCTCGCTCACCCCGCCTCGCTCGTCCAGGCTCACCGGGTCGACCGTCGGCGCCTGACCGCCCGGCGTGGCGATGTCCACCGCGATGCCGGCCTCGGTGAGCACCTGGTGCGAGCGCGCCACCTCCTCGGCCCAGTAGCCGGTCGGGTGGGCGGTGCCGTCGGCCAGCGTCAGGCTGTCGGCCGCGCTGAGGACCATCAGAATCTTGGCCACGGTTGCGGTGCTCCTTCGTCGTCGGTGGGTCTGGGTCATTCGTACCGGGACAAGGCTCACGGCGCCCCGTGATCATCCGGGCGGGTCATCAGCTTTTCTATGCTTGGCGGTATGCAGGAGCTTGACTTGCTCGAAGCCTTCATGCGCGTCTACCAGCGCGGCTCGATCACCGCGGCGGCCGCCGACCTGGGGGTCTCCCAGCCCGCGCTGACCGATCGCATCGCCCGGCTGGAGACCCGGCTCGGGCTGAAACTGTTCGAACGGTCCCGCCGCGGCACCCGGCCCACCGCCTCCGCCGAGCGCCTGGCCGCGCAGGTGGGTGAACCCCTCGGGCGTCTACGCGAAGTCCTGCGCCCCGAGGCCGTCGAGCCGTCCGAGGTCGTCGGGTCGCTTCGCCTGGGCGGCCCGGCCGAGATCATGGCTCTACGGGTCCTGCCCTCCTTGGCTCCGCTGCTCGGCGCCGGTCTGCAGGTGCACATCACCCTCGGGCAGGCCGAGCACCTGCTCACCGCCCTGGCCGAACAGGAACTGGACCTCGTGGTCTCGGCCGTCCGGCCCAAGCGGCCCGGCCTCGCCGCCGTCCCGCTCTTCGACGAGGAGTTCCTGCTGGTGGGCACGGCCTCCCAGGCCCGGTCGATCGACCCGGCCGAACTGCAGACCCGCCCCGTGGCCGCCCTGGCCCACCTGCCCCTGGTCGCCTACGCAGACGATCTGCCGATCGTGCGGCGTTACTGGCGAACCCTTTTCGGCCAGCGTCCGCCCAACCGCGTCGCCCTCACCGTGCCGGACCTTCGGGCCGTGCTGGCGGCGGTCGCGGCCGGCGTGGGAATCAGCGTCTTGCCCCGGTACATCGCCCGGCCGGCGCTGGAGGCCGGAAGCATCCAGATGCTGCATCGCGGAGAAGAGCTGCCCCTGAACACCGGCTATCTGGCCTGGCGGGCCGGCGAGGAGACGCAGCAACCCCTGGCGGCCGTGCGCGAGCACCTGCTGCGGGTGTCGAAGGACTGGGGTTCGTTGTAGGCGCATTCATCCGAACGGCCAATGTGTTACGCGCTGAACGGATGAAAGCTGTGACCGGTGTAGCACTGGGGGTGGACGCGGCGATGGCGAAGAGACATCACTTTTGAGAATTCCCTCGAGGGGTCGCCGTGAAGCATGCCAACCCACGCCCAGGTGACGACCGGAACCAGCAACGGCCGCCTGGTCAATGGTACGGCGGCCCCAATGAGCAGGAGCGCCAGGCGGTCTACAAGCAGGGGAATGCTGTGCCGCCGGCGGGGGCTCAGTACGGGCAGTCCGGCTATGAACAGCCTCGCGATGACGAATGGGGTTACGGGCGGCCCGACTCGGAGCCTGACTACCGGTCCGACTATGAGCCGCCCAATGGATACCCGGAGCCGCACTACGGACAGCCTGATGCTCAGGAGTCCGGTTACCGGCCGTCTTACTATCAGCAGTCCGATGACCGGGCCTCGATCCCGGCAGCCGAACGGCCCGGATGGGAGCCTGATTCCCGGGTCGATAACACGCCCGGCGGCTCGGAGTCTGGTTACGGGCGGCCCGATGATGTGCAGCCCGACGGGTCGCAACGTGGATACGGGCCGGGCGGCTACAGGCAGTTCATTGCTCCGCAGACCGGGTACCGGCAGCCCCATAACGCTCAGCCCGAGGGCTCGGGGTCTGGCTACGGACAGGCGGCTGGATACCGACAGTCCTCATATCCGCAGCCCGGCTACCAGCAGGCGGCCTATCCACCGGGCCATCAACCAAGCCACCAGCCCGACCATCAACCGGGCGGCTACCCACAACCTTGGGGGCAGGCGCAGGGTGCCCCTTACACGCCGCCCCAGCAGAATCCTCCCCGCCCACCGAACAAGCGATCCTGGTACCAGAAGAAGCGGTTCCTGTTCCCGGGGGTCTTCGCGGTCGTGTGCACCGTGATCGCCCTCTCCACGCCAGATTCGGGCGACGGTGACGACGCGGCCGCCTCCAAGTCAGGCGCCGCTTCGGCCGGAGCCCCGGACTCAGCTGAGAAATCGAAGCCCAAGGATTCCGACGAGCCGACCGTCGAACAGAAGGACGCCGAAGAATCCGAGCAGTCCCGATGGAGCCTCGGCCAGCAGAACGCCGTCGGATCGGCCGAAAGCTACCTGGACACGGGCGCCTTCTCGAAGAAGGGCCTGATCAAGCAGCTCAAGTTCGAGGGCTACTCGGCCAAGGAGGCCAAGTTCGCCGTAGCCGAGACCGGAAGCCCCGGACTGTGGAACGACGAAGCCGCGGAGTCGGCCGAAAGCTATCTCGAGACCGGCGCATTCTCCGAGAAGGGCCTGGCCAAGCAGCTCAAGTTCGAGGGATTCACAGCCGGGCAGACCGGTTTCGCGATCGATCAGGTGGGCAGTGCAAAGCTGTGGAACAAGGAGGCCGCCGAATCCGCCGCGAGCTACCTCGAGCTGACGTCCTTCTCACGCGACGAACTGCGCACCCAGCTGGACTACGAAGGTTTCCGGGAGAAGGAGATCAGCCACGCGCTGAAGAGCGTCGGCTACTAGCTAGGTCATGTTCCGTGAGCCCATGCCAACTGCGGGGCACCCGGTGGCCGTCTGGACTGCGCCGTTCGGGAGGACGCGTAGAACAACACCGCTACGCGGGCTTCCGAACGGCTTGCCAGACGACCACCGGCACCTCCTCGCTACGGCAGCGACTTACCACCATGCCCTTGAACGGGACTGTGCCGGTGAGCCTGTTGGATCGGTCTGGTCGGGATGTGCTGCGGCCGGCGGGTTCGGGTGGCCCTGGCAGGCAGTGGGCGATCGGGGGTCGGCCGATCAAGGCAGTGCGGCGAACAGCGGCGACCTAGGGTGCGGGGGCCTGAGGGGGCGGCCGAGTGCGCGGGCGGCCGATCGAATGTGCGGGCGGCTGAGCAGGCGGCCCGCACGAGTGTGCGGCTGACCGAGCTGGGCGGCTGACCGAGCTGGGCGGCTGACCGAGCTGGGCGGCTGAGCGAGCTGGGCGGCTGAGCGAGAGTGCGGCCAACCGAGCGTGGGGCCGCCTGAGTGCGCGGCCGACCGAACGGGGCGGCCGAGCGAGCAGGCGGCCGACCGAGTGTACGAGCGGCCGGGTGGTGGGCGACCGTGTGTGCGGCTGACCGAACGGACGGGGTGCCTGAGCGGAGCGGCTGACCGAGCGGCCGACCGAGCTGGGCGGCGGAGCGACAGTGCGGCCAACCCAGAGTGGGCCGACCGATTGCCCGGCCGACCGAGTGTGCGGCTGATCGAACGTGCGGGCGATGTGCTGCTTGGTCGCTTGCTGACTGGGCTTCCTGGGCTGCGGCTTGTACTGGGGGTCAGTGTGGCCGGTGGTCCAGTGGGCTTTCCGGGCTGAAGGTGGGTTGTTCGGGGCGGAGTTCTCTTCGTCCGTGGCGGTTTTCCAGGTCCAGCGTGTTGGGGGCTGTGCTGGGCGGGCCGGTGATGAGCTCTTCGGCGGTGAGGGGGCGGGGGCTGGACTCGAGGGGGGCCAGGGCGGGGATGTCGTGGTCGACCAGGTCGAGGTCCTGCATCTTGCGGGCGGTGACCAGGACCCGGCGCTCGAGGGCGCCGACCAGGGCGTTGTAGTCCTCGACCACCCGGTGCAGGTCGCGGCCGAGTTTGCCGGCGTGCTCGCCGAGGCCGGCCAGGCGGCGGTAGAGCTCGGTGCCGATCTCCAGCAGGTGCCGGGCGTTGCCGCTGACGGCCTCGGACTGCCAGGTGAGGGCGATGGTGCGGAGCAGGGCGAGGAGGGTGGTGGGGGTGGCCAGGACGACGCGCCGGGCCATGGCGTGCTCGAGCAGGCTGGGGTCGGCGGTGCAGGCGGCGGCGAGGAAGGCCTCGCCCGGCACGAAGCAGATCACCAGCTGGGGGGTGGGCTGGAAGGCCGTCCAGTACTCCTTGGCGGCCAGGGAGTCGACGTGGGCGCGCAGGGCCTTGGCGTGAGCCCCGGCTGCGGCGGTGAGTGCGGCCTCGCCCTTCTCGCTGGCTTCGAGGAAGGCGGCGAGCGGGGCCTTGGCGTCGACCACGACGTATTTGCCGCCGGGCAGGTTGACCAGGAGGTCGGGGCGGACGCCGGCGCCGTCGGGGGTGGTGCCCGAGGCCTGGGTGAGGAAGTCGACCCGGGGGAGCATGCCGGCGTGCTCGACCACACGGCGTAGCTGCACCTCGCCCCAGGCGCCGCGAGAGGTGGGGGAGCGCAGAGCCCCGGCGAGCGCGGCGGTCTGGGCGCGGAGCGACTCGCCGGAGGCGTGTACGGCGCTGAGGTGCTCGTCGAGACGGGAGAACTGCTCCACCCGGTCGCGCTCCAGCGTCTGCACCTGCTTCTCGACCCGTTGCAGGGTGGCGGCCAGCGGGGACAGCGTGGCCACCAGCTCGTGATCCTGCCCGGCGGCGGCCTCCAGATCGGTGATGCGCTCGCGCAGCAGGTCACGCTCGGCCTCGAGCCCGGCCTGACGGGCCTGCAGCAGCGGGCGGAAGGCCGCCAGCGCCCCGGCCGTGGCCAGGGCCAGGCCCAGGATCAGGCCGAGCAGGAAGCCCACCGAAGTCGTCATACGTTCACGATGTCAGGTGGCACCGACAGTCTTGATGCCCGGTGCCGCCGGATCCCGCCCTCCTTGCCCACCGACGTCCACAATTGCTGTCTGTCGGACACCCGCGCACCGGCGCCCGACCGCCGCCGGTGCCCACCGACGTCCGCAATTCGGGACTCCTCGCGCTGGCCAGTAACCTGGGCGCGTGGCACTCACCATCGGCATCGTCGGTCTCCCGAACGTCGGCAAGTCGACGCTCTTCAACGCCCTCACCAAGGCGGAGGTGCTCGCGGCGAACTACCCGTTCGCCACGATCGAGCCCAACGTCGGCGTCGTCCCGCTGCCCGACGAGCGGCTCGGCAAGCTGGCCGGGGTGTTCGGCAGCGAGAAGCAGATCCCGGCCACGGTGTCGTTCGTCGACATCGCGGGCATCGTCAAGGGCGCCAGCGAGGGTGAGGGCCTGGGCAACAAGTTCCTCGCCAACATCCGCGAGGCCGACGCGATCTGCCAGGTGGTGCGCGCGTTCGTCGACGACGACGTGGTGCACGTGGCCGGCCGGGTCGACCCCGCCGACGACATCGAGGTGATCCACACCGAGCTGATGCTGGCCGACCTGCAGACGCTCGAGAAGGCCATTCCCCGCCTCGAGAAAGAGGTCAAGGGCAAGAAGGCCGACAAGGCGGTGCTCGACGCGGCCGTCGCCGCGCAGAAACTGCTCGAAGAGGGCACCACGCTGGCCAAGGGCGCCGCGAAGGCCGGCATCGAGATGGAGCACCTGCGCGAGCTCACCCTGATGACCAGCAAGCCCTTCATCTACGTGTTCAACGTGGACGAGGACGGCCTGTCCGACGAGGCGCTGCAGACCAAGATGCGTGACCTGGTCGCCCCCGCGGACGCGATCTTCCTCAACGCCAAGCTGGAGTCCGAGCTGATCGAGCTGGACGAGGAGGAGGCCGCCGAGCTGCTGGCCAGCGTGGGGCAGAACGAGTCCGGCATGGACCAGCTGGCCAAGGTCGGCTTCCACACCCTCGGCCTGCAGACGTACCTCACGGCCGGCCCGAAGGAGTCCCGCGCCTGGACGATCCGCCAGGGCTGGACCGCCCCGCAGGCCGCCGGCGTCATCCACACCGACTTCCAGCGCGGCTTCATCAAGGCCGAGATCGTCAGCTTCGACGACCTGATCGAGGCCGGTTCGATGGTCGAGGCCAAGGCCAAGGGCAAGGTGCGGATGGAGGGCAAGGACTACGTCATGCAGGACGGCGACGTGGTCGAGTTCCGCTTCAACGTCTGACACCTGACAGAAAAGGGATGCCGACCAGCGCTTGACTGATCGGCATCCCTTTCTGTTGTGCCTACGCGATGGCGGCGATGTCACCGTCGTCGAAGTAGATCGCCTGATGCAGTTGGCCGCCGAGAGCCGCGGCGTATCGGGCAAGTACTTCCTGCCCTGAGATCTGACCGCGTTCAATCTGGGAGACACGACCTTTCGTGACGCCCATGCGCTCAGCAATCTCCTGTTGGGTGAATCCTCGGGTCTTCCTGAGTTCGGCCAGTCGCTGCCCAGTTGCCTCAGCCAGAAGCCGCGCGGTCTCCGCAGCAACGGCTTCTTCGCCCCCGGCGCGTTCGACCATCTTGGCTCGGATGTCCTGCCAGCGAATGTGATCACCGCCAGCGCGTCCAGAGCGGCGACGATGCGCAGCGCTGTGTCCGGGTCCGTCCCTTCGATCCATTCGCGCACCTCATCCACCAGGTAGATCTCTCATTCCCCCATGGCAAGGGTATAGCGAACGCTATACACGCGGAGGGGGTCCGGCAGACGTGAGGGAGGGGGCGCCTTCTCCTGGCGGTGCAGAACCTCGCCTTCATATTGCAGTGGTGTCAATGCGATGCCGGAAAGTAGCGTCATCGACCATGGACAGCACCGTGACCCTCTGGCGCCCGACCGGGCCTGAAGAGCTGGAGCTGGTGAGGGCGAGCGGATGGCTACGGTGGCCACCTCGTCTGCCGGAGCAGCCCATTTTCTATCCGGTGCTGAACGAGGACTATGCCGTCCGGATCGCCCGGGACTGGAACGTGCCGGCGTCAGGCAGTGGGCACGTGACCAGGTTCGCGGTCCGGAAGGTCTATCTGGATCAATACCCCGTTCATCAGGTCGGGGGGCGCAGCATTCTCGAATACTGGATCCCCGCCGAACGCCTGGAGGAATTCAATGACAACATCGTGGGCACGATCGACCTGATCCGTAGCTTTCCCTGAGGGTGCCGAGCGAATCTTGGGAGGCCGAGTGCGGAAACGGAAGTGGGCTGTGGCTGTCGTGCTCGTGGCTGCGGTGGTGTCCGTGACGATGTGGTGGCTCGGGCGGCCTGAGGGGGACCGGGCTCTGGATGAGTCGGCCCAGCGGATGGCGGATGCGGTGAGCTATCCCCGGCAGAGGTCGGCGGCCGGCCTGCTGAATGCGGTGCTCGACCAGCAGGAGCCGCAGGGGCAGTGGGCGGTGCTGCGGGCCGAGGACCTCGAGCCCAGCGATCTGTTGGACTGGATGGCCGAGCTGGTGATTCACCATCACCAGGATGCCCTGGACAGTCCCACCTTTGGCTTGCGCCGGCACCAGGATGCTTGGGATGCCTGTTACCGCTTGAAGTTCACGCACTATCGAGGCGAAGCAGAGCGCATCCACTGTCCCGATGATCTGACTCCCCTGCCCCGTTCGGAGTCGGCGCCGCCCCCTTATCCGGTCGCAGTCTGTCGGTCCGGTGGTGACAGCAGCGACTGCCCGGGCGGCTGAGAGCAGACAAAGCCGTGCGGGCTGTAGGCATCAGGCTCTGGTGGACAAGGAGTGGTGGAGTGCTGGATCCGGACGAGGGCATCGGGGTCGACGGGACGATCGTGACCGGGGTGGCCCGGGAGCGGGTGCCGGCGATCTTCGAGCCCACCCTTCGCGCGATCACCGCGAGCATGACCGAGGGGACGCTGTATCTGTACGGCTCGGTGGCCACTGGGCAGGCGCGGCCGGGTGTCTCGGATCTGGATCTGCTGAGTGTCGGGCCCGGTCCCGTGCTGAGAGATGCGCCGCCCGGGTTGGTGCGCGCCGTCGAAGTCAGTGTGTCGTCGCCCGAAGATCTGCTGGGGGAGGGGGACGAGGCGTACGGGAACCGGGTCTTTCTGCGGCACTACTGCGTGCTCTTGGCAGGGCCCGACCTCAGCGCCGGCTGGCCGGCTTTCAAGGCCGATGCCCTGGCCGCGCGGGGTTTCAACGGCGACATCGCCAGGCGGGCCGAGGCCTGGCGTGAAGCTCTGCAGCGCGGCGAAACTCAGGGGCTGGCCAGGAAGATGGCTCGTAAGACGTTGCTGGCGCTGTCCGGGCTGGTCAGCGTGCACGACGGGATCTGGACCACCGATCGTGGGACCGCGGCCCGGGTCTGGAGCCAGGTGAGGCCCGAATTGGCTCACGGGCTGGAGGTACTCGTCGCCTGGAGCGAGGAGTCCGGCACCCCTTCCAGTCTCGAGATCCAGAAAATTATGGACGAGGTGGTGTCGCCGATCGTCGACGACTTCCGTTCGGTGGTGGGCCTGTGGAGCTGACTGCGAAGAGCGGCGGCCGTACTCGGTCACCGGCCCGGCGAGGCAACTTCAGGGGAAGCCTCGCCGGGCCGGCAGTCGGTGGAGGCGGGATCAGGAGCCGGCTGAGCGGTAGGCCTTGCCGGGCTCGGTGATCGCTCCGCCCGGACGGTACAGGCCGGTCTCGTCCTGGCCGTTCTTCGAGGTGGGGAAGGCGAACCAGGAGTAGTGCTCGACGTAGTCCAGGCTCTCGAGCATCTCGGTGGAGAGCCGGACGAACTCGGCCTGGTCGGCGGGGGAGGCGAACTTGGGCCCGCTGCCGAAGTTCATCAGTGAGTACTCCGTCAGCCAGATCGGCTTGCGGTACTTGGCGTAGGTGGCTTCGACGTACGACTTCAGCTGCGAGGTGGCGTTCTTCGGGTTGAAGTCCGAGCCGTACCAGTGCAGCGTGATGAAGTCGACCTTGTAGCCCTTGCTGTCGGCGCCCTTCATGAACCGGTCGAGCCACTGCCCGTTCTGGTCGGCACCCCAGGCCACGGCCGGGCTGCCCAGCCGCAGGCCGGTTTTCTGCAGCTGCGGCCACAGTTCCAGGGCGCGTTCGACCGTCATGTTCGACTGCTCGCCCAGATCCGGCTCGTTGAAGCCGAGCAGGGTGTCGCCGTTGCTCTTGGCGGTGGCCAGGGTGCTCTCGTTCACCGCGTCGGCGCCCCAGATCATCGGCACGAACTCGACGCCGGCCGGGGCCGGGATGCCCTGCGGGTCCGGGGCCCAGTTGTAGAACCAGCTCACGCCCGAGTCCTTGAGCGAGGCGCTGATGCCGTCCTGGTTCCAGGTGGCCGCGCCCTTCTTGGCCGTGCCGGGCGCGGTCGGGGCCGGGCTGGTCGGTGCCGTGGTGGGCGTGGTGGTGGGGGCCGGTTTCGGCTTCGTCGCCCGGGCCTTGTTCGCCCGCGCGGTGAGCACCTTCTTGGTGCGGGCCACCTTCTCGGCCAGCCGCTTCGCCGCCGCGTCGGCGGGAACCGGGGTGGGCGAGGCGGTGGCTGACGTACCTGGTTGCTGCACACGGAGCAGGCCGGCTTCGGCCGCACTGGCGGAGGGGCTCTGGGTGCGCAGACCCACGTAGCCGAGCCCGGCCACGGCCAGGGCGATGGCGGCCAGGAATCCGGCGATGCGCTTGTTCCGACGGGTCACGGTCGCCGACCCTAGGAGCAGAGACGCTAAGTGCGATGAGCCAAAAGGCCTAACGCTGGGCTAAGAACCGGCTGGACCGGGGAAGGTCCGGCCCGGCGATTGGGCCGGAGATTCCCCGGTCGTGCAAAATGTGCTCAGTGCGCCGTGTATCCACCGTCGACGAGGTGGAAGCTACCCGTGACGAAGCTGGCGGCGTCCGAGGCCAGGAAGGCGACGAGGTGGGCGACCTCTTCCGGCCGGCCGAGACGCTTCAGGGCGTGCTCGCCGGCCAGGTACTGCTGGGTCTCGGGGGTCAGGCTGGCGTCCACCGCCGGGGTGCTGATGAACCCCGGGCCCACGGCGTTGACCCGGATGCCCTGGCCGGAGTACTCCAGGGCGGTGTTCTTGGTCAGGCCGAGCAGCGCGTGCTTAGTGGTCACGTAGGCGGCGTTACCGGCGATGCCGACCGAGCCGAGCATGGAGGCCATGTTGACGATCGAGCCGCCGCCGTTCGCCAGCATGGCCGGCACCTGGGCCTGCAGGCCGTGGAAGATGCCGTTCAGGTTGATGTCCAGGACGCGCTTCCAGGCTTCCGGGGTGTACTCGGCCACCGGGGCGCTGGGCCCGCCGATCCCGGCGTTGTTCACCGCGATGCCCAGCGGCGCCAGTTCCTGCGCGGCCTCGACCAGGGCGAAGTTCACGTCCCGGTCGCTCACGTCACCGGCGAAGGCGCGGGCGGTGCCGCCGGCCGCCGCGATCTCCTTGACGACCTGGTCGGCGTCGTCCGGCTTGATGTCCGAGACGATGACGCTCGCCCCGTTCGCCGCCAGCAGCAGTGCGATGGCGCGGCCGATCCCGGCGCCCGCGCCGGTGACGATCGCCGAACGACCCGCTACGTCGTAAGTGGCCATGATGGTTCTCCGTCCTGACGAGCCGGGGGAGAACGGTCAGTCGGGAGATCGTCCGCCCTTGGCAATGTGTTCTGTTGACATCAAGATAACCGACAAGTGTCGGGAAACAATCCCGGGAGGGTCTCGAATGGACGCACGGCAGCGCCGGAGTCGGGAGCGGTTGCACCAGGCCGTGCTCCGGCTGGCCGAGGAACGACCGGTCTCCCAGGTCAGCGTGTCCGAGCTGGCCCGGGAGGCGGGGGTGCACCGATCCACCTTCTACGAGCACGCCTCGTCGCCCGACGACCTGCTGCGTCAGGCCCTGCTGGTGGATCTCGACGCCCTGCGCGAGCCGCTGCTGGCCGAGACCGGGGCCGACCTGGCCGTGGTGGCCACCGAGGTCACCCAGGGCGTGATGCGGCACATCGAGGACCACATCGCGATCTACCGGCGCGACCTGGCCTACACCTCCGAGGTGGGCCTGCGCTCGATGCTCGGCTCGCACTTCCTCGAGTCCAGCCGGATCCTGCTCGACCTGGCCCGGGTACGGATCGAGATGCCGGTGGCCGGGGTGCCCGACGACGCGGCGGCCGACATCGCGGCCCGGCTGGTCGCCGACGGCACGGTCGGGGCGATCGCGGGCTGGCTGGAGCGCCCGGACCTGTCGGTGGACGACTTCCTGAGCGTCTACGTTCAGATGCTCCCGTCGTGGTGGCCGCTGAGCGTGACCACCCAGAGCTGAAAGGCAACCGACAGTGGACGGTTCTGGGCACCGATCGGTGCCCAGAACCGTCCACTGTTGGTTCAGCCAGTGAGATCAGGCCGGCTGCTCGCGGAACCGCAGGGCGAGGGCCTCCAGCTGCTCCCGATAGGCCGACCAGTCGTTGTCCGGCAGGTTGGAGCTCTCGGGCCGGTGCCCGGCCTCGCCGTCGATCAGTTCGCGGACGATGTCGGCGTGGCCCGCGTGCCGGTGCAGTTCGGCGATCATGTGGGTGAGGATGCGGTGCAGGGTGACCTGACTGCGCTCGCCCCGCCACCACGGCACCGTGCCGGGTGCGTCCAGGGGAAGGGCCTCGATGGTGGCGTCGGCGTGCTCGCACACCTGGCGGTAGCGCTCGAGGACCTGCTGCGGAGTCTCGTCCTCGGCGGCGTACATGTCGATGTTCGGGTCGTCGGACTCGTCCTCGGCGCCCCAGGGGAACTGCTCGGCGGGGCAGGGCCGCCCGAACACCGAGCCGAAATAGCCGGCTTCGGTGTTGGACGTGTGTTTCACCAGCCCGAGCAGGTTGGTGCCGGTCGGGACCAGCGGGCGCCGCAGGTCGTACTCCGACAGGCCCTCGAGCTTCCAGAGCAGCGCGGTGCGCCCCTCTTTCAGGTAGTTGTGCAGGTCGGCCTTGAGATCCTCATCCGTCATCGGGCCATCGTGGCAGTCGGGGCCGGTGCGTTTCAGATAATAAATCCGAGCCGGTGAGCAGTGGGGTTGTTAGCGTGACGGCCCATGGAGCATCAGGTGCCGGTGAGTCCGGACTACACGCTGTGGGCCGAGGAGCAGGGTGCGGGTTCTGCGCTGGTGCTCGTGATGGGGGCGAACGCGAGCGGGGTGACCTGGCCGGACGAGCTCGTCGCGCGGCTGGCCGCCCGGCATCGGGTGATCCGCTACGACCATCGTGACACCGGCCGTTCCACCTGGGCTTTCGACGAGCACCCCTACCCGCTGACCGATCTGGCCGCCGACGTGGTGAAGCTGATGGACGGGCTGGGCATCGACCGGGCGCACGTGGTCGGCATGTCGCTGGGTGGCACCCTGGTGCAGGTGCTCCTGCTCGAGCATCCGGAAAGGCTACTCAGCGCCACCGTTTTCGCCACTGCCGCGCTGGGGGCCTGGCTGGACGAGAGCGCCGGTCTGCCCGGGCCGCAGCCGGAGCTGCTCGAGCTGTGGGAACACCTGGGCGACGAGCGCGGACCCGAGGCGGAGCTGGCGTTCCGGGTGAATCACTGGCGCATGCTGAACGGGCGCGCGCTCTCGTTCGACCCGGCCGAGTTCGAGCGCCTCGAACGACGGATCATCGAGCACACCGGTCACGACCGCTCGTCCACCGCCCACGCCCGGGCCGCTCAGGACGGGCTGGACCGCGGGCCGGAACTGGCCGCCGTACAGGTGCCGGTGCTGGTGGTCGAGGCCCCGGAGGACCCGATCAATCCGCCGCCGCACGCCCGGTACATCGCCGACACGATCGGGAATGCCCGCCTGGTAACCGTTCCCGGCATGGGACACGCGCTCTCCGGGCCGGTCACCGGCCCGCTGGCCGATGCGGTGCTGAGCTTCACCGCCGAGATCGAAGAGCAAAAGAACTGAGGACGCCGGTGAGCCCAGGTCCCTCCACTGGGCTCACCGACGTCCCCGGCCTGTGATGACCGGCTGTCACCTCAGCCGGCGTGAACCATGCCCTCGGTGCTCAGGTCCTTGCTGCGGGCGTTCACCAGGGCCAGCACGATCAAGGTGGCCGCCCCGATGAAGCCGGCGCCGATCCAGAACGCCACGTGGTAGCCCTGGATCGAGGCCTGGGCGGCGAGCTGCTCGGGCGAGCCGGAGCCCATGTGCTCGGCCAGCCAGTCGGTCACCGTGCTGGCGAAGAACGTGTTCAGCAGCGCGATCCCGAGCGCCCCACCGATCTGCTGCGAGGTGTTCAGCATGGCGCTGGCCACACCGGCGTCGTGCTCCTCGACCCCGGCCAGGGCCACGCTGGCCGAGACCACGAAGTACAGGCCCATGCCCAGGCTGATCAGGATCTCGGCGGGCAGGACCAGGGTGAGCCAGCTGCTGTCGGCCTCGATCTGGGTGAGCAGGGCCAGGCCACCGGTGGCCATCGCCCCGCCGACCACGAGCAGCACCCGGGGGTTGACCTTCGGCATCAGGCTGCTGGCCACTGTGGCGGCAACGATGATGCCTGCGCTGAACGGGAGGAAGGCGAAGCCGGACTTGATCGCGCTGTAGCCCAGGTTCTGCTGGAAGTAGTAGGTCAGGAACAGGAACATGGCGAACAGCCCGGCCCCGATCAGCAGCGACGAGGCGAAGGCGGCGCCCCGGTTGCGGTCGAGCACCACGCGCAGCGGCAGCAGCGGGTGGTGGGTGCGGGTCTCCCAGACCACGAAGCCGACCAGCAGCACGGCCGAGACCACGAGCCAGGTGATCGTGCTGGTGGCGCTCCAGCCGTCGGCGGCCTCGGCGGCCTGGGTGAAGCCGTAGACCAGGGCGGCCAGACCACCGCTGACCAGCACCGCACCCGGCACGTCGTAACGGGTGTCGCCGTGCGCCTTGCTCTCACGCACCACGCTGACCGCGGCCACCGCGGCCAGGATCGCGATCGGCACGTTGACCAGCAGGGTCCAGCGCCAGTTGAGGTACTCGGTGAGCACGCCACCGAGAATCAGGCCGATGGCCGCACCGGTGCCGGAGACCGCGCCGTAGACGCCGAACGCGCGGGCGCGCTCCTTCGCGTCGGTGAAGCTGACCTGCAGCAGCGACAGGGCGGCGGGGGCGAGCAGGGCGGCGAACAGGCCCTGCAGACCACGGGCGCCGAAGAGCATGAGGTCGTTCACCGCGGCGCCGCCCAGGGCGGAGGCGCCGGCGAAGCCGATCAGGCCGATCAGGAAGATCCGCTTACGGCCGGTGTAGTCGGCGATGCGGCCACCCAGCAGCAGCAGGGCGCCGAAGGCCAGGGCGTAGGCGGTGAGCACCCACTGCCGGTTGGCGTCGCTGATGTTCAGGTCGGCCTGGGCCGAGGGGAGGGCGATGTTCACGATGGACGCGTCGAGCACGACCATCAGCTGGGCGACGGCGATCACCGCGAGCGCCCACCACCGGCGGGGATCACTGGCGGCAGGCTGCTCGGCCGTGGATTCGGCCGGCACCTGACCGACGCTGTCTACAGACGTCATGGTGGTCCATTTCGTGGAAAGGAAGTCTGGGAGGGCCGCGGCCCTTCGGGCGTTCCGCCCGGCAGTCGCTCGCCGCGAGTCCAAGTGGAGGAAGCTCTCGACATCGAGAACGGTACGACCATAGCCCCCATGTGGAGAGGCCTGTCAACTTTAAAACGGGTTCTCAACTTTTCTCGCCCGAAAGTGCCACGGCAGGTACACTCAGGCGATGGGTGAGGACCGGGGACGCATGTGCCGGCCGCTGCGGAAAGACGCTGAACGCAACCGCCAGCGGATCCTCACGGCTGCCCGCACGCTGCTGGCCGAGCAGGGGCTCGGCGTCAGTCACGACCAGCTGGCCGAGGCGGCCGACGTGGCCGTGGGCACCGTCTACCGCCGCTTCCCCGACAAGGACTCCCTGCTCGAGGCCCTGTTCGCCGAGGACGTGGACCAGGTGGTCGAGCTGGCCGAGCGTGCCCTGGAGGTCGAGGACGCGTGGCAGGGCCTGGTCACGTTCGTGACCCGGTCGCTGGAGGTCCAGGCCGGCAATCGGGGGCTGAAAGAGTTCCTGATGTTCAACGTCACCAGCGACACGATGACCACCTGCCGGGCCCGCCTGCTGCCGTTGATCGACCAGATCGTCGCCCGCGGGCACGCGGCCGGGGTGCTGCGGCCCGGCATCACCTCGTACGACCTGGGTATGATCCCGCTGATGGTCGGCCCGGTGATGGACGGCTGCCGCGCGGTGCGCCCCGACCTGTGGCGGCGCTCGCTCGAGATCGTCCTGGCCGGCCTGCAGGCCTGCCAGGAGAAGCCGCGGTTGGCCGACTCGGACCTGCACCCCGAGGAGTTCCTCGAGGTACTGCGCTGCGCCCAGGCCCCTTCGCTGCGGCGGTAGCCGGCCGATGGAACCGCGGCGACTGGTCCTGAATCTCGATTCACTGGGCTGTCTGGCCGCGGGGGCCGCAGTGACCGCCGCACCCGCGGCCTACCGGCTCGTCGATCCCTCGGGGCGTTCCCGGCCCTGGGTGACCGGGGCGCTTCTGGCCAGCTCGGCGCTGCTGGCGGCGGCCGCCCGGAACCCGACGCCGACCGCGCTCGGCCGGTCTGCCGCAGTCAACTCCGCCTGGGTCCTCACCTGTCTGGCGGTGCTGCCCCGGCAGCCCCGGGGAGTGGGACGTTCGCTGGTCGTGGCCACCGCCGGGCTCGACGCGGCGATGGGCGGCCTGCAGTGGTACCTACGGCGGGTCAGCGGCTGAGGAACTCGCGCAGGCCGGCCAGCAGCCGGTCCACGTCCTCGTCGTTGTTGTAGGCGGACAGGCCGAAGCGCAGGCCCCCGGCCGCGCCGAGGCCGAGCCGCCGGGCCGTCTCGTAGGCGTAGAACGAACCGGCCGGGGCGTTGACGCCGCGCTCGGCCAGGAACGGGTAGGCGTCGGCGGCCTCGTGCTCGGCGAAGGTGACCAGGAGCGTCGGGGTGCGCTCGGCGGCCCGGGACCACACCGTGAGCGGGCTCAGGGCGTTCAGCTCGGCCAGCCCGGCCTCGATCTTCGCCCGCAGGGCGTCCTCGTGCGCGGCCGCCGCCGTCATCGAGGTGACGATCCGCTCCCGCCGGCTCCCGGTCGCCTCCGGCTCCAGCCCGGCCAGGAAGTCGATCGCCGCCGTGACGCCGGCCATCAGCTCGTACGGCAGCGTGCCCAGCTCGAACCGCTCCGGCACCGCGTCCGACGAGGGGGCCAGCTTGTCGGGGTGCAGCTCGGCCAGCAGTTCCGGGGCGGCCGCGACCACCCCGCAGTGCGGACCGAAGAACTTGTAGGGCGAGCAGGCCAGGAAGTCGGCGCCGAACTCGGCCAGCGAGACCGGCGCATGGGCGGCCAGGTGCACGGCGTCGACGTAGAACAGGGCTCCGGCGGCGTGCACCGCATCGGCGATCGGCCGCAGCGCCGGCCGCGTGCCGATCAGGTTCGACGCACCCGTGACGGCGACCAGGCGAGTGCGCTCACCCAGGTGCGCCGACACGTCCTCCAGTTCGCCGGTCTCCGGATCGAAGTCGATCCAGCGCACCGTGGCCCCGGCGTTCTCGGCCGCGATCACCCACGGCCGCACGTTCGCGTCGTGGTCGAGCCGGCTGAGCACCACCTCGTCGCCGGGCCGCCAGGTCTTCGCCAGCGCCCGGGAGAACTCGAAGGTGAGCGCCGTCATGCTGCGGCCGAACACCACCCCGCCGGGATCGGCGTCGAGCAGGTCGGCCAGCGCCCCGCGGGTCTGCGCGACCACCTGTTCGGCGCGCTGCTCGGCCCGGGTGAAGGTGGAACGGTTGGAGATCGCCGACAGCATCGTGTCGCGCACCGCGTCGCCCACCACGTCGGCCGTCTGGGTGCCCCCGGCGCCGTCGAAGTGCGCCGCCCCCTCGGCCAGCGCGGGGAAGTGCGAGCGGATCCGTTCTACGTCCACCGGTTGTCTCCTCAGACCGACCACTTGCGTTCGATGCGGGCCCGGATCGACCGGTGGCCGATGTGCCAGCCCTTGGAGTCCTCGCAGTAGAACGTGTCCATCGCGCCGGACTCCAGCCCCTCCTTGGCCTCGACCTCGCGGGCCTTGATGCCGGCCACGGCCGAGCTGGGGTAGATGTTCTTGCTGTGGATCGGGCAACGTTCGACCGGAGGACGCACGGGATGCCATTTTCGGCCCATCGTCCGCCTCCGTCCTGAGCCTGCCGGAGTGATCAACCGTACCTTCCAGACGGGTGTGCCGCCTCAGCGGTCAGATCTGTACCTTTGGTCATCGCAGCGTCACAGGTCGGTAACAGGCAGTCGCCTGCCTTGCGGATCTGGGCGCTAGTGGATTTATTGGACAGGATGGTCGAGGGGGTACCCCCGGTGAGACGTCGCTCGGGAAAGGAACTCCGCTTGAGCCGTTCGATGCCGGGCCGGTCGTGGATCGCGGTGCTCGCCGCCGTCGTGCTGGCGCTCGCCGCCTGCTCGGGCGGTGACGACGAGGCGGACGAGAGCTCCCGTACACCCGACGGGGAACGGGGCAGCGCCTCGGCCACCCCCACCACTGCGCCGATCTCGATCAGCTACGCCTCGGCCCGCGAGTTCTCCTCCTACAACAACAATGTCGCCGAGCAGGCCAACCCGGCCAACGCCGTGGTGCTGAACCACGTGCTGCGCGGCTTCTGGTACTTCGGGCCGGACGGCGAGCGGGTGCCCGACACCGACTTCGGCTCCTTCGAGCAGGTCAGCAGCAACCCCCAGACGGTGCAGTACACCTTCGCCGAAGAAGCGGTCTGGTCCGACGGTGAACCCCTCGACTGCGACGACGCGGTACTGGCCTGGGCCGCCAACGTGGGCAAGTGGCCCACCGGCAAGCGCGACCAGTACACCGGGACCAAGCTCACCGCGTTCTCCGCCTTCACCCCGGCCGCCTGGGCCGACGTCTCCCGGCCGGAGTGTGCCGACGGCGACCGCAGCTTCACCGTCACCTTCGACCGGGTCTTCGCCGACTGGACCTCACTTTTCGGCCCCGGCACCATCCTTCCCGCGCACATCGCCGAGAAGGGCTCGGGGGTGAAGGACGTGATCGCCGCGGCCGAGCAGGGCAAGAGCGCCACCATGCAGAAGCTCGGCCGGTTCTACAACACCGCCTGGGTGTTCACCGACGGCCGCTACGACACCGCGCTGGCCCCCAGTGCGGGCCCGTACCAGGTGGCCTCCTGGAAACCCGGCGAGGCGCTGACCCTGGAGCCGAACCCGAAGTGGTGGGGCACCGTGCCCGCGGCCCGCAACGTGGTGATCCGGATGATCCCGGAGGACGAGCAGGCCCAGGCCCTGATCGACGGCGAGGTGCAGGTCATCGACCCGACCCCGACCGAGGCGATGCTGAAGACGCTGGGGGCGGCGGGGGAGGCGGTGCGGGTCTCGCACCACGACTCGTTCGTCTGGGAACACCTGGACTTCAACTTCGAGGGCAAGTTCCGCTCGCGGGCCCTGCGCCAGGCGTTCGCCAAGTGCCTTCCCCGCCGGCAGATCCTGGACGAGCTCATCAAACCGGTGAACCCGCAGGCCGAGGTGCTGCAGTCGCGGTTCCGGACACCTTTCCAGAAGGGCTACGAGCAGACCGCGGCGACCGGTGGGCAGGCGTTCGCAGAGGTGGACGTGGAGGGTGCCCGGCAGATCCTGAAGCAGACCAAGAAGACCGGCACCAAGGTCCGGATCGCCTACCTGGCCCCCGACCTGCGCCGGGAGACCGAGGTCAAGCTGATCAAGAAGTCCTGCGAAAAGGCGGGTTTCAAGATCGAGGACGGGGGCAGCTACACGTTCTTCTCCTCCGAGCTCAAGCGCGGCGACTTCGACGCGGCGCTGTACGCCTGGACCAGCTCGGCCATGCTCAGCCAGACATACAGCATCTATGTCAGCAAGGGCACGCAGAACTACATCGGCTACCGCAACAAGAACGTCGACCTGCTGCTGGAGCGGCTGTACTCGGAGCTCGACCCGGACCGGCAGCTCAGCCTGCTGGAGCAGCTCGACACCACGTTGTGGGAGGACATCGCCACGGTGCCGCTGTTCGCCTACCCGGCCCTGCTGGCCACGTCCGCCCAGGTGCAGAACGTGCAGTACAACCCCAGCTGGGCCGGACCGACCTGGAACGCCGACACCTGGTCGGCGCCGGCGCCCTGATCCGGCCCTACTGGGTGCAGACGCAGAGCTCGTTGCCGTCGGCGTCGGCCAGCACCCACCAGTCCGGGGCGAACTCGTCGGTGACCAGCCGGCCGCCGGCCTGGACCACCTCGGCCACCCGCCGGGGGGCCTCGTCGAAGGCGACGTAGACGTCGAAGTGGATCCGGTTGCGCTGGGTCCGCGGCTCCTGACTGGGCTGGAACCAGACCACCGGGCCGACCTCGTCCGGGTTGTGCAGTTCGACGCCCTCGTCGCCGCGGCGCTCCACGTAGCCCAGGCCGGCCTTCCAGAACGGCCGGATCGCGTCGGCGTCGGCGGTGTCGATGGCCAGCTCCACCCGGGCGGCCGGGGGCAGCACCTCGGCGCCCACCGCGTCGACGTGCACCATGATCCGCTGGGCCAGCTCCACGTCGAGGGCGGTCACCCCGCCGGAGACGTGCGTGCTCAGGGTGAACGTGACCTTGTCGAAGCGCAGGTCGACGTCGGGGTGGTGGTTCATCTCCTCGGCGCTCAGCGCCACCCGGGAGATCAGCTCCACCGCCTGGGGGAACCCGGGGGCCTTGACCCGCACCCGCAGCAGTGACGTACCGGACTTGTGCACGGCGGGCAGCCCCACCAGGGCGGTGTCCAGCTCCTGCATGGTCAGCAGTTCAGGCATGGCCTCAGCGTAGGACGTGGATCACAATCCCGCCCGGATTCACGGCCGGGTCGGGTCGCCTTCGTGCACCGGTCACGCAACGTTGGG
Source organism: Kineosporia sp. NBRC 101677 (assembly GCF_030269265.1). Lineage (NCBI taxonomy): Bacteria > Bacillati > Actinomycetota > Actinomycetes > Kineosporiales > Kineosporiaceae > Kineosporia > Kineosporia sp. NBRC 101677. The sequence goes on from NZ_BSTA01000002.1 coordinate 728,649, forward strand.
ATGCTGCTCGCCGTGACTGACACATTCCAGCCCGTTCTGGTGGTCGGCGCGGCCGTCGTCGACGACCTGCGCCGCCCCACCGTGCTCCTGGCCGCCCGCCGCACCGAGCCGCCGCACCTGGCCGGGGGCTGGGAACTGCCCGGCGGCAAGGTCGACCCGGGGGAGGAGCCGCTGCAGGCCCTGCACCGGGAGCTGGCCGAGGAGCTCGGGGTGAAGGTCGAGGTGGGGGAGGAACTTCCGGCCCCGAACGGGCTGGGCTGGGACCTGCCGCCGAGCCACCGGATGCGGGTCTGGCTGGTCCGGGTGACCGAGGGCGAGCCCGCCCCGATCGAGGTGCACGACGAGTTGCGGCACCTGCCGCTGGGCCGCTGGGGTGAGGTCGGCTGGCTGCCCGCGGACGTGCCGATCGTCACCGCGCTCACCGCTCTGGCGGAGGAACGTCAGGCCCGCTGAGGCGCGGGTAACATGGAGAGTCATCACCCCCCAACCGGATCGGCCTTTCGCATGCCTACGCAGACCCGTGACGACCTGCGCAATGTCGCCATTGTCGCCCACGTCGACCACGGAAAGACCACGCTCGTCGATGCCATGCTCTGGCAGACCGGCTCCTTCGGCGACCACGCTCACGTGGACGACCGGGCGATGGACTCCAACGACCTGGAGCGCGAGAAGGGCATCACCATTCTCGCGAAGAACACTGCGGTGCGGTACTCCGGTCCGGGCGCACCCGACGGTGGGGTCACCTTCAACATCATCGACACCCCCGGCCACGCCGACTTCGGCGGTGAGGTGGAGCGCGGCCTGAGCATGGTCGACGCGATCGCCCTGCTGGTCGACGCCTCCGAGGGCCCGCTCCCGCAGACCCGGTTCGTGCTGCGCAAGGCGCTGCAGGCGCACATGCCGGTGATCCTGGTGGTGAACAAGACCGACCGCCCCGACGCCCGGATCTCCGAGGTCGTGGACGAGACCTACGAGCTGTTCATGGACCTGCTCGACGGCACCGGCCTCGACCCGGACGCGGCGCTCGACTTCCCGATCGTCTACGCCTCGGGCCGGGCCGGCCGGGCCTCGCTGAACCGCCCGGCCAACGGCGAGCTGCCCGACTCGGAGAACCTCGAGCCGCTGTTCCAGGTGCTGCTCGACACCGTGCCGGCGCCGTCCTACGACGACAAGATGCCGCTGCAGGCGCACGTCACCAACCTCGACGCCTCGCCGTTCCTGGGCCGTCTGGCCCTGTGCCGGATCCACAACGGCACGATGCGCAAGGGCCAGCAGGTGGCCTGGTGCAAGCAGGACGGCACGGTCAGCCGGGTGAAGATCACCGAGCTGATGATCACCAAGGCGCTCACCCGTGAGCCCGCCGAGGAGGCCGGCCCGGGTGACATCGTCGCCATCGCCGGTATCCCGGAGATCACCATCGGCGAGACCCTGGCCGACGCCGAGGACCCGCACCCGCTGCCGCTGATCACGGTCGACGAGCCGGCCATCTCGATGACCATCGGCGCCAACTCCTCGCCGCTGGCCGGCCGCACGGTCAAGGGCACCAAGGTCACCGCCCGCCTGATCAAGGACCGGCTGGACCGGGAGCTGATCGGTAACGTCTCGATGCGGGTGCTGAACACCGAGCGTCCCGACACCTGGGAGGTGCAGGGCCGCGGTGAGCTGGCGCTGGCCATCCTGGTGGAGACCATGCGCCGGGAGATGTTCGAGCTCACCGTGGGCAAGCCGCAGGTGGTCACCAAGGAGGTCGACGGCAAGGTCCACGAGCCGTTCGAGCGCCTGACCATCGACGCCCCCGAGGAGTACATGGGCGCGATCACCCAGCTCCTGGCGGTCCGCGCGGGCCGGATGGAGCAGATGTCCAACCACGGCACCGGCTGGATCCGGATGGAGTGGCTGGTCCCCTCGCGAGGCCTGATCGGCTTCCGGACCGAGTTCCTCACCGACACCCGCGGCACCGGTATCGCCCACGCCACGTTCGAGGGCTACGAGCCCTGGGTCGGCGAGCTGCGCACCCGTCCCTCCGGCTCGCTGGTGGCCGACCGGGCCGGCGCGGTGACCGCGTTCGCGATCACCAACCTGCAGGAGCGCGGCACGCTCTTCGTGGAGCCGACCACCCTGGTCTACGAAGGCATGATCGTCGGGGAGAACTCCCGGGCCGACGACATGGACGTGAACATCACCAAGGAGAAGAAGCTCACCAACATGCGCTCGTCCACCGCGGACAACTTCGAGCGCCTGGTGCCGCCGCGCAAGCTCTCCCTGGAGCAGTGCCTGGAGTTCTGCCGCGACGACGAGTGCGTCGAGGTGACCCCCGAGGCGGTGCGCATCCGCAAGGTCATCCTGGACGCCACCGAGCGGGCCCGGGCCACCGCCCGCGCCAAGCGGGGCTAGGTCGGGCCTTAGGCCGTACGGGTCGAACGGGCGGTGACCGGACCGCTCGCCGATCTTTCGCTGAAGCCCCGTCTCCTGCAGTCCATCTGGGGGGCGGGGCTTCCGCGTGTGCAAGATTTGTGTCCGGCAGGTAAATTGATGTTGCCTGTGCGTCGGCATGTGTTCAACGTCACGGGTCGATATTTGCTTGTCCGTTTCGCCTGGTCTGGGCTAGTGCGCGAGGGCATTGTGTCGGTTTCGAGACCTTCCCGTGGCCGCGCCTTGTCCGACCGGAACGGTCGGTAGTTGCCTGTGCGACCGACCGCGACGACGCCGAAGATCGTCCGGTCGGAACGGCTTTTCGAACGTGGTTTCATCGTGCCGAGCAGCTGTTGACGAAGCATCCTTGTCCGGATCGTAATCAGCTGCGAACGCCTATCGTGTCCCGAATCCGGTACCAAGAGTGCAGGCGCTTGGACGGGTCGTGTGCGACCAGCGCCCGGCTCGAGCCGTGATGTCGGAAACCTAAGGAGAACGACGAGTGAAGCAGCGCAGGCTGATTGCTGCGGGTGCTCTGTTCGTGGCGGGGGCCCTGGCCCTGACCGCGTGCGGTGGCGGCAGCGACGACGAGGGTGACGGGGGCGGCAGCACCAACAGCGACGCCTCCATCAGCGTCTACAACGTGAAGCCCCAGAACCCCCTGGTCCCGGGCAACACGAACGAGGTCGGCGGTGGCAACATCCTCGACAACGTCTTCCGTGGCCTGGTCGACTACAACACCGACACGGCCGCCCCCGAGATGTCGATGGCCGAGTCGATCGAGTCGGACGACAACATCACCTGGACCGTGAAGCTGAAGGAAGGCCAGACCTTCCAGGACGGCACCCCGGTCAACTCGGACAGCTTCATCAACGCCTGGAACTGGACGGCCTACGGCCCCAACGCGGCGCTGAACAACTACTTCTTCTCCTCCTTCGAGGGCTACGCCGAGATCAACCCGGCCGACCCCGACGAGGACGGCCCGAAGGAGGCCCCGAAGCCCGACACCGACAAGCTCAGTGGCCTGACCAAGGTCAGCGACACCGAGTTCACGGTCAAGCTCGCCAGCGCGCAGTCGTTCTTCGTGACGATGGTCGGCTACACCGCCTTCTTCCCGCTGCCCCAGGCGTTCTTCGACGACCCGGAGGCCTTCGGCAAGAAGCCGATCGGCAACGGCCCGTTCCAGATCACCGCGGGTGACGGCAACACGGGCTTCACGCTCGACGCCTGGTCCGGGTACAAGGGCGAGGACAAGCCGCAGATCGCCCAGGCCGTGTTCAAGACCTACACGTCCGACTCGGCCGGTTACTCCGACGTGCTCGCCGGCAACCTGGACTTCATGGACCAGGTCCCGGCCGCCAACCTGGTCGACGACCAGTACCAGACCGACCGGCCCGACCACTTCCTGAACAAGGCCGTGGGTGTCATCCAGACCGCGACGCTGCCGCAGTACAGCGACCGCTTCAAGGACGACCCGAACATCGGCAAGGCGCTGTCCCTGGCGATCGACCGGGAGACCATCACCAAGTCGGTGTACAACGGCGGCCGTACCCCGGCCACCGGCTGGGTCTCCCCGGTGGTGGACGGCTACAAGGCCGGCGCCTGTGGCGAGTTCTGCACCTACGACCCGGCGAAGGCCAAGGAGTACCTGGCCAAGTCCAAGTTCAAGGGTCCGTTCTCGTACAGCTACAACGCTGACGGCCCGGGTAACAAGGAAGCCGCCGAGGCGATCTGCAACAGCATCAAGAACGCCCTCGAGGTCGAGTGCAACGCCAAGGCCTACGTCGACTTCGCCACCCTGCGGGCCGACGTGACCGGCGACAAGATGGACAACATGTTCCGGACCGGGTGGCAGATGGACTACCCGCACATCCAGAACTTCCTCGAGCCGCTGTACGCGACCGGTGCGGGCTCCAACGACGGCCGGTTCTCCGACGCCCAGTTCGACGAGCTGATCAAGAAGGCCAACGCCGCCGAGGGTGAAGAGGCGTACGCCGACTACCAGGCCGCCGAGGCCCGGCTGGCCGAGAACATGACGATCATCCCGCTGTGGTACCAGGCGCAGCAGGCGGTCTGGTCCGACCGGCTGACCAACGTCAAGACCACGCCGAAGAGCACCATCGACCTCAGCAGCGTCGCGGTCAAGAGCTGATCACCGCTCGCCGCTGAGATCACGTAAGTCCCCGGTTCCACCCCGCCCCAGCACGGGCGGGGTGGTACCTCAGGAAGAACCGCACTATCGCGAATAGCGCGACTCACGACCGGCCGGTCCTGCAGCCACATCGCGGGGCCGGCCGATTGTCGGGCAAAAACCCATGAAGGGTAGGCGAAAGCCATGGGGCGTTACATCGTCAGACGCCTGTTGATGATGATTCCGGTGCTGATCGGCACCACGTTCTTCATCTACGCGATGGCCTGGGCCATCCCTGGCGACCCGTTCGCCAGTCGATGTGGTCAGCGCCCCTGCACGGACGCGTTCATCCAGGCCGAGACCGAGCGGCTGCACCTGGACGAGGCTCTGCCCATCCAGTACCTGCACTTCCTCTGGAACATGCTGCAGGGCGACTTCGGCACCACCTCGACCGGCTCGACCGTCCTCGAGGAGGCCTCCGCGGCCTTCCCGATCACCGTCAAGCTCACCGTGGTGGCCATCCTCTTCGAGATCTTCCTGGGCATCGGGCTCGGGATCGCGGCGGCCCTGCGCAAGGGCGGCTACCTCGACGGATTCTTCCTGTTCTCCAGCCTTGTGGCCATTTCTTTTCCGGCCTTCGTCATCGGCTACGTACTGCAGTACGTGCTGGGCGTCAAGGCCGGCCTGTTCAGCGTGACGGTGGGCTACGGGGCTCCCTGGGGAGACCTGATCCTGCCGGGCTTCGTCCTGGCCTGTCTCTCGCTGGCCTACGTGCTCAGACTCACCCGGGCCAGCCTGCTGGAGACGCTGAAGGCCGACCACGTGCGCACCGCGATCGCCAAGGGCCTGCCCCGCGGCATGGTGCTGCGCAAGCACGTGATCCGGAACTCCCTGATCCCGGTGATCACCTACATCGGCGCGGACGTCGGCATCCTGCTCGGCGGCGCGATCGTGACCGAGGGTGTCTTCAACATCCAGGGACTCGGCGGACTGCTGTACCACGCACTGCGGATCCGCGAGAACGCCACCGTCGTCAGTGTCACCACGCTCGTGGTTCTGGTGATCCTGCTGGTGAACCTGCTCGTGGACCTGCTGTACGCCCGGCTCGACCCAAGGATCCGTTATGAGTGAACCCGACAACCTCGCTGCGCTCGACACCGTCGAGGGTGCTCCGGGCACCCCCACCGCGGCGGTCGCCGAGGCCGGCCGCTCGCGCACCCTGGCCGGCGACGCCTGGGAGACCCTGCGGGGGTCCTGGGTGTTCTGGGGCGCGCTGGTGCTGATCGCGGTCCTGGTCGTGATGGCCATCTGGCCGGGCCTGTTCACCAACGCCGACCCGCGTGACTGCCAGGCCGGCCGCTCCCGCGGCGAGCCCAGTGCGGACGCCTGGTTCGGCTACGACGTGCAGGGCTGTGACGTCTACGCCCGCACCATGTTCGGGGCCCGTGCGTCGATCATGGTCGGCACGCTGTCCACCCTGATGGCGCTGGTCGTCGGCGCCGGGATGGGCATCTACGCCGGCTTCTACGGCGGCTGGATCGACATCCTGCTCTCCCGGGTCACCGACATCTTCATCGGTATCCCGATCCTGCTCGGCAGCATCATCATCCTGAGCTCGATCCCGACCCCGCCGACCAGCGACTTCCTGAACATCCTGAAGGTCGCCCTGGCGATCTCGGCGCTGTCCTGGCCGTCCACCGCCCGGGTCGCCCGGTCCGCGGTGATCCAGGTCAAGCAGGCCGACTTCGTGGCCGCCTCCCGGGCGCTCGGGGCCAGCCGGAGCTGGATGATCCGCAAGCACATCCTGCCGAACGCGGTCGCCCCGGTGATCGTGATCAGCACGATCAGCCTGGGTGGCTACATCGGGGCCGAGGCGACCCTGTCGTTCCTCGGTATCGGGCTGCAGCCGCCGGTGGTCTCGTGGGGCATCGCGATCAACGACGCCGCCGCGTACATCCGCAACACCCCGCACATGCTCCTCTTCCCGGCGCTGTTCCTCTCCCTGACCGTGCTGGCCTTCATCGCGCTCGGCGACGTCGTCCGCGAGGCCCTCGACCCGAAGACGATGTGAGCGAGCGGATGTTCAGCCAGAGAACCGAGAACCTGGGCTCGGCCGACGGGAAGCCCGACGTCGACGAGAGCCAGCCGCTGCTGCAGGTGCGCGACCTGAGCGTGGTGTTCCGCACCCGCGACGGGGCCGCCCAGGCCGTCAACAAGGTCGACCTCGACCTCGCCCGGGGCCAGACCCTGGCCATCCTGGGCGAGTCCGGCTCGGGGAAGTCGGTGACCGCGCAGGCGATCATGGGCATCCTCGACATGCCGCCGGCCGAGATCACCTCCGGGACGATCAAGTTCCGCGGGAAAGACCTGCTGACCATGCCGGAGAAGGAGCGCCGGCTGTACCGCGGTCAGCGCATCGCCATGGTCTTCCAGGACGCCCTGTCCGCGCTCAACCCCGTGTACACGGTGGGTGAGCAGATCGGCGAGCTCTTCCAGGTCCACCGCGGGATGTCCCGCAAGGACTCCCGGAAGAAGGCCGTCGAGCTGATGGACAAGGTGCGGATCCCGGGCGCCGCCGCCCGGGTCACCGACTACCCGCACCAGTTCTCCGGGGGTATGCGCCAGCGCATCATGATCGCCATGGCGATCGCGCTGGACCCGGACATCATCATCGCCGACGAGCCCACCACCGCCCTCGACGTGACGGTCCAGGCCCAGGTCATGGAGCTGCTGGCGGAGATGCGCCGGGAGACCGGCAGCGGCCTGATCCTGATCACCCACGACCTCGGCGTGGTGGCCGAGACCGCCGACGTGATCAGCGTGATGTACGCCGGCCGGACCGTCGAGCACGGTCCCGCGGTCGACGTCTTCTCCCGCCCGGCCCACCCCTACACGGTGGGTCTGCTGGAGTCGATGCCGCGGCTGACCGGGGCCGGCGACCGGCTCTACGCCATCCCCGGCCTGCCGCCGAGCCTGCTGCGGATCCCACCGGGCTGCCCGTTCGCCGCCCGCTGCCCGCGGGCCGAGGACATCTGCCGGCAGGACCCGCCGCCGCCGGCCGTCGAGCTCGACGGAACCCGTTACTCCGCCTGTCACTTCGCCGAGGAGGTGGTCTCCCATGGTGTCCGCTGAAACCACCGGGGGCACCGGTACCGTGACCGGGACCGAGCCCATCCTGACCGTCCGCGGCCTGGTCAAGCACTTCCCGCTGCGCCAGGGCATCGTGGTCAAGCGCCAGGTCGGCGCCGTCCAGGCGGTCGACGGGGTCGACCTGCAGGTCTACCCCGGTGAGACGATCGGCGTGGTCGGTGAGTCCGGCTGCGGCAAGTCCACCCTGGCCAAGCTGCTGATCGGTCTGGAGACGCCGACCTCCGGGTCGATCTCGCTGACCGGCCGGGAGATGGTCGGGGCCTCGGGCTCCAAGCTCAAGGCGATGCGCCGCGACGTCCAGATGATCTTCCAGGACCCGTACACCTCGCTGAACCCGAGGATGACGGTCGGCGACATCATCGCCGAGCCGCTGCAGATCCACCCGGACGCGGTGCCGAAGGAGAAGCGCACCGAGCGGGTGCGGGAGCTGATGTCGCTGGTCGGCCTGTCGCCCGAGCACATCGACCGTTACGCGCACCAGTTCTCCGGCGGTCAGCGTCAGCGCATCGGGATCGCCCGGGGCCTGGCCCTGAACCCGAAGCTGCTGATCTGCGACGAGCCGGTCTCCGCGCTCGACGTGTCGGTCCAGGCCCAGGTCATCAACCTGCTGCAGGACCTGCAGCGGCGGCTGGGCATCTCGCTGATCTTCATCGCCCACGACCTGTCGGTGGTGCGGCACATCTCGCACCGGGTGGCGGTGATGTACCTGGGCCGGATCGTCGAGCTGGGCGAGAAGGAGCAGGTCTACAACGACCCGCAGCACCCCTACACCAAGGCGTTGCTGTCGGCCGTGCCGAACCCCGACCCGAGCATGCGCGGCAAGGGCAACCAGATCGTGCTGGAGGGTGACCCGCCGAGCCCGGCCAACCCGCCCTCGGGCTGCCGGTTCCGCACCCGGTGCTGGAAGGCGCAGTCGGTGTGCGCCGAGGTCGATCCCGGCCTCGAGCTCACTTCCTCCGGGGCGAGCGCGGCCTGCCACTTCCCGGGCGACACGCCCTCCCGGCCGGGAGTTGCGGCCTAGGTCTGAACGAAACTGCACCAACTGAAGACGTCGGTGAGCACCTCGGGTGCCCACCGACGTCTTCAGTTTGTGGGCGAGAATGGCGGCATGACCGACGACCTCAGGCGCCTCGTCCTCGTGCACGCCCACCCCGACGACGAGACGATCGGCAACGGCGCCACCATGGCGAAGTACGCCGCCGAGGGCGTGGAGGTCACGCTGGTCACCTGCACCCGGGGTGAGCAGGGCGAGGTGATCCCGGCAGAGCTGGCCCACCTGGCGCACCCGGACCGCCTGGGCGAGTACCGGGTGGGGGAGCTGGCATCGGCGATGACGGCGCTGGGGGTGCGCGACCACCGATTCCTCGGCGACCCCTCCGTCCCGGGGCGGCCGGCCGAAGAGGTACGGGCCGGCGGGGGAGTGGTCTACGCCGACTCGGGCATGGCCTACGACCACGACGGCGGGGTCGTGCCTTCGCCCAACCCGCCCGCCGGGGCCTTCGCGCTGGTCGACGTGGAGGAGCCGGCCGAACGGCTGGCCGCCCTGCTGCGTGAGCTGAGGCCTCAGGTGGTGGTGGGCTACGAGCCCGGCGGTGGTTACGGCCACCCCGACCACGTGCAGGCCCACCTGGTGATGATGCGCGGGGTCGAGCTGGCCGCCCTGGCCGGGCCCGACGACGAGGCGCCCTGGGTGGTGCCGAAGGTCTACTGGACGGTCATGCCCGAGACCCTGACCCGCGAGGCGCTGCGCACCCTGCGCGACGGGATGGGCGAGGACTACACCGGGCCTGATCCGGAAGACCGGCTGCCCAGCATGGTCGTGCCGGACGACCAGGTCACCGCCGCGATCGACGCCACCGCCTTCACCGCCGCCAAGGTCGAGGCCCTGCGCGCCCACGTCACCCAGGTGAAGGTCAGCCCGAACGGCACCTACTTCGCGCTCAGCAACGACGTGAGCCAGCCGGTGATGGGTCTGGAGTTCTACCGCCTGGTGCGGGGTACCGCAGGCGGGACGCGGGACGAGCTCGGTCGGGAGACCGACCTCTTCGCCTGAGTCGGTAGGCGCCCGGTCACTTTGAGTGCGCGCGCGTAGTGCCTCCGGGCGGTCGGCTGACCGCCGGGTGGGTGAACGATCACGCTCCGCCAGCATCTGGCAAGGTTCGCGGTGTCTCCTGGTCCGATCACGACTTTGGAGGACGGTTTGGCGAGCGAGACGGTGCTGCCGGGACGCCGGGTGCTGCGGGACGAGCGGGCTTTCCAGGACACGGTGCTGGACGACGTGGACCGCGAACGGGCCAAGGGTCAGCGGCGGCGGCTCAGCCGGGTGCTGCTCGCCGGGGTCGTGGTGGCGGCCTGGTGCTGGGCCCGCTACCTGACCGGCAATCCGATCCTGCCGGCGTTGCCCGCGGTCGACCCGTTCCTGCTCACCGTGATCATCTTCTTCACGCTGATGCTGGCGGTGTCGGCGGGCACGATGACGCTCACCGGGCGTTCGCCGCACGTGCTCTACCGGCCCGGGCAGATCGATGTGCGGATCAGCGACGTGAAGGGCCTGGCTCCGGTGGCCGAAGACGTGCGCCGCTCGCTGGAGCTGTTCCGCTCGGCGATGACCTTCCGGAGCCGGATGGGCGGCACGGCCCGGCGTGGGCTGCTGTTCGAGGGCGCCCCCGGGACCGGCAAGACGCTCATGGCCAAGGCGATGGCGGCCGAGGCGGGGGTGCCGTTCCTGTTCGTCTCGGCCACCGCGTTCCAGTCCTCCTACTACGGCGCCACCGGCCGCAAGATCCGCTCGTTCTTCAGAGAGCTGCGCAAGGCCGCCCGCCGCGAGGGCGGCGCGATCGCGTTCATCGAGGAGATCGACGCGATCGCCCTGGCCCGCGGCGGCGTGACCCGGGCCGCGGCCACCGGTTCGCCGATGGTCACGTCCGGGATGAGCGACTGTGGTGGGCTCACCGGTCTGGCCATGGCGAACCCGGCGGCGGCGCCGGGCCTCCAGGTCGAGCGGATGGTCAGCAGTGACGTCGGTGCGGTGGTGAACGAACTGCTGGTGCAGATGCAGTCGTTCGACGAGCTGACTCCCGCGCAGCGGGTCCTCGGCTGGGGCGTCGACCGGATCAACCTGCTGATGCCGGCCGGCCGCCAGCTTCCGCGGCCTCGTCCGGAGCCGGTGAACGTGATGGTCATCGCGGCCACCAACCGGGCCGACGCGCTCGACCCGGCGCTGCTGCGTCCGGGCCGGTTCGACCGCCGGATGACGTTCGGGCTGCCGGACAAGGTCGGCCGCCGGGAGCTGATCGACCACTTCCTGACCCGCAAGGCGCACGAGGCGGAGCTGGCCGACGGGGAGCACCGGGACGCGCTGGCCGGGGTCACCCAGGGGTACAGCCCGGTCAAGATCGAGAACCTGCTGGACGAGGCCCTGGTGAACGCGGTGCGGCGGGGCGCCTACGGGATGTCCTGGAGCGACGTCGAGCACGCCCGGCTGGTCACCGAGGTCGGGCTGGGGCAGCCGGTCGGCTACACCGAGCACGAGCTGCAGCTGATCGCCACGCACGAGGCCGGGCACGCGGTCACCGCCTGGCTGCTCGCCCCGCACCGGCGGCTGGAGATCCTGACCATCGTCAAGCGGGCGAACTCGCTGGGGCTGCTGGCCCACGGCGACCGCGACGACGTGTACACCCGTTCCCGCTCCGAGCTGGGCGCCCTGATCTCGATCGCGTTCGGCGGTCAGGTGGCCGAAGAGCTGTTCTTCGGGGACGTCTCGACCGGGCCGGCGGGGGACCTCACCTACGCGACCACGGTGGCTGCGCAGATGATCGGGGCCTCGGGGATGTCCGACACCCTGATCTCGTTCGCTGCCTCGGGCGGAGCGGACGGCGGCGACCTGGTCGGCCGGGTGATGGGCGACGGCGAGGGCCGCCGGATGCTGGAGGAGCTGCTGACCGCCCGCAAGCAGGCCACCCGGGAGCTGCTGGAGCAGAACCGGCACCTGGTCGAGGCGCTGCGTGACGCATTGCTGGAGAAGCACGAGCTGATCGGCGGCGAGATCGAGCGGGTGCTGTCCCGGGCCCGCGCCGCGTACACCGTCGACCTGCGCGATCGGCAGGTGGACCGGCGCCTGTAGGTCGCGCGGAGGGGCCGCTTAGGGTGGAGAGCATGGCTGTGGATCAGGGAACGTTCCGGCGCGCGGTGGGGCGGTTCGCCACTGGGGTCTGCGTGGTGACCAGCCTGGAAGGGCGCCTGGACCATGCGATGACGGTCAACGCGTTCACCTCGGTGTCGTTGGATCCCCTGCTGGTGCTGGTCTGTGTGGAGCGGGAGGCCCGCTTCCACGACGCGGTCGTCGAGGCCGGGGTCTGGGGCGTCAGCGTGCTGGACTCCGGGCAGCGGCCGGTGGCGGACTGGCTGGCCAATCGCGGTCGGCCGCTGATCGGGCAGCTGGACCGGATCCCGCACCATCGGGGCCCTGAGACCGGTGTTGCCCTGCTCGACGAGGCCGTGGCCACCCTGGAGTGCCGGACGACGGACGTCTACCCCGGCGGCGACCACAACATCGTGCTGGGCGAGGTGGTGGCCGCCTCGGTGCCGGGCGACCGGGCCGGGGCGCTGCTCTACCACCGGGGCGCATACGCCCGGATCTAGACATGTCGCCGGGGGCAGGGCTGATTCGTTACCGGTTCGATCACGGATCACAATGCGACACAGCCGTTTCGGTGACGCTCCGTCGTACCATGACCCGGTGGCAGAAACCCCGCTGGCGGCGCGGCCCCCCATCCCCGCGGACGAATCGGGCAATCAGCCCGCCGGCGATCGGGGTCGGCGATGACGCAGCCCCCTGTGGACGCCACCCAGCCCCTGCCGAAGGTGCAGGGCGGCGGCGACGAGCCGAAGGATCTGTCGGGTGAAGACACCCCGACGGTCAGGCATGACTCAGGCCCCTCGGTGAGCCAGGACAACCCCGCGAACTCGGGCAACCGCGCTGCGGGTGCCCCCGGGCGGCAGCCAGCGGGCGGCGCGCAGGCGGGCGCGTCTGGTGGGCGGACTGATGGAGCGTCAGGCGGGCGTCCCGGTAGGACCTCCGGTGGCTGGTCCGAAGGTGCGCCGGGCGGACGCAGCAGTGCCTCTTCGGACGGCCGGGCCCAGAGCGCCCCGGGCGGCGAGTCAGGTGGCCGTTCCGATGGTGCGGCTGGCGGTTGGTCCGGTGGCTGGCCGGGTAGTGCGTCGGGTGGCCAGTTTGACGGGCGGTCCGGTGACGCGCCTGGTGGGCGTGCGGCGGGCGAGTCCGGTGGCTGGTCCAACGGTGCTTCGGGTGGGCGTGGAGTTGGCTCTTCGGATGGTCGGTCCCAGGGCGCCCCGGGTGGCGAGTCCGGGGGCCGGGCCGGTGGCCGGCCGGGTAGTGCGTCGGGTGGTCAGTCTGGCGGGCGGTCCGGTGACGCGCCCAGTGGGCGTGGGGCTGCTCAGTCTGGTGTCTGGCCCAGTGGTTCTTCGGGTGGCCGTGAGGCTGCCCCTTCGGATGGTCGGGCTCAGGGCGCTTCGGGCGGCGAGTCTGGCGGCCGGTCCGATGCGGCGGGCGGCGGCTGGTCCGGTGGCCGGGCCGGCGGGCGGCCGGGTAGTGCGTCGGGTGGCCAGCCTGGCGGGCGGTCCGGTGACGCGCCGGGTGGGCGTGTGGCTGGCTCTTCGGATGGTTGGTCCCAGGGCGCCCCGGGTCGTGAGTCTGGTGGTTGGGCCGGCGGGCGGCCGGGGAACGCGTCGGGTGGCGAGTCTGGTCGGTCCGATGGTGGTCGCTCTGGTGGTTGGTCCCCAGGGGCTCCGGTTGGGCGGTCGGGAGACGCGCCGGGTGATCGGTCCCCGGGCGCGCCGGGTGAGCGGCCGGGCGGCGGGTCTGATGGGCGGTCCGACGGTGTGTCTGGTGGTCGCTCTGGCAATGGGCAGGGTGGCTGGGCGCCGAGTGTGGCCGGTGGTGGTTCCGGTGGGCGGTCCAATGGTGCGCCTGGTGGGCGTGCGGATGGCGCGTCGGATGGTTGGGGTCGGGGTGCTCAGGGCGGGCGTGCGGGTGGCTCGTCCGATGGTGCGTCGGGTGGGCGGCCGGACGGTGCTGGTGGCCTGCCGGGTGCCCGGCCGGAGGGTGCTGCCGGGCTGCCGGGTGCCCGGCCGGAAGGTGCTGGCGGGCTGCCGGGGGGTCGGCCGGCGATGAGGCCGGCGGCGATGCCGGCGCCCATGCCCACTCCGAGTTTCGCTGCCCCGCGGGCGGTCGGCTCCGGGTCCGCGGGGGCGCAGGGTCAGGGCCAGGGGCGTGGTGGCTCGCAGTCGGAGCCCTCCCCCGGCGCCGGGCGTGGGCCGGGCGGCGCACCGAACTTCGGTCCGGGAGACCGTCCTGAGTTGGAAGCCGGGCCGAACGCGGGCCCGGGCCGTGACCCGGAGAGCGAGTCCGAGGGTCAGCAGCCGAGCTCGCACCCGCAGGAACGGCCCGCTTTCGCGCCCGCCCCGGGCGCCAACAGCCAGCGACCCGACCAACCCCCGGCCGACGACGTGAGGCCCACGGACGTCTTCAATTCTGGCTGGCCGGCGGCGAACTCGCAGTCACCCGGAGATCGGGACCCGAACTCCGGCCCCGCGAACGGATCCGGCAGCGACAACGGTTACGGCTCGCCCGCGGGCCCGTCCAGCCGCATTCCCGGCGGCCGCAAGACCCTGCTGATCAGCGCGGCCGCTGCGGGTGGCGCACTGGCCGTCTACCTGGGTTTCGCCTGGATGGAATCGGGCCGGATCGCCGACGGCACCAGTGTGGCCGGGGTGCAGATCGGCGGGATGAACAAGACCGAGGCCGTAAACACCCTCGACCGGGCGTTCGCCGATCTGGACGGCAAGGTCGTGCTCACGGCTTCCGAGGGCAAGGACGAGAAGGCCACTCCGGTGGGCGATCTGGGTCTCTCCCTGGACGCCGGAGCGGTGGCCGACCGGCTCACCGGCTTCACCGTCAACCCGGTCTCGCTCTGGAAGAAGATGGCCGGCGGGGGCGCCGAGGAGGCCGATCCGGGGCTGAGCGACGAGGCCATCGAGAAGGGCCTGGACGCCTTCCGCAAGGACTCCGGCGAGGAGCCGAAGAACGCGAAGGTGTCCTTCGAGGGCACCGAGCCGAAGGTCACGCCCTCCACCGACGGCTACGAGATCAGCGACAGCGCCGCCGATGTGGTGCGGGCGGGCTGGCTCACCGGCGAGGTGGACGTGCCGGTGCAGCCCAAGGCCCCGGCGATCACCACCGCCGACGCCGAGAAGGTGCTGGCCGAGCAGGCCGAGCCCGCGGTCTCCGGCCCGCTCACCGTGCGGGTCGGATCGGCCGAGGTCGAGCTGACCCCCGAACAGATCGCTCCCTTACTGGGTTTCAAGGCCAAGGACGGCGAGCTCGACCTGACCGTCGACGGCAAGAAGCTGAAGAAGCTGGTGCTGGACGAGGGCGGCAAGGACATCGCCAAGGAGCCGGTCGACGCCCGGATCGTGGTGGAGAACGGCAAGCCCCGGGTGATTCCGGGCAAGGACGGCGTGACCGTGCAGGCCGCGGCCCTGGCCGATCAGGTGCGCGAGCCGCTGGTGGCCGCGGACGCCGGTCAGCGGGTGGCCGAGGTGCCCACTTCCGCCCAGAAGCCGGAACTGACCACCGAGAAGGCGGAGAAGCTCGGCGTGAAGGAGAGGATCTCGACCTTCTCGACCAACCTCACCGCCGACGCCGGGCGCACCGAGAACCTGCAGATCGCCGGGCGTGCGGTGGACGGCACCCTGGTGCTGCCGGGCGAGACCTTCAGCCTCAACGAGGTTCTCGGCGAGCGGACGCCGGAGAAGGGCTACAACCCGGCCCCCGCGATCAGCGGCGGCCGGCTGGTGAAGGACTACGGCGGTGGCGTTTCGCAGATGGCCACCACCATCTTCAACAACGTGTTCTTCGCCGGACTCGAGGACGTCTACCACAAGCCGCACTCGTTCTACATCTCCCGCTACCCGGAGGGCCGCGAGGCCACCGTCAACTGGCCCACCGTGGACCTGAAGTGGAAGAACGACACCAAGACGGCGGTGCTGATCAAGGCCTCGGTCGGCTCACAGGTCACGGTCAGCTTCTACGGCACCAAGTACTGGGACATCACCGCGGGCAAGAGCGAGCGCAGCAACCTGCGCAGCCCCGAGACGCACTACGACGACTC
The DNA here is from genome assembly GCF_030269265.1 of Kineosporia sp. NBRC 101677. Classification (NCBI taxonomy): domain Bacteria; kingdom Bacillati; phylum Actinomycetota; class Actinomycetes; order Kineosporiales; family Kineosporiaceae; genus Kineosporia; species Kineosporia sp. NBRC 101677. The sequence continues at coordinate 744,534 of NZ_BSTA01000002.1, forward strand.
ACCGGGCTGTGTGGCCCAGGGCGCCAACGGCGGGTTCGACGTATCGATCACCCGTACGTTCCGCCGTCCGGGTTCGGACAAGGTGGAGAAGACGGAGACCTTCAAGGCCGTCTACAACGCCGAGGACGAAGTGATCTGCGGTCCCGAACCGGGCTCGCGCGACGACCAGGACCGGGACAAGCCCTCCCGCGGCGAGGCCCGGGCCGGCGACCGGGACTGAGCCGGGCGGCTCACCAGGAGTCGAACGTGGGGACGATCGCCTCGTCGATCGCGCGCAGCAGCGCCGAGGCGATGAACGGCTTGGTCAGATAGGTCGCGCCCAGCGCGCGACCGGCCTCGATGTCGTTCTCGTAGACCCGGGCGGACAGGAAGATGGCGGGCAGGTTGTCACTGCCCTCCATCGCCCGCAGGTGCACGAGCAGTTCCATCCCGCTCATCTCGGGCATCGTGACGTCCAGGATGGCGACGTCCGGCCGGCCCCGCTCCGACACCGCCTGCAGCGCCGTCTGGGCCGAGGTGGTGCCGATCACGCGGTGCCCGTTCGACTGCAGCCTGAACGTGACGATCCGGACGGTGTCCGGATCGTCGTCCACCACCAGTACCCGGGCCATAACACGCCGTCCCCACCTAGGAGTCACACTCGTCCGTGAGGGTGTGTCGGCGGGCCGGTGGGCGATCTTGAGGAGGCGGCCGGGCCCGCACGAAGTGTCTCCCGAGCGCTTCACCCCGGCACACGGGATGTCGATCGGACCCGGGTGACCCTTGCGACCACCCCGGCCGAGCCCGCCCGGGACCGTCCCGGCGACGACCGGCACCGGGGACGGTTCGTCGGCGTGCTCGTCCTGCTCGCCGTGCTCATCGTGGTGCCGATCACGGCCGCGGTGATCTCCTACGACCGGATGGTGCGCTCCAACGCCGAGCGGGAGATGCAGAACACGGCCGACCTGGCCGACGTGTTCCTGCGGGAGCAGACCGCCGCCCTGGCCGCCCTGATCGGCTCGGTGGCCACCGACGCCGAGCTGGCCGAGGCCCTCGTGGACCCGTCCGCGGAGGCCTCCCAGAAGTCGGTCGGGCAGGTGCTGCGCACTCTCGAGGCGGCCGGGACCGACATCTCCACGGTGGTGATCCTGGACGCGGGCAGCCGGGTGGTGGGTGACCTGCCCGACCGGGTGCCCTACGGCTACGACCTGAGCGAGCAGTCCTGGGTGCCCCGGATCGACGCCGACTCCGGGTACTCGATCTCCCCGGTCTTCCGCAGCGCGATCTCCGGCAACGACGTCAGCTCGATCACCGTGCCGATCCGTGACACCTCCGGCGAGTTGCTCGGTTACGTCGGGATGTCCCGGAAGATCACCGGTTACCAGCGCTACGTCGAGTCGTACGCGACCGGCCGGGGCGTGCGGCTGAGCGTGGTCGACGGGGCCGGGCAACTGGTGGCCGACAGCGAGGGGGCGGTCGCCGAGGACGACCTCAGCCCGGCCACCCGGCTCGCCCGGGCCCGCACGGTGCAGGCGGGCAGCGGCCAGATCGTCGCCTCGAGTTCCGCCCCGGACGCCGGGAGCGGTTACGAGTGGCGGGTGGTCGCCCAGGAGAGCGAGACCGTCGCGATGCGGCCCGCGGTCTACTTCCGGGCCACCGCGATCGGGACCGGGGCGGTGCTGCTGGTCGCCGCGTGGGTGGTGGCCGCCCTTCGCCGCCGGGCGATCGGGGCCACCCGTCAGGCCAACCGGACGCTGTTGGAGAACCAGCGCCGGATGGTCGATCTGGCCAATTCCTCACCCGGTGTCCTGCTGAGCCTGGAACCCGACGGCACGGTGGACTTCTGCTCGGTGGGCGGTGAGGAACTGCTCGGGGTCCCGGTCGAGGAGCTGACCGGCCGGGCGCTGGCGCCGTTCCTGGTGGCCGAGAGCGAGCCGGAGACCGCTGCGCGGCTGGATGAGCTGGTCCGGACCGGGGAACCGCAGGTGTTCCTGGCCCGCACCCGGGGCCCGGGCGGCAGCCGGCGGATCGTCGAGTGCACGTTCCGGATCAGCGGCGGGGCGGGCGGGCCGGGGGAGATCTGGGGTTCGCTGCAGGACGTGACCGGCCGGCTGAGCGCCCGCGACCAGGTGGAGCAGTTGTTCCAGCTCTCCACCGACTTCATGGCGGTGGCCGACTTCGAGGGCCACCTGGTGCAGACCAACCCGGTCTGGTCGGCGGGGCTCGGGATCGGCCCGGACCAGTTGCTGGGCCGCCGTTTCGAGGAGGTCTTCCACGTCGACGACCGCCGCCGGGTGGCCGACCAGCTGGCCCGGCTGGCCGCCGAGCCGGGGGTGGCCACCTTCGAGAACCGTTACGTGCTCGAGGAGGAGGTGCGCACGCTGCTGTGGACGGCGGCCTCCGACCCGGACCGCCGGCTGATCTACGCGGTCGGGCGGGACATCACGGCGCAGAAGGAGCTGCAGAACGCGCTGGCCGAGACCCGCGACCAGGCGGTCGAGGCGTCCCGGCTGAAGTCCGAGTTCGTGGCCACCATGAGCCACGAGATCCGGACCCCGATGAACGGTGTGATCGGCCTGACCGACCTGTTGCTGGGCACCCCGCTGACCGAGACCCAGCGGCGTTACGTGGAGGGCGTGCGCACGGCCGGCGACGCCCTGCTCACGGTGATCAACGACATCCTCGACTTCTCCCGGATCGAGGCCGGCCGGCTGATGCTCGACCGGGTCGAGTTCCGCCTCGAGGACGTGGTCGACGACGTGGTCACCCTGGTCCGGCAGAACGCCACCGCCAAGGGCCTGGAACTGGACGTGGACTACGAGCCGGGGGTGCCGTTCGCGCTGAGCGGGGATCCGGGGCGGCTGCGGCAGATCCTGCTGAACCTGACCCACAACGCGGTGAAGTTCACCGAGCAGGGCGGGGTCTCGATCTCGGTGACGCCCGGCCCGGCCCGTCAGGACGGGCTGGTCACGGTCAGCTTCGCGGTCACCGACACCGGCATCGGGATCGAGCCGGCCCGGCTGGAGGAGCTGTTCGAGCCGTTCCGGCAGGCCGACGAGGGCACCAGCCGGGCCTACGGCGGCACCGGCCTGGGCCTGTCGATCAGCCGGCGGCTGGCCGACCTGATGGGCGGGACCATCCGGGCCACCAGCGAGCTGGGCACCGGGGCCACCTTCGTGGCCGAGCTGGTGTTCGCCCCGGCGGCCGACTGGGGCCGCTCGGTGCGCGGTCGCGACGCCCGCGGGCTGGCGGTCCTGGTGGTCGACGACAACGAGGTCAACCGGCTGGTCATGACCACCCAGCTGACCCGCTGGGGGATGCGGCCGGTGGCGGCCGGGTCGGCGGACGAGGCGCTGGACATGCTCACCCACCGCTCCGCCCCGGCCGGCGGCTACGACCTGGCCGTGGTGGACATGCACATGCCGGACAAGGACGGGATCACGCTGATCGAGCAGATCCGCCGGGTGCCGGCCCTCGCCGGGCTGCCGGTGGTGCTGGTCAGTTCGGGGGCGGAGGTGGACGAGAACACCGCCGCAGCGCACGGGATCGCAGCCCGGCTGACCAAACCGGTGCGCCAGTCGGACCTTTTCGGCGCTCTGACCCGGGTCAGCCTGCCGGCCCTGGATCCGGCCGGCCCGGAGACCCCTTCGGACGAGGCCGATTCCGAGGTCCCGCCGCCGCGGGCGCAGACCGTGCGGCCGGTCGAGACCGCCCGGGAGCGGTTCCGGCTGCTGCTGGTCGAGGACAACGACATCAACCAGACGGTCGCCCTGGGCATCCTGTCGCAGCTGGGCTACCAGGTGGACGTGGCCGGGCACGGCGAGCAGGCGCTGGCGATGACCGAGCAGCACAGCTACGACGCGATCCTGATGGACTGCCAGATGCCGGTGATGGACGGCTACACGGCGACCGTGGAGCTGCGCCGCCGCCCGGCCACCCAGGAGGTGCCGATCATCGCGATGACCGCGGCCACCTTCGCGGCCGACCGGCGCCGGTGCTTCGACTCCGGGATGGACGACTTCATCGCCAAACCGGTGCGTTCCACCACGCTGCAGGCCACGCTCAACCGGTGGCTGCGCACCACCGAGGACGAGCCCCCGGCGGGCCGGGCGGAGAAGACCCAGCCGATGCAGAAGCACTATTCGGCGGTGCGCGACCGGATCGCCGCCGTCCGGGACAGCGAGCACGTGACCGTCGAGGCCGTGGAAGCGGTGGAGGCCACGACCGCGGTCGGGGTTCTGGAGGAAGGACCCCGCCGGCCCGCGCTACCGGCCGTTCCCCGTCAGGCGGTCCCGCCCGAGGAGAAGCTGGTGGAGGAACGGCCGTCCGGCGCCCGTCCGGCGGCCCGGGCGCAATCGTCGCAGGAGTCTCAGGAGGTACCAGCCATCAGCACCACGGACGAGCGGATCGCCGAGTTGCTCGGCGAGGGGACCGAGTTCGAGGTCGAACTGGTCCGGGACATCATCACCTCGTTCCTGTCCCGGACGGTCGACCTCTTCCAGCGGCTGAGCCTGGCCGTCGGGGCGGACGACTCCGAGGCCGCCTACCTGCACGCCCACAGCCTGGCCGGGGCCGGGCTGAACCTGGGCACCGACCGGGTGGTCGAGATCGCCCGGCAGATCGAGGCCGAGGCCCGGGCCGGGCGCGCCGGGCAGTGCGGTCAGTTCATGGTCGACCTGGAGGTGGCCCTGGACCAGGCCCGGGTGGGTTTGCGCGACATCGCCGCCAACCTGCCCGAGCCCACCTAGGGCGTGAGGTAGCTGTACCGGTGGTGGAGACCGAACCCGGCCCGGGCGTAGCTCGCCCGGGCCGCGTCGTTGTCCTCGGCCACCTGGAGGAACATCGACTGGGCGCGGTGCTGCCGGCTCCATTCGGCGACTGCGCCGATCAGGGCCAGCGAGAGACCCTGGCGGCGCCACTGCGGTTCCACCTTCATCTCGGTCAGCCCGCTCCAGCCATCGGCCAGCGAGCCGCGGGCAGCGCCGGCCACCTCGCCCTCGGCGGTCCTGATCGAGGCGAACACCTGCTGCGGCGCGGAGGTCAGCAACCGGATGCCGTGCTCGGGCACCGCCTGCCCGCGATAGCGGTACTGGCTGAGCCAGGCCGGGTCCGGTTCGTCGGCCAGGTCGATCACCAGACCCTCGGGCAGCGCCGCGCCGCCCAGCCTCGCCTGCAGGGCGCGGAGCTCGGCCACGGGGGCGGTGAGCACCAGCGTGGGAGTGACCCGGCGCCAGCCCGCGGACTCGAAAAGCGACGTGGCGGCCAGCAGCTGGTCGGTGTCCGCGTCGTCCAGCCGGGGCTCGGGAGCGGTGGCGACCGGGGGCAGCCCGCGCTCGGCGTACCAGTCCACGACCTCCACCAGGGCCACGTCGAGCGGCATGCCGGGCTCGCCGACCGGCAGCACCGAGTTGGCCCGGTTGGTGTGACCCCCGCTGGCCCGCAGCAGCCAGCCGCCCAGCCAGTCCTGCTCCTCGGCCTGCCAGTGCCGGGCCATCAGGAGCTCGAGGTCGCCGACCGACAGCGCCTGGTGCGGGGGCGCCGCCCGGCCCGCCTTCGGGGGGACCGGCTTGCCGGCCACCACCGAGCTCAGCTGCACCTCCACCGGGCCCCGGCGGCCCTGCACCCGCAGGGTCTGCCCCTCCACCGCCAGCAGTTCGCCCAGCACGTCCCGCAGGCCGTCGCCGTCGCGCAGCCGGACCACCACCCGCGAGCCGACGTGCGCGGCCCACTCCTCGCTCGAGCGCGCATCCATCCGGGGACCCTTTCATGAGGTAACCCTTCGGCGACACGGGCACGACCGATCAGAGATACTGGGCCGGGCCGGTATGCGCGGCCACGGCGACGAGACGCCCCGGAGAGCGACCAGGGCGGCCAGACCAGGAGGACGGACGTGACCTACGTCATCGCGCAGCCCTGCGTGGATGTGAAGGACAAGGCCTGCATCGAGGAGTGCCCTGTCGACTGCATCTACGAGGGGGAACGGATGCTCTACATCCACCCCGACGAGTGCGTGGACTGTGGTGCCTGCGAGCCGGTCTGCCCCGTGGAGGCGATCTTCTACGAGGACGACGTCCCGGACCAGTGGGGCGACTACTACAAGGCCAACGTCGAGTTCTTCGGCGACCTCGGCTCGCCCGGCGGGGCGGCCAAGATGGGCCTGATCAACAAGGACCACGCGTTCATCGCCGCGCTGCCCCCGCAGGCCGAGTAGTGGCCGCCCCGGTGCTGCCCGACTTCCCTTGGGACCGGCTGACGCCGTTCAAGAACCAGGCCGGGCAGCACCCGGGCGGGATCGTCGACCTGTCGGTCGGCACCCCGGTCGACCCCACGCCCGAGCTGGTCCGGCAGGCCCTGGCCGACGCGTCCGACGCGCCCGGCTACCCGCAGACCTTCGGCACGCCGCCGTTGCGGGAGGCGGTCGCGGCCTGGTTCGCGCGCCGGCGCAACGTGCCCGACCTCGACCCGGCCGGCGTGCTGCCGACGATCGGCTCGAAGGAACTGGTGGCCTGGCTGCCCACCCTGCTCGGGCTCGGCCCGGGCGACGTGGTCATGCATCCCCAAGTGGCATATCCCACGTACGACGTGGGTGCGCGGCTGGCCGGGGCCACTCCGCTCGCCGCCGACGGCACGGTGCAGGTGGGCCCGGGCAAGAACGCGGTCAAGCTGCTCTGGCTCAACTCCCCGGGCAATCCGACCGGTCGGGTGCTGGGGGTGGAGCACCTGCGCAAGATGGTCGCCTGGGCCCGTTCGGTGGGTGCCGTGGTGGCCAGCGACGAGTGCTACGCCGAGCTCGGCTGGGACGGCGTGGAGGTGCCGAGCATCCTCGACCCGGAGGTCTGCGGCGGGTCCCACGAGGGTCTGCTGGCGGTCTACTCGACCAGCAAGCAGTCCAACCTGGCCGGCTACCGGGCCGCCTTCGTGGCCGGGGATCCCGTTCTGGTGCAACGCATTCTGGAGATCCGCAAGCACGCCGGGATGATCGTCCCGTGGCCGGTGCAGGAGGCCCTGCGGGTCGCCCTGGGCGACGACGAGCACGTCGCCGAGCAGCGCGAGCGGTACCGCCGTCGGCGTGAAGTCGTGCGCGACTGGCTGCGGGCCGAGGGCTTCAAGATCGACTACTCCGAGGCCGGCCTGTACTTCTGGGCCACCCGGGACGAACCGTGCTGGGACACCGTCGCCGATCTCGCCGCGCGCGGCGTCCTGGTCACTCCGGGAGACTTCTACGGCCCCTCGGGTGCCCGGCACGTGCGCGTCGCACTGACCGTCAGTGATGAAAGAGTGGCGCAACTCGCGGCCCGTGCGGCTGGTCCGGATGGCTCAGGCGGATCAACGAGGGGTAACTTGCGTTAAGGCCGTGTGTCCCGGCGAACCACGCCGGAGCACGGCCACAAGACCCTGGACCCAGACACCAGCGTGGGAGCGTCCTATGTCCGACGGATCCGATCAGATCACCCTGAACTACCCAGGCGGCGAACTCGACCTGGGGGTGACCCGGGCAACTGAGGGAACTTCCGGGTTCGGTGTGTCCTCGCTCCTCTCGAAGACCGGTTACGTCACCCTGGACCCGGGCTTCACCAACACTGCGTCGTGCACCTCGGCCATCACCTACATCGACGGTGACGCCGGCATCCTGCGCTACCGCGGCTACCCGATCGCCGAGCTGGCCGAGAAGTCCACCTTCCTCGAGGTCAGCTACCTGCTGATCTACGGTGAGCTGCCGAGCACGTCGCAGCTGGAGGAGTTCACCAACCGCATCCAGCGGCACACCCTGCTGCACGAGGACTTCAAGCGGTTCTTCGACGGCTTCCCGCGCGACGCGCACCCGATGCCGGTGCTCTCGGCCGCGGTCTCCGCGCTGGGCACGTTCTACCCGGACAGCACCAGCATCCGCGACCACGACCAGGTCGAGCTGGCCACCGTACGGCTGCTGGCCAAGCTGCCCACGATCGCCGCCTACGCCTACAAGAAGTCGGTCGGCCAGCCGTTCCTCTACCCGGACAACTCGCTCGGCCTGGTGGAGAACTTCCTGCGGATGACGTTCGGCTTCCCGGCCGAGCCGTACGACGTGGACCCGGTCCTGGCCAAGGCCCTGGACCTGCTGTTCATCCTGCACGCCGACCACGAGCAGAACTGCTCGACCTCCACGGTCCGGCTGGTCGGCTCCGGCCAGGCCAACCTGTTCGCCTCGGTCTCGGCCGGTATCCACGCCCTGTCCGGCCCGCTGCACGGCGGCGCCAACTCGGCGGTGCTGGAGATGCTGGAGGAGATCCAGAAGTCGCCCGACGGCCCCGACACCTTCATGAACAAGGTGAAGAACAAGGAGGGCGGCGTCCGGCTGATGGGCTTCGGGCACCGGGTGTACAAGAACTACGACCCGCGCGCGGCCATCATCAAGAAGACCGCCGACGACATCCTGCGGGGTCTGGGCGTGAACGACCCGCTGCTCGACATCGCGCTGCGGCTCGAGGAGATCGCGCTCAGCGACGACTACTTCATCGAGCGCAAGCTCTACCCCAACGTGGACTTCTACACCGGCCTGATCTACAAGGCCATGGGCTTCCCCACGAAGATGTTCACGGTGCTGTTCGCCCTCGGCCGGCTGCCGGGCTGGATCGCCCAGTGGCGCGAGATGACCGAGGACAAGCAGACCAAGATCGGACGTCCGCGGCAGGTCTACATCGGCGCCACGGAACGTCCTTACCTGGGGATCAGCGAGCGCTGATACACGTATGAGGGCCCGGTGGTCGGGTAGTCAGGACCACCGGGCTCAGGTTCGGCGCCGGGTGCTCCTCCACGACGAGGCGCCCGGTGGTTCCGTTTGGGGGCTCGAGGGTTTCCAATTGAGGACGCCCTCGGGCGCCGGTTGCGCTGTCAGTAAACAGTGATCTGGACCTGGCGATCGGAGAGATCGCCGGCGGTCTCCGTCCAGCCCTTGCCGGAGTCGGCCCGCACCCAGCGGTGCCCGGCCAGCGAAACCTGTTTCACCCCGAGCGCATCCGCGCGGGCCACCGCCCAGGACGCCAGGGCCCAGGCGTGGCGGTCGTTCTTCTCGGCCGGGACCGAGAACGTCAGGCCGGTGCCGGCCTGGTCGACCTCCGACTTGCTGCGGCCCAGCTCCTCCTTGGCGGCGGCGCGCACTCCGAGAGCCCGCTCGGTCAGGCCGTTCTCGCCCGGCTGCTGGGCGGCCAGGTCGTCTTCCTTCAGCACGCAGTTCCAGCCGCCGGGGGAGTGACCGGCCAGCGGGGACACGATCAGCCGGGCCTCGGGCTCGTGGTCGGCATAGGCCTCGGGGAAGGCCGAGCGCTGCACCTTCTGGGCGGCCTCGGTGATGGTCAGCTCGTCCAGGTCGCCGATCTTGGCCAGCGCGTCGTAGAACTCGTTGGTGGCGTAGATCGGGTCGAGGATCTCCTCGCGGGTGCCCCAGCCCTGCGACGGGCGCTGCTGGAAGAGGCCTACGGAGTCGCGGTCGCCGTAGGTGATGTTGCGGAGCTTGGACTCCTGGATCGCGGTGGCCACGCCGATCGTGGCCGCCCGCACCGGGAAGTCACGCTTCTCGGCGATGGCGGTGATGATCGCGGCGTTGTCGGCCTGGTCGATCTCCAGCGTGTGCTTGTCGCCGTTCTCGAACTCGCCCGTGCAGATCTCCCGCAGGGTGACCGGGCCGACGGCGCCCTGCAGCCAGATCCAGGCGCCACCGACGGCGGCGCCGGCGGTGAGCAGGATGACCGTCAGGGCGATCAGCGGGCCGCGGAAGGGGCTGCGGCGCTTGGCTTTGCGACCGCCCATGCTGCCCCCGTCGTCGCGGTACGGATCGGTGCTCTCCTGCGCCATCGGCCGGGTGCGCTCGTCCGACCCGGCCGGGGGCCGGCTGCCGACGGGAGCGGGCCGTTCCGGGCGGGGCGTACCGGCTTTCGGGCCCTTGGCCGGCATGGGCCGGGTGGGATCGGAGTTACTCATCCGCCCTCACCTCCTTGCCGTCGTCGTTCGGTCCGAACGGACGATCATGCAGCTTCTACCTGAGAGAAAGCTGCATGACCGCCTCTCGCCGGACTCAGTCGTTGGCGTGCAGCGCCGCGTTCAGCTCGAACGTGAAGCCACCGCTGCGGGCCAGCGCCTCCACCGCCCCGGTGGTGGAGTTGCGGCGGAACAGCAGGCCACTGGCCCCCGAAAGGGTGGAGGCCTTCACCAGCTTCGGGTTCTCCTTGCTGGCCGGGACCCCGTCGCCGGCCGTGCCCTTCGGCTCGGACAGCAGCTGCACCTTGGTGCCGGCGGTCAGGTACAGACCCGCCTCGACCACGCAGTCGTCACCCAGGCTGATGCCCAGACCGGCGTTCGCCCCGAGCAGGCAGCGCTCACCGATCGCGATGACCTCCTTGCCGCCGCCCGACAGCGTGCCCATGATCGAGGCGCCGCCGCCGATGTCGGAGCCCTCACCGACCACGACACCCTGCGAGATCCGGCCCTCGACCATCGAATTGCCCACCGTGCCGGCGTTGAAGTTGACGAAACCCTCGTGCATGACCGTGGTTCCGGCGGCGAGGTGAGCGCCCAGGCGCACCCGCGAGGCGTCGGCGATGCGCACACCGGCCGGCAGCACGTAGTCGGTCATCCGCGGGAACTTGTCCACCCCGGTGACCTCGACCCGGGTGTTCGGGCCGCCGCCGGCGCGGATGCGCAGCCGGGTGGCCTCGAAGTCGTCTGCCGGGCAGGGGCCGTGGTTGGTCCACACCACGTTCGGCAGGGCGCCGAAGATGCCGGCCAGGTTGATCGTGTTGGGCCGCACCAGGCGGTGCGAGAGCAGGTGCAGGCGCAGGTACGCGTCCGGCGTGTCCTTCGGCTCGGCGTCGAGGTCGATCTCGGTGCGCACCACGTGCAGGCGCACCTTGCGGTGCGGGTCGGTGCCCTCGAGCGAGGCGAGGTCGGCGGGCACGTCGTAGGGGCCGGCCGCCTGCGGGGCGGCGCCGAGCTGCGGAGCCGGGTACCAGGTGTCCAGCACGACCCCGGCCTCGGTGCTGCTGGCCAGGCCATAACCCCAGGCCAGGCGGGGGGCGGAAGCGGAAGCGGGGGACGTGGGGCTCACCTCGGTCATGCCGTGCATCCTACGGGCGGGCGAAGGGTGGTCCGCCCACCGAGCCACCCGCGCACCGGTACCCGAAACGCATCGGTGCCCGCCGGCGTCCTCAATCTGGTTTCGTGGGGCCCGATATGGTCGCGACATGACCGGTGCCGCGCTGCCCCTGAACCTGACCGGCGACGTCGTGGACCTCACGCGCGCGCTGTGCGACATCCCCTCGGTGAGCGGTGACGAGGCGCTGATCGCCGACCGTGTCGAGGCCGCGCTGCGCGAGCTCGGGCACCTGGAGGTGATCCGCGACGGCAACTGCATCGTCGCCCGCACCCACCTCGGCCGGGCCGAGCGGGTGGTGATCGCCGGGCACATCGACACGGTGCCGATCACGGTCGAGCCGGCCAACCTGCCCACCTGGCTCTCCCCGGACGGCTCGGTGCTGCACGGCCGGGGAACGGTGGACATGAAGGGCGGTGTGGCGGTGGCGCTGGCTCTGGCCGCGACCGTCACCGAACCCACCCGCGACGTCACCTACGTGTTCTACGACTGCGAAGAGGTGGAGGCCGTGCGCAACGGCCTCGGCCGCCTCTCCCGCACCCGGCCGGAGCTGCTGCAGGCCGACTTCGCGGTCCTCGGCGAACCCACCTCGGCGGTGGTCGAGGGCGGCTGTCAGGGCACCATGCGGATCGAGGTGGAGACCACCGGGACGGCGGCGCACTCGGCCCGGTCGTGGATGGGCTCGAACGCGATCCACAAGGCCGGGGCGGTGCTCGAGGTCCTGAACGCCTACCGGGCCCGCGAGATCGAGGTCGACGGGCTGGTCTACCGGGAGGGCCTGAACGCGGTCGGGATCTCCGGAGGGATCGCCGGGAACGTCATTCCCGACCGGTGCACGGTGCTGGTCAATTACCGGTTCGCGCCGGACAAGAGCCTGGAGCAGGCCGAGGCGCACCTGCGTTCGCTGTTTGACGGGTTCACGGTCACCGTCACGGATGCCTCGCCGGCCGCCCGACCAGGGCTGAACGCCCCGGTGGCAGCGAATTTCGTGAAGGCAGTAGGGGGAACACCCGGACCGAAGTTCGGCTGGACCGACGTGGCGCTGTTCTCCACGCTCGGGATCCCGGCGGTGAACTTCGGCCCGGGCAACCCCTCGCTCGCGCACAAGGACGACGAGCAGTGCCCGGTCAGCGATCTCACCGCCTGCCTGGAGGCCCTGCGGCGGTGGCTGGTCGCGTAGGTCTTGAGGTTCTCGGCTCAGGCCACCGCGAACAGGTGGTCGACGATCGGGTCGGGCACCGCGTAGGAGTTCGCCCCGTCGATGGTCAGGCAGGTGGTGGTGCCCTGCATGAACCAGACCACGTCGTCGAACTCGAAGGGGACCACCGGGCGCATCAGCCAGTGCTTGAACGACTCCCGGTGCATGACCGCGAGAGTGCGATTGCCGTACCAGAGGGTCACCGTGTCGATCCGCACGACGACCTCGATGGTGCCCACCCGCCAGCCCCGGCTGTCGGTCAGGTCGAACTCCAGCCGGCCCGTCCACTGGACCGGATGGGTGTGCTGGGAGTTGATCGGGGTCCGGGGAGTCTGAGGGTTCGTGTCCGCCGTCTTGTCGGTCGGACGGTCGGGCCTTGAAGCGTCGAGTCGGCTGCCGCTGGTCTGCTGCTCTGTCATCAGGTCTCGATTCCGCCCGTCACCGTCGCCGGACTCCGCACTGGTCCGCGTAGCCGGGATTCGCCCTTCAACCACGGCGGGCCCGCGCCAAGCCCACCGTCACCGCACACGCGAACATTCCGTGCCCCACCCCGTCGATTCGTGCCGCACTGTTACATCTTGCTCACGTATAGGCTTAATCAATGAGTGATTAGAGCGCAATATGGCATTTTGCGCACGTGTGGAGTGCAGTAAGCGTTCATCGATGAAGGTGGACAGGGGGTGTGCGGCGCTTCGCGCAGTGTTAAGTACCTGCTCGTGCGGTCTCGGGCGAACCAGCTTGAGGACGCCGGTGGGCCCCTTTGTTGAGGTCGGTGGACGGGTGGTCGGTGCCGGTCGGGTTCGGTGGGGAGGCTTGGACGCCGGGCGCTGTCGCCGGGTGTCAGCCTCTCTTGCCGGGAGCGGCTGTCGGTGCCGGCTCCGTGGCAGGAGCGGCTTCGGCCACCTGGGCGGGGTCGGTCTTCGTCGATGTAGACGCCTGGTACATGAACGGCGTGGCCCGCGGACCTTTGGCCGGCTGACTTGGGAAGTCAGCCCTGCGGCGGTCGGCCGGGTCCGGGACGGGTTGCTCTTCGTTGATGTGTACACCTGGTACACGAACGCCCGCGGACCTCTAGCCGACTTGGTGGAGGCCGGCCTGCGGTGGTCGGCGGGGTCCGGCGGTGGTCAGGTTGGTCCTCGTTGATGTGTACGCCTGGTACACGAACGGCGTGGCCCGCGGACCTCTGGTTGGCCGACCTGGTGGAGGTCAGCCCCTGCGGTGGCCGGTTGGGCCAGTGGTGGCCTGGGGCCTGCTGGTGGTGGGGGGCGGTCTTCTTCTATGTGTACGCCTGGTACACGACCAGGCGGCCCGCCGATCCCACTCAGTCAGTCAGCCCGGGTCGGCCCATCTGGCAGCAGCCAGCCCGGGGTGGCTATTGGATTCGGCATCGGCCGCCGGGGCGGAGTCAGTCGTTGCGGTGACGGCGGCGCGCGGAGAGGTCGATGATCGCCTGGCGTGAGGTTCCCGGACCCAGCGGGTCGCGGTGGCCGGTGCCGGGCAGCTTTCCCTGCCCCGGCTGCTCACGGACGTCGATCTCTTCGTCCTCCTCGGGCCAGCCGTTGGCCGACCGCCCGCCCGAACTGCTGCCCGAACTGCTGCCCGAACTGCTGCGGGGACGCTCGTCGCGGGCTTCCGGACCCCAGGGGGCGGGGGAGGAGGAGCCCGAGCTCCAGGGGGCGGCCGGCTCTTCCGGGGCGTTGCTGTAGGGCGAGGGGTAGCCGGACGAGCTGTTGCTGTACGGGCTCTCGCTGCCGTAGGAGCTGCCCGGGCGGTCCGCCGACGAGTCCGACGGGTAGGACGAGCTGCTGCGGTAACTGTCGTCGTAGCCGCTGCCGTAGGACGAGCCGCTGGAGTACCCCGGAGCGTCGGCCGAGGGGTAGCCCGAGCCGCTGCCTCCCGAGCCGGAGTTGCTGGAGCCGGAGCTCGGCCCGGGGACCGGGTCGTTCAGCGGGTCGCTCAGGGCCCGGAACGTCTCGGTGGAGGGGCCGAGGTTGGGGCTCGGACGGTAGATCTCGGCCGCCGTCTCCTGGAAACGGCGGTCGGCCTCGATCTGCTCGGGTCGCGGGGCGGAGGGCGCGGTGGGCGACTCGACCGCGGCGGCGCCGGGCATCATCCAGCTGCCGGTGTTGGGGCCCTGCGTGGTGGGCCAGCTGCCGGTGTTGCCGGAGGCGGTGGCCGCCAGGCGGGCAGCCCGTTCGTAGGCCTCCCGCCGGATCTCCTCGGCTGCCCGGCGCACCTCTTCCAGACGCTGGCGCTCGGCCTCTTCGCGGGCCGCCTGCTCGCGAGCCAGGCGCTCGGCCTCTTCCCGCTCGGCGCGCTCGCGGGTCTCCCGCTCACGGCGGGCCGCAGCAGCCCGTTCGCGGGCCTCGTGGATGCGGCGCTCACGCTCGACGCGTTGCCGCTCCAGACGCTCGGCCTCGGCCTTGGCCAGGGCCTCCTTGCGCTCCTTCTCCAGACGCTCCTGCTCAGCCTTCTCGGCTGCCCGGCGGGCGGCCTCGGCCCGCTCACGCTCGACGCGCTCACGTTCGATGCGTTCCGCTTCGAGACGCTCGCGCTCGATGCGCTCGGCCTCGGCCTTCGCGCGGGCCTCGGCCTCGAGGCGTTCGCGCTCGCGTCGCTCGGCCTCGATCCGCTCCCGTTCGAGGCGTTCGCGCTCGCGCCGTTCGGCCTCGATCCGCTCGCGTTCGAGGCGCTCGCGTTCCAGACGTTCCCGCTCGAGCCGTTCGGCCTCGGCCTTCGCACGGGCCTCGGCTTCGAGGCGCTCGCGTTCGCGGCGTTCGGCCTCAGCCTTGGCTCGGGCCTCGGCTTCGCGGCGTTCTGCCTCAGCTTTGGCACGGGCCTCGGCCTCAATGCGCTCGCGTTCGAGCCGTTCGCGTTCGCGGCGTTCCGCCTCGGCCTTGGCGCGGGCCTCGGCCTCGCGGCGCTCCCGTTCGATGCGCTCGCGCTCCAGGCGCTCCTGCTCGCGGCGTTCGGCCTCGGCCTTGGCGCGCGCTTCGGCCTCGAGCCGTTCACGTTCGCGGCGTTCCGCCTCGGCCTTGGCCCGAGCCTCGGCCTCGAGGCGCTCACGTTCGAGCCGCTCGGCCTCGAGCCGTTCACGTTCCCGGCGTTCCGCCTCGGCCTTGGCCAGGGCCGCCTGCCGCTCGCGCTCCACCCGCTCGGCCTCGGCCCGGGCCTCTGCCTCGCGACGCTCGCGTTCGATCTGCTCGGCCAGACGCCGGGCCTCGGCCTCGATCCGCTCGCGCTCTTCCTTCTCGCGCCGCTCGGCCTCGATCCGCTGCCGGGCCTCGCGGGCAGCCCTCTCCCGGGCCTCCCGCTCCCGGGCCTCGCGCTCGGCGCGTTCCCGGGCCTGCAGTTCGATGCGCTCGCGGGCAGCGCGCTCCTTGGCCTCCTGCTCGGCGCGTTCCCGGGCCTCGCGCTCGGCCTGCTCCCGCTCGATCTTGGCCCGGGCCTCGCGAGCGGCCCGCTCGCGCGCCTCGGAAGCCTGCCGGGCCGCGACCGCGGCGGCGGCCGACTCGGCCTCGCGCGCTCCCTGGTCCTCGACCGGGATGCCGTTGACCGGCGAACCCGCCGCCTCGGCGTCCCGCGCGGCCCGCCGGGACCGCCGGGTGCCCGACGACCGGGGCAGTTCCGCAGCCGCGCCGTAGGGGCGCCCGCCGTCCTTCTCGTCATGGGACTCGGTCTCGGGCAGGACGTCGCCGAGCGCCGGGTCGCCGGCCGGGGCCAGACCGAGCCGCACCCCGTTCACCGGGGTGCCGTTCTTCTCCCGGCCGGGGTCCTGAGCGGATTCCTGACCCGCATCCAGAGCCGGATCGAACTCCGGGTCGGTGGACCGACGTCCTCCATTGAGCCCTTGGGACACCGCGGGACGCGAGCCGGGACGGCTGTGCGGCCCCAGCACCTCGGCCCCGAGCAGTCGGGTCGGCGTGGGCGGCATCGAAACCGCGGCCACGTCGTCGGTCGAGTCGTCGTCCCAGCTGGAGACCGGGGCGGACACCGGGCGGGCGTCCTCCTCGCCCGGGCGGTCGCGCTTGGCTGCCAGCAGCCGCTCGTCGGCGCGCCGGAAGAGCTTCTCGGCGTCGGCGTCGGGCCGCCGGCCGGACAGCGACCAGACCGCGGCCACCCCGGTGGTGATCGACACGTCCAGGCCGTCGGCCAGTTCGTTCCACGGGCGGGCGCCGACCGCCACACACATCCGCTCGGCCACCGCGTTGGCCTCTTCGTCGCCGGTGCCCGGCAGCAGCACCACGAACTCGTCGCCGCCGTACCGCAGCAGCTGGTCGTCGGTGCGCAGCTGCAGCGACAGGCTGGCGGCGACCCGGCGCAGCACCTCGTCACCCACCACGTGGGTGAACCGGTCGTTGATCTCCTTGAAGTGGTCGACGTCGACCAGGATCAGGGCCAGCGGCAGCGGGCCGAAGCGCAGCAGCTGCCGCAGCTCCTCGTCCAGCGCCCGGCGGTTGCCCACCCCGGTCAGCGCGTCGGTACGGCTCTCGGTGCGCAGCGCCTGGTGCTCCAGCGCCTGGCGGGCCGTGTCGGCCACCAGGTCCATCCCGCGCCAGCCGAGCCGGACCAGCAGTTCCGTCATCCGGTGCAGCACCGGCACGACCTCGCCGTTGGCGTAGGTCTCGAGCCAGAGCCGCTCACGGGTGCGGCAGACCTCGAGCACCAGGTTCGGCAGGGTGGCCGGCGGCGAGATCGCCGCGTCGTCCAGGCTGCGGGCGGTGGCCAGCGAGCCGACCAGGGCGTGGGCGCGCATCGCGGCCAGCGAGACGATCTGCCGTTCGGCCGCGGGCAGGTCGCCCACCGTCCCGAACGCGTCCGGGCCGAGCAGCCGCAGGGCCTCGGACGGCCGGCCGCGGTAGGCGGCGGCCAGGGCCCGCACACCGTTCGCCCCCCGGCGCAAGGTGCCGGGCACCGCGTCCTCAGGTAGTTCGTCGACCTTGGTGGCCAGTTCGACGGCCCGGCTCATGAACTCCTGCTGCGGGTCCTGCGCGCCCCCGGCCAGCGGTTCCATCGCGCGGGCGGCCAGCTCGGTGGCCCAGGTGCCCCAGTGCTCGGCCTGGTCGAGCGGGCTGCGCGCGGCGATCGTGTGCTCGATCCGGGTACGCGTCTCGTCGGCCCGGTCCTGCAGGCGCAGCCCGGCGTAGACCACGGCCAGCCCGTTCAGCAGCCGGTAGCCGTTCTCCTCGGTCAGCTCGTCGCCGGCCAGCGCGGAGTCGGCCCGGGCCAGGTCGGAGGTGGCGCCGCCGATGTCCCCGGAGTCGACCCGGAACTGGGCCCGGGCGGCGCAGGCGATCGCCGCCCAGAGCCCGGCCTGACGTTCGTGGGCAGCGCGTTCCAGCACGTCACAGGCGGCGATGGCGGTCTGGTGGCCGCCCCCGAGGCGGCGCAGCAGCACCGCGCGGCCGTAGAGGGCCAGCAGCAGGGTCTCGTCGTCGGCGGTCTGGGCCAGGCTCGGGATCAGCGCCTCGAGTCGCCGAAGAGCGAGATCAGCGCGCCCGTACCGGCCCTCGACGACGAGTTTTTCGACGTCCGCCAGCGGAGACACGCCGTCCCGGGTCAACTCCTCCGGCAGACCGCGCACGCACCGACACTATCGGGGTTTGAGCGCACGACTCGAGTGAAGCAGGACGTATTTTCTCGTCCCGGACGAACCCGTGGGCACAGCGTCACCGTCCCCGACGAACCGTGACGGGCGGGGCGGGTGGGGTCTGGTGACCCTGCGGTGGTGCGGCCCGGCCAGAAACGCCTACCGTCAGGCCGATGAGCACGCGACCGAACCCCGCAGAGCCGGAAGATCCTCACATGGACAAGGACGAGCACACCTCGGGCCCGACCACCCGGCGCGGCGGTCTGGTACCCCAATCCACCACCGACCAGCGGCTCCTCGACGGCCGCGGGTCCAGCGACTGGGTGCACACCGACCCCTGGCGGGTGATGCGCATCCAGGCCGAGTTCGTCGAGGGTTTCGGCGCCCTGGCCGAGCTCGGCCCCGCGATCAGCGTGTTCGGCTCGGCCCGCACACCCGACTCGGCGCCCGACTACAAGCTCGCCCAGCAGGTCGGGCAGGCTCTGGTCAAGGCCGGGTTCGCGGTCGTGACCGGGGGCGGTCCGGGTGCCATGGCAGGTGCCAACCAGGGGGCGCACGAGGCCGGTGGCGTCTCGGTCGGGCTGGGCATCGAGCTGCCGTTCGAGCAGGGCATGAACGAGTGGGTCAACCTCGGCGTCAACTTCCGCTACTTCTTCGCCCGCAAGACCATGTTCGTCAAGTACGCCCAGGGATTCATCGTCCTGCCGGGCGGTTTCGGCACCTTCGACGAGCTGTTCGAGGCGCTCGTGCTGGTCCAGACCCACAAGGTCACGTCGTTCCCGATCGTGCTGCTGGGGTCGGACTACTGGCAGGGCCTGAAGGACTGGCTGGCCGGCCCGGTGCTGGCCCGGGGGATGATCAAGGAGGCCGACCTGGACCTGCTCACGATCACCGACGACGTGGACGAGGCGGTCGGCCTGATGGCGGCCGCCCAGGCCGAACACGCCGCGAAGCCGGACCCCGCCGCAGGCGCCTGAGCCCCCGGGCGACAATGGCGCGGTGGCCAGGATCTGTGTCTTCTGCGCGTCGTCCGTCAGGATCGACCCCCGTTTCGTCGAGCTCGCCTCCGAGGTAGGGGCGGCGATCGCCGCCCGGGGCCACGACCTGGTCTCGGGCGGCGGCTCGATCTCGATGATGGGCGCGGTGGCCCAGGCCGTCCGGGCCGGGGGCCGGCACACCGTCGGGGTGATCCCGCAGGCCCTGGTCGATCTCGAGGTGGCCGACCACGACGCCGACGAGCTGATCGTCACCACCGACATGCGCTCGCGCAAGGGAAGGATGGAGGAGTTCGCCGACGCCTTCCTGACCCTGCCGGGCGGTATCGGCACGCTCGAGGAGCTCACCGAGGTGTGGGTGTCGGCGTCGCTCGGGATGCACGCCAAGCCGGTGGTGGTGCTCGACCCGACCGGGCTCTACGCCCCCCTGCACGACCTGATCCGCAAGCTCTCGGCCGAGAACTTCCTGTCCGAGGCGGCGCTCGACACGCTGGCCTGGACGACCACGATCGACGAGGCCCTCGACCAGATCGAGGCCCGGCTGGGCGAGCTGCCCGCCGTTCCCGCAGTGATCGAACAGGTGGAGTCCGCTCCGTGACGGTTCCTGCCCCCTCCGCCCGGCTCCGGCTGGGCGGCCGGGAGTTCGCGCCCGGGGTGCCCGTGGTGATGGCCGTGATCAACCGGACGCCGGACTCGTTCTACGCCGGCAACCGGATGTTCGACGAGGGCCGCGCGGCCGAGGCGGTGGCCCGGGCCGAGGCCGAGGGCGCCGACCTGGTCGACGTGGGCGGGGTGAAGGCCGGGCCCGGTTCGGACGTGGACACCGCCGAGGAACTGCGCCGGGTCGTGCCGTTCCTGGCCCGGATCCGCGCGGCGCACCCCGATCTGCTGCTCAGCGTGGACACCTGGCGGGCCGAGGTGGCCCGAGAGGCCTGCGCGGCCGGGGCCGACCTGATCAACGACACCTGGGCCGGGCACGACCCGGAGCTGCCGGAGATCGCGGCCGCGTCCGGGGCCGGGCTGGTCTGCTCGCACACCGGAGGCGCGGTGCCCCGCACCCGTCCGCACCGGGTGGGCTACGGCACCTCGCCGGAGGGCGTGGTCGACGACGTGCTGGCCGGTCTGGAGGCCAGTGCCCGGCGAGCGATGAAGGCGGGGGTGCCGGGGGAGTCGCTGCTGCTCGACCCGACGCACGACTTCGGCAAGAACACCTGGCACGGGCTGGCCCTGTTGCGCCGCACCGAGTCGCTGGTCGGGCTCGGGCATCCGGTGCTGATGTCGTTGTCCCGCAAGGACTTCGTGGGCGAGACGCTGGACCTGCCGGTGGACGAGCGGCTGGAGGGCACGCTGGCCGCCACCGCGGTGGCGGCGTGGTGCGGGGCGAAGGTCTTCCGGGTGCACGACGTGGCCGCCAGCCGCCGGGCGATCGACATGGTGGCGAGCATCCGTGGGGAAAGGCCGCCGGCTCGTGCGGTGCGAGGGCTGGCGTGAGCGGCCCGGCTCCCGCGGGTGGTTCCGGGCAACTGCCTGAGGACGTCCGTGACTGGTTCGCGCGGCGGACGTGGCAGCCGGTCCCGTGGTCGGCTTCGGAGCTGTTCGACGCCAAGCGCGGTCGCACGGTCAGCGTGGTGCTGCCGGCCCTGAACGAGGAGGAGACCGTCGCCGGGGTGGTCGGCGCGGTGCTCGCGGCCGGGCCCCTGGTGGACGAGGTCGTGGTGATGGACGGCGGGTGCACCGACCGCACCGCCGAGCGGGCCGTCGCGGCCGGGGCCAAGGTGGTGGCGCTGTCCGAGGTCCTGCCCGGTCTGGAGCCGCTGCCGGGCAAGGGCGAGGTGCTGTGGCGCTCGCTCGCGGCCACCTCCGGCGACCTGGTGGTCTTCGTGGACGCCGATCTGGTGGAGGTCGGTCCGGAGGTGGTGGTCGGCCTGCTCGGCCCGCTGCTCACCGAACCCGGGGTGCAGCTGGTCAAGGGCTTCTACCGAAGGCCGCTGCGGCTGGACTCGGTGGAGCAGCGCAGCGGTGGGGGCCGAGTGACCGAACTGATGGCCCGCCCCCTGCTGGCCCGGTTCGCACCGCAGCTCAGCGGGGTGGTGCAGCCGCTCGGCGGGGAGTACGCGGCCCGCCGCGACCTGCTCACCCGGCTGCCCTTCGCCGGGGGCTACGGGGTCGAGGTCGCCCTGCTGATGGACACCGTGCAGCTGGCCGGCCTGGACGCGATCGGGCAGGTCGACCTGGGGGTGCGCAAGCACCGCAACCGCGACCTGGCCGACCTGGGGGTGATGGCCTCGGAGATCCTGGCGGTGGTCCTGGACCGCGCCGGGGTCGATCCGGCCCCGCTGCCGGTCGAGCTCGTGCAGTTCGCCGAGTCCTCGCCGATCGAGGCCGCCTCCGGCTGGCACCCGCAGGTCAGGCACGTCGAGCGGGCCGGCCGGGCCCCGATCGGGTCGGTGCTGCCGGACCACGGCGGGCCCCGCTCCTAGCTCGTCGTCGGGCAAACTGTCGGTAGCGCGTGGGACGATCTGTTTCGTGACCTTGCTGATGCTGCTGCTCACCCTCGCGGTGGTGGCCGCCGTGATCGCCGTGGCCACCGGCATGATCCGTGGCGGCCTCGACGAGCCGGCCCCGACCATCCCTGCCCGCGCCCTGCCGGCCGACGGCGTCACCGGCCGCGACGTGGCCGCGCTGCGCTTCGTGCAGGGCTTCCGCGGCTACCGCATGGATCAGGTCGACGCGGCGCTCGACCTGCTGGGCGCCGAGGTCGACCGGCTCCGCGCCGAGGTCGCACAAGAGAAGTCCATCCGCCTGCAGCTGGCCCGCAGCGGTGCGCTGGGCGCAGCCCCCGGTTCAGCCCCCGGCTCGGGATCTGGCTCGGGACCGGACACCGGTTCATCTCCGGCCTCGCCGGGCAGCACCGGCCCCTTGCCCGCACGCGGCACCCAGGGCACTCCGTCCGCGTCTGGCCAGAGCACTGGTTCTCTGCCCACCTACGGTCCGGCGGGTAGTTCGTCGGCCTCTGGGCAGGGCACGGGTTCGCTTCCGGCCCACGGTCCTGAGGGCAGCTCGTCCGGTTCTGGTCAGGGCACTGGTTCTCTGCCCACCTACGGTCCGGCGGGCAGTTCGTCGGCCTCTGGGCAGGGCACGGGTTCGCTTCCGGCCCACGGCCCCGAGGGCAGCTCGTCCGCTTCCGGCCAGGGCACTGGATCTCTCCCCACCCACGGTCCCCAGGGCAGTCTCTCCACCCCTGGTCAAGGCACCGGATCCCTGCCCACCTACGGCACCGATTCCTTCTCCCGGCCCTCGGCCGAGCCTTCCACCGGCTCGTTCGGCCAGCCTGGTGCGGCCCTTTCCACCGGCTCGTTCGGCCAGCCTGGTGCGGCCCCTTCCACCGGCTCTCACCCCGTCGCTGGTCCGGGTCCCGGTTCGCCCACGCAACCTGCATCCGGGCCCGACTCCGGTTCCTTCCCTGCCGCTCTGGGCACTCCGGGCGTTCCCGCAGCCTCGGACGCCTGGTCCGACCCCGACCGCTTCACCTCCCGAACCTCCTTGCCCCACACCGGTTCCACCCCGCTTTCCGCCGAACCGCCCGCCACTGCAGCCAACCCCGCCATCGGCAGTCCCGCCTCCACCAACCCGGCCGCCAACCCGGGCGCCAACCCGGCCACCGGCCCCCTGCGTCGCCCTCGCCGCCGCGCCGGAGACCCGCCGTCCGGTGGAATGCCCACCACCAAGCCCGAAGGCCGTTCCTGATGGCGCAGTTCCGCGTCGAGGTGCCCATCGCCGCGCCCGTCGAACTCGTCTGGCAACGCCTCACCGACTGGCCGGCCCACGCTCAGCTCGCGCCCCTCACCACCATCCGTGTGATCGGGCCGGGCGACCAGCCCGGATCGGTGTTCGTGGCGCGCACCGGAGTGGGACCGCTGGCCTTCGACGATGCGATGGAGATCGAGGAATTCGTCGCGCCTCGCAGTCGGGCCCAAGCTGCCGAAGGTCCGGAACAGCCGCACGGCACAGGCATTTCCGGAAGTGCCGACGCTGGGCCAGACGCGAACGTCAGGAACGCCGCTGACGCCACGCACGCTGTGGATGCCACGCACGCGGTGGACGCCACGCATGCCATGGATGCCACACGCGCCGTGGACGCCGTGGACGCCGTGGACGCCGTGGACGCCGTGGACGCCGTGGATGCCACGCACGCCGTTGATGTGGTGGACGCCGTGAGCGGCCCGAGCGGCCCGAGCGGCGCTGGTAGCCCGAGCGGCCCGAGCGGCGCAGGTAGCCCGAGCGGCCCGAGCGGCGCAGGTGGTCCGGGCGGCGCAGGTGGTCCGGGCGGCGCAGGTGGTCCGGGCGGCGCAGGTGGTCTGGGCGGCGCAGGTAGCCCGAGCGGCGCGGGTGGTGTGCCCGTTGTACCGGAGGGCCCCGCAGCGCGATTCCGTGTGCGCAAGACCGGCTGGGCTGTCCGGGGCTGGATCGTGGCCGAACTCTGGGCCGAACCTGGCACGCCCGGCCAGGGTGGCTCGGGGGAGTCCGGCAGTTCCCTCTCTGGCGGGCCCGGCTCGTCCGGCGGGGCCGACCGGTCCACGGCTCCGATCACCCGGCTGGTCTGGACCGAAGAGGTGCGGGTGCCGCCCGAGCCCCTGACCCGTCTTGCTTCCCCGCTCATCGCCGCCGTGGCCAAGGCGGGGTACGGGGCGGCGCTACGAAAGCTCGGGCGCCAGGTCGAGGAGCAGGCCCGTGGCTGACCGCCCAGCCCTGGTCACTGGCGAGGACGGTCTGCGGCGCTGCTTCTGGGGGGCCGCCAGTGCCGACTACCAGGCGTACCACGATCTTGAGTGGGGCCGTCCGGTGCACGGTGAGGGGCCGCTGTACGAGCGGATCACCCTGGAGGCGTTCCAGTCCGGCCTGGCCTGGATCACGATCCTGCGCAAGCGCGAGAACTTCCGGTCCGCCTTCCTCGGCTTCGACGCCGAGAAGGTCGCCGCGTTCACCGGCGACGACGTGGAACGGCTGCTCACCGACCCGGGCATCGTGCGGAATCGGGCCAAGGTCAACGCCGCCGTGCAGAACGCCCGTGCGGTGCTGCGCGTGCGGGAGACGGTCGAGGGTGGTCTGGATGCGCTGATCTGGTCGTTCGCGCCCGCCCGGCCGACCCCGGCACCCCGTCGGCTCGCTGATGCCGCGGCCGTCACCGCCGAGTCCACCGCCCTGGCCAAGGCGCTCAAGCGGCACGGCTTCGCCTTCGTCGGGCCCACCACCGCCTACGCCGCCATGCAGGCGTGCGGGCTGGTCAACGATCACTTCCAGGGCTGCCACGCGAGGAAGGCGGCGGGAGGCGGAACGCGATGAAAAAGTGATCACCGGGTCTCGAGTGACGCCGTGACGGCCTGGCTCATGACAAAATCAATTGCACCGGCTGATGTAAGGCAGCCCCCCTCGGGCGGCAATCCTGCATCGCAGGTCGGGGTGGCAGCAAAATGAGGCGTGCGGACCCCGCCGGGGGCCACCGCGTTTCGTAGTGGAACCGGTAAGCGGGATAATGCTCGAGGTAACGCTCCGTGCCTGGCACGGGTTCGCGGCGGGTGTTGTGCCCACTAGCATTCAGCGATTCCATGATCAGGAGTCGCGCCGAGGAAGGGGAGCCAGATGGCGGCCATGAAGCCGAGGACCGGCGACGGACCGCTGGAGGTCACGAAGGAAGGGCGCGGCATCGTCATGCGCGTTCCTCTCGAAGGTGGCGGCCGGCTGGTGGTTGAGATGTCCGCCACAGAGGCGAGTGAGCTGGGCGATGCGCTCAAGGCGGTAGGTAACTAGTACTGAGTCGGCCGGCGCCCACCGGCCGTGGCGACGGAGGTCAGGAACAGATGGTTGCGGCGGCACCGGTAGCGGTAGTGCCCCGGGTGGGACCGCAGACCAGCGTCGCGAGCAGGTCCGGGACCCTCGTCTCGGCACTGCGCGGGACGCAGGAGGCCGACCTGGTCGCAGTGTCGGTCCGCAAGGCCGCAGACGCGGTCGTCGCGGACCGGCACGGCGATCAGGTCGCCGCCGCCTACGGGGTGAACCTGACCGCGGTGATCGCGGCCGAGCGGGTGAAGGGCAGTGCGGGCGAGATCGTCCGGGTGCCGGTGATGGCTCCCTCCGGGCTTCCCGGGCGGTTCGTGCTCGTCGGGATCGGGGCCGGTACTCCGCGGGATCTACGCCGGGCCGCCGCTGCTCTCGGGCGCGCGGCCCGCGGCCGTCGTCATGTGATGACCACTCTTGGTGACGGCTCATCGGCAGAGGGTGCTCGCGCCGTGGTCGAGGGCATCGTCCTCGGGGCCTACACCCCACCCAGCGCCGGGCTGAAGTCGCGGGCGGAATCGTCTCCCGCGGCCCAGGTGACCCTGGTGGGCAAGCACCCGGAGGCGGGTCTCGACCGGGGCCGGGCGCACGCCCGGGCCACCGTGCTCGCCCGCGATCTGGCCGAGACACCGTCCAACCTGAAGAACCCGGCCTGGTTCGCTGCCCAGGCCGCCGAGCTCGGGGCCGCCGCAGGCCTCGAGGTCCGGATCTGGGACGAGGCGCGGCTGGCCGAGGAGGGTTTCGGCGGTCTCTTGGCGGTCGGTTCCGGCTCCGCCACGCCACCGCGGTTCGTCCGCATCGACTACCGGCCCGAAGGGGTCCGGGCCCGCCGGCCGGTCGTGCTGGTGGGCAAGGGCATCACCTACGACACCGGCGGCCTGTCGATCAAGCCGCGCGAGTCGATGGTCCCGATGAAGACCGACATGTCCGGCGCCGCCGCGGTGCTGGCCACCCTGCTGGCCTGTCCCGAGGTCGGCGTCCGCCGCCCGGTGACCGGTCTGCTGCCGCTGGCCGAGAACGCCTTCGGTGCCAGTTCCTACCGGCCGGGTGACGTGGTCACCACCTACGGCGGCAAGACGGTGGAGATCCTCAACACCGACGCCGAGGGCCGCATGGTCCTGGCCGACGGCCTGGGCTACGCGGTGCGCAACCTCGATCCCGAGGCCCTGGTCGACATCGCCACCCTCACCGGAGCTGCCTCGGTCGGCCTCGGCAAGCGGCACGCCGCCCTCTTCAGCGCCACCGACCGCCTGGCCGAAGCCCTGACCGCGGCCGGCGCCAGCAGCGGCGAACTGGTCTGGCGCCTGCCCTTGGTCGAGGAGTACCGCCCGGTGCTCGACTCGCCGGTCGCCGACATCCGGCACGTGCCCGGGCGCGGCGCCGCCACCAAGGGCGGTGGGGCGATCACGGCCGCCCTCTTCCTGCGTGAGTTCACCGAAGGCGCCCGCTGGGCCCACCTCGACATCGCCGGCCCCTCCCGTTCCGACCGCGACGAGTACGAGGTCACCCGGGGCGGCACGGGCTTCGGTACCCGTCTGCTGCTGCGCTGGCTGGAGAGCCTGCGCTGAAGCCGGGCGTCGCAGGAGACGCAGAGCCCGAGCGCTGAACCCCGACCGGATCAGCCGTCGACGGCCGCGACCTGCCAGGTGCTCACGAAGTCCGGGTCGATCACGATCTGGCCGGTGTCGCGCAGGGTGTAGCGACCGGTCTGGGCCTTGCGGTAGGCCGCCACGTCGGCCGGCAGGACGGCGGGCTCGGGCTCGCCTGGGCGCTCCACCACCACGACCCCGTCGGCCACCTCGAGCACCCGCCCACAGAACTGCTGGGCGTTGGTCACGTTGCCCGACTCGTCCAGGAAGGTGATGCCGACCAGCAGCCGCCGGCCCACCATGACGCTCAGCTGCTCGCCGCCGCGCATCAGCCGACGGGGTGCAGTGGGGCGGTTCGGGTCGATCGGGCCGGTGCGGTACTGGCCGCTGCGTTCCTCGTCGGTGAGCCCGTCGCTGCCGTACTGCGCGGGTTCCTGGTCGTACTGGGTGAGATCGATTCGCTCGGGCGGATTCTGGCGCGTGGCGCCGTTCGCCGGAGCCTCGGGTTCCGGGGTGCGGGCGGGCGGCGCCTGCTTCTGAGCATCCCGCGTGGATGCGGCCGCGGCGTTGTCGACGACCTGACCCAGGTCTACCCCGCGATAGCCGGAAGAGTTCATCAGCGGACTGATGACCTGCTCGGACGGCTCCTTGCGGGCAGTTTCCGGCCGTCGGTCGCCGGGCGCCCCGGCGCTCAGCGCTTCACCGCCAGCAGCAGGCCGCCCCCGGTGGGCAGCAGGGCCGGCAGGAGCTGCTTGTGCTCGCGAACGGACTTGCCCAGCTCACGGATCGCGGTGGTGACCGGATCGCGCTGGGCCGGATCGGCCACCCGGTCGCGGTGGAGGGCGTTGTCGACCGCCAGCATCCCGCCCGGGCGCAGCAGCCGGACGGCCTGCTCCAGGTGCTCGTCGGCGTCGAGCGTGGCCGCCTCGAGCAGCACCAGGTCGTAGGCGCCGTCGGTGAGCCGGGGCAGGACCTCCAGCGCCCGGCCGGGGATCATCCGGGTGCGGTTGGGGCGGATACCGGCCTCGGCGAACGCCTCCCGGGCCGCGCGCTGGTTCTCCACCTCCACGTCGATCGTGGTGAGGACCCCGTCGGCGGGCATACCCCGCAGCAGGCAGAGGCCGCTGACCCCGGTACCGGTGCCGATCTCCACCACTGCCCGGGCCCGCAGCGCGGCCGCCACCACTCCCAGCACGGCGCCGGCGCCCGGCGCGATCGCGATGCACCCCAGCTCGTCGGCGCGGGCGCGGGCGCGGGCCAGCACGTCGTCCTCCGGGACGAACGTCTCGGCGTAGGCCCAGCTGGCGGGCGTCGGGGCTTTGATCGCGGGCTCCAGTGACGGGTGTGGTCCGGTGTGGTTCCGGTGTAGCGGTATGACCGGCTCGGATGTTTCCACTCCGGCACCCCAAGAGTAGTGCTCCATCCGGTGGACGCTCATCTACTGCAGACGGGTGACCTGCTCCACCCGGCGTACCTCTGGAGACGCATTCGGGGGACGTGTGTACTGCCGGTGCGGCGGGGGT
This sequence comes from Kineosporia sp. NBRC 101677, assembly GCF_030269265.1. Lineage (NCBI taxonomy): Bacteria > Bacillati > Actinomycetota > Actinomycetes > Kineosporiales > Kineosporiaceae > Kineosporia > Kineosporia sp. NBRC 101677. Next base: position 772,368 of record NZ_BSTA01000002.1, read on the forward strand.
AGCTCAGGGTCGGACCGGGGGTTGACCTGATGGTGGCGTCCGGGTGGGACCCGCAGGATTGAGGACGCGGGTGGTCACGGCAGTCGAACGATGGGGGACGAGGTGGCGGGCAAGGTGAGGGGCCCAGTGGGCCCGGTGGTGGGCCGGGCGGGACCCGGGTCGTCCGGAAGGGGAGCTGGAGATCAGCGACCCCGGACCGGACTCCCAGGTAACTCTCGGGTTCGGCTGGAAGCGTCACACCACACAGATCGGGAACGCAGCACACCGGTGCGGCGTTGGAACCATTTGAGCGAGAGGCGCTCACGTGAGTGGCACGAGGCCCGCACGGTGAGCGAGGATGGGAGACAGGGTGTCGGCGTACGCGATGCCTGCGGGTTCGTTCCCGCTGAGGCTGTTCGGTCGTGGGCGAGTGCAGGACCGGGCGGGTCGCGGCGTGGGTGAGTCACGCCTTGCTCCGTCCGAAGGGTCCGGTTTGCCGCACGAGGCGCCGAAAACGCCAGAGTCCGCCAGCGCCCCGCTCGCCGTGGTGCGCGAGGCCGTGCCTGCCCAGGTGGCCCCGGCTCAGGTGGCCCCCGCCGAGGTGGCCTGGACCCCGCCCAGCTGGGACGAGATCGTCCGCGAGCACTCGGCCCGGGTCTACCGGCTGGCCTACCGCCTGACCGGCAACCAGCACGACGCCGAGGACCTCACGCAGGAGGTCTTCGTCCGGGTCTTCCGCTCGCTGTCCTCCTACACCCCCGGCACGTTCGAGGGCTGGCTGCACCGGATCACCACGAACCTGTTCCTCGACCAGGCCCGGCGCAAGCAGCGGATCCGGTTCGACAACCTGACCGACGAGGTCACCGACCGGCTGCCCGGCCGGGAGGCCGGCCCGGAACGGGCCTGGGAGCACAACAACCTCGACTACGACGTCCAGCGGGCGCTCGACGCGCTGCCGCCGGACTTCCGGGCCGCGGTCGTCCTGTGCGACATCGAGGGTCTGTCCTACGAGGAGATCGCCGCCACCCTCGACGTGAAGCTGGGCACCGTGCGCTCGCGGATCCACCGCGGTCGCGCCCTGCTGCGCGAGGAGCTCGCGCACCGGCGCCCCGCGGCCCCGGACTTCACCCAGAGCACCACCAGCACCACGCCGGGCACCGTCGTCGCCCCCAGCGGGCAGGTGGCTCAATGAGTCATCTCGGTGGACGTCTGAGCGAGCTGGTCGACGGCGAACTCGAGGGTGCCGCCGCCGACCGCGCGCTCAGGCATCTCGCCGACTGTCAGGAATGCCGGGACGCGCTCGAGGTCGAGCGGCTGATGAAGCAGCGTCTGGCCAGCCTGACGGTTCCGGAGCCGGGCGACGACCTGCTCCGCAACCTGTTCGACCTGGGGGGCCCGGCCGGTCCGCTCCCGCCCCGGCGTGAGCACGTGCCCGGCAGTCCCCGGCCGGCCTTCGTCTCGCCCGGCGCGGGCATCCGCCCCGCCGGCCGGAACGACGTGCGGGTCTTCGCCGCCACCGCACCGCCCAGCCGTAGCAACTCCACCTTCGGCCAGCGCCGCAGCGGGCTCAGCCGGCCCCAGCGCCGGGTCGCCGCGACCCTGGTCGGGGCGGCCTGCCTGGTCGGGGCCGGGGTCGCCGGGGGTGTGGCCAGCCACGCACTCAGCCCGGCCGACGTGGTCACCCCGGTGGACAGCTTCATCGTGCGGCACATCGCCACCACCGACGTCACCCCGTGGGACTCGCAGAGCAGCTGGTCGGTGCTGGGCGGCCGCTGAGGCCGGCCGAGTGATCTCGTCGTGCCCCCGGCGGTCGCCGAGCGCCGGCCCGGCCGAGTGGTCGGGTCCGGACCACGAAGCACAATGGGCACGAAGCACCGCTGTGCCCGTCACCACGTTCTTCCGGAAGCGGTGTCCGATGCGCCGCACTCAGGTAGGCGTGCCAGAGTTGAGCCCGGCCGAACCGGCCTTGGACGCACTCTCATGAGCACCACCCGCGAGGAGCAGGGATGACTGACGAGGACCAGCCGTCGAAGAAGGACGAGCAGGTCTACTGGGCCCCTCGCGCAGATGCGCCGGAGCCCGGGGCAGGACGCGAAGCGGACCGGAACGACGCGACGGCAGAGCGTCCCGCGACCGGTAACGCCGGGCCGGGCCAGTTCGGTGCGGCGGGTCAGAACGCGGGTCACGAGGCGCAGGCTGCGGCCGGGCGCTCCCCGCAGCACGCTCAGCAGCAGTCCACATCCGCGTCCCAGCAGCCCGCCCAGCAGCCCGCCCAGCAGGCCCAGCCCTCCGCGGGTCAGTCGGTCGCCGCACCCGTGTGGCCGGCCTACCCGCCCCGCGCCGGTGACCAGGGTCAGCCCACCCAGAGCCAGTTCGGCCAGAGTGCACAGACCCAGAGCGGCTACGGTCGCGGCGGCCAGGGGCAGAGCGGATATAGCCAGGGCCAGAGCGGTTACGGCCAGGGAGGCCATGGCGCGTACGGGCAGAGCTCGGCGTACGGGCAGGGGCAGAGCGGTTACGGCCAGAACGGTTATGGCCAGGGGCAGAGCCAGCCGAGCTACGGACAGACGGGTTACGGGCAGGCAGCCCAGGCCGAGCAGCAAGGGCTGACGGGGCAGGGCCAGAGCGGTCAGGGCCAGAGCGGCCAGGGCCCGACGAGTCAGTCGCAGGCCGGACAGAGCTCGACCGGTCAGGGCCAGAGCGGACAGAGCCAGCAGGGCTCGACCGGCCAGGCGGGCCAGCAAAGTCAGGCGGGGCAGCAGAGTCAGGCGGGCCAGCAGAGTCAGGCGGGCCAGCAGTACGGCGGCTACCCCACCCCGCCCGTCCCCACCGGTCAGCAGAGCGCCTACCCCGGTGCGGCTCAGCCGTCCCAGAGTGGCTGGTCCTCGCCCAGCGGTTCCTCCACCGGTTCGTGGACGGCGGATCTGGGCGACACGCGTCCGCAGGCCAACGCCCAGAACCCCCACCAGGCACCCGGCCAGGCTCCAGGCCAGGTCGGCGCTCCCTACCCGGCCCCGGGCCCGTTCAGCACCAACAACAGCGGCGCCAACAACAGCAGTGGGGGCACCAGCGGCGCCGGCAACACCACCGGCCCGGTCCCGTACGGCTCGGCCCAGCACCCGAACCAGGGCGGGGGCAACGGCCAACCGTTCGTCCCCGGTTTCCCGCCGGCCTGGAGCCCGCCGTCGTCCGCGCCGCACGGCCGTCCCAACGGCCGCACCTCGGGCCGGGCCTCGCTGGTCGCCGCCGCTCTCGGCGTCGGCCTGCTGGCCGGTGTGCTCGGTGGTTTCGGGGGGAGCGCGCTCTACGACGACGTGGTCGACTCCGACGGCCGCGCCCCCACGGTCTCCCTGCCCGAGCCGGTCCGCGACAACCGCGAGCAGACCGCGGGCGAGGTCACCGGGGTAGCCTCGGCGGTCACCCCCAGCGTGGTCTCGCTCGAGGTCGTGGCCGGCCAGTCCCAGGGCACCGGCTCCGGTTTCGTGATCGACGCCGAGAACGGCTACATCCTCACCAACAACCACGTGGTCTCCGGTGAGGGCGGGGCCGGTTCCGACGACCCCACCATCCAGGTCGTCTTCCAGGACGGTACCCAGGCCAAGGGCACCCTGGTCGGCGCCGACGCCTCCTACGACCTGGCCGTGGTCAAGGTACGCGCCAAGGGCCTGCGGGAGCTGCGCTTCGGCGACTCCGACGAGGTCCAGGTCGGCGATCCGGTGGTGGCCATCGGCGCCCCGCTCGGTCTCACCGGCACCGTCACCACCGGCATCGTGAGCGCGCTCAACCGGCCGGTCGCCGCCGGTGAGGGCGACAGCCCGGCGTTCATCAACGCCATCCAGACCGACGCGGCGATCAACCCCGGTAACTCCGGCGGCCCGCTGGTCAACGCGGCCGGTCACGTGATCGCGGTCAACTCGGCCATCGCCCGGGTCCCGGGCACCACCGACACCACCGGCGGCAGCATCGGCCTGGGCTTCGCGATCCCCAGCAACCAGGCCCAGCGCACCGCCGAGCAACTGATCCGGACCGGCAAGGCCGACCACCCGATCATCGGCGTCACCCTCGACTCCACCTACACCGGTGAGGGAGTCCTGGTCAGCTCGAAGGCGCAGAACGGCCAGGAGCCGGTCACTCCGGGCGGGCCCGCCGACGCGGCCGGGATCGAGCCGGGCGACGTGATCACCAAGTTCAACGGCCGCCCGGTCACCGCGCCGGACGAGCTGATCGTCGCCATCCGCGCCGAGAAGCCGGGCGACGAGGTCACCCTGACCATCCGCCGCGGTGGCGGCGGCGAGAAGGACGTGAAGGTGAAGCTGAGTGCCTCCAGCGACTGAGTGTCACAGCCGGGCGGCCGGGCGCGGGAAAGTTGCGGCCGGATCGGGATACCGGGCGGTTGGAGTTCCGCCCGGCACCGCCTAGTCTCGCGTTGTGTTCGGTATCAATCCGGCCGAGTTCATCGTCCTGCTGGCGGTGGCTGCGGTCGTCCTCGGCCCGGAACGGCTGCCGGAGTACGCCCAGGGCCTGGCCCGCATGGTGCGTGAGCTCCGGCGGATGGCTCAGGGTGCCTCGAAGCAGGTGCGCGAGGAGATCGGGCCGGAGTTCGACGAGATCGACTGGCAGAAGCTCGACCCGCGGCAGTACGACCCGCGCAGGATCGTGCGCGACGCCCTGTCCGACGCGTGGGACCCGGACGATCCGCTCGGCCTGAAGGACAACGGCTACAACAAGGAAGACCTCACACCCGACTTCGAACAGAAGAAGAGCTCGCGAGGTCCGGCCGAGAGCACCCCGTCGCGCTCGGCGGCGGATTCCAAGCCGGCCGATCCGAACGGCACCCCGGCGTTCGACACGGACGCCACCTGAACGACCTCAGACATGAGTCAGGCCCGGGAGGATTCCCGGGCCTGACTCATGTCACCAGCGATCCAGAGCTTCCAACTAGAGACGTTCGTGGGCACCGACCGCCGCCGTCGCGCCCTGGGTGCCCACGAACGTCTTCAAGTTCGGTTCTTCTCAGCGACCCGCGGGCGTGAGCCCGAGCGACCGGCCGGCCAGCCCGCGGGCCCGCTTGGCCAGCTTGCGCGCCACCACGGTGAGCGCCTGCGCCGCCGCGCTGTCGGGGTTGGACCGGACCACCGGAACGCCACCGTCGCCACCCTCACGCAGCGAGACGTCGAGCGGGATCTGCCCGAGCAGCGGCACCGGCGCACCGATCGCCTCACCCAGCGAGTCGGCCACCGCCTGCCCGCCGCCGGAGCCGAAGATCTCCAGCCGGGTGCCGTCGGGCTGCTCCAGCCAGGACATGTTCTCGACCACGCCGATCACCTGCTGCTTGGTCTGCAGGGCGATCGACCCGGCCCGCTCGGCCACCTCGGCGGCGGCCTGCTGCGGCGTGGTGACCACCAGGATCTCCGCGCTCGGCAGCAGCTGGGCCACGCTGATCGCGATGTCGCCGGTGCCCGGCGGCAGGTCGAGCAGGAGCACGTCGAGGTCGCCCCAGAACACGTCGGTCAGGAACTGCTCGAGCGCGCGGTGCAGCATCGGCCCCCGCCAGACCACCGGCTGGTTGCCCGGCACGAACATGCCGATCGAGATGACCTTCACGTCCTGCGAGATGGGCGGCAGGATCATGTCGTCCATCCGGGTCGGCGGCCGGTCGACGCCGAGCATGCGGGGCACCGAGAAGCCGTAGACGTCGGCGTCCAGCACGCCCACCGAAAGCCCTTCGGCGGCCATCGCCGCGGCCAGGTTGACCGTGACCGACGACTTGCCCACCCCGCCCTTGCCCGAGGCGACGGCGTAGATCCGGGTCAGGGAGCCGGGCCGGGTGAACGGGTTCTCCTTGGTGACCTGACCGCCGCGCAGTTTGTCGCGCAGGTCGCCGCGCTGCTGGTCGGACATCACGCCCAGGTCGACCACGACCTCTGAGACACCGGTCACAGCGCCCACCGCGGCCTTCGTGTCCTGCGTCAGCCGGTCGCGCATCGGACAGCCGGCCACCGTCAGGAGGATCCGGACCCGGACCGTGCCGCCGTCGACGTCGACCGACTCGACCATGTCGAGTTCGGTGATCGGACGGCGGATCTCGGGATCGTTGACCGTGGCGAGGGCGGCGTGGACGGCATCGAGCAGCGGCGCTGTCATACCGCCACTGTATGACGCTGCGCGGGGGCCTCAGCACCGGCGGGTACCCGCCCGGAAGGTGGTTGATAACGATTCAGCGCGCGCAATTGCCGGATCTGCCGGAGGATGGTGCCGGACCGGGGGAGCCCTTGGTGCACGGGAACGCGATCGGCTGGGGGAACGGGCCGGGCGTACGAACTTGGAGGTGTGGTGGAGCTCCCGCCACGATCCCCGCTACCGGCGGGCGCAGTACCCGGCCTCGACGAGCTGTGCCTGCGCACGGCGAACCGCCTGGGCAGCCCGGTGGCGCTGATCTCGCTGGTCGACACGGAGGGCCAGGCCCTGCCCGGCGCCTTCGGGCTGGCCGAGCCGTGGATGTCCGAGCGCTGGACGCCGCTGACCCACTCGTTCTGCCAGCACGTGGTCACCTCGGGCGAGCCGTTCGTGGTGGCCAACGCCCACGACGACCCGCTGGTGAAGAAGAACCTGGCGATCATGGAGCTCGGGGTGATCGCCTACGCGGGCGTGCCGCTGGTCGCCGGCGACGACGGCCAGGTGGTGGGGGCGCTCTGCGCGATCGACCACAAGCCCCGGAACTGGGCCGACGAGGACGTCCGGGAGCTGCGCGCGCTGTCCGAGGAGGTCGGCCACCAGCTCGGTCTGCTGATCAAGCAGCGCAGCTAGTGAGGTAGACCGGCCCGGCAGTACGGGCAGGTGTTCCAGTCCGGCTCGACCGTCCTTCCGCAGCTCTGGCAGTGGCCCCGGTCGAGGTTGGTCGCGCAGTACGGGCAGACGATCATGTCCGCCTCGACGTGCTTGCCGCACGCGGGGCAGGCCCGCACCTCGCCGCTGTCGGAGTGCGTGACCCGGACGACCTCTTCGTAGGTGGTCTTGCCCTCCCGGGCCTTCTGCAGGCCGGACATCCGCAGGGTGGACATCCCGGCCTTGCGCGCGGCCGCGGAGATCGCCGACTCGCTGGCGTCGGTCATCAGCACCTTGCGCATGGTGCTGTCCACCACCAGCACCTCGTACACGGCGGTCCGGCCCTTGTAGCCGGTGCCGCCGCACTCCGGGCAGCCGGTGCCCTTCATCGGGGTGGCCCCCTCGAGGTCGCTGGGCAGCAGCCCGAGCACGGTCAGCGTGTCGGCGTCGGGCCGGTAGGGGGCGATGCAGTTCGCGCACGGCGTGCGCACCAGCCGCTGGGCGATCGCGCAGGTCAGCGACGACGCCACGAGGAACGGCTCGACCCCCATGTCGACCAGCCGGGTCAGTGCGGCCACCGCGGAGTTGGTGTGCAGCGTGGTCAGCACCAGGTGACCGGTGATCGAGGCGGTCAGCGCCAGCTCGGCGGTCTCCTCGTCCCGGACCTCACCGACCAGGATGATGTCCGGGTCCTGCCGCAGGATCGAGCGCAGGCCGGCCGCGAAGGTCATCCCGATCTTGGCGTTCGCACCGACCTGGGTGATCCCCGGCAGCTGCACCTCGACCGGGTCCTCGAGCGTGACGATGTTCTTCTCCGGATCGCTGATCTGCGCGATCGCGGAGTACAGGGTGTTGGTCTTGCCCGAGCCGGTCGGGCCGGTGATCAGCACCAGCCCCTGCGGCACGTTCAGCGAGGCCTCGAAGTCGGCCAGCTGCCGGGGCTCGAACCCCAGCGCGGCCAGGCTGGGCACCTCGTCGCCGCGGGTCAGCAGCCGGATGACCACCTTCTCGCCGTGCAGGCTGGGCAGCGTGCTGATCCGGCAGTCGATCGCCATGGTCTCGACCACGATCCGGGTGCGGCCGTCCTGCGGGATCCGGCGCTCGGAGATGTCCAGACCCGACATGATCTTGATCCGGCTGATCACCGAGGTGGCGATCCGGCGCGGTGCGTTCATCACGTCACGCAGCACGCCGTCGATCCGGTAGCGCACCCGCAGCACGTCGCGCTGCACCTCGACGTGGATGTCGGAGGCCCGCAGCCGCACGGCGTCACCGAAGATCCGGTTCACCAGCTTGACGATCGGCGCGTCGTCGTCGGTCGCGCCCATCGAGGAGAGGTCGGCCTCGTCCTCCTCGACGCTCTCCTCGGCCATCGAGACCGCGGCCGAGTCCGAGCCCAGCGACCAGGCCCGGGCCAGCTGGTCGCGGATCTGGCTGTCGGTGGCCACCATCACGGTGATGTCCGCGCTGCGCGTGTACAGCTTCACGTCGTCCAGCGCGAGCACGTTGGTCGGGTCGGTGGCGGCCACCAGCAGGCCCTTGGGGGTGCGGTCGAGCACCAGGACGCGGGTGCGCTCGGCGACCGCGCGGGGCAGGAGGCGCACCACGTCGGGGGCCGGCATCGTGCGCGAGAGGTCGACGATCTGCAGGCCCAGCAACTTGGCCAGGGCCTCGGCGACGTCGCGCTCGGTGGCGTAGCCGAGGTCGGAGACCACCTGGCCGAGCCGGCGCCGGGGGGCGTCCGGGCGACGCTGCTCGTTCAGCGCGTGCTCGAGCTGCTCGGGCTTCAGCAGCCCGGACTCGACCAGCACGTCGCCCAGCCGGCGTCGCCCAGCCTGTGGCGACGGACCGGGCTGGCGAGGTACGCCGGCATTCACCCCGGCGCCCGGAGGGGTCGTCGTCACGAACTCTCTGTCGGCACCACTGCGTCGTTTGTTAAGCCGGAACGGTGATCCTCCGGCTGCACACCGTCGCGAGCGGTTCCGGCCGGGGCCGGCCGGGTGCCGTTGGGTGAGCCGTTCGAGGCCGGCCTGACTTCTTTCGGTGACTTCGGGGTCTTGCCGGCTGTGCTCTTCTTCTTGGCCGAGCGGGGTTTCTCCTCGCCGTCACCGGCCGGCCGGTACTCCTCGAGCAGGCTGCGCAGTTCGGAGCGGACGAAGTCCCGGGTGGCCACCTCGCCCAGCGCGATCCGCAGGGCGGCCACCTCCCGGGCCAGGTACTCGGTGTCGGCCAGCGCCCGCTCGGCCCGGTCCCGGTCCTGCTCGGCGGCCACCCGGTCGCGGTCGGCCTGCCGGTTCTGGGCCAGCAGGATCAGCGGCGCCGCGTAGGAGGCCTGCAGGCTCAGGATCAGGGTCATCAGCGTGAAGTTCAGCCGGCGCGGGTCGAACTGCAGGTTCTCCGGGGCCAGCCAGTTCCAGGTCAGCCAGCCGAACACGAACACCGACATGCCGACCAGGAACGTGGCCGTGCCCATGAACCGGGCGAACTTCTCCGAGGCCCGGCCGAACCGCTCGGCGTCGACCGGGGGCCCGCTGCGCCGGTTGCGCCGGGAGGCGTCCAGCGGGGTGTCCAGCTCGCTGCCGCGGCTCTCGAACCCGGAGACGAACTGCTGCTGCCAGCGCTTCAGGCGGCTGCTCAGACCGCCCGGCTCGTCGCGTTCGCGTTCTCGCTCGACGGGCCGGGCGTCGGCCGGTTTACGGCGCTCGGCCGGCTTGCGGCGCTCGGCCGGCTTGCGGCGCTCGGCCGGCTTACGGACGCTCTTCCTGCTCTCAGCCGACACGCGGGATCTCCCCGGTCATACCGACGTCGCGCAGGTCGGCCGGATCCTCCCGCCAGTGGTCGGGCAGCAGGTGGTCCAGGACGTCGTCGACGGTGACCGCGCCGATCAGCCGGCCCTGGGCGTCGGTGACCGGCACCGAGACCAGGTTGTAGTGCGCCAGGTGCCGGGCCACCTGCTCCAGCGTGGCGTCGGCGGGCAGGCTCTTCACGTCCTTGTCCACGATCCGGCCGAGCAGCTGGGACGGCGGCTCGCGGAGCATCCGCTGGATGTGCACCATGCCGAGGAACTTGCCGGTCGGGGTCTCCAGCGGGGGCCGGCAGACGAACACCGCGGCAGCCAGCGCGGAGGACAGCTCGGCCCGCCGCACCCGGGCCAGCGCCTCGGCGATCGCCGCGTCCGGCGGCAGCACCACCGGCTCGGGGGTCATCAGGCCACCGGCCGTGTCGTCGCCGTAGGCCAGCAGCCGGCGCACGTCCTCGGCCTCGTCCGGCTCCATCAGTTCCAGCAGTTGGTCGCGCTGGTCCAGCGGCAGTTCGGAGAGCAGGTCGGCGGCGTCGTCGGGCTGCATCGCCTCGAGCACGTCGGCCGCCCGGCCCGACTCCAGCTCGGTCAGCAGCTCGACCTGGACCTCCTCGGGCAGTTCCTCCAGCACGTCGGCGAGCCGGTCGTCGGTCAGCGCCGAGGCCACCTCGTGGCGGCGCTTGGGGGCCAGTTCGTGGATCACCTCGGCCAGGTCGGCGGCCTTCAGCCCGTCGAAGGCGGCCAGCAGGTTGGCCGCGCCCTGGCGTTCCTCGACGATGCCGAAGCCCTCCAGCGCGTCGATGTCGACGACGAAGGCTTCACCCTTGCGGGCGAACCGGCCCTGCCGCACCCGGCGCACGTAGGCCCGGCACAGCCGCCACTCCTTGGCCCGGTTGGCCTGCATGGCCACGTCCTCGATGGTGACCTGGCCGCCGTCCTCCCGGAACGTGACGGTGCGGTCGAGCAGCTCGCCCAGGACCAGCGTCTCGGTCGGGCGCTGCTCGAAGCGGCGCATGTTGACCAGCCCGGTGGTGATCACCTGACCGGCGTCGATGTTGGTCACCCGGGTCATCGGCAGGAACACCCGGCGGCGGCCGACCACCTCGACCACCAGCCCGACCACGCGGGTCGGCTTGCCGGGGCGGAACATGACGATGACGTCGCGGACCCGGCCGACCTGGTCGCCGAGCGGATCGAAGACGGCCAGCCCGGCCATCCGCGCGACGAACACGCGATTCGCGGCAGCGCTCACGCGCCTCAGACTAGGTGGACGGTTTCGAATCGGCGCGCCGGGAAACGGGTGGCGCCGGTCACCGGACTCAGTCCTGGTCGTTCTCCTGGCGCCGGCTCAGCCGCAGCGCCCGCCGCAACCGCCCGCCCCAGTGGAAGGGCCTGCGGCCGGTGGTGGTGGCCGGGCCCCCGAGCGGCTCGATGGCACCCGAAGGCGTGTCGTCGTCGCCCTCCGCGGCCACCGTGACGGCGGTCGGGCGCAGCAGCGCGATCATCGCGCCGGAGGCCCACCGCTCCCGTTGCTGGGCCACGTCGACCGCGTTCAGCCGGGCCGCCGAGAGCACGGTGGCAGCCGCGTCCCACTCCGGGGTGTGCGCGGTGAGCGTGTCCACGTGGGCCAGGAATCCGATGACCGCAGCGCCGGTGTCCTTGCTGCGGGCCATCACCTCGACCTCGCCGCTCAGCATCGGCAGCATCTGCTCGCCCGAGCCGTAGACCACTGCCACCGCGTCGTCGTGCCAGGTGTGCCAGACCGCCTGATAGCGCTCCGCTCCGGCGGGTTTCAGCCACACCACGTCGCTCCGGCTGCACGCCTCGGCCACCAGGGCGGCCTCGACCGGGGACAGCGGGCGGCGCAACTGCTGCCCGTTGCCGGACGCGGGGTGGGTGGTCACAGATGCGAGACTGCCATACCCATCTGGCCGTTCCGTCCGGTCCGCGCGGTCTGCTACCGAGCTGTGGCCGGGACGTGACCTGATCACCGCGCGGCCGTGACTTGCGGGCCCGCGAGAGGTTCCTGTGACTGTCCTGCGTGCTTGGACCCTGGTCGCGATCGGCGTGCTCGGGGTCTCGATATCGGCCCCGCTGACCGCCTCCACCCTGGCCCCGGTGGTGGCGATCGCGTTCTGGCGCAACCTGGTCGGCGCCGGGGTCAGCGGCACCTGGGCGCTGCTCGGCCCGCGCAGCCGGCTCACCCCCGAAGCGCTGCGCCTGTCGGTGTTCTCCGGAGTGGTGCTGGCCGTCCACTTCACCACCTGGTTCGCCGGCCTGCGGCTGAGCAGCGTGGCCGCCGCCACCGCCCTGGTCTCCACCACACCGGTCTTCCTGGTGGCCATCGACCTCTTCCGGCGGGTGCCGGTACCCCGGCCGGTGCTGATCGGGGTCGCGGTCTCGATGACCGGCGTGGTGGCGATCACCGGGGTGGACGCCGGGCGCTCGCCGCAGGCTCTCGCCGGGGACGCCCTCTCGCTGCTGTCGGCCCTGGCCATGGTGGGCTACGTGCTGGCCGGGCAGCGGGTCATGCGGACCACCACCCCGGCGCTCTACACCCTCGTCGCCTACGCCTCGTGCGCCCTGGTGATGCTGCCGGTGGCGTTCCTGACCGGTACCGGGCTCACCGGTTTCAGCACCCGCACCTGGATCGAGATCGGTGTGCTGACCCTGGGTGCGCAGGTCCTGGGACACACCTTCTTCAACGCCGCCCTGCCGGTGGTCGGGCCCACGCCCCTGGCCCTGGCCATCCTGCTGGAGGTGCCCGGGGCGGCGCTGCTGGCCTGGGTCTGGCTGGGCGAGGCGCCGCCCCCGGCGGTGGTGCCCGGAGCTGTGCTGATGCTGCTGGGGCTCGTGGTGGTGGTGCGGGCGCGCCGCGAACCCTGACCCGCCCTCAGGCCAGGGCGCTCAGGTCAGGGCCTCGGCCATCGCCAGGATCCGCTGCGCGTTCGCCACGTGCAGGTTCTCCACCAGGCGCCCGCGCACGGTGGCCACCCCTCGTCCTTCGGCGAGCGCCTCGTCCCAGGCGGCCAGGATCTCGCGGCTCTCGGCGACCTGCTCGGCCGAGGGCGCGAACACCCGGTTGCACGGCTCCACCTGGGAGGGATGGATCAGCGTCTTGCCGTCGAACCCGAGCTGACGCCCCTGCACGCACTCGGCCTCGAAACCGGCCGGGTCTTTCAGGTCGTTGTAGACCCCGTCGAGGATCACCTTGCCCGCCGCCCGGGCCCCGAGCAGGGCCAGGCTCAGCGCGGTGAGCAGCGGCGCCCGGCCGGGGACGGGCTCGGCCCGCAGTTCGTTGGCCAGGTCGTTGGTGCCGAGCACGAGCACTGGGAGCCGCTCCGAGGCAGCGGCGATCTGCGGGGCTGCCAGCACCGCCGCCGGGGTCTCCAGCATCGCCCAGATCTCCGGCCCCGGGCCCAGGGCCTGTTCGACCTCAAGCACGGTCTGTGGGGTGGAGACCTTCGGAAGCAACACCGCCGATGGGCCGGCCTGCGCCACCGCCCGCAGATCGTCGGCGTGCCAAGGGGTTCCGGGAGCATTCACCCGGATCACCACTTCCCGTTCCCCGTACGCACGGTCGGCCACCAGGGCACAGACCCGCTCTCGGGCAGCCGCTTTGGCGTCCGGCGCAACGGCGTCCTCCAGATCGAGCACCAGCACGTCGGCGGGGATGGACTTGGCCTTCTCCAGGGCACGCTCGTTCGCACCGGGCATGTAGAGCGCAGAGCGGCGGGGGCGGATCATCGATTCTCCTTGTCGGACAGCGGGTCACGAGCGGGTCAGGGCGCCGGCCTGGGCGATCACCGAGTCGAGCATCTCCTCGGTGAGCCGGCCGGTGAAGGTGTTCTGCTGGGAGACGTGGTAGCAGCCCACCAGCCAGATCCCGGGGGCTCCGGGCCGGAGCAGTTCCACCTGGGCGCCGTGCCCGAAGCGAGGTCGGGGCACGGGGACCGTCCAGCCTGCCCGCCGGGCGGCCCGCAGGGCGCTGTCCCAGGCGAAGGTACCGAGGGCCAGCATCACCCGTAGGTGCGGCAGTAGTTCCAATTCCCGGTCCAGCCACGGCGCGCAGGCATCCCGCTCCGACGGCAGCGGTTTGTTGTCCGGCGGCGCGCAGCGCACTGGGGCGGCGATACGCACTCCGGACAGCGACTGCCCGTCCCCGGCGATCTCGCTGCGCTCCTGCGACGCGTAACCGGCCCGATGCAAGGCCGCGAAGATCCAGTCGCCGGAACGGTCTCCGGTGAACACGCGGCCGGTGCGGTTACCCCCGTGGGCGGCCGGAGCGAGGCCCACCACGAGCAGGGAGGCCAGCGGATCGCCCCAGCCGGGAATCGGCCGCCCCCAGTAGGGCTGCCCTCGGTAGGCGCGCCGACCCGTACGGGCAACTTCCTCCCGCCAGCTCACCAGCCGGGGGCAGGCAGCGCAGACCGACTGCCGCGCCTCGAGCTCGGCAAGGTTTCCTGAGCCGCGGGAAAGCCTGCGTACGGACGAGTCGCGGCGGGCTACCGGGGTGTCGGCGGTGGCCGGATCCTCGGGCCAGCCGGTGCCGGGTGGCACCGGAGATGGGAAACGCTGCCCCGTCAAGGGATGCGGCAGCGCCGGAACCGGGTGCGATTCGGGTGCGTTGTCCACGCTGACATGCTGCCCCCTCATCCGCGAGTAGGTTGAACGACATGAGTGCAGAGGCCGTGAAGCCACCCGCGTCCCTGGTCGGCCAGGCCGTGGTCTGCGGCATCGCCGTGGCCGCCACCCGGTTCGTCCCGGTGCCGCTGCTCGACGACGCGATCCATCTGCGCGCCACCCAGGTCGCGGTGGTCCGCACGCTGCGCGCCGGCGGCCGCAGCTACCCCTCCCGGCAGGTGGCGGCGCTCTACGAGGGGGCCGACGCGGGCGGGGTCTTCCACGAGGCGATGAAGTACGTGCGCTCGGTGCCGCGCCGGGTGATCCTCTTCCCGGTGCGCAAGTACGTGAAGATCTTCGGCGCGGTGAAGGGGGTGCCGACCGACGTGATGAAGGTCGTGCTGCTCTCCCGCGCGGTGCACCGCGCCCTGGCCCAGGGCTACCTGAGCGACCAGACCGAAGAGGACCGGCGCAAGGACGAGGCCCGGCTGGTGCGGCGGGCCTACGACGAGGCGCTGCAGGGGATGGACCTGCGGCTGCTCTCGGCCGCCATCGCCGACGGGCTGTCCCAGGGTCGCAAGCTCACCCCGGCCGCGGTCAAGTTCGCCCGGAACACGTTCGGCAAGCCGGAGGACGAGAAGGTCACCGACGCCGAACTGAAGCCGCAGGGCGAGGTGGGCGAGAGCGTCGAGCGGGTCGAGGAGGCGCTGGCCCGCCCCGAGATCCAGGTCATCCTCGAGCGTTTCGACACCGAGTTCGACCGTGAGCTGGGTAAGCAGAAGCACTGAACCGAAACAAAAACAAATGTGGGACGTCGGTGAGCCTCCGAGCGGTCGGCTCACCGACGTCCCACATTCGTTTTACTACAGGTGAATTCCGCACTCCGACTTGGCGCGCCCGGCCCAGCGGCCGGCCCGGGCGTCCTCACCCGGCGCCACCGCGCGGGTGCAGGGACCGCACCCGATCGAGCGATAACCCATCTGCAGCAAGGGATTGCTCAGCACCTCGGGGTGGGCGTCCTGGTAGGCGTCCACGTCCTCGTCGGTCCAGGTCGCGATCGGCGCCAGCTTGAGCAGGTCGCGCTTGGCGTCCCACTGCACGATCGGGGTGTTGGCGCGGGCCTCGGACTCGCTGCGCCGCAGACCGGTGGCCCAGGCCCGGTAACCCCGCAGAGCATTGTTCAGCGGGGCGACCTTTCGCATGGCGCAGCAGGCGTCCGGGTTGGTCTGGTACAGCTTTCCGCGCTGCGCCTCGTGCTCCTGCACCGACTCCTTGGGGCGGATGCTGAGCATCCGCAGCGGGTAGGAGTGCTGGACCGCGGCCGCGGTGCCGACCGTCTCGGCGAAGTGGTAGCCGGTGTCGACGAAGAGCATGTCGGTGCCCGGCACCGCCCGCGAGGTCAGGTGCGCCAGCACGGTGTCGCCCATCGACGCGGTGATCACCAGGCTCTTGCCGAAAGCCTTTCCGGCCCAGCCCAGCACGGTGAGCGGGTCGGCGCCCTCGAGCACCCGGTTGGCCTCGGCCGCGAAGGCACGCGGGTCTTCCTCGAGCGCGGCCGCGACGTCCTCGGGCCGGCTGATCAGGGATCCGATCATGATGTCACTCTCCAGTGCGAGGGCCGGGGGACCCTGCGGGCGTGGAACGTGTACCGGGAACAGGGGTTCCGAGCTGCTCCGGACGGTGCAGTCCGTGGAACGAGAGGCTGAAGACGCGCAGGCAGTTACGACAGTGCCAGCCACCGCGGGTGAGGCCGTCGACCGATCCGGAGGCGACCGGCCGCAGGTCCTCCTCACCGCAGAACGGGCAGCAGTAGGGAACCGTCCGCGCGTCCGAGCTCACTTCAGGTCCGCCTCGTCGGCCCGGACCACCCAGGCCGCGAACGACTCGTCGTCGGTGCGCTGCTTCAGCCAGGTGCGCACGATCCGCTCGACGAAGTCGGGCAGGTCGGCCGCCGTGGTCTTCAGACCGCGCACCTTGCGGCCGAAACCGGCGTGCGCGCCGAGCCCGCCGCCGAGGTGGATCTGGAAGCCGTCGACCGTCTCGCCCTGCGGGTCGGCCGGGTTCGGCAACTGCACACCCTTCAGGCCGATGTCGGCGATCTGGGCCCGGGCGCAGGAGTTCGGGCAGCCGTTCATGTTGATCGTCAGGCCCGGGCCGTCCAGGGTGAACAGTTCGGGGACGTCGGCCAGCCGGTTCTCGAGTTCGCTCACCAGGGTGGTGGCGGTGGACTTGGTGGCGGTGATCGCGAGCTTGCAGAACTCGATCCCGGTGCATGCCATGGTGCCCCGCCGGAACGCCGAGGCCCGGGCCGTGAGCCCGATCTCCTCGAGCGCGTCGAGCAGGTCGGGCACCTTCGAGGCGACCACGTCGAGGATCACGATCTTCTGCTGCGGGGTGAACCGCAGCCGGTCGCTGCCCGCCGCCTCGGCCGCGTCGGCCAGCTTCGCCAGCACCGTGCCGCTGATCCGGCCGACCACCGGGGCCACCCCGACGTAGAACTTGCCGTTCTTCTGCCGGTGCACGCCCACGTGGTCGTGCCGGCCCTTCGGCAGTTCCGGCGCCGGGCCGTCGATCAGCTTGCGGCCCAGGTACTCCTGCTCGAGCACCTCACGGAACACGTCCGGGCCCCAGTCGGCCATCAGGAACTTCAGCCGGGCCCGGGAGCGCAGCCGGCGGTAGCCGTAGTCCCGGAAGATCTTGATCACGCCGTGCCAGACGTCGGGCACCTCGTCCAGCGGCACCCAGGCGCCCAGCCGCTTGCCGAGCATCGGGTTGGTCGAGAGCCCGCCGCCCACCCACAGGTCGAAACCTGGCCCGT
Source organism: Kineosporia sp. NBRC 101677 (assembly GCF_030269265.1). Taxonomy (NCBI): domain Bacteria; kingdom Bacillati; phylum Actinomycetota; class Actinomycetes; order Kineosporiales; family Kineosporiaceae; genus Kineosporia; species Kineosporia sp. NBRC 101677. The sequence continues at coordinate 789,413 of NZ_BSTA01000002.1, forward strand.
GCTCGGGGTGCACGACCCCGACGAAGGCCACGTCGTGGATCTCGTGGGCCACGTCCTGGTTGGGGTTGCCGCTGATCGCCGTCTTGAACTTACGCGGCAGGTTCTGCAGTTCCTCGTCCCCGACGAACAGTTCCCGGATCTTCTCCACCGCGGGCGTGCCGTCGATGATCTCGTCGGCGGCCACTCCGGCGACCGGCGAGCCGAGGATCACGCGCGGGGTGTCCCCGCAGGCGTCGGTGGTGATCAGACCCGCATCGCCCAGCCGGGTCCAGATCTCGGGCATGTCCTCGATCCGGATCCAGTGGTACTGGATGTTCTGCCGGTCGGTGACGTCGGCGGTGTCCTGCGCGTAACGGGTGGAGATGTCGGCGAGTGTGCGCAGCTGCCTCAGGTCGACGGCACCGCCGTCGGTGCGCACCCGGAGCATGAAGTACTCGTCGTCCAGCTCGTGCGGCTCCAGCGAGGTGGTCCGCCCGCCCGGGATCCCCGGACGCCGCTGGGTGTACAGACCCCACCAGCGCATCCGGCCCCTCAGGTCGTCCCCGGGGATGCTGTCGAAACCCTGCTTCGCGTACGTCTCGAAGACCCGGTCCTTGACGGCCAGGCCGCCCTCCTTGGCCTTCCACTCCTCGTTCGGGGTGAGCGGGGTGGTCTCGCCCAGGGCCCACTGGCCCTCCGAGCGCTTGGGTCGGGGCGGGAAGACGGTACCGGCGCCGATCTGCGCGGTGTCGGTGCTCACGAGCGGTTCCTCCGGGTGACGGTCTGATGACGGGTTGTGGTGCGCGCACCCCAGAACCGCGTGCGCCAGCCGCCGGAGGCCGCGGACTGTCGCGGCGTCACCGGGGGGTGACGTGCTGGTGTTCCAGTGGGGCGAGCGCGGATCGGGCCGGCTAGGTCACCGACAGGCTGCGCTCGCGGTCCGGAGCAGGTCGACGTAGGCCCGTCGGGTCAGGCTCGGCCGGGGGGCGGAGCTGATCGTGGAACCTCGGGGCGACACCTGCGCTGGCATGTTCTCCTCCATCGGTCCTGGCGGTAGCACCGGCGCCGCCCCGGGTGGGGCGGGTGGTTGCTGCGGCGTCCTGGAGCCAGGTCTCTCGGCCGCTCTGGATGGTTTTCTTGACCGTACGTTCACATAACGGGATCGTCAACGAGCAAGTCCAGGATTTGGGACGACCAAAGCGCTGCTTTGGTCTCGCCGCGTCACTGGTCGGGCGGCCGGGTCGGGCCACGCCTAGGGGGAACCTGCAGCCTGCGGCCCGAATTCCTGCTACTCAACGGTCACCTGCAGGAGCCGCCGCGTTACGAAGTGGTGTCGCTCACATTCGTAGCGTGTGCACCCGTTCGGGTGAGCGGACGTACATTTGGCCGTACAAAGTCCGGCCAAGTGACGGGAGCAGAAGCAATGGGGCGTCTGCAGAGCACCGAGGGACTGAGCGACGAGCAGCGGGAGATCCTGCGCACCGTCCGGGCCTTCGTCGACGAGCGCATCCTCCCGGTCGCCACCGAGCTGGAACACCGCGACGAGTACCCCACGCAGATCGTCGAGGGCCTGCGGCAGATGGGCGTCTTCGGCCTGACCATCGGCGAGGAGTACGGCGGGCTCGGGGAGTCGCTGCTGACCTACGCCCTGGTGGTCGAGGAGCTCTCCCGGGGCTGGATGAGCGTCTCGGGCATCGTCAACACCCACTTCATCGTCGCCTGGATGCTTCAGCAGCACGGCACCGACGAGCAGAAGCGGCGCTACCTGCCCCGGATGGCCACCGGAGAGGTGCGGGGGGCCTTCTCGATGTCCGAGCCGCACTGTGGGTCCGACGTCGCGGCGATCCGCACCCGGGCGGTGCCGGAGGGTGCGGGCTGGTCGCTCACCGGGCAGAAGATGTGGCTGACCAACGGCGCCTCGGCCAACCTGGTGGCGGTGCTGACCCGGACCGGCGAGGGGTACGGGGGGATGACCACGTTCCTGGTCGAGAAGGAGCCCGGGTTCGGCGAGGTGGCGCCCGGCCTGAGCGTGCCGGGCAAGATCGACAAGATGGGTTACAAGGGTGTCGACACCACCGAACTGATCATGGACGGGTGGCGCACGGGTCAGGAGCAGATCCTCGGCGGGGTCACGGGGCGGGGTTTCTACCAGATGATGGACGGGGTCGAGGTGGGCCGGGTGAACGTGGCCGCCCGGGCCTGCGGGGTGGCTCTGCGCGCCTTCCAGCTCGCCATCGACTACGCCCAGGTGCGGGAGAGCTTCGGCCGGCGCATCGCCGACCACCAGGCGGTGCAGTTCCGGCTCGCCGAGATGGCGGTGAAGGTCGAGGCGGCGCACCAGATGATGGTCCGGGCGGCCCGGGTGAAGGACGCCGGCGCCCGCAACGACCTCGAGGCGGGCATGGCCAAGTACCTGGCCGCCGAGTACTGCAGCCAGGTGGTGGAGGACGCGTTCCGGATCCACGGCGGCTACGGCTACTCGCGCGAGTACGAGATCGAGCGGCTCTACCGGGAGGCCCCGATGCTGCTGATCGGCGAGGGCACGGCCGACGTGCAGCGGATGGTGATCGGCCGCCGGCTGCTGGAGGAGTACGCCCGCTGAGCGCCCGGCGTCTCGACCTGCGTGCTAACGACAGCGGTCATAGCGTTTTTCGCATGGCTACCACGACCTCTTCCACCAGCAGCAAGGAACAGCTCACCACGACGCAGATCAGCCCGAACCAGCCGGACGCGTTCCAGGGCACGCCCAGCTACACGGTGCCGGGCCTGACCATCGAGCAGGGTGCGGCCACCGCCGCCGCGCTGCAGCGCATCCTGAACACCTACAACGACCTGCACCTGACGCTGAAGCACGTGCACTGGAACGTGGTCGGGCCGAACTTCATCTCGGTCCACGAGATGATCGACCCGCAGGTCGAGACGATCCGGGGCTACGCCGACGACGTGGCCGAGCGGATCGCCACCCTGGGCAGCTCGCCGCAGGGCACCCCCGGCGCCCTGGTGGAGCAGCGCGACTGGGACGACTACTCGATCGGCCGGGCCGGTGCGATCGAGCACCTGGCCGCCCTCGACGCGGTGTACGTCGGTGTGATCCAGAGCATCCGTAAGGCGGCCGAGGAGACCGAGGAGCTCGACGACGTCACCAACGACCTGCTGATCGGGCACCTGCACGAGATCGAGCAGTTCCACTGGTTCGTCCGGGCCCACCTGGAGAACGCCGGTGGCGTGCTGAGCACCACGGGCGAGACCACCGAGAAGGGCTCGGCCAAGGCCGCGACCTCCTGACGCGGGCGGATTCCGCCTTCGGCTGACAACCGGCCTGGGCGGAAACTCCCCGGGCGGCTCCGGTCGTTGAACACTGCGAGTCACCTGAAGAGATCCCGGTGGTCCCGGGCGCGGATGCGCCGGGGCCGCGGGATCGGGGAGAATGATCACCATGTCGAACCTCAGTTCGCTCCGGTCGCAGTCGCAGACCGGGCTGCCCACCCCGCCCCGTGGCGACACCATCGCGCAGTACGCCACGTACGTCGAGGCGCAGCGTGCTGTCGACTACTTGTCCGACAACCACTTCCCGGTCCAGGCGGTCACCATCGTGGGGGTCGACCTGCAGATGGTCGAGCGGGTCACCGGCCGCCTCACCTACTCCCGGGTGGCGATCGCGGGCATGCTCTCGGGCGCCTGGTTCGGTCTCTTCGTCGGGCTGCTGATCTCTCTGTTCGGCAGCGCCGAGGGCTTCAGCGTGCTGGCCGCGATGCTGATCGGTGCGGCCTTCGGCGGCCTGTTCGGCCTGATCTCCTACGCGTTCACCGGCGGCCGCCGCGACTTCACCTCCACCAGCCAGATCGTGGCAGGGGAGTACCGGGTGCTGTGCCTCAGCGAGCAGGCCGGGGCAGCGCGTCAGCTGCTGGGCAAGCTGGCCGACGAGGGCGGCCCCCGCAGCCGCCCCGACCGCCCCGACACCACCGTCTCCCCGATGCACCAGCCCTACCCCGGGCAGTACCCCCAGCAGCAGCACCCCCAGCAGCAGCACGGCCAGCCCTACCCGCCGCAGAACCAGTGGGGCCAGCCCTGGGGCAGCCCCCAGCAGCCCGGCCCCTACGGCCAGCCCGCCCCCGGTCAGCCCGGCCCTGGCCAGTACAACCAGCCCGGTCAGCCCGCCCCCGGTCAGTACGGCCAGCCGGGTCAGCCCGCCCCCGGCCAGTACGGCACCCCGGGCCAGCCTGCCCCCGGTCAGTACGGCACCCCGGGTCAGCCCGGCCCCGGCCAGTACAGCCAGCCGGGTCAGCCCGGCCAGCCTGCCCCGCAGGACGTGCCGCAGCCGGCCCCCACCGGCCCCACCTACAGCGAGATGATCGAGCGCAGGCGCGCCGAAGAACGCGAAGCCGCCGACCGTGAGGCCGCCGAGAAGCACCGCCGCCAGCAGGCCGAGCGGGAGGCCGCCGAACAGCGCGCCCGCGAGCAGGCCCAGGCCACCCAGCCGCAGCCGACCTCGGAGCCGGAAAAGCGCGACGAGTAGCCAGGAGTCGCGGCCGGTCGATGCACCGGCCGTTGCGGGTGGTGGTCAGGTGCGAGGCAGAGGCTGCCTGGCCAGCTTGCCTGTGATTCGGTCTTGGCTCACCCGTTTGCCATCGACCTCGAAGCCGGAAAAGCGCGAGGCGTAGCCGGGATTCGTGGCGAGTTAATACGTCGGTCACTGCTCGGTCGGCCGTTGCACGGTGGTCAGGTGTCGGACAGAGGATGCCGGGTCGGCATGCTCATGAGTCGGTCTTGGTCACACGGCTGCGGTTGGGCTCGGTGCCGGAAAAGCGCGAGGGGTAGCAGGGATTCGTGGCGGGTTCATGCGTCGGCTACTGCACGGTCGGGCCGTTTGTCGGGTGGTGGGGTGTTGGGCAGGGGTTGTCGCAGGTGTGCCTGTGAGCTGGTCCTAGTTACGCGGCTGCGGTTGAGTTCAGTGCCGGAAAGGCGCGGGGGTAGACGGGATTCGTGGGGAGTCGATGCGTCGGTCAGTGTTCGCAGTCGGCCGTTGCGCCGTGGGCCAGGCTTAGGGCGGAGGCTTCGGGCCGGTGGGCTTTTGAGTCAGTCTTGGTCACTCGGCTGCGGTTGGGCTCGCTGCCGGAAAGGCGCGTGGGATAGCCGGGACTTGTGACGGGTTCAGGCGTCGGCTTCTGCTCGGTTGGCCGTTTGCGGGGTGGTCGGGTGTTGGGCAGGGGTTGTCGAGCGGGTGTGCTTGTGAGCTGGTCTTGGGAACTTGGCTGCGGTTGAGTTCGGAGCCGGAAAGGCGTCAGGGGTAGCCGGGATTCGTGGCGGGTTCATGCGTCGGCCTCTGTTCGGCCGGCCGTTGCGGGGTGGGGCAGGTGGGCCTGGGCTGGGCTGATCACGCATGCCGCTCGCTCAGCGACCCCCAGCCCAGGCCAGGCCAGGCCAGGCCAGGCCACGCAGCCGCAGCCGCAGCCGCAGCCGCAGCCGCAGACGACGTCGGAGCCGGAGCCGGAGCCGGAAAGCGTGACGAGTGGGCGGGAGTCGGGGGCGCGCCGAAGCGTGGCCGCTGCACAGTCGGTCAAGTTTTGAGCGGGGCTGCCGGAGCGGCGGACTTGTGTAGGGCTTGGCGAGCAGATGTGTAACGTTCGGGCGGGCAAACGTTACGCATATGCCAGAGTTCGCCAAATGGTTACGGGCAGCTGGCGCGGGGCGGCAACCGATTCAGCGCGTGGTGGCGACTTCAGGTTGTAGATCGTTCGGGCTGCCTTCCGAAGAGGGGCCGCTCTTCGTTCGTCCCGCGGCCTGGTGAGAGCCAGCTTTCGAACGCACGGTTCCTGGTGAAGGGGCGGGCTTTTCTGGATTTTGTGAAGTTGTCGTGGGTGTGGCGCGGCAATTTCACAAGATCGTGCTTGGCCGGAGTGAAGGTCGAAGGGCGGAGCCCGAGTGTGCGGTCCGGTTCAGAAGGTGAACGAGGGGAAGCGGTCTCGGTAGGAGGGCGCGCTCAGTCCGCCGAAGGCGGTCTGGTCCACGCCGTTCGCCTCCAGCGTCGCATCCATCACCGCGAGCATCACTGCGTCTGCGGCCGCGGCCTGGACTGCGATCAGGGTGCCGAAGTCGACCTCGACCTGACCTGTGGCCAGGGCGAACACCGTGTCGCCGTCGAGCAGGGTGTGGGCGGGGGCGAGGGAGCGGGCGAGGCCGTCGTGGGCGGCGGTGGCGGTGCGGCGGGCCCGGGCCGGGTCGAGGGCGGCGTTGGTGGCTACGACGGCGAGGGTGGTGTTGGTGGCGGCGGTTTCTGCTGCGGCGGTGAGTTCGGCTAGGTAGACCGCGTTTTCGGCGGCGCTCGGGGGAGTGGGGCGGGGTAGGCCGGGCGGGACGAAGGCGGTGCCGAGCAGGGCGCCGGTGGTGTGGTCGAGCGGGGAGCCCATGGCGTTGAGTACGGCGAGGGCGCCGACCATCACGCCGCCGGGCAGCGTGATGGACGCGGTGCCGATGCCGCCCTTCAGGGTGCCGCGGGCGGCCATGGCGCCGGTGCCGGCCCCGATCACGCCCCGCGGCGTGTGGTCACGGGCTGAACTGGCTGCGGCGTAGCCCAGTTCGGCGTCTGGGTGGGCGTGTACGTCGCCGCCGCGGCCGAGGTCGAACACTGCGGCGGCGGGCACGATGGGTACCCGGATCGATGTTGGGTCGTGGACCGGGCCAGCGGCGAAGCCGAGGCCCTGCTCCAGGCACCAGCGTTGCACGCCGCCCGCGCTGGCCAG
>NZ_BSTA01000002.1:796231-925952 GCF_030269265.1 Kineosporia sp. NBRC 101677
CGAGGTCGAACACTGCGGCGGCGGGCACGATGGGTACCCGGATCGATGTTGGGTCGTGGACCGGGCCAGCGGCGAAGCCGAGGCCCTGCTCCAGGCACCAGCGTTGCACGCCGCCCGCGCTGGCCAGGCCGAAAGCGCTTCCGCCGGTGAGGGTCACGGCGTCTACCGTGGGCACCAGCGTGGTCGGGTCGAGGGCGTCGGTCTCGTGGGTGCCCGGCCCGCCGCCCCGCACGTCGACCGCACCGACCGTGCCGGGTGGTGGGATCACCGCAGTGACCCCACTCAGCCAGCCGTCACCAACACGCTGGGCGTGCCCCACTCGCAAGCCGGGGACGTCCGTGATCGAACCCCAGCGCGCCCAAGGCCCAGAAGCGTCCATAATTCGATCTAGAGCCAGCCGTTGCGCTTGAACCCGCGGAAGAGACCCCCGCAGATCGTCGCCATCAGCGTCAGCACCGCCGGATAACCCCAGGTCTGCTGCAGTTCCGGCATGTGCTCGAAGTTCATCCCGTAGATGCCCGCGATCATGGTCGGGACCGCGGCGATCGCGACCCAGGCCGAGATCTTGCGCATGTCCTCGTTCTCCGCGATCGAGACCCGGGCCAGACCGGCCTGCAGGATCGAGGTGAGCAGCTCGTCGAAACTGGCCACCTGCTCGTGCACCCGGGCCAGGTGGTCGGACACGTCGCGGAAGTACTCGCGGATCTCGGCGTGGATCAGCCGGCGCGGCCGTTCGGAGAGCTCACGCAGCGGCGCGGCCAGCGGCTGCACCGTGCGCTTCATCTCGATCACGTCGCGCTTGAGCTGGTAGATGCGCTCGATGTCGGTGTTGCCGCGGGGAGCGAACACCGTGCTCTCGATCTCCTCCAGGTCCTGCTGGACCGCGTCGACCACGGCCAGGTAGTCGTCGACCACCTTGTCGGCCACGGCGTGCAGCACCGCCGAGGGGCCCAGGGCCAGTTGCTCCTGGTCGCCCTCCAGCCGGCGGCGCAGGCCGGCCAGCGCGGCGGCCTTGCCGTGCCGGATGGTGATCACGAACCAGTCGCCCACGAACACCATGACGGCGCCGGTCTCGACCACGTCGCCACCGGCGTCGCGGTCGGTCGAGTCGAGGTAGGCCAGGGTGCGCATGGCCAGGAACATGTCGCTCTCGTGCCGCTCCAGCTTGGGCCGCTGGCGCGGGCTGGCCGCGTCCTCCAGGGCGAGCGGGTGCAGCGAGAAGACCTCACCGAGCTGCTCGAGCTGCTCGGAGGAGGGTTCGTGCAGGCCGAGCCAGACGAAACCCTCGCCCTGCTGGGCCACTTCGACGGCCTGCGGGAAGTCGCCGGACTGGACCCGGCGGCCGTTGCAGTACAGACCCCAGTCGACTGCGGCGTCGAGAAGCCCGCCCGTCTTGTCGGACTCGTGCTCGATGCGTTCCTTGAGCACGTCGAGGGGGCCGTAGCGCAGCGCGGGGTAGACATTGCGCAGCTGAGGCCGGGGAAGGGCCAGGGACCGGGCGAGGCCGGTGCGGTTCGTGCGAGCCATGAGGGGGTCACCTCCCGTTGCAAAGGCAGACCCGCGGTGGGCTACGTCAGGTCAGGCGCAACCCAGTGGGAGCTCCGGCGGCCCGGAGCTCGCGATCCGCGGGGGAGTCGGTACTGGCAGGGGTGTCATCTCTGGACGGCACCGATCTCACCTCCCTCATCCGGGACCTTCGCCGAAAAGCATCATCGACCGTGCGACTGCGCCCTTGATCAGCCGTACGGGCGGCCGGAACGGCGTTCGACCGGGCTCATGCTAACCCTCGGGTAGCACCAGTACCGACCGAAAGCTGGACATCCGTCCGAAGACCGGGTGACCGTCAGGTCGGTGCTGCGTGAACACGTGCGCCGAACGGTGTCATCCAGGCCTGCGCCCACGTACTTATCGTCCGGGACGACCAAAGCGTTACAGCCCGCCCCGAAGGCTTCGGGGCGGGCTGTTCGAGGACGTCGTCGGCGACCGAAGGCGCTCGGCCGCCGGTCAGGCGGTGGTTCAGTCGCGCAGGGAGGCCATCCACGCCTCGATCTCGTCCGGCCGGCGCGGGAGACCGGCCGAGAGGTTCTCCACCCCGTCGGCGGTGACCAGCACGTCGTCCTCGATCCGGACCCCGATGCCGCGCAGTTCCTCCGGGGCCAGCAGGTCGTGCGGGCCGAAGTACAGGCCCGGCTCGATCGTGAAGACCATGCCCGGCTGCAGCTCGGCGTCCAGGTACATCTCCTTGCGGGCCTGGGCGCAGTCGTGCACGTCGATGCCGAGGTGGTGGCTGGTGCCGTGGACCATCCAGCGGCGGTGGAACTGGCCCTCCTTGCCCAGCGACTCCTCGGCGGTGCCGGGCAGCAGGTCCCACTCGGCCAGCGTGCGGGCGATCACCTGCATGGCGGCGGCGTGCACCTCGCGGAACTTCACGCCCGGCCGGGCGGCGGCGAACGCGGCGTCGGCGGCGTCGAGCACGGCCTGGTAGACCCGGCGCTGCGGCTCGGTGAACTTGCCGGAGACCGGCAGGGTGCGGGTGACGTCTGCGGTGTAGAGCGTGTCCACCTCGACCCCGGCGTCGACGAGCACCAGGTCGTTCTCGTGCACCGGGCCGTCGTTGCGGATCCAGTGCAGGGTGCAGGCGTGCGGGCCGGAGGCGGCGATGGTGTCGTAGCCCACGCCGTTGCCCTCGCGCCGGGCCCGGCTCTCGAACACCGTCTCGACCACCCGCTCACCGCGCACCGAGGCCACCGCCTCGGGCAGTGCGCGGACGATGTCGGCGAAGCCGAGGGCCGTGGCGTCGACCGCCCGGCGCATCTCGGCGACCTCGAACTCGTCCTTCACCAGGCGCAGCTCGGACACGATGCGGGCCAGGTCGTGGTCGGCGGTGAGCGCCTCGGCGGCGTCCACCCCGGCCGCCTCCCGGGCCTCGGCCAGCGCCTCGTCCAGACCCGGGTCGGCCTCGCGCAGCACCCGCACCGGCACCGCACCCACGTCCTTGGTGACCGCCTCGCGCAGGTCGGCCAGCGGGCGGCAGGTCAGACCGGTCTCCGCCTCGACCTCTTCCAGGCTGGGGCGCACGCCCACCCAGAGCTCGCCGTAGCGGGGGTCGGCGTAGAACTGCTCGGAGTCGCGCTCGGCCCGCGGCTGCACGTAGAGGACGGCCTCGAAGCCCTCGGCGGTGGGCTCGATCACCAGCGCCGCGTCCGGCTCCCGGTCGGTGCCCAGCCCGGTGAGGTGGGCGAAGGCCGAGTGCGGGCGGAAGCGGTGGTCGGTGTCGTTGCTGCGCACCCGGAACACCCCGGCCGGCAGCACCAGGCGCTCGCCCGGGAGTTCGGCGGCCAGACGGGCCCGGCGCTCGGCGGCGTAGGCCGCGGCGGGCAGGCGGGCCGGCAGCTCGGAGGGACGCGGGGCCCAGCCGGAGGCGATGAACGCGCGGAAGGCCGGTGAGTTCGGCCTCTCCCGGTGCTCGACCTCCTGAGGTTTCGCGGATTCGCCCTCAGGGCCCTGCACAACGGGTTCGTTCTCGCTCATGGGCAACATTCTGCCGTCTCGGCCCGGGACCGGTCAGCGGGGTTTCGCGGGTTCAGGAGCTTTCCGGCGGTCGGCGGCCGTTCCGGTTGGGCCGTTCGAAGGGTGCTGCGCCGCCCGGCGGCCGGTTCGGCGCTGGATCACCAGATGGCACGCGCGGCGGCTTGACCTGCGGCGCCGGGCAAGGAACCGTCGGTGTGTGACCCTTCTGCGGACCTGCCCCCGGTGTGGTGCGGTCGCCCGGGAGCCGGGCGAGCACACGGCCAGCTGGACCTGTGAGGAACACGGCCCGGTGGTGCCGGTCGGCCCCGCCCAGGCGCCCACGCAGAAACTGATCCGACAGGTCGCGCTCGACTCGCTGGTGCCGGTCTGGATGCCGCGCCCGCTGCCGCAGGGCTGGGAGGTCACCGGTCTGCAGTGGGCCGGAGCGGGCGCCGGCGGCACGGTGGCCTGCGTGGTCGCGGTCTCCGGGCCGCACCCGCTGCCGGAGGTGGGGGACGAGGAGCCCACCGTCGACCTGATGTTCGTGGCGGAGCAGCCGGGCATCGGCCTGGGGGCGCACCTGGCCGGGCTCCGCGGGGTCGACCCGGGCCCGATGCTGGCCGACAAGGCGGCGCACGACCCGGCCGAGATCAAGCTCGAGGCCGACGACCACGAGGTGCCGCTGTGGTCGGTGCCGGTCGACGGCGGCCTGGCCTACGTGGGCGAGGCCTCCGGGGTCTGGCTCTGGCTGCTGGCCTGGCCGAGCTCGGCCGCGCTGGCCCTGCTGAACCGGTTCTGCCTGGTCGACGCCCGCAACGAGGAGACCGAGCCGGACCTGCCCTGCGGCCCGCTCACTCCCCGCCTACGCTGACCTGCGTGCGAATCGACCTGCATGTCCACTCCAGCGCCTCGGACGGTACCGACACCCCGGCCGGGGTGATGGAGGCGGCCGCCGCGGCCGGGCTGGACGTCGTCGCACTGACCGACCACGACACCACCGCGGGCATCCCGGCCGCGGGCGAGGTGGCCCGGCGGTTGGGGCTGACCCTGCTGCCCGGCGCCGAGATCTCCTGCCAGATGCGGGGGATCGGGGTGCACATGCTGGCCTACCTGCACGACCCGGCCGACCCGGCGCTGCTGGCCGAGCAGGAGCAGACCAAGGCCGACCGGCTGACCCGGGCCGAGCGGATGGTGCGGCGGCTGTCCAAGGACTTCGCCATCACCTGGGCCGACGTGCAACGGCAGTGCGAGCCGGACGCCGCGGTGGGCCGGCCGCACATCGCCGACGCGCTGATCGAGGCCGGTGCGGTGGCCACCCGGGACGAGGCGTTCGCCACCGTGCTGAACGGCCGCTCGCCCTACTACCTGCCCTATCACGCGCCCGAGGCGGAACTGATCGTGCGCCTGGTGCGGGCCGCCGGCGGGGTGCCGGTGATGGCGCACCCGCGGGCCGGCAAGCGCGGGTGGCTGGTCTCCGACCAGGACATCGCCGACCTGGCCGAGGCCGGGCTGGTCGGGCTGGAGGTGGACCACCGGGACCACGAGGAGCCGGACAAGGCGGTGCTGCGCGGGCTGGCCGCCGAGCTCGGCCTGCTCACCACCGGCTCGAGCGACTACCACGGCACCGGCAAGGTCAACCGGATCGCCGAGAACACCACCGCGCCGGAGGTACTGGAGAAGATCATCGCCCTCGGTACCCCGTCGCGGGTGATCCGCGGGTGAACGACCAGCTCGAACTGCTGGGCATGCCGGAACCGCTCTACTCCTGCACGCCCACCCGCCTGGTCAACTGGCGCACCTGCCCGCGCCGCTACCGGTTCACCTACCTCGACCGGCCCTCGCCCTCGAGGGGCCAGGTCTGGGCCCACACCAGCATCGGCGCAGCGGTGCACTCGGCCCTGGCCGACTGGTGGGCCACCCCGCCCGAACGCCGGGACCCGGAGCTCGCCTATCAGCTGGTGCGCAGGCGCTGGCTGAACGACGGTTTCGCCGACCGGGAGCAGTCGGCCGCCGCAGGCCGGCGGGCCGTGGACTGGGTGCGCAACTACCTGTTCGAGTCGCCGACCGATCCGCTGGCGCAGCCGGCCGGGGTGGAGCAGACGGTCAGCGCCCACACCGAGCGGCTGGCCCTGTCCGGCCGGGTCGACCTGATCGACCTGCGCGACGACGAGCTGGTGGTGGTCGACTACAAGACCGGGCGGCACGAGCCCACCGAGGAGGACGCCTTCGCCAGCCTGGCCCTGGCCGTCTACGCGGTCGCCACCGCGCGCACCTACCGGCGGCCGTGCCTGCAGGTCGAGCTGCACCACCTGCCCACCGGCACCCGGGCGGTGGCCCGCTACGACCTGGCCGGGCTGGAACGCAAGCTGGCCGAGGCCGATGCGCTGGGCGCCGCGGCGGCCGCGGCCGACGCCGAGTTCGCCGCCGGCCGCCGGGACGACACGGTGTTCCCGCCGAAACCGGGCCCCGGCTGCTCGTTCTGCGACTTCCGGCGGTCTTGCCCGGAAGGGCGGGCCGCCTCCGAGGAGCGACCGGCCTGGACCGCAGTCAGGTCGTGACCAGGACCCGGCTCACTGCTTCCTCGGCGCTCTCCACGTAGGCGATGCCGTCGTCCACAGTTCTGCCGTCCGGCCCCACCACCCGCCAGCCGTCCAGCACCACCACCGGCACCCCGCCGCGTCGCCGGGCCAGCGCCACCTCGCTCAGCGTGCCCCAGGAGCCGCCGACCGCGATCACCGCGTCGGCGCTCCAGACGATGACGGCGTTGCGTGCTTCCCCGATGTTCGTGACCACGGTGACCGACAGGTCCGGGCTCGCCCCCTCGCGATCGGCGCCGGGGCGGATGCCGACCACCAGCCCGCCCGCCGAACGCGCGCCGGCGGCCACCGCGGCCATCACCCCGGTGCCCCCGCCGCAGATCACCACTGCTCCGGCCTCGGCCAGGAGCACCCCGACCCGCCGGGCGGCCTCGGCCTGTTGTTCGGTGCAGTTGCGGGGGCCGCAGACCGCGACCTGCAGAGGGCGGGCGGAGGTGTTCGGAACGGGCACGATGCGGATCCCTTCGCAGAGCCTCGAGGACGGACGGCTTCCGGCTCGGTCAGCTCAGTGCGTCGGAGAGGTCCCGCCGCGCCGGATAGGCCCGGAACAAGGCGATCTCGCCCAGTAGCTCCCGCGATAGGGCCGAACGGGTGAAAACGCCGGATTCGAGGGTGTGTGCCGCCGCGACGACCCGGCCGACGATCGGCCCGGTGCGGTTGTCGGCGGGCAGGGCGAGCACCGAGCGCAGCTCGGCGGCGGCCGCGTCCAGGTCGGACAGGGCCAGGTGGGCATTGCAGAGATCGAGCCGGGCGGCGGCCAGCAGTTCGGGGGAGCGCTGGGCCGGGACGGCGGCCTCGAGCAGCTGCAGCGACTCACCGGCCTCGCGTACGGCCAGCCGCGCGTTGCTCTCGCCACCAAGGGCCAGCCAGGCCTCGCTGGCGTAGTAGGCCGCCTTGGCCGGGCTGAACCGGAACACGCCGGGCTGGTCGTCCACCCCGTCGTTCTCCCGGGCTGCCCGGGCCACCGTCAGCGCGGCCTCGACCTGCCGGGTCTCGCCGCACGCGGCCCAGGCCCGGGCCTCCGCGCTGACCAGGCGCAGCAGATTGCTGCCCTTGGTGGCGTGACGCCGCCCGCTGTGCGCGATCTGGGCCGCGAGCGGGTAGTCGCCGCCCCAGTAGGCCACGTTCGACTGCACCCAGCGCAGAAAGGCCCTCAGCGAGTCGTCGTCGGCCAGTTCGGCGCACAACCAGGCCGTGCGGGTGTTGGTCTCGGCCGCCACCGGATCACCGAGATCGGCGCTGGCGTGGGCGATCAGCGCGCACAGCCGCCCGGCCAGGGAGTACAGCGGGGCGGTCAGGCTGGGCCGCCGGCTCTTCTCCAGGAGCTCGAACACCTCGCGCCGCAGCTGCCAGACCGGGCCGACCAGGGCGAGCGGAGGCTGGGTGAGGTAGGCGTCGGCCAGGGTGCGCACCTGGGCAGCGAGCTGGTCGAGCAGCTCGTGGTCGACTCCGGCCCGGCTGCCGGGCGCAGGCAATCGGTTCATCCGCGGACCGCCTCGTCGCCTCGATGAGCAGATCGGAACGGGCCCAGGTTAGTGGCAGAACCGCAGACAGGGGAGTCGAATCGGGACGTTGCGTGACTGATCGCATACTTGACGCGATCCGGTCCGGGCACACCGACGTCCTCAAGCCCTTTTGATCAAGAGCTTGAGGACGTCGGTGCGCGCCTGAGCGCGACGGTTCAGTGGCGGGTGCGGTGCAGTTCGTCGCGCAGGGAGTGCAGGGCCACCGTGGCGGCGGCCGGGGCCAGTGCGCCGGCGCCGTCACCGGGCATGGACGAGTACATGGCCCGCGCCCAGTTGGGCTGCGACGACCAGGCCAGACCGGCCACCGGGGCCCAGTTCGGCCGGTTGCGCTGGGTCATCGCCAGCAGGGCGGGCACGGCCGGGCTGACCAGCGAGCCGATGAACGCCCGGGCCTCGTGCGTCATCCGCAGCTTGGGCCGCATCCGGCGGAAGTACCGGGTCAGGTCGCGGCGGGTGGCCGGCACCCGGTCGGGCTCCAGGCCCCAGACCGCGGCGGTGCGCAGCTGCTCGGCGAGGTACGTCTCGTGCTCGGCGTCGGTGAGCGCCAGGCCACCGCGCCGGGTCACCTCCACGAACGAGGCGACCTGGCAGCAGTGCATCCACAGCACGAGATCCTCGTCGTCGCCGCGGAACTCGTCACCGTCGCCGGCGAAACCGACGACCTGGCCCATCACCGCGCGCAGCCGCGCGCCGGTCATCGCGGCCTCGATGCTGTTGCCGAAGATCACCGCGCCGATGTGACGCTGCGCCCACTGCAGCCGGTCCCACGGGTCGTCCACCCGGCGGGCGGTGGCGAACACGTTCGCCATGCCCTCGGGGTGCAGCACCTGCATGGTCAGGGCCCGCAGGGTGGCCAGGCCGATCAGCGGGTCGGAGTGCACCCGCCAGGTGACCGTGCGGGGGCCGAAAAGCCCCCACTGACCGGCCTGGTCGGCCTCGTGGTCGGTCTCCGGCTCGGCCTCGTGGTCCTCGGCGCGGCCGGTGTCGGCCGGGTGCTCCAGGTAGTCCCACTGCTCCAGCCGCGGCGGCTCTTCGTGATGCGCTCGAGTCTGCTCCACCTGTCCCTGTCCCCAGGCCCGTCGGGCTCGCCCGGCAGCGGTTTCCACGGTGGTTCGCCGGCGACGGCCGGGGGCGTGCTCGACCTCGTCGAGATCGAACCGTGCGGCCCCGGTCAGAGGTAGAAGGGCACTGCTCCGTTCCCAGCTGTCATCCGTCGCGCTCGCTGCCATGGGGTAAAGACTGTCGGATTCGACCCTTGATCGCCTGTCGAGCCCACCGACGGCCCATCGGGACACAGGCAGTCGATAGTCTGAAAGCGGGTCTTTCCGGCCCGCCGTCTCCGGGAGCAGATGCATGGGCCGCGTAATCGCCGTCGCCAACCAGAAGGGTGGCGTCGCCAAGACCACCACGGTGGCCTCGCTCGGCGCCGCGTTCGTGCTGCGGGGGCTGCGCGTGCTGTTGATCGACCTCGACCCGCAGTCGTCGCTCACCTTCAGCCTGGGCATCGACCCGGACGTGGTGGAGTACTCGATCTCCGACGTGGTCCGCGGCGAGGTCGAGCTGCCGGCCGCGCGGCTGCGCACCAGCGAGGGCATGGACCTGGTGCCCTCGACGATCGACCTGCTGGCGGCGGAGGCCATGCTGCTGCCGGCCCCGCAGCGTGAGTTCGTGGTGCGCCGGGGCCTGGAAGAGGTGCTCTCCACCTACGACGTGATCCTGCTCGACTGTTCGCCCAGCCTGGGCCTGCTCACGCTGAACGCGCTGGCGGCGGCCGACGAGGTGATCGTGCCGCTGCAGTGCGAGATGCTCAGCCACCGGGGGGTGGGCCAGCTGCTGGACACGGTGGCCGACGTGCACCGGCTGCTCAATCCGCGGCTGCGGGTGCGGGGGCTGCTGCCCACCATGTACGACAAGCGCTCGGTGCACGCCCGGGCCGTGCTCGGCGACGTCAAGCGCCGCTACCGGGTGCCGGTGCTGAACCCGATCCCGCGCTCGGTGAAGTTCGCCGAGGCCCCCAGCGTGGGCGCCACCATCGTCGGCACCTCGCCCAGCTCGTCGGGGGCCCGGGCCTACTTCCGGATCGCCGACGGATTGCTGCGGGCCTGGCGGTTCGGCGGCCGTAAAGTCGCTCCGGCCCGCACTTCCCGCATGCACACCAGCCTGCGCCCGCCCGTCTCGGGGCACGGGCAGGCCGACGCCGAGGCACTCTGAGCCCTCGACCGGCACCCACCCGGTACGGAACGAAAGTGGCCCGCGCCGGAAGGCGCGGGCCACTTCGGTTCTCGATGCTCAGCTGTCGGTGGAACCGGCCGACGCGCTCTCGGCGGGGGCCGCGCTGGACGAGCCCGAACCCCGGCCGCCCCGGCGCCGACGACGGCGCCGGCGCTGGGCCTCGGCACCTTCGGGGTCGGCGTCTTCGGTGGTCGACTCGACGACCGCGGTGGCCTCGCCGACCTCCACGCTCTCGACGGCCTCGGACGTCTCGGACGCTTCGCCCGCCTCGACCGGGACACCGGCCCGGGTGCGGCGACGCTGACGGGTGCGGGTACGCCGCGGCGTCTCCTCGCCCGACGTCTCCGGGTCGCCGCCGGTGACCTCGGGAGCCTGGGACTCGTCGGAGCCCTCGGACCGGGTACGGCTGCGGGAGCGCGAGCCGCGCCCGCCGTCCTTCGAGTCGCGTGCGTCGCGACGGGACCCGCCGGAGCCAGAGGAACGGGTCGGGGTACCGCCACCGCGCTTGCCGGTCTCGCCCAGGTCTTCCAGCTCTTCGGCGTCGAGGCCGGCGCGGGTGCGCGAGGCCCGGGGGAGGGTGCCGCGGACCCCGGCCGGGATGTTCAGGTCCTCGAAGAAGTGCTCGGACGAGGAGTACGTCTCGGCCGGCTCCGGGATGCCCAGGTCGAGCGCCTTGTCGATCATCATCCAGCGGTGCAGGTCGTCCCAGTCGACGAAGGTGACCGCGACCCCGGTGTTGCCGGCCCGGCCGGTGCGGCCGATCCGGTGCAGGTACGTCTTCTCGTCCTCCGGGCAGGCGTAGTTGACCACGTGGGTGACGTTCTCCACGTCGATGCCCCGGGCCGCCACGTCGGTGGCCACCAGCACGTCGATCTTGCCGTTGCGGAAGGCGCGCAGCGCCTGCTCCCGGGCCCCCTGCCCGAGGTCACCGTGGATCGCCGCGGCGGCGAAGCCCCGCATCGCCAGTTCCTCGGCGACCTTGGCGGCGGTGCGCTTGGTGCGGGTGAAGATGATCGACAGGCCGCGGCCCTCGGACTGCAGCAGCCGGGCCAGCATCTCGACCTTGTCCATCGCGTGGGCGCGATAGATGAACTGGGCGATCGCCAGCACGGTGGCGCCGGAGTCGTCCGGGTCGGAGGCCCGGATGTGCGTGGGCTGGGTCATGTACTTGCGGGCCAGCGACACCACGGCGCCCGGCATGGTGGCCGAGAACAGCAGGGTCTGACGGCCGTCGGGGGTCAGCGACATCAGCTTCTCGACGTCGGGCAGGAAGCCCAGGTCGAGCATCTCGTCGGCCTCGTCGAGCACCAGGGTGCGCACGTGGGCCAGGTTCAGCAGGCCCTGCTGGGCCAGGTCGAGCAGCCGGCCGGGCGTGCCGACGACCACCTCGATGCCCTTCTTCAGCGCCTCGACCTGCGGTTCGTAGGCCCGGCCGCCGTAGACGGTGAGGATCCGCGCGCTCAGGTTCTTCGAGGCGACCTTCAGGTCCTCGGCGACCTGGGTGGCCAGCTCCCGGGTGGGCACGATGGCCAGGGCCTGCGGGGCGCCCGGGGCGGCCAGCTCGGCGAAGCCCTCGTCCTTCGGGCCGACCACCCGGTGCAGCAGCGGGATGCCGAAGCCCAGGGTCTTGCCGGTACCGGTCTTGGCCTGGCCGATCACGTCGCTGCCGGCGATCGCCACCGGCAGCGTCATCGCCTGGATCGGGAACGGGGCGCTCATCCCGGCCTTGAGCAGGGCCTCGGTGACGCGCGGGTCGGTGCCGAGGTCGGCCCAGCCCGGGGCCTGGGCGCCGGGCTTGACCTCGTCCTCGACGACGGCGACGATCTCGCCGGCGTTCTCGAGGTCGAGGGCGGGGTTCTCGTCCGGCCGGTCGGTGGGGTTACTGGATGAAGCGGACACGCGGTGCCTAACTCTTCGGGGGCGCTGGCCTGCGGGCCGGACCGCGCCGACCCCGGTGGGGTGGCGGAGGGAGAAAGGCGCTCCGGCGGGCCGCGCTGCGGCATTCGGAAGCCGACCGTGTGAGCGACCGGTCATCCACGTACAGGGGTCTGGCAGGTGTAGCAGGTACCTCTAACTGACTGATCCTACCTGGTCGGGGGGCTCAGTACCCTCCTGTCCATGGAGCAGCAGGAGGACAGGTTCACCGATCCGGCATACCGGGCGGCCGTCGTCGACCTATTGGGCACACTGGCCTACGGTGAACTGAGTGCATTCATCCGCCTTTCCGGCGACGCGGACCTGGCCCCGCGGCTGGCGGCCAAGGCGGCCGTGGCCGGGCTCGCCGCCACCGAGTTCGCGCACTACGACCGGCTGCGCGCCCGTCTGGTCGAGATCGGGGCCGACCCGGAGGAGGCGATGGCCCCGTTCGTCGAGGCGCTGGACGGTTTCCACGAGCGCACCCGGCCCTCCACCTGGCTCGAGGGCCTGGTGAAGTTCTACGTGGGCGACGGCATCGCCTCGGACTTCTACCGGGAGATCACCACCTACCTCGACCCGGACACCCGCGACCTGGTGCTGGGCACCCTGGAGTCGGACCAGCGCTCGTCGTTCGTGCTGCAGGAGGTGCGCCAGGCGATCGGTGAGGACCCGATCCAGGGCAGCCGGCTGGCGCTGTGGGCCCGCCGCCTGGTCGGTGAGGCGCTCAGCCAGGGCCAGCGGGTGGCGGCCGACCGCGACACCTTCTCCACCCTGCTCACCGGCACCGGGGAGCACCCGGGCATGGGCCTGGCCGGCATCGTCTCGATGTTCAGCCGGATCACCGAGCAGCACACCCGGCGGATGGCGCAGATGGGTCTGTCCGCCTAGCGCGGCCCGGACGGCGAAGGCGCCGCTCTCCAGCGAGAACGGCGCCTTCGTGGTGCGTACTGCGGTGTTCGTGGTGCGGTGGTGCTACAGCGTGCCGAAACCGACCCGGCGGGTTTCCTCCGCGCCGATCTCGACGTAGCCGATCTGGGTGCCCGGCACGACGATGAGGCGGCCCTTGTCGTCCTTCAGACGCAGCAGCGAGCTCGAGTTGATCGCGGCCTCGACCGCGTTCACGACGGACTCGGCCGAGTCGGGTGACTCCAGCACGATGTCGCGCGGGATGTCCCGGACGCCGATCTTGACCTCCACGCGAGTGGCCCCTTCCGTCCTGGCCGGCCCCCTCGCGGGGCAGCGCAGCTTTTCCGACTGGTCGGGATGAGCCTAACCGGCAGCGGGCCTGCCGGTCCCGGTGGCACGCTCGGCTTAGCCAACAGCGGAATTGCCCGGGGTGCTCGCGGGCCTGCGCAGCGGTCTCAGGGCCGGCCCGCGGTCTCCTGGCTCTCGCCCAGACCGGTGAGGTCGGCCACCGGGACGACCGGGTTCGCCGTGCCGTCCAGTCGCTCCTCGGCCCGTTCCTCGTGCAGCGGGATGGCGCCGATGCCGCGCCAGTTCAGGCCGGCCAGCAGGCGCACGGCGTCTTCCCGGGGCATCGGGCGCCCCTTCTGCAGCCAGAAGCGCGCGGCCACGTGGGCCATCCCGGACAGGCCGATGCCGATCAGCTCGCACTCCGGCCAGGGCTGCCCGGTCTCCTCGTGGATCACCTCGGCGATCATCCGGCCGCACTGGTCGTTGACCGCCTCCACCCGGCCGCGCACGTCCGGGTCGTTGGTCAGGTCGGACTCGAAGATGAGCCGGAACGACTCGTTCTCCCGGTCGATGAAGTCGAAGAAGGCGCCCAGGGCGTTGGCCACCCGCTGTTTGTTGTCCGGGGTGTTCTCGATGGCTCCGCGCAGCAGTTCCACCACCTCGGCGGAATGCTGCTCGACCAGGGCCAGGTAGAGCTCACGCTTGCCCGGGAAGTGCTGGTAGAGGACCGGCTTGCTGACCCCGGCGCGCTCGGCGATCTCGTCCATCGCCGCCGCGTGGTAGCCCTGGGCCACGAATACCTCTCGCGCTGCTCCGAGCAACTGGCTGCGGCGTGCCGTTCTCGGCAGCCTGGTTCCGCGCGAGCGCACCTCTGGTGTCGACATTTCTTGCCTCCCCGCATCAGTGCCCGTCAGCGGATGCTAAGACGCTTCGGCTGCGCCCCCGCGATTCCGATGCTTTAAGTGATTGTAAGGCTACGAGGCGTTACCAAATCCCACCGCGAGTAGACACTCTGCGCCGGGAGGGACGTCCATTCGGGTGATCGTTCCCACGTTTCATCATCACGCAACGGGGTATAGCCGCTACCTGCGGGTCCCTAACCGCCTCCTCGGTGTAGTCACGGCTGTTCCTGGGTGGGTCCCAGCCTGCCGTTCCGGTCGGGCCGTAGTCACCTCCGTCACCCGGCTGCCCTCCGGACTCGGACGTCACGACCCGGGCGGGTAGCGTGCGAGGCGGAACTGGCGTGGGTGAAAGGAAGAAGCGGCGGATGCGCACGGGTAAGCGGCTCGCAACATCGATGGCCCTGCCCCTGGCGGTGGTGATGCTCACCCTGGCCGGCTGCGGCGCCCTGCCCGGCGGATCGTCCGACGACTCCTCGGCGCAGACTTCCACCCCGTCGTCCACGCCGCCGGAATCCGCAGTTGCGGCGACTGCCGAACCCACGGCGGCCGGTGAGTCCGACGCTGCCCCCAGCGAACCGGCCACGTCGCTGCCCAAGGGGCTCACTCAGAAGGACGTGAACGCGGGGGTGCTCTCGGCCAAGGTGAAGTGGAAGGCCTCGGGCAAGCTGCAGACCGTCAAGGGCAGCACCAAGGCCCCCGGCAAGGGCCAGGTGATCAAGGTCCGGATCCAGGTGGAGAAGGGCCTGAAGATCGACGGTGACAAGTTCGCCGACTTCGTCCTGGCCACGCTGAACGACAGGCGCAGCTGGACCGAGAAGGGCACCCGGCGCTTCGCCCGCACCGACGACGCCGGCCAGGCCTTCACCACCGTCACCCTGGCCAGCCCGCAGACCTCGGCCGAGCTGTGCCGGCCGCTGCAGACCATGGGCAAGCTGTCCTGCCGCAACGGCGACCGGGTGGTGCTCACCAACTACCGCTGGGTCAAGGCCATCCCCGAGTACAAGAAGAACCGCGAGGGGTACCGTCAGTACGTGGTCAACCACGAGGTCGGTCATGCGCTCGGGCACGGGCACGAGTACTGCGCCGGCAAGGGCGAACTCGCGCCGCTGATGATGCAGCAGACCAAGGGCCTGCTGGGCTGCCGTCCCAACCCCTGGCCGCACCCGTGAGGCCGCTGGTCGGGCCCGGTGCGGAGCTGACCGCGCACGAGCTGACCCGCTACTCGCGGCAGGTGCTGCTGCCCGGGCTCGGTTCAGCGGGCCAGCGCCGGCTGAAGAACGCCCGGGTGCTGGTGGTCGGGGCCGGTGGACTGGGCAGCCCGGTGCTCACTTATCTGGCCGCCGCCGGGGTGGGCTCGATCAGCGTGGTCGACGACGACTCGGTGGAGCTGTCCAACCTGCATCGGCAGGTGCTGCACGCCGCAGCGGCAGCCGGTACGCCCAAGGTGCAGAGCGCGGTGGCGGCTCTGGCCGAGCTGAACCCGTTGGTCACGGTGCAGCCCCACCACACCCGGATCACCCCGGAGAACGCGCTGGAGCTGATCCAGGGGCACCACCTGGTCATCGACGGCACCGACAACTTCGCCACCCGCTACCTGGTCGGCGACGCCTGCGCAGTGGCCGGGGTGCCGCTGGTCTGGGGCTCGGTGTTCCGCTTCGACGGGCAGGTCTCGGTGTTCTGGTCGCAGCCCGGCGAGGGGTACGAGCCGGTCACCTACCGAGACCTGCACCCCACCCCGCCGCCGCCCGGTTCGGTGCCTTCCTGCGCCGAGGGTGGAGTGCTGGGGGTGACCTGCGCTGCCATCGGCTCGGTGATGGCGACGGAAGCGATCAAACTGATCACCGGGGTCGGCGAACCCCTGCTGGGCCGCATCATGCTGTTCGACGCGATGGGCATGACCTGGCAGACGATCCGGGTGCGGCCGGCGCCGGATTCGGCCCCTGTCACCCAACTCTCCGAAGACTACGAGGCCTTTTGTGGGGTAGGCCCACCAGCGTCTTCAATTGGTGATCTGAGCGTTGGTGAGCTCGCCCGCAGACTTGAGCGACGCGAACGTGGGCAGGACGATTTCGTCCTGGTAGACGTCCGGGAACCCGAAGAGCGACGGATCGCCTCGATCCCCGGGGCGGTCGGGTTGCCGCTTTCAGTGCTTCGAACTGGAGACGTCGGTGCGCTCCTCACAGAAGTCGCCGACGGACGTCCGTTGGTTCTGCACTGCAAGAGCGGGGGCCGTTCGGCGCAGGCTCTCGAACTGGCCCGGGAAGCCGGGGTGAGCGACGTGCTCCACGTGCCCGGAGGCGTCCTGGCCTGGATCGACGAGATCGACCCGAGCCAGCCGCGTTACTGAACCACCCGCAGAGCAGTTCACCCCGGGCAGCACGCTGCCCGGGGTGAGGTGACTGCGAGGATCAGCGACGGGAACCGATCCGGCTGCGGGCGCCCACGCCGACACCGGCGAAGTGCAGGGCCAGCAGGAACAGGCCCAGCGTCGTCAGGGTCGTGTTCGTGAACGCGTCACCGAGGTCGGCGTTCGCGAAGTCGAGCAGGAGCGCAAGGCCGAAGACCACCGCGGCAGCGATCGCGAGCATGGTTACCTCCTGGTGAGGGTCCCCAAGGGTGAGGACGATCCTGGCCCGGTGATCACCGGGCGTTGGGATGATCATGGGGCCGCGTAGGTGATCGCGCATTTCGGGGCAACCCCCAGTCAGTGTGACTTAGGGCGCGTATTGGGGGTCCATGCCTACTGCGGGGCACCCGGTGGCAGTCTGGACTGCGCCGTTGGGGCCCCCACGTAGAACACCGCTACGAGGGGGCCCCAACGGCTTGCCAGACTGCCACCGGGCACCTCCTCGCTACGGCAGCGACCCCCAATACCCGCCCTTAGGAGCAAGTGGTGCCATTCACGGGCAGTCACCCCGCAGCAGTACTTCCTCTGCTCCGCACGCCCCTGGTGCCGTCTGCGCTGGTGATCGGCAGCATGAGTCCCGACCTGCTGTACTACCTGGCGCTGCCCGATCCGGTGCGCTGGCGGTGGTCGGAGGTCAGCCATTCCGCGCTCGGCATCCTGGGTTTCGACCTGGCCATGGGGCTGGTGGCGTTCGTGCTCTGGCAGGCGCTGATCGTGCCGCTGGCGGTGGCCGTGGCGCCGTCGGCCCTGCGCGACCGGCTCGGCCCCGAGTTGCCGGTGCCACTGCGTGCTCATTGGGCCAGCCCGCGCGCGATTGCCCTGGTCGTGGCGTCGCTGTGGGTCGGTGCGATCACCCACGTGGTGTGGGACGAGTTCACGCACCCTGGCCGCTGGGGCACCGAGAACATTCCGTGGCTGGCGGAACAGCACGGAATCCTGGCGGGGTACCGCTGGGGGCAGTACGCGAGCAGTGTGCTGGGGTTAATGCTGATCGCCTGGGTGTTGGGGCGATGGTGGCTGCGCACAGCCCCGCAGCCGGGCGCCCAGCGGATAGCCGCTCTGCGCCCGGCCATTTCGATCGGAGTATGGACGATTGTGCTGGCGTGCGCGGGAATTGGTGCGGCGGTCGGGTTGTGGGCCAGTGTGACTGACTCGCTGGGCACCGGCTCGCTGGCCTACCTGGTGTCTACCTACGGAGGTGGGGCCGGGTTGGTGGCCGTGCTGTTGTGCGCCCTGCTCGTGGCTTTTCGCGGCTCACGAACCTGACGGCTTCTTCTTCGTCGGGGTGGCCAGTTCCCGGGCCAGGGCCTCGTGCATCGGCTGCCCCTCGGCCAGCCAGCCGGCCCGCTGCGGCCAGCCCCGCTGCACCGTCTCGATGATGATCCGGTCGAACCCGGGCAGGTCGTCCTGCTGCACCGCGGTCAGGAAGTCCGACCAGTGCATCACCTCGAGGTGGGTGAAGTAGGGCGCGAGCAGGCCCTCGGCGCGGGAGATGAACGAGTCGTTCACCACCAGGGTGCGGCCCTTGATCATCGGCGCGGTGGTGGACCAGGCCCGGAAGACCGCCACTCCCCGCCCCGACGGCGACTTCTCGGTCTTCGCCCGGATCGTCACGTCGTCGCGCAGGACCTGGTACACCGGCACGGTCGTGTTCCGCGAGATGCCCATCAGCCGGTAGAGGTCGTTGTCGGCCTTCTCGTCCTGCACCTGGACCGCCTTGGGGGCCCCGGCCAGGGCCTCGGGCGCCTCGTCCCGGGCGATCAGGGCGTCGATCACGGTCTTCGACCAGACCAGGGCGCCCTCGCTGGTCCAGTGGCTGTCGCCCTTCTGGAAGACCGAGCCGGGCCGGGCGTCGTGCGCCGCCTGCAGTTGGTCCCAGGAGATCACCACCGGCCCGTCGGGGTGCCCGCCCCAGGTCTGCTCGGTCTGCCGGCGCACCTGGTCGGAGCAGGCCAGCAGGGCGTCGGCGCGGGAGCCGAGGTCGGCGCTCATGATCGCCGACTTGTCCGGAGCGATCGCCACCATGATCGACTTTTCGGTGCCGGCCGCGATCCCGGTGAGCCGCTGCAGCCCGGCGTCGACCGGGGCCGGGTCGAAGTCGAACCGGCAGGGCAGGGTGAAGTCCTCGGAGAGGAACGGGGTCCGGTGGCGGCCGAGCACCACGGCCGGGTTGAGGCTGGTGCCCAGGCGGTCGCGGGAGGCCTGGCCGATCGCCTCGGTGACGTACTGGCGCAACGCCAGCCGGTCGCGCAGGGCCTCGTCGGTCTGCTTGCTGTCGGCCCCGCTGAGCAGGCCGGAGGGGGTCACGTGGGGGAAGGCGGCGCGGTCACGGTTCTCGGCGCCCCAGGGCAGGGGCGGCTTGAGCAGCCAGACCGCGAGCAGGGCGGCGGCGAACAGGGCGACCAGCACCCGGGCGGCCCTCACGCTGCGCCTGCGGCGGCGCTCGGCGCTGAACCGGGCCAGCAGTTCGTCGAGTTCCTGCGTGGCTGAGCGGGGCCCGGTTTTCGTCGGTGGGGCCGGGCTCTGCGGTTCTGGGGCCTCGGCGGCCGGGCCCGGTTCGTCGGGCTCTCCGGGCTCGTCGGGCTCGGTGGTTTCGGCGGGCTCGGTGGGGTCAGCCACGGCCGGGTCCGGAGCCGGGTGATGGATGACCTCGAGCCGGTCGGGATGCTCGGCGACCCGGACGGCCAGCCCGGACGGGCGTTGCTGAGAGTGATGTTGCACGGGGGTCGGGTGGGAAGGCGACGCGCCGGGCCCGGAGCCGAACCGGCCGAACGATCCGATCGGCTCGACCGCCCGGTCGCTCTCGCCGGGCGGGTTCGGGGGTTCGTCGTCGTCCGGAAGGATGATGGTTCGGCCCACGGCCCACAGCATGGCAGAACAATCAGAACTGGAAGTACAGGAACGGGCTGAAATCGAGCCAGAGCACCGAGATCACCGCAACCGAGAGCAGGACCGGCGCGGTGACCGCAGCCATCGGATAGCGGAATCGCAGTTGCCCGGAATGCCCGCCGTGGACCAGCTGGAAACCCGTGACATTCCGGGGCATGAGAAACACCAGCATCCCCAGTCCCAGAGCGGTGAGATTCCACGGGGTCAGTGTGATCAGGACGTCTGGTGATGGTGCGCCTCCCGAGAAACCGAACATCGCCTCCCAGACGCCGACCGCGTCGGTCAGTGTCGGGGCCCGGAACGGCACCCAGCTGAGGACCACGAAGAACGCCATCGCCGCACGTCGCGGCCACCTCGAGAGCCGTCCCGGGGGGCTGCGGTGCAGTCCGGTGACACGCTCGGCGAGCAGGGCCAGGCCGTGCAGACCGCCCCACACCAGGAATCCCCAGGTCGCACCGTGCCAGAGCGCGGTGAGCAGAAAGGTGATCAGCAGGGCGGCGTACTCG
Source organism: Kineosporia sp. NBRC 101677 (assembly GCF_030269265.1). Classification (NCBI taxonomy): domain Bacteria; kingdom Bacillati; phylum Actinomycetota; class Actinomycetes; order Kineosporiales; family Kineosporiaceae; genus Kineosporia; species Kineosporia sp. NBRC 101677. The sequence goes on from NZ_BSTA01000002.1 coordinate 815,912, forward strand.
CGGCGGATCCCGTGCCGGTTGCCGCCGAGAGGAATGTAGACGTAATCGCGGAACCAGCGCGAGAGGGTGATGTGCCAGCGTCGCCAGAAATCTGCGGGGCCGGTGGAGGTATAGGGCGAACGGAAATTCTCGGGGAACCGGAAACCGAAGATTGCGGCCAGTCCGATGGCCATGTCCGAATAGCCGCTGAAGTCGAAATAGATCTGCAGGGCGTAGGCCCCGGCCCCGATCCAGGCGGTGCCGGAGTCGAAACTCCCGGCCGGGGTGCTGAATGCCGCATCGGCCACCACACCGCACGAGTCGGCGATGTAGGCCTTCTTGGTCAGCCCCCAGGCGAACCGGGTCAGGCCGTAGGTGGCGTTGCCCAGAGTGACCTCGCGGCTGTCCTTGAGCTCCTTGGCGATCTCCGAGTACCGCACGATCGGCCCGGCGATCTGGTGCGGGAAGAGGAAGAGGTAGAGCAGGTAGTCGCGCCCGGAGTGCTCCGGGGTGAGGCCGCCGCGGCCCACGTCGACCACGTACGAGATGGCGTGGAAGGTGAAGAAGGAGATGCCCAGGGGCAGGGCCCAGTGGATCTGTGGGGCGCCCGGCCAGGCGGTGCCGGCGATGAAGTCGCTGACCGGGGGCAGGTACTTGTAGAGCCCGATCGGGACCAGGACCAGCAGGATCAGGCCGGCCACGGCGGTGCGCGAGGTCGGCCGTCCGTCGGCCGCCCGCCGACGGGCCTGGCCGGCCAGGCGGGCGCCGGAGAAACTGACCAGGGCCACGTAGAGCAGGACGAAAACGTGGCCGCCGGCTCCCCACACGTAGAACACGATGCTGGCGAGCAGGAGGCAGGTGTTCCGCCACGACAGGGGCACCAGCAGGTACGCCAGCAGGGTCAGCGGCAGGAACAGGAAAAGGAACGTCGGCGAGGAGAAGACCATGTCCGCAGATCGGTCGGGGCGCTGGATGTCCGGTGGCTCGTTCGGTGATCTGGTGCCGGCCCGGGGCGGCGGTGCGGTGCCTATGGGGTGTGCGGATGGGGCCCGGGTCAGGGAAGCTTAGGGCCTTCCGGCGTCCTACTCATCGGGCATCGGTCGAACGGATGATGCTGTCGCACAGAGGATCCCGGGCGGTTGTGATGTCCGCTCCGTCCCCCAGGAAGGTCGTTGAGGTGACGTCTTCGCAGGACGCGGTGACTGGTGGTGCCCAGGGGGCGGAGGAGACGGAGGCCTCGTCGGCCGAGACGTTCGTGGCCGACGTCCTGGATGTGGTGCACGCCATTCCGCCGGGCCGGGTCCTGACCTACGGCGACGTGGCCGCGCTGGTCGGGCGGGGTGGTCCCCGGCAGGTGGGAAAGGTGATGTCGCAGTGGGGGAGTCTGGTGCCCTGGTGGCGGGTGTTGCGGGCCGGGGGTGCTCCGCCGACAGGCCATGAACAGCGGGCGTTGAAGCACTACCGGGACGAGGGCACGCCGTTGCGGGCCGACGGGGAGCGGGTCGATCTGAAGACGGCGCGGTGGTCACCTGAATAGGGCCCCGGACAGGGCCTCGGACAGGGCCGCAGTTCGGACGAAGCGGATGTTGTCGGTGGGCTGTGGTCTCATGGTTGGCCGTGAGCACCGCGACCCGAGAACGCCGCCTTTCCGGGCCCGCAGTCCGGCTGGTCGGCCCGGGCTCGGGGCCGGCCGAGCTGCTGGTGCCCGACCCGGCCCAGGCCGAGCTGATCGGCCGGCGGCAGGGCAGTGGGCCGGTGGTGGTCTTCGGGGCCCCGGGCACGGGCAAGACGGCGATGCTGATCGAGACGGTCGCGGCCCGGGTCTCGCGGGACGGGCTGGGGCCTGGTTCGGTGCTGGCCGTCGCCCCCACCCGGCTGGCCGCGGCCCGGCTGCGTGAGCGGCTGTCGGCCCGTATCGGGGGCACGCTGCAGGAGCCGATCTGCCGCACCCCGCACTCCTACGCCTTCGGTCTGCTGCACCGGGCCCTCTCGTTCGACGGGGCTCCCGCCCCCCGGCTGATCTCCGGTCCCGAGCAGGACCGGATGCTGGCCGACCTGCTGGCCGGGCACGCCCAGGGGCAGGGCCGGGCGCCGGTCTGGCCCGAGGCCACCAGCCAGGAGATCCGGCAGCTGCGGGGCTTCCGCAACGAGCTGCGCGATCTGCTGATGCGCGCGGTCGAGCGCGGCCTCACCCCGGAAGACCTGCGCCGGCTGGGCGCCCGCCAGGGCCGGCCCGACTGGCTGGCCGCGGCCGACGTGATGGCCGAGTACCTCGATGTCACGGCCCTGTCCACGCCCGGCGCCTTCGACCCGGCGGGCATCGTCGACGCGGCAGCCGAGCTGCTGCTGGCCGACGAGGAGCTGCTCGACGCCGAGCGGGCCCAGCGCCGGCTGATCGTGGTCGACGACGCGCACGAGCTCACGGTGGCCGCCGAACACCTGCTGCGCCTGGTCGCCGGGGGCGGGCGCGACATCGTCCTGGCCGGAGACCCGGACTCGGCCACCCAGACCTTCCGTGGTGCCCGCCCCCGTGGCCTGGCCGACGCGGTGCACAAGTTCACCCACGCCGACGGCTCGCCGGCCCACGTCATCACCCTGGCCACCGTGCACCGGCACGGGGCCGGGCTGCGGGCGGTGGCCGGGCGGGTGGCCGAGCGCATCGGGGCGGCGGGCAAGGCCGCGCACCGTTCGGTCGCCGCCGCCGGGCCCGCCTCGGCCTCGATCGACGTGCAGGTGTTCGCCTCACCCGCCCGCGAGGGCGCCTACATCGCGCAGTACCTGCGCCGGCTGCACCTGGAGCAGAAGCTGCCCTGGTCGCGGATGGCCGTGGTGGTCCGCTCCACCAAGGCCACCTCGGCGCTGCGCCGGGCGCTGGGCTCGGCCGGGGTGCCGGTCGCCATCCCCACCGCCGAGGTGCCGGTGCGCGACGAGATCGCCGTCGTACCGCTGCGTCTGGCCCTGCGCTGCGCCCTGCGCCCGGCCGAGCTCACCGCCGACGTGGCGGGCGATCTGCTCACCAGCCCGATCGGCGGGGCCGATGCGATCGCCGTGCGGCGTCTGCGGCAGGCCCTGCGTTCCGAGGAGATCGCCGCGGGCGGGGGCCGGGCCAGCGATGCGCTGCTGGTGCAGGCCCTGGCCGAGCCGGTGCACCTGGCCGGGCTCGAGCCGCGCATCTCCGCGCCCGCGCGCCGGGTGGCGGCCGTGCTGGCGGCCGGTCGTGAGGCTGCCGCCCGGCCGGACGCCAGCCCCGAGACGGTGCTCTGGGAGATCTGGGCCGGCACCGAGCTGGCGTTGTCGTGGCGGCGCACGGCGCTGGCCGGTGGCGTCGCGGGCACCCGGGCCGACCGCGATCTCGACGCCGTGATGGCCCTTTTCGAGGCCGCGGCCCGCTTCACCGACCGGTTCCCCGGCGCCGACGCCCAGGCCTTCCTCGACTTCCTCGAGGCTCAGGACGTGCCGGCCGACACCCTGGCCGAGCGCGCCCCCACCGACGAGGCGGTGGCCCTGGTCACCGCCACCGGCGCGGCCGGGCTGGAGTGGGACGTGGTGGCGGTGGCCGGGGTGCAGGAGGGGCTGTGGCCCGACCTGCGCCTGCGCGACTCGCTGCTCGGCGGTCAGCGCCTGGCCGATGCGGTGGACGGCCGGGGCGACGAGGGATTCGTGGCCCAGCGCAAGGCCATTCAGGACGACGAGCTGCGGCTGTTCCACGTCGCGGTGAGCCGCCCGCGCAGCCATCTGCTGGTCACCGCGGTCCGGTCCGACGAGGTGATGCCCTCCACCTTCCTCGATCTGGTCGACCCGGAAGGGGTCACCGGCGAGCAGGAGGTCCGGCCGCTGGCCGAGGTGCCGCGGATGATGACGCTGTCCGCCCTGGTGGCCCAGCTGCGGGCGGTGGTGGTGGATCCGCGGGCGGGCTCGTCGCGGCGGGAAGGGGCGGCCCGGCAGTTGGCCCGGCTCGCGCTGGCCGGGGTCCCCGGCGCCGATCCCGGCGAATGGTACGGGCTGGCACCGGTTTCCGTGAGGGGGCCGCTGCGCTCGCCGCACGCGCTGGTCCGGGTCTCGCCGTCGCAGGTCGAGTCGTTCGACCGGTGCTCGCTGCGCTGGCTGCTCGGGGCCTCCGGGGGGCGTCGGCCGTCGTCCACCGCGCAGGGGCTCGGCGAGCTGGTGCACGAGCTGGCCGAGGAGGTGCCCGACGGCAACCTGATCCGGCTGCGCACGCTGCTGGCCGAACGCTGGAGCCGGCTGGGGCTGGGCAGCGGCTGGGTGGCCGAGACCGAGCGGGCCCGGGCCGAGGGCATGGTGGCCAAGCTGGCCGAGTACGCCGCCGCCGCCCGGCAGGCGGGGCGCACCCTGGTCGCCACCGAGCAGTCCGTGCAGGTGGATGTCGGCCGGGCGCGGATCTCCGGCAAGGTCGACCGGCTGGAGCGCGACGAGCAGGGCCGGCTGGTGGTGGTCGACCTGAAGACGGGCAAGTCCGCGCCGAGCCGGGCCGAGCTGGCCCGGCACGCGCAGCTGGGCGTCTACCAGGTCACCATCGAGGAGGGCGGCTTCGCCCGGGCGGTGGCCAAGGCTGGTCTGCTGCCGGGCAGTCCCGCGGGTGATCCGGTGGGTGATCTGCTGGGCGATCCGATGGCTCCTGCTCCCGGTGAGGCCGGTCCTGAGGTCGGGCCGCAGGCCGGGAAGGCTTCCGGCGGCGCGATGCTGGTGCAGCTGGGCACGAAGAACAAGAGCGTCTCGGTGCAGTCGCAGCTGCCCCTGGCCAAGGACGCCGAGCCGGCCTGGGCCCGCGATCTGGTGCAGGACACGGCCGAGGGGATGGCAGCGGGCGAGTTCCCGGCCAAGTCCAACACCATGTGCCAGGTGTGCGACGTGAAGCGCACCTGCCCGCTGCAGAACGAGGGCCGGCAGGTGGGCCAGTGAGCCAGGAACCGCCGGAACTGCCCGGTCTCGAAGAGGTGAGCAGCGGCTCGGGTGAGGTTGGGCGTTCGGTGCCCGCATCCGTCCGCAAGCCGGGTTCGAAGGAGCCGGGCTCGGAGGCGCCGGCGGAGGGGCAGCTGGATCTCGACGAGGTGAGTGGCGGCTCGGGTGAGGTTGGGCGTTCGGTGCCCGCATCCGTCCCCAAATCGGTTTCGAGATCACCGATGGAAGGGCAGCTCGGCTTCGACCTCGATGTCCCGACGGTCGAGCCCGCTGCCGGCCCGGTGCGCGGCAAGGCACCTACTCCCAGACCGGCTCCGCGGCGCACCATCTCGGCCTCAGCGATCGCCCAGGCCCTGGGGCGCCCCGAGCCCACGCCCGAGCAGGTCGCGGTGATCGAGGCGCCGCTGGAACCCCTGCTGGTGGTGGCCGGCGCGGGCTCGGGCAAGACCGAGACGATGGCCGCGCGGGTGGTCTGGCTGGTGGCCAACGGGCTGGTCCAGCCCGACGAGGTGCTCGGCCTGACGTTCACCCGCAAGGCCGCGGGCGAGCTGGCCGAGCGCATCCGGGCCCGGCTGCGCGCACTGCACCGCAAGGGCCTCACGCCTCAGGCGCTGCCCGTCACCGTCTCCACCTATCACTCCTACGCCGCCGCCGTGCTCGGCGACCACTCGCTGCGCCTGGGCATCGAGCCCGGGGCGCGGCTGCTCGGCGAGGCCGGTAGCTGGCAGCTCGTCGACGAGCTGGTCGAGCGCTGGGACGGCGACATGACCGGGGTCGACTCGGCCCGGGCCACGGTGGTCGACGCGGTGCTCGGGCTGGCCGGCGAGATCGCCGAGCACCTGCTCGATCCCGAGGGCATCGACGCGCTCGCCGAAGCCGCCATCGAGCGGGTGCAGGAGCTGCCCAAGAACGTCGGCGACGCGGTGCCCGGCAAACCCAAGACCGACGTCAAGCAGGTCGTGCAGCGGATGCAGGCGCGGCGGGCGCTGGTCCCCCTGGTCGCCGCCTACCAGCGGCGCAAGCGCGAGCTGGAGGTGCTCGACTTCGGCGACCAGGTGGCACTGGCCGCCCAGCTGGCCCGCACCGTGCCCGAGGTCGGCGAGGTGGAACGCCAGCGTTTCCGGGTGGTCCTGCTCGACGAGTACCAGGACACCAGTCACGCCCAGGTGGTGCTGCTGCAGGAGCTTTTCGGCGGCGGGCACCCGGTGATCGCGGTCGGCGACCCGCACCAGTCGATCTACGCCTGGCGAGGTGCCTCGGCCGGCAACCTGCAGCGCTTCGGGCTCGACTTCCCGGCCGCCGACGGGGGCCGGGCGGCCACCCGTCACCTGTCCACCAGTTGGCGCAACGACCTGGCCATCCTGCAGGTGGCGAACGAGCTGGCGGCGCCGCTGCGGCACACCCCGATCTGGAGCGACCCGGATCTGAGCGTCGACGTGCAGCCCCTGGCCGCGCGGCCCGACGCCGGGCCCGGCCGGGTGCGCCTGGAATGGCACGCCACCCTGGAGGACGAGGCTCGGGCGATCGCCGACATCGCCGAATTCGCCTGGCACGACACTGAATCCGGTAACGACCGGCCCTCGGTGGCCGTGCTCTGCCGGGCCCGAGCGCAGTTCCCGCTGATCGAGGCGGCGCTGCGTGGGCGCGGGCTGCCGGTCGAGGTGATCGGCCTGGGCGGCCTGCTGCACGTGCCTGAGATCGCCGACCTACGCGCCGCCCTCGAGGTGGTGCACGACCCGACCCGCGGCGACGCGCTGATGCGGCTGCTCACCGGGCCGGCCTGGCGGATCGGGCCCCGCGACCTGGACGGCCTCGGGGCCTGGGCCCGGGAGCTGGCCGCGACCTGGCGTGGCGCGGGCGAGGAGGGCCGGGTGCGGCCGCCGGCCGACTCGGGCCTGAAGTCGGCCACCATCCAGGTCGACGCGGTCGACGAGGTGTCGGTGGTGGACGCGATCGACGCCCTGCCCGAGCCCGACTGGGAAGGCACCCAGGGGCAGGGCATCTCGGCGGAGGGCAGGCGGCGGCTGGAACGGCTGGCCGCGGTGCTGCGCGGCCTGCGCAGCCGGCTCGCACTCCCCCTGCCCGACCTGGTGCTCGAGGCCGAGCGGGCGTTGCTGCTCGACGTCGAGGTGGCGGCCCAGCCCAACCGTTCCCCGGCCGCGGCCCGGGCCCATCTCGATGCGTTCGCCGATGTCGCGGCCCAGTTCGCCGACAGCGGCGACCGGCCCACCCTGGGCACCTTCCTGGGCTGGCTCACCGCTGCCGAGGACCGCGAGCGCGGGCTCGACACCGGGGTGGTCGAGCAGCACGAGGACGCGATCCAGCTGCTCACCGTGCACGGCTCCAAGGGGCTGGAGTGGGACGTGGTCGCGGTCTGCGGGCTGGTCGAGGGCACCTTCCCGGCCGGTCACGCGGGCCGGGCGCCGAAGCGTTCCAAGGGTTGGCTCGGAGACATCGGTGCGGTGCCCTTCCCCCTGCGCGGAGACGCGGGTGGTCTGCCGCAGTGGGACTTCCGGGCGGCCACCACCCAGGACGAGCTGGACGTCGAGCTCAAACGGTTCATGGACTACTGCGGTGAGCACGAGGTTGCCGAGGAGCGCCGGCTGGCCTACGTGGCGGCCACCCGGGCGAAAGACTCGCTGCTGCTGACCGGGGCGATCTGGGGCGACGGATCAACCCCGCGCGAGCCGTCACGGTTCCTGGTTGAGGTGCGAGAACTGTTGCGTCGCGCCGAGGGCGGGCTGCTGCCGGGGGCAGGCGAGGCGGCCACCACACGTGAGCGGATCGCGGTGGGGCTGTGGACGGATCAGCCGGACGAGGGGGCCGAGAACCCGCGCGCGGTAGAAGGACGAATGGCGGTGTGGCCGGATCCGCTGGGAGAGCGGCGGGAGGTCGTGGAAGACGGCGCCGAGCTCGTGCGGCTGGCGATCGAGGCTCTGAGTGGTGAGCGGCGCCGGCTCTACGGCACCCGGCAGTTCATTGCGGAAGACGGCCGTGGTCCGGGTGGTGCGGAGGGCCCCGATCGTCTCGGTGGTGGGGACGGTCGGGGCGGTCTGGGTGCGGACGGCCCGGATGATCTGACCGGTGCGGACGGCCCGGGTGGGCTTGATGCGGACGGCTCTTACGGTCTGGGTGCGGACGGCCTGGGTGGGCTGGGTGCGGACGGCCCAGTTGGTTCGGGTGGTCCGGGGGCCGGTTCGCAGGGTGCCGACCGGGGTCTCTCCGGCGCTACGGCCGGGCCTGGGCAGGAGATCCCTGAGACGAGTGCCCAGGGCGGTGAACGGGAAGGCATTACTGCCCAAGCCGAACAGGCTGCGCTGGAGGATGGTTCGGCCGTCGAGGTGGACGCCTCGGAGATGGGTATGTCCGAGGTCCAGGTCACCGAGTTCGGGGTCACCGAGGTGGGCTGGGCGCCGGACGACGACTGGATGCCGTTGGACGAGTGGGCGCCGGACGGCGAGTTCGAGCCTCCGCCGGACGATCTCGGCGGTGAGCGAACCGCGCCGGGCGCGGGGGTTCCGGGTGTTCCGGGTGTTCCGGCAGACCGGTCGGCGCGTGAGAACGCCTACGAAGGGGCGGGGACGCCGCTGAACCCGGCCGACGACAGCCATGCCTTCGGCCTGCTCGCTCCCCAGACCACCGAAGAGGCGGCCTGGGCCCGTGAGGTGGACGTGCTGCTGGCCGAGCGCGACGCGGCCGCCAGCGGTGAGCTCACCGTGCGGCTGCCCGCGCACCTGTCCGCGTCCCGCGCCGTGGCCCTGGCTGCAGACCGGCAGGGCCTGGCTGAGCGGCTCCGGCGTCCGATGCCGGCCCAGCCCAGTCCTCAGGCCCGGCGCGGCAGTGCCTTCCACGCCTGGCTGGAGCGGCGCTTCGGGGCCGCTGCGCTGGTCGACATCGACGACCTGCCGGGCGTCGGCGACGACTACGAAGACCTTCGGCTGGAGACGCTGCAGCAGAACTTCCTGGCCTCGGAGTGGGCCGAGCGCACGGCCGAGGCGGTCGAGGTCTCGATCGAGACGCCGGTGGCCGGGGTGGCCCTGCGCGGCCGGATAGACGCGGTGTTCCGTCGGCCAGACGGAATGTGGGACGTGGTCGACTGGAAGACGGGGCGGCCGCCGACCCGCGAGCAGATGCCCGCCCTGTCGGTGCAGCTCGCGGTCTACCGGCTGGCCTGGTCCCGACTGCAGGGCATCCCGGTGGAGCAGGTGAGCGCCGCCTTCTTCTACGCCTCGGTGGGCCGCACGGTGCGACCCGTCGACATCCTCGACGAGGCCGCGCTCGAGGAGCTGCTCACTGTCTGACGGACGTGGGGGCCGGCCGCGCCTGGCTCGGCCCGGCTTTGCTGTAGAGCTGCTCACGTCCGACGGGCGCGGAGGCTGGCCGGCCCTGGCCCGGCCCGGCTGCAGAGCTGCCCACCGTCTGATCCCCACAGGGCCCGCCGAACCCGGTTCCCCGCTACCGGCCAGAACGCCCAGCCACCGGCCGGTATTCAGCTCTGCCGGATCACGTCCCGACCCGGACCGCCGATCAGCTTGTCCTTGCCCGGGCCACCGAACAGCCGGTCGTTGCCGCTGTTGCCCCGCACAACGTCGGCCCCGGCCCCGCCGTAGAGCGTGTCGTTGCCCTTGTCGCCCTGGATGACGTCGGCCCCGGCCCCACCCCGGATCACGTCGTTCCCGGTCCAGCCGACCAGCTCCTGTGACCCGGCGCCTCCGTAGAGCGTGTCGTGCCCCTTGCCCCCGGTAGCGAAGGCCTTGCGGCCCAGCGCATGCACCGTGTCGTTGCCCTCGCCCGCATCGACCATGGAGCCCGCGCGGGTGGTGATCGAGTCGTTGCCCCACTCGCCCCAGACCGAGCTACCGTCGAAGGTGTTCGTCTGGTTCGTCATGAACGTGTCGTTGCCGGCACCCAGCGAGAACCCGTTGTAGATGTCCGCGCCCGCCAGATTCGCGAACCGCACCACGTCGTTCTGGTCACCCAGATTCATCACCAGCGAGGGGTAAGGCCCGGTCTCGGTCGCCTCGAAGTTGTCGATCGTGCAGACCACGTGGGTGAGGGAGGCTGCGTCGGGGTGCGAGCAGCCATAGCCGGGCTTGATCTCCACGTCGTCGAAGATCGTGTAGCGGAACCGGGTCTTGTCGTCGGCGTTCTCCAGCGTCACCGTGACCACGTTGCGCTGCCCCTCCACCGACTCGTAGATGACCTGGGAGTCCAGGCCGTCGGTGTCCGAGTGCGCCACGTAGACCGTGGCGGGCCCGACCTCAGCCGGGGCAGCCGGGGCAGCGGTGGCATTACCCGGGGTGAGGAAGGCGGCACCGGTTCCCGCGGCCAGCACGGCAGCGCCCGCGAGAGCTGAATACCGGATTCGACGCGCAACCACGGGTGCCTCCTGAGGGCAAAGGTACGAATTGCCCCAAACAATGCCAGACAAACCCAGAAGGGGTGGGCACGCCGAGACGCGCCCACCCCTTCTGCGAGAACGACTGTGACCTACACCCGCGGGCGGCCCAGCGCACGGTACGTCCAGCCCGCCTCCCGCCAGCGCTGCGGGTCGAGCGCGTTGCGGCCGTCGAGCACGTTGTGGGCCCGCACGATGCCGGCCAGCTGGGCCGGGTCGATCGCCTTGTACTGCTTCCACTCGGTCAGCAGCAGCACCACGTCGGCCCCGTCGCAGGCCACCTCCACCTTGTCCTCGTAGTGCAGGTCGGGCCAGGCGCGGCGGGCGTTCTCGAGCGCGGCCGGGTCGGTGACCACGACCTCCGCGCCCTGCAGCCGGATCTGCGCGGCCACGTTCAGGGCCGGCGAGTCGCGGATGTCGTCGCTCTCGGGCTTGAACGCGGCGCCCAGCACGGCGACCTTGCGGCCCAGGAACGAACCCTGCAGCACCTCGCGGGCCAGGTCGACCATGCGGGTGCGGCGGCGCATGTTGATCGCGTCCACCTCGCGCAGGAAGGTCAGGGCCTGGTCGGCCCCCAGCTCACCGGCGCGGGCCATGAATGCCCGGATGTCCTTGGGCAGGCAGCCGCCGCCGAAGCCGAGACCGGCGCCGAGGAACTTCGGCCCGATCCGCTCGTCGTGGCCGATCGCCGCGGCCAGCGCGGACACGTCGGCCCCGGCCGCCTCGCAGACCTCGGCCATCGCGTTGATGAACGAGATCTTGGTGGCCAGGAACGCGTTGGCGGCCGCCTTGACCAGCTCGGCGGTGGCGTAGTCGGAGGCCAGCACCGGGATCGTGCCGGTGGCGATCGGGTTGGCGTACACCTCGTCGAGCAGGGCGCGGGCCTTCGCCGCCTCTTCCGGCTCGGGCGGCAGGCCGTAGACGATCCGGTCGGGGCGCTGCGTGTCCTGCACCGCGTGGCCCTCGCGCAGGAACTCCGGGTTCCAGGCCAGCATCGCGCCGGGCACCGCCGCACTGATCATCGCGGCCAGCCGGGCCGCGGTGCCGACCGGCACGGTGGACTTGCCCACCACCAGGTCGCCGGGCCGCAGGTGGGGCAGCAGGGCCCGGACCGCCGAGTCGACGTACGTGGTGTCGGCCGCGAACTCACCGGCCCGCTGCGGGGTGCCCACGCAGATGAAGTGCACCGTGGGCTGCCCGGTGTCGTGGGCCAGCACGTTCACGTCGGTGGTGAAGGAGAGCCGGCCGGAGTCCATCGCCCGCCGCAACAGCTCGGGCAGCCCCGGCTCGAAGAACGGGGCCTTGGCCTGGGTGAGGTCGGCGATCTTGCGTTCGTCGACGTCGACACCGATGACCTCGTGGCCGAAGTCGGCCATGCACGCCGCGTGCACGGCGCCGAGGTAACCGCACCCCATCACTGATAAGCGCATGAAAGGGAGACTATCGGTGTCGATGAAACGGGCACCTGTCGAACGGGGTGCGATACGGTGTACGTATGAGAATCAGCCGCACCTTCTGGTGGCCCGCCTGACCGGCGGCCCACTCTCGCGCTGAACGATTCTCATTCGTTTCTCATCGCGGCCGCCTCGTCGAGGCGGCCGTCGGCATTTGTGCCGGGACCGAACCGGCGGGCGCCGCCCGACCGAACAGGGCGTCCGATGCCTCTTCACCAGCAACAACAGCTCACCCACGAGTCCCCGGCGAACGATCTGCGGGCCCGGCTGGAGGCCGCCCCGGCCTTCGCGGTGCTGCACCGCCCGAGCCTGGACGGCGAAAACCCGCCCAGGGCCGAAGTGCTCATCGGTGAGGCGACGGAAGTCACCGAGATGCGTGACCTCCCACAGCCCGACGGGGCCGACCGGCCGGTGCTCGCCGCCATCGGGTTCCGGCAGATCGCCGAGCGCGGCTTCGAGGTGGTCGACGACGGCACGCCCATCCTGGCCCTGAAGGTGTCCGAACGGATCACCGTCGACCTGGCCGAACTCCTGAACCTGCTGCCCTCCGGCCCGGAAACCTTCGTGGAGAACGGGTACGACGTGGACGACGTCACCTACGAGCGGATCGTCCGGGACGTCCTGGAGCAGGAGATCGCGGCCGGCGAGGGATCCAACTTCGTCATCCACCGATGCCTCGAAGGCCGCATCGACACCGAACGGGAGCCTCGCGCCCGAGCCGCCCTGGGCGTCCTCAATCGGCTTCTGCGCAGCGAGCGCAACGCCTACTGGACGTTCCTGCTGCACACCCCGTCGACCACTCTGGTCGGGGCCACTCCGGAGCGGCACGTGAGCCTGGAAGCCGGTGTGGTGACGATGAACCCGATCTCCGGCACGTTACGTCACCCGGCGGGCGGTTTCGCCGACGAGGCGGCTCGTGAGCGCGCGCTCGAGGCCTTCCTGGCCGACGAGAAGGAACGCGACGAGCTGGCCATGGTGGTGGACGAGGAGCTCAAGATGATGGCCATGGTCACCGAGAACGGCGGCCGGGTCAGGGGTCCCTTCCTCAAACCGATGGCCCACCTCACGCATACCGAGTACGTGCTGGACGGCCGCACCCAGGCGGATGTCCGGGACATCCTGACGGCCACCATGTTCGCGCCCACGGTCACCGGAAGTCCCATCCGCAACGCGTGTCGCGTGATCGCCCGGCACGAGAAGCGTGGAAGGCGCTACTATGCGGGCATTCTGGCGTTGATCGACGCGGACGACCAGGGTAGGCCCCGGATCGATGCCCCGATCCTGATCCGTACGGCCGAGATCGCCCCCGACGGCAAGGTGCGGGTTCCGGCGGGCGCAACGCTCGTGCGCGGCTCGCGGCCCGAGTCCGAACTGGCCGAGACCCGGGCCAAGGCAGCCGGAATCATGGCGGCCCTGCACGGGATCGAGAAGAACCAGAGCAACAACTTGAAGACGTCCGTGGGCCCCGAAGGCGGCCAGGGTCACCGGAGAGGGCGGCTGGGGGAGTTGCTGGAAGGGCGCAACCGTACGCTGGCGCGTTACTGGATGCAGCCTTTCGGTCTCGTCGAGTCGCAGCCGGTGGGTGGCCGGGTGGCCGTGGTCGACGCCGAGGACGACTTCACTGCCATGCTCGGGCACCTGCTGCGGTCGCTGGGGTTCACGGTTCGCCGGCACTCCTGGGAAGAGCTGTCCGGCCCGGTGGGTGACGAACTGAGCGGTACTTCCGATCCGGTCGTGCTGGGCCCCGGCCCGGGCGATCCCCGGGACATCATGGACCGGCGGATCCGCGCGCTGCGCTCGCTCGCCCAGGCCCGGCTGGCCGTCGGGCTGCCCACGGTCGGGATCTGCCTGGGCCACCAGATCCTTTCCCTGAGCCTGGGACTCGCGGTTTCCCGGCTGCCGGTGCCGGACCAGGGCCGGCAGCGGGGGATCGACCTGTTCGGCCGCGCGCACCAGGTCGGCTTCTACAACAGCTTCGCGGTCACCGCCCCGCCGGAGCCGGCCGGGGTGATGCTCGCGCTGGACGAGGAGCAGCGGTTCGTCCATGCCCTCAGGGGCCGCAACGTCGCCGGGTTCCAGTTCCACCCCGAGTCGGTGCTCACCACCGAGGGTGGCCTGATCCTGGCAGCCGAGCTGACGCGACTGTCGCCGGCAGCACCCGCGGCACCTGCGGGAGCCGCGGGCGCGGCCGTGACGGAGGTCCGTCATTGAAGATCTGGACCGAACCGGCACCCCGGTGACCTGAAACGAATTCCGTTCAGGCCGGGCCGCCGGCCCGTTGTGGGCCGTAGTGTGACCGTATGCGCTTCGGATTGTTCATCCCGCAGGGCTGGCGGCTCGACCTGGTCGGGGTCGACGTCAGCGACCACTGGCCGACGATGCTCAGGGTGGCCCAGTTCGCCGAGGCGGGCCCCTGGGAGTCGGTCTGGGTCTACGACCACTTCCACACCACCCCGGTGCCCACCTCCGAGGCCACCCACGAGGCCTGGACCCTGATGTCCGCGCTGGCCGCCTCCACCAGCCGGATCCGGCTGGGCCAGATGTGCACCTGCGTGGGCTACCGCAATCCGATGTACCTGGCCAAGGTGGCCGCCACGGTGGACGTGATCTCGGCCGGCCGGCTGGACATGGGCATCGGCGCGGGCTGGTACGAACACGAGTGGAACGCCTACGGTTACGGCTTCCCGGGGGCCGGAGACCGGCTCGGGATGCTGGCCGACGGCGTCGAGATCATGCGCCAGGCCTGGGAGAACGGCGTGGCCACGTTCTCCGGTGAGCACTACCAGGTAGACGGCGCGCTCTGCTACCCCCGGCCGGTGCAGGAGGGCGGTATCCCGTTCTGGGTGGCCGGTGGCGGCGAGAAGAAGACCCTGAAGATCGCCGCGAAATACGCCTCGTACACCAACTACTCCGGTGACGAGGAGACGTTCCTGCACAAGTCCGAGGTGCTCGCCGGGCACTGCCGCGACCTGGGCCGCGACTTCGCCGAGATCACCCGCACCGCCGACTACAACGTGGTGATCGGCCGCGACGAGGCCGAGGTGGCCGACCGGCTGGCCCGCCTGGAGGAGCGCTACCGGCCGTTCATGGCGGCCGAGGCGGTCAGCCGCACGGTCGAGGGCGTGCGCAACGCCGGGCTGGTCGGCACCCCCGAGCAGATCGTGGAGCAGCTGAAGAAGATGCAGGGCCACGGGCTCGACTACTCGATCCTGTACTTCCCCGAGGTCGCAACCGATTTCAGCGGCGTGGAACTGTTCCAGAAAGAGGTCGTCCCGGCACTGTCCTGACGGGTGATTTTCGGCTCCTTCGGAGGGCAGCGCCGAGGGACGGGCGTGATTACCCTCGATGGCATGAGCGACGTGGCTGACTTCCCGTACTTCGCGCTGTCCGACGACCACCGCGAGCTGCAGGTGGCGGTCCGGGAGCTGTGCACCAGCAAGATCGCCCCGCACGCGGCCGAGGCGGATCTGACCAGCGAGTTCCCCCAGGCGTCCTACCAGGCGCTGAAGGCGGGCGACTTCCATGCTCCGCACATCCCGGAGGCCTACCAGGGGGTGGGCGCCGACGCCCTGGCCACCTGCCTGGTGATCGAGGAGATCTCCCGGGTCTGCGCCTCCAGCGCGCTCATCCCGGCGGTGAACAAGCTCGGCACGCTGCCGCTGATGCTCGGCGGCAGCGAGGAGCTGAAGAAGCGGTACCTGACGCCGGTGGCCACCGGGGAGGCGATGTTCTCCTACGGGCTCTCCGAGCGTGAGGCCGGCAGCGACACCGCGAGCATGCGCACCCGGGCGGTGCGCGACGGCGACGACTGGATCCTGAACGGCCAGAAGTCGTGGATCACCAACGCCGGCGAGAGCAAGTACTACACCGTGCTGGCGGTGACCGATCCGGACGGCCGTCGCGGGCGCAACATCGGCGCGTTCGTGGTCGAGACCGACGACGAGGGCTTCTCCTGGGGAGCCAAGGAGCGCAAGCTCGGCATCAAGGGCAGCCCCACCCGGGAGCTGCACTTCGACAACGTGCGGCTGCCCGGCGACCGGCTGGTCGGCGACCCCTCGGAGGGCCTGCAGCTGGCGCTGCGCACGCTCGACCACACGCGGGTGACGATCGGCGCCCAGGCCGTGGGCATCGCCCAGGGCGCGCTCGACTACGCAGTGGGCTACGTGAAGGAGCGCAAGCAGTTCGGCAAGCACCTGGCCGAGTTCCAGGGCCTGCAGTTCATGCTGGCCGACATGGCGATGGCGGTGGAGTCGGCCCGGCAGATGGTCTACGCGGCGGCCGCCAAGAGCGAGCGCAACGACGCCGACCTGGGCTTCTTCGGAGCGGCGGCCAAGTGCCACGCCTCCGACGTGGCGATGAAGGTGACGGTTGACGCGGTACAGCTGCTCGGCGGCGCCGGCTACGTGAACGACCACCCGGTGGAGCGGATGATGCGCGACGCCAAGATCACCCAGATCTACGAGGGCACCAACCAGATCCAGCGGCTGGTGATGGCGCGGTCGCTGTTGAAGTAAGCCCGCGGGCACCGGGCCGGGCCGACAACGCCCCCGGCCCCGGCCCCGCCCGGTGGCCCGGCCCCGCCCGGTGGCCCGGCCCTGCCCGGTGGCCCTGCCCGGGGGCCTGGCCCGGCCCTGCCCTGGTCTGGCCCTGCCCGGTGACCCTGCCCCTGCCTCTGCCCTAGCTCTGGCTCTGCCCTAGCTCTGGGTCGGTCCTAGCTCTGGGGCGGTCCTAGCTCTGGGGCGGTCCTAGCTCTGGGGCGGTCCTAGCTCTGGGGCGGTCCTAGCTCTGGGTCGGCCCTAGCTCTGGCTCGGCCCCGGCTCGGCCCTGGCCCGGCCCCGCCCCGCCCCGGACCCGCCCCTGACCCCGGCCCTGCCCTGGCCTGGCCCTGGCCCGGCCCTGCCCGGTGGCCCTGCCCCTGCTTCTGCCCTAGCTCTGGCTCGGTCCTGCCCTGGCCGAGCCCCGCCCCAGCGCCGCCCCAGCCCCGCCCCTGGCCCCGGCGCCTCAGCGTGGGCCTTCGTCAAAGGCCCGTGAATGAACGGCCCGGACACCTCTTCTGAGTCGCCTGGACACCTCTTCCTGCTCGATCCGGAGGGGCAGCCCCGACACTCAGCCCTGGCTGAGTGTCGCCTAGAGCTATCCGTGAAGTCCGGGCCGCTGTCGCTGATGCCATCGATGTCCTCGGCCGAGCGTCTGGGCTCATCCAGTCGGAACGGAGGTTCGAGTAAGGATGGATGCGACGATCCGTAAACTTTCGAGCCCCGGGCTTTATCGTTTTACCGGGAATCATTTTTTCGTATCCCCTTCCCCGGGCAGGCCTGTGTCTGTGCGTCCGTGGGTGACCGGTGCGAGGTGCTCGCGCTGGCTGGAGAAGCGGGCATGGTGTGAATGCGGGTCGTGGTCGTGTGTGGAAGTGCACGCCGACTGCAGGCATCAGCGCCGGCACCAGACTCAATGGCCGCCCGAGAGGATGTAGCCAGTGGTCGCCTGGGCTCCCCCCGCGCGGATGAAGGCGGTGGCCTCCCGCCCCTCCGCCCGCGCGGTTGCAGTCGGTGGCCTGGTCTCTCGCCTTCCCCGCCCGTGAGGATGTAGCCGGTGGCCGCCGGGGCTCTCGCCTTCCCTGCCCGTGAGGATGTAGCCGGCCGCCGGGGCTCTCGCCTTCCCTGCCCGTGAGGATGTAGCCGGCCGCCGGGCCTCCCGCCTTCCCCGCCCGTGAGGATGTAGCCGGTGGCCGCCTGGGCTCCCGCCCTCCCCGCCCGTGAGGAGGAAGTCGGTGGCCGCCTGGGCTCCCGGCCCCCGAGGGTGAAGTAGAAGCGCTCGGCGATGGTCAGGATCGAGGCGGTGGTGCCACCCACCGGGACCCGCGGCGGGGGTGCTCGGGGCCCGGAACTACGGCGTCGGCCCACCACCTCGGGGGCGTAGATCGGCGGCGGGGCATCTGTGCTGGACCGGCCGGTGCCACTGGAGGTACCGACGACGAACCGCTACTTGCTCGGAAACGGGTTTCGGCCTGTCTCCTGCTCACGACGGGCTGACGCTCGAGCAGTTGCAGAATCGGTCGCCTGGCTCGAACCGGTGACGTCTCGAGCGAGACTGCCCAAGGCGGAAAGGTGCGTAGTCCGGACCGCAGGCTTTAGGACAGGGTGTCTGTCGTAAGCGTCGTCGGTGCGGCGGCAGCGTCGGTGCAGTAGCGCGAAAGGCCGCCGGGTGGGTGGTACCTCAGCTTCCGGGCGGGAATGTCCCGCCAAAACCGTTACTCCTTGCGCGATAGGGATGAGCCGTGAGTTACCTCTGACATGCCCTGTCCCCGTCCGTCCGTGACGGCTAGGATTGCCCATGTGTGCCCCCGCCCCCCGTCGGGGGCACACACCTTTTGCTGGCCGTTCTCGCCAGACTGCCTACCCGGCAACGGTCGTCCGGCCTATATCGGCAAATCTCTGAGGCCGGAAACGCGACACGGCGGTGTCGGTCCACCGGCTCAGGTGCGCCTCGGGGCAATACTGAGGCAATGTCCGACTCCCGTTCACCGGCCGCTCGGCGTTCTTCGCGCCCCGGACCGGGAACGGGTCATGCACTCAGACGCCACCCGCGGGTCCAGCGGGTGAAGGGTGGGCGCTCCGGCGAGGGCGAAGTGATCACCCTTCCCCGGCGCCCGTCCGGCGGCGGGCCGAAGGGCCCCCGCGGGCCGAGAGGACCGCAGGGCCGCAAAGGGCACCGGCCCGAGCAGCCCGGAGCCGGCGCGCTCAAGGTGCGGCGCTCGATCACCCTGCTCGTGCTCACCCTGCTCGCCCCCGGCTCCGCCCAGGTGCTCACCGGCCGGTCTCCCTCCTCGCGCCGCCCCGAGCCCCTCGGCCGCCTCCGGCTGACCGTCGCCCGGGTCTCGCTGCGCCTGTGGTTCGCCTTCGCCGGCCTGGCCGTGCTCCTGACCCTCTTCGCTCTGGTCGACCGCGACTGGGTCCTGAGCCTGTTCACCCACCAGTGGGTGCTCCGGCCCCTGGCCGTGGTCTTCTTCGTAGGCGCGCTGACCTGGCCGCTGCTGCTGGTCGACGCCTGGCGCATCGGCCAGGCCCCCGAGCTCGGCCGCCGCTCCCGCCGCTGGATCGCCCTGCTCACCGCCGTCCTGATGATCGCCACGTTCGCCGTGCCGCTGGCCCTCGGCCGCCGGGTCTGGGCCGGTGCCGACCTGCTCTCCGGCGTGTTCGGCTCGGGCAAGGACTCGGCCGCGGTCGACGGCCGTTACAACGTTCTCCTGCTCGGCGGCGACACCGGCCCGACCCGCGTCGGCACCCGGCCCGACAGCATCCACCTGGCCAGCATCGACGAGAAGAGCGGCCGGACCGCCCTGTTCAGCCTGCCCCGCAACCTGCAGAACGTGCCCTTCCCGGCCGGTACCCCTGCCGCGGAGGCCCTGCCGCAGGGCTGGAGCTGCGGCGACGACTGCCTGCTGAACGCGATCTACAAGTACGGCAGCGACAACCCGCAGCTCTTCCCCGGGGCGCAGGACCCGGGCGCCGAGGCGATGATGCAGGCCGCCGAGGGAGTCACCGGGCTCAAGGTCAACTACTACGTGATCATCGACCTGCAGGGCTTCGAGGAGCTCATCAATGCGGTCGGCGGAGTGGACATCAACGTCGTCGCCCGCACCCCGATCGGCGGTGGCGGCTCGAAGATCCACGGCTGGATCGAGCCCGGCGAGCAGCACCTCGACGGCTACCACGCCCTCTGGTACGCCCGCTCCCGGGTCACCACCAGCGACTACGACCGGATGGCCCGGCAGCGCTGCGTGATGACGGCCATGGTCAACCAGCTCGACCCGGCCAAGGTGCTGCGCAACTTCCAGGGCATCGCCGCGGCCGGTTCCCAGGTGGTCGCCACCGACGTCCCGGCCGGCCGGCTCCCGGCCTTCCTCGACCTGGCGCAGAAGGCCAAGCGCAACGAGATCGAGAGCGTGCAGTTCGTGCCGCCGGTGATCGTGCCCAAGCACCCCGACTTCGCCGAGATCCGGCGTCAGGTCACCGAGACGATCGACCGGCTCGAGGGCGGGTCCCCGGCGAAGGACCAGGCCCCCTCCACCACGGCCGCACCGGTGAAGAAGCAGGATCCGGAACCGGCCTCGGAGGCGGTCATCTCGCCCGCCCCGGCACCGGAGGCGAAGGAGGCGACATCGTCACCCAGCGCAGCCGTGGATGTGCGCTCCGTCTGCTGAGCGGACCGACTTCTGTTCGGAGGGAAGGGAAGTACGGCTTCCGGAGGTGAAGATCGGGGCGGCGGCCGCCCTTACGTGCATAACTTTGCTGTGACATTCTGTGCCCTCCCGGTACGGAGTTGCCTGATCAGAGGCTTCTGCGGACAAGTCGGCGCAGAACTGGCGCCGATGCGCGCACCAGGCACACCTTCACCCCGGATAGGCTGGCCGAGACATGGACGGCCACCTGCCTGAGGCGCTCGGCGCCCCCTCCCGCATCGATCAGCTGCCGGCTGACGCGCCGGTGAGCATCGTGCTCTGCGTGCTCAACGAGCAGCGTCACCTCGAGCAGGCCGTGCGCCACGCGCTCGACCAGGACCACGCCGGTCAGCTGCAGATGGTGATCGCGCTCGGCCCTTCGAAGGACCACACCGACCAGATCGCCGAGCGCCTGGCCCAGGCCGACTCGCGGATCACGCTGGTGCGCAACCCCGACGCCAAGGGCAGCACCCCGGCAGGCCTGAACGCCGCCATCGCCGAGACCAAGTACCCGGTGGTGGTGCGCATCGACGGCCACTCGATGCTGCCGCGCGACTATGTCCGCGTCGCCGTCGAGACCATGCGGGAGACCGGTGCTGACAACGTCGGCGGCGTGATGGCCGCCGAGGGCGAGACGCCGTTCGAGCAGGCCGTGGCCGCCGCGATGACCAGCCGGCTGGGCGTCGGCAACGCCTCCTTCCACACCGGCGGCGCCGCGGGCGAGGCCGACACGGTCTACCTGGGCGTGTTCCGTCGTTCCGCGCTCGAGCGGGTGGGTGGCTACGACGAGACCTTCCTGCGCGCGCAGGACTGGGAGATGAACCTGCGCATCCGCCGCAGCGGTGGCCGGATCTGGTTCCAGCCCAAGCTGCGGGTATCCTACCGGCCGCGCTCCACCGTCAAGGCCCTGAGCCGGCAGTACTTCTTCTACGGTCGCTGGCGGCGCGTGGTCATGCGTCGGCACGAGGGCACGGTCAACTTCCGCTACCTGGCTCCGCCGATCGCGCTGGCCGGTGTGGTCGGTGGCCTCGGTCTGGCCGCCGCCGGCGTCAAGGCCGGCGCGGTTCTGCCCGCGGGCTACCTGGTGGCGATCTGCGCGGGGTCGGCGTTCGAGGGCCGGGGGCTGCCCCCGGGCGCCTGGGTCCGGCTGCCCGTGGTCACGGCCACCATGCACCTCAGCTGGGGAGCAGGCTTCCTGCTGAGCCCGAAGAAGCTGGCCGAGCTGCCGAGCCGGATCACCGGCCTGACCATGCCGGACGCCTCCACCTCCTGAGCCGTCTGGCCTGGATGGTTGCCGATTACAGACGTCCGTCCGCCTGCCAGCGTGCGGCGGGCTTGGTGCCAACCAGCGTCCGTAGGGGCTTTTGCGGACGCCCGCCAGCCCATCGGTGACCCGGCTCCTTGGGTGCCAACCAGCGTCCGTAGGAGTTGGGGACGTCTGCCGGTCCAGTGGTGGTCTGGCGGCTTGGGTGCCCGCGGGCGTGCGTAGGTGTTTGGGGCGTCTGTCGGCCCAGTGGTGGTCTGGCGGCTTGGGTGCCCGCGGGCGTGCGTAGGTGTTTGGGGACGTTTGTCGGCTCACTGGTGGTCTGGCGGCTTGGGTGCCCGCGGGCGTGCGTAGGAGTTTGGGGACGTTTGTCGGCTCACTGGTGGTCTGGCGGCTTGGGTGCCCGCGGGCGTGCGTAGGAGTTTGGGGACGTCTGCCAGCCCACTGGTGACCCGGCGGCTTGGGTGCCCACAGGCGTCCGTAAGAGCTTTGTGAACGCCTGGCAGCCCTTTGGCGACCGGGAAGCCTTAAGTGCTGACGGGCGTCCGTAAGAGCTTTTTGGCACCTGAAGCCCCTTTCGGTGACTGGGAGCGTTGGGGTGCCCGCGGGCGTCAGTAAGGGGTTTGGACGCCAGCCAACCCCTTCGGTGACCGGGGAGCTTGGGTGCCCACGAGCGTCCGTAAAAGCTCTGGGGACGTCTGTCAGGCCCTTCGTGACAGACGTGCTGGGGCCCGCGGGTGTCGGTGATCAGCCGACGGGGGAGCCGACACTCCACTGCCGGATCAGATCCGCGAACAGGCGACCGTCCCGGGCCCAGTCCAGATCTGCGCGGGCGGCTGACCAGCCCAGGGCTCCCATGCGCTCGCGCCGCTCGACGTCGCCCCGCAACGCCCTGACCGCCGCCTCGGCCGCGTCCACATCACCGAAGGGCACCACCGTGCCGGTGCGGTAGTGGCCCACCAGTTCGGCCGCCGCCGCGTTGGGCGTGGTCACCACGGGTACCCCGCAGGCCATGTACTCCATCACCTTGGTGGGGCGGGAGACCGCGTAGTTGGGCTCGTCGTGCAGCAGAGCCAGACCGGCCAGGGAGCCGGGCAGCAGGCCCAGCGCCTGACGGTTGGGCACGAAGCCGTGGTGCACGATCCAGCCCTCGGTGTGGGCGTGGGCGATCAGGCCGGCCACGTCGCCGTCGGCCGGGCCGATCAGCTCGACCCGCACATCACCGGCCAGGCGGCGGCCCAGCTCGATCATCTCCAAAGCGCCCCGGGCGCGGGTGATCCGGCCTAGGTACACCACGCGTTCCGCCTGGGGCGGCGGTGGCTTCTCCAGCGGCACAGGGACGCTGTTGGGCACGACCGGGTGCTCCCGCCGGAACCTGTCGCGGTACCCCTCTTCGGCCAACAGCAGGGAGCAGCGACCTTCGGCCCATCGTTCGGCGGCCCGCACAGCAGCGCCGGTGAGCGGGCGTACCGCGCGGGGGAGCCAGGACTTCATCCGTAGGGCGGCCGCTGTGTCTTCGTGCACGTCCCAGACCACCAGGGGGGAACGACGGCGGTCGAGGCCGGGTACGGCGAGCAGCAGTTCCGGGTCGTGCAGCAGGGCCAGATCGTGTTCGGGGCCGATCTTGTGCAGCAGGCGACGGGCCGAGGATATGGCGGTGAGCCGCTGCCGCCCGGCTGCCCGGGGTAGGTCCACCGCGGTGACACCTTCAGGCGGGCGACGGTGGGAGGCCTCGAACGGTGCCGCGTAGGTCACCTGCATGCCGGCGGCCAGCAGAGCGGTGAGCTGGCGGTAGCGGATGCGGGCGTCGTCCGGATCGTGCACCACGGTCATCACCAGGACGCGTGGGGCTTTCGGGGCCAATGGGACACTGACGGGGACGGGCGAGGGGGACGTGCCCAGCGGCATCGAGGACTCGTCCTCAACCGCCTCCGGCTCGGGGCGGTACCCCCACTGGGTCACGTCCTTCTCACCCACCCGCGCGCTTCACTCGGGGCCGTTCTCCGATTCGACATAGGCCTCGATGACCTCGTCGACGCCACCGTCCATGATCAGTTTCCCCTTGTGGATCCACAGCACCCGGTTGCAGGTCTTGGTGATCGCCGGCAGAGCGTGGCTGACCAGGAAGACCGTACCGGCCGACTCCCGCAGTTCGCGGATCCGCGCCTCACTACGCTGCTGGAACTGCCGGTCACCGACCGAGAGCGCCTCGTCGATCATCAGCACCTGGTGGGACACCGAGGCGGCGATCGAGAACCGCAGCCGGGCGGCCATACCCTGCGAGTAAGTACGCATCGGCAGGTCGAGGAACTCCGGGTCGAGGCCGGAGAACTCGACGATGCTGTCGTACTTCTCCCGGACCTCTTCCCGGCTCATGCCCAGGGCCAGACCGCCGAGCATCACGTTGCGCTCGCCGGACAGCTCGTTCATCAGCGCGGCCCCGACCCCGAGCAGGGTGGGGTTGCCGAGCGAGTAGATCGAGCCGCGGCGGGCCGGGACCAGCCCGGCGACGGCCTGCAGCAGGGTCGACTTGCCGGAGCCGTTGGTGCCGACCACGCCGATCGCGTCGCCCTCGTAGGCGGTGAAGCTGATGCCCCGCACGGCGTGCACCTCACGGGCCCGGCGGATGCCCGGGGTGCGCGAGAGCAGCCCCTTCTTGTCGCCGTT
The DNA here is from genome assembly GCF_030269265.1 of Kineosporia sp. NBRC 101677. Lineage (NCBI taxonomy): Bacteria > Bacillati > Actinomycetota > Actinomycetes > Kineosporiales > Kineosporiaceae > Kineosporia > Kineosporia sp. NBRC 101677. Next base: position 839,815 of record NZ_BSTA01000002.1, read on the forward strand.
GCGCCCGTTGGCGGCCTTGCCGGTGGCATACACCTTATAGGTGATGTGCAGGTTGTCCACGATCACGGTGGGCCGCTCGCGCGGACCGGCCGGGACCCGGGTCTTGATCTTCTTCAGCCCGGAGGGGCCGACGCCCTTCTTGGCCGCCTTCTTGGCCGGGGGTCGGGGCGGTGCGGGCAGTTCCTCCTGAACGGCCGCAGCCGGCTGGGGGGCGTCCTGCCCAGGGGTGTTCTCCAGATCTTCCCCGTTCACGTCGGTGGCAACCGCACCGCGCGGGGAAGAGGTCGGCTCAGTCACGTCCGTACAGTCCTTCGGCTTGCCAGAAGAAGAGGAACCCAACAACGAACAGCAGCACGCCGTAACCACCGGCCAGGGCCCAGGTGGTGGCGGTGATCTCGATCCCGTTCTCGACCCCCCGCAGCCCTTCGAGCATCGAGTAGCGGATCAGGCTGATGTAGACGTTCAGCGGGTTCAGCTCCAGCAGCGGCCCGAAGGCCCTGTCCTTGAAGCGCTCACCGATGATGAAGAAGATCCCGGACATGTAGAAGAACAGTCGCGTGATGAACGGGATCAGCTGGGTGATGTCGCGCATGTGCACGGTCAGCCGGGCGGCCAGGAAGGCCACCCCTCCGCAGAACAGCGCCATCAGCGCGTAGGCCGGAATGATCATCAGCCAGTCCAGGTCCGGCGTCTCACCGGTGAACATCACGATGATCGCCATCACGGCAACCATGGCGACCAGCTCGAACATCTTCTGCAGCACGGTGGCCAGCGGCAGCACGGCCCGTGGGAAGTGCAGTGCCCGCACCATGCCCCGGTTGCTGATCAGCGACTTGGCGCCGTCGGCGAAGCAGCCGGAGAAGAAGGAGAAGGTGAAGACCCCGACCACCAGGAACGCGGGGTAGTTCTCCGGGCGGCTGCTGTTCGGCATGATCAGGCCGAACACCAGGCCGTAGACACCGGCCTGGATCAGCGGGTTCAGCACCACCCAGCCCATGCCCAGGCGGTTGGCCTCGTTCTGGGCCCGGAAGCGCGACTTGGCGAACTCCCAGGTCAGGTGGCGGCGTGACCACAGTTCACTCAGGTACTTTCCCAGCGGGGGCCGGCCCCCGAGCTGGACCAGCCCGTACTGGGCCGCGCTTGCTGCCGCCCGCTGCGATGCGCCCGTCTCGGGCCGGATCGGCAGGATGCTGGTCAAAGTCGCTCCACGGTTGCGCTGTCTGCACTGTCTGCTGCGTTGTCGAAGGCGCCGCGGGTGTCCAGCACCAGTGGTGCGAGCCGGGCGATCTCGTCGAGATCGTAGCTTGAGTGGCGTTGCAGGAGTACGACGATGTCGGCCCGACCGAGGGCCCCGGCGAGGTCCGGGACGCAGCGCAGCATCCCGTGCGAGGTGGCGGGGTTGCCCGGTTCACCTTCCGGTGCCAAATCGTGACCAACCGGTTCACCCGGCGACCGGACCGGATCACCGCTGAGTGCCCAGTCGGTCACGAACGGGTCATGGAACGCGATGTCGGCCCCCGCGGATTGCAATCGGATCGCAATCGGCACCGCGGGCGACTCGCGCTGGTCGGAGATGTCGGCCTTGTAGGTGACTCCGAGCAGCAGCACCCGGGACCCGCGCAGCGGCTTGGCCACGTCGTTCAGCCGGTCCTGGACCCGCTGCACCACGTAGCCCGGCATCGCGTGGTTGATCTCCTGGGCCAGCTCGACGAACCGGAACGGGTAGCCCAGCGCGGCCCGGACCCGGTAGGAGAGGTAGTTCGGGTCGATCGGGATGCAGTGCCCGCCCACCCCCGGGCCCGGGTAGAAGGCCTGGAAGCCGAAGGGTTTGGTGGCGGCGCAGCGGATCACGTCCCACAGGTCGATGCCCAGCTCGTGGCAGAACCGGGTCATCTCGTTGACCAGGGCGATGTTGACGTGCCGGTAGGTGTTCTCGAGCAGCTTGGACATCTCCGCCTCGCGGGTGCCGCGGGCGGTGATCACCTCGTCGACGATCTTGCGGTAGAACGCCGCCGCCCGGTCGGTGCAGGCACCGGTGGTGCCGCCGATCACCTTGGGGGTGTTACGGAAGCCCCAGCGGTCGTTGCCCGGGTCGATCCGCTCGGGGGAGTAGGCCAGGAACAGGTCCTGGCCGACCTTCAGGCCGCCCTCCTCGAGCATCGGGCGCAGCAGTTCGTCGGTGGTGCCCGGGTAGGTGGTGGACTCCAGCACGACCAGGGTGTCGCGCTGCACGAAGGCGGCCACCGAGGCGGTGGCGGCCAGCACCATGCGCAGGTCGGGGCCGCCGTCCTCGGACAGCGGGGTGGGTACGCAGATCACCACGGTGCGGGCGCCGGCCACCACCGAGGCGTCGGTGTGGGCGCTGAACCCGGCCTGGCGCATGGCGGCGATGTCGGCGTCGGACAGGTCGTCGACGTGCGAGCGGCCCGAGTTCAGGTGCTCGACCACCGCCACGTCGAGGTCCAGCCCGGCCACCTGGAGGCCGCTGCGGCAGGCCTCCTGGGCCAGGGGCAGGCCGACGTAGCCGAGCCCGACCACCACGAGGTCGGGTGCGTCGGGCCCTGTCGGGGTGTCGTGCGACATCTGTTCAGGGTCCTTCCGCCCGCCGGCCGCGTGTTCGGGCGCTCGGCTCGAGGTGGAAGGTCTGATCCCGACATCCCCCGATGCTGCCCGCCCGGATTCAGTCCGGGGCGCCCGGACTGAATTGTGACACGCTGTGCGCATTGGTGGGGCGGCATGTAATCAATGCCTGCTCAGGAGCAGGTCACACGGCGGGCCAGCCCAGGGCCGACCAGTCCCTTTCGTCACTCTTAGTCCGGATTTCGGCAATCGTCTCGGCGTTCGGGCGGCCGTTGAGGCGGTAGTAGCGGGCGGCGATCTCGGCCCGGGCCTTCACGTAGTCGTCGCTCGCCCCGGGCAGCAGGTGCTCCACATAGCGACCGTCGAACAGGCCGGGGGTGAGGGCGTCGGTGACCAGCAGCTCCTCGCGGCTGATCTGGGGCACCCCCTGCAGACCGGGAGCCAGCACCGGGCTGACCGTCAGCGGGCCGCGCAGGTCGCCGGGCCGGGTGAGGCGGGGCGGGCGGCCCAGGGTGTTGGCCAGCGCGGGCGGCAGCACCCGGCCCACCGTGCGCCGGGCGAAACGCTGGGCGTGCAGTGAGGCGGCCTCCATCCGCTCGCCGCTGGGCACCCCGACCGCGGCCAGGCCGATCACTGCGCGGGCGGCCTCGGTGGCGCCGGTGGGCGGGTCGAGGTCGAGGCAGGAGGCGGTCAGCCGGCTGCGCACCCGCTCGTCGAGCAGACGGGTCAGGGCGGCGTCGAACTCGCGCGGCCGGTCCGGGTCGGCCGACAGGGCCAGGCCGGTGTTGGCCACGATCCGGGCCCGGGTGCGCTGGTCGTCGGTGACCGCGTCGGCGTTGGGCACCAGCAGTGTGGGCACGGCCGAGTAGAGCAGCTCGTGCACGGCGTTGTAGCCGCTGGCCGAGACCGCCGCGTCGAACGCCTTCATGTAGCGCACCAGCGGGAACACCGAGATCTGCTTGGGCCCGGCGGCGGTGGCGGCCCGCCCGCGCAACGGCGAGGAGGTGACCACCACCTGCCAGCCGGCTGCGCTGAACTGCTCGACCGTGCGCGTGTAGGCGGCGTACAGGTCGCTGCGCTTGCTGCTGCCCAGGGTGAGCAGCAGACGCGGTCGGTCGGGGTCGAGCCCCAGGTCGGCCACCGCCTGCTCGCGGCTGAGCTGGGGCACCTGACCGACCAGGGTGATCGGGCCGACCCGGCGCGCGTCCTCCAGGTAGACGGTGCGGCCGACGTCACCGGCCGCGGCCAGGTCGCCGGGCTCGAGCACGGCGGCGAACAGCCGGCGGTAGCGCAGGGCCCGGGCGCCGACGCCCTTCTGCCACATCGCCCGGCGGCTCCAGATGAACGGCACGTCGGGCATCCGGCGCAGCGCCCGCAGCACCCCGTCGTAGGGGTAGACCCCGTCGAACACGAACGCGCTGGCGTTGGTCTCGGTGACCAGCGCGGTGATCCGCTCGGCCAGGTACGCGTCCCAGTGCCGGCGGGGCACCTGCTTGCGCAGTGAGCTGGGGGCCCACTCGGCGCGCATGCCGTACTGGTTGACCACGGTGACCGCTGAGGACAGCGAGAAGATCACCGGGTCCATCCCGCCGAGCGAGGCCAGGGCCAGCGCCAGCTGGCGGGACAGGTGCCCCATGCCCTTGCCGTTGGTGGTGGCCAGCACCACCGTGGGCGGTCCGCTACGCATCGAGTGAGGTCGCCGTCCTCATCTGCATCTCAGAGCCTTGTCACCGGCTGCTGTCTCGGTTCTGCCACCTCGGCCGTTCGGAGGGGTGGACCCTCGGTAACCGTGGTGGGGTTCAACATACGGCAGACTGGGCGGTCGCAGAGCCGGTGCATCCAGTCACTGTCCGCATCGGACGGGTCGGCGGTCATCGTTCGTTCGAGGAGAGGTCCGGGGATGGGAGCGCTCGCCCGCTGGCGGCGCAAGCTCAGGCGTCAGGTCAGGTCCGTACCCAAGGGCAGCCGCCGGGCCGCCCGGATCGCGATCACCTACGCGGAGACCGCGGCGGCGGTGCGGCGGGACAAGGAGCGCCGGCACGACGACGCGCTGCGGCTGCTGCAGGACGCGGCCCGGCGCAGCCCGATGGACATGCGGGTGGCCCGGCTGCGCTCGCAGGTTCTGGCCCGCACCGGTCAGCTGTCCGACGCGGTGGCCGAGGCCTCCCGGCTGGCCATGGCCGCTCCCAGCAGCAAGAACGTCCGGCTGCAGCGGGCGGTGCAGGGCCGGCTGGTGGAGACCGACGCGGCCTGGCGGCCCAGCGTGCCCGGCGCCCGCCCCGCTCGGCTCCCGACCCCGGTGCCGGGCCGGGTGCTCTACCTCGCCAAGGAGTCGATGCCGCACCGCAACAACGGCTACTGCACCCGCACCCACGAGACCCTCCTGGCGGTCCGCGGCGCCGGGCGGGAGCCGGTCGCGGTCACCCTGCCCGGCTTCCCCGCGGCGGCCGACGAGGACGAGGCGGTCGCGCCGACCTCGTGGGTCGACGACATCGAGTACCACCACGTCATGCCCGGGGCCGGCCAGCTCTCGGCGGTGACCTGGGAGGAGTACGTGCAGCTGACCACCACCACGTTCGCCCGGCAGGTGGCCCGGGTGCGGCCCGAGGTGCTGCACGCCGGGTCCGGCCACCGTGGCTACGACCTGGGGGTGGTCGGGCAGGCGCTGTCCGACTGGGCCGGGCTGCCGTGGATCTACGAGGTGCGCTCGTTCTTCGAGACCACCTGGACCGCCGACGAGCGCTACGCCGAGCACGCCGAGTACTACCGGCGCCGGTTCGCGGCCGAGACCCGGGCGATGCGGGCGGCCGACGCGGTGGTCACCCTGAGCGGGCCGATGCGCGAGGAGATCGTGCACGGTCACGGGGTGGCCGAGGACAAGGTCTTCGTCATTCCCAACGCGGTCGACCTGGACCGGTTCCGGCCCCGCCCGCGCTCGGCGGAACTGCGCTCGCGGCTCGGCCTGGACGGAACCTTCGTGCTCGGCTACATCAGCAACCTCGACCACTTCCGCGAAGGTCAGGAGGTGCTGCTCGCAGCCGCGGCGAAGCTACGCGCCCAGGGCCTGGCGGTCAGCGTGCTGCTGGTCGGCGAAGGGCGTCGGCGGGCCGAACTGGAGCAGCAGGCCAAAGAACTCGGGCTGGGGCCGGCCGCGGTGTTCGCCGGTTCGGTGCCGTTCGACGAGGTGCCCGACTGGTACGCGCAGATCGACCTGTTCGTGGTGCCCCGGGTGCCGGAACGGGCCGGGCGGATGGTCTCGCCGATGAAACCGTTCGAGGCGATGGCGATGGAGGTCCCGGTCCTGGTCAGCGATCTTCCTGCGCTGGTCGAGATCGCCGGCGAAGGGCTCTCCCGGGCGAGTGTTTTCACCGCGGGCGACGCGGACTCGCTGGCCGCGGTGGTCGCGGATCTGGCCGGACACCCCCAGGAACTGGCCAAGAAGGTGACCGAGGCGGCCGACTGGGTGCGCCGCGAGCGCACCTGGGCCGGGAACGGCAAGGCGTTCGACGCCGTGTACCGCTTCGCCGTAGAACGTTACGCCGAGAGGGCCCGCTGATGCTGATCTCGATGCCCGGGCGCGACCAGAGCACCGAGGGCTGGGCCGCCGAGACGTTCTCGGCCCTGGCCCGGATGCCGGTCGAGGGCCCCGAGCCGGTGGTCTGGCCGTTCACCCCGTACTACACCGGCAACCCGTTCCAGAGCGTGCTCTACAGCCGGTTCGGCGCGCAGAACCTGGTCGCCGCGCCCACTTTCCGGGCCGCCGACCTGCTCACCACCACCCGCAACTGGCCGGGTGACGTGCCGCTGGTGGTGCACCTGCACTGGCTGAACCAGGTGCTGGCCCGGGCCGCCGACGACCGGACGGCCGACGAGGCGGTGGGCCGGCACGGCGAGATGCTCGACAAGCTCCTCGCCCGGGGCGCGAAGCTGGTCTGGACGGTGCACAACGTGCTGCCGCACGACGCCCGGTTCGAGGCCCAGGAGGTGCGGCTGCGCGAGCAGGTGGTGCAGCGGGCCGACCTGGTGCACGTGATGAGTTCACGCACGGTCGAGGCGGTGGAGGACTGGTTCGCCCTGCCCCGCGAGAAGCTCTACCAGTGCGATCATCCCGGCTATCAGGGGGTGTATCCGGACTGGATCAGCCGGGTGGAGGCGCGGCGCCGCCTGCGTATCCCCGACGCGGCGGTGGCCCTGCTGCTGACCGGTGCGGTCAAGCCCTACAAAGGCATTGCCGACCTGCTCGAGGCGGTGGACCGGGTCTCCCGGGCGCGGCCTGGTGAGGTCGTGCTGATCGTGGCGGGCCGGCCCGACGAGGCACCCGAGACCAAGGAGTTCGTGACGGCGGCGGCCGCCCATCCGGCCGTGCGGCTGCTCCCGGCCCAGGTGCCGGACACGGACATCCAGGTGCTGATGCGCGCGGCCGACCTGGTCGCCTTGCCCTACCGGCGCTCGCTGAACTCCGGAGTGCTCGCCCTGGCCCTGAGTTTCGGCCGTCCGGTGCTGCTCCCGTCGAACTCGGGCTCGCTGCCGGTGGTCGACGGCGGGGCGGCCCTGGTGTATCCGCCCGACGGGGTGGAGGCGCTGACCGATGCCGTCTTCCGTTGCCTGGACGCTGATCTGGCCGCGCTGGACCGGGCTGCGGCGGCGGCCGGCCGCCGGATCGACCGCACGCTGATCAGCGAACGGTTCGCCGCCGACATGCGCTCCTGGGCCGATACCGGGGTGGTTCCGGAAACCGCCCCGGCCGCCGAACTCTCGGTCCAGACCGAGGTGGTGGCCGGGATCGCGGCCGGGATCCCGCCGGGGGCGGCCCGATGAGCCGGATCGTCCACGTCACCGGCGCACGGCCCAACTTCCCCAAGGCGGCGCCGGTTCTGGCGGCGTTGCGCGGCCGGGCCGAGCAGGTGCTCGTGCACACCGGCCAGCACTACGACGATCGGCTCAGCCGGGTCTTCTTCGACGAGCTCGACCTGCCCGAGCCGGACCTGAACCTGGGCGCGGGCTCCGGCAGCCACGCCCAGCAGACCGCCGCGGTGATGATCGGCCTGGAGCAGGTCTTCACCGAGCGGCGGCCCGACCTGGTGGTGGTCTACGGCGACATCAACTCCACCCTCGCCGCCGCCCTGGTCGCGGCCAAGCTGCAGATCCCGGTGGCGCACGTGGAGGCCGGGCTGCGCAGCTTCGACCTGAGCATGCCGGAAGAGGTGAACCGCCGGGTCACCGACCAGCTCTCCGACCTGCTGCTGGTCACCAGCGCCGACGCGGTGGGGCACCTGGCCCGGGAAGGCGTGCCGGCCGGGCGGATCCACTTCGTGGGCAACCCGATGATCGACACCCTGCTCAGACACCTCGACCGGTTCGACCCGGCCGCCGCCCGGGCCGAGTTCGGTCTGCCGGAGAGCTATCTGGTGGCCACCCTGCACCGGCCCGCGAACGTGGACGAGCCGGAGGCAGCCGGCGAACTGGTCTCCGTGCTGCACAAGGCGGCCGAGCGGATGCCGCTGGTGATCCCGCTGCACCCGCGCGGGCGGGCCGGACTGCAGAAGGCGGGCCTGGACTCGTCCTCAGGTGTTCGGTTGCTCGATCCATTGCCCTATACCGGTTTTCTGGGCCTGGTGCGCGGGGCGGCCGCGGTGCTGACCGACTCCGGGGGAGTGCAGGAGGAGACCAGCGTGCTCGGCGTGCCCTGCCTGACCATGCGGCCCAACACCGAACGCCCGGTGACCATCACGCACGGCACCAACCGCCTAGTGGGTGTCGACGGGGTGCTGACGGCCCTGGACGAGGTGCTCGCAGAGCCGGCCCGGCCGCGACCGGCACCGCCGGAGCAGCGGCCCCCGCTGTGGGACGGCGCGGCCGGCCCACGCATTGCCCAGGTGATCCTCGACTGGCTGGCGGCCCGATGAACCTGCGCCGTAGCGTTCTCAACACGTTGAAGCGCCTGCCCGAGCCGCGGGACGAGGCGGCGATCCGCGCCGCCCTCGCCACCCGCGACCTGGTGCTGGGCCGCAGGCCGGCCGCCCGTGTCCTGAAAGCCGACCCCAGCCCGATGGTGCGCCGACCGACTGGGCTGGCAAACGTCCCCAGTTTGCCGGAGAACCTGGAATGGCAACTACCGCAGGGCATCACCGGATCCGGCCACAAGGTGCGCAGCCTGTACGAGACGGGTGAGGGCGGCGGGCAGGTCTACGACATCGCCCTGCTGGAGCAGCTGAACGAGGAGTACAAGGACCGGCGGCTGGTGCCCAGCCCGCCCTCGTACAGCGACACCGCGCTGGCCGAGTCGGCGAAGCGACGGGTGCGCTGGGTGCACGACATGGTCGGCCTGACCGGGCAGCGCACACTGGAGATCGGCTGCGGCAACGGGTTCGAGGTCTGGGCACTGGCGCACAACCTGGACTGCGACGCGCACGGGGTGGATGTCACGCACTACCGCCCCTGGGACCAGTTGGCCGGTGAGAAGGTGCATTTCGAGTGTGCCGACCTGGCCCTGCAGAGCCCGTACCCGGCGAACAGCTTCGACCGGGTGATCAGCTTCACCGTGTGGGAACACGTCACCCACCCCTACGCGATGCTCAAGGCCACCTACGATCTGCTGAAACCGGGCGGAATGGCGTGGATCCGGGCCAATCTGCACGCCGGGCCGCAGGCCTCGCACCGCTATCGCGACATCTACTTCCCTTGGCCGCACCTGCTTTTCACCGATGCGGTGGTGCGGGAATGGGACGTGGCCTGCGGGCGACGGCCGATCGGGCACGCCTGGGTGAACCGGCTGAGCTGGCTGCACTACGAGTTCTACGCCGATCAGCTCGGTTTCGAGATCGCGCACCGGGCCTTCACCGAGACCCCGATCGACGAGGACTTCTACACCCGGTTCGAGGACGTGCTGGGCCGGTACCCGCGGGCCGATCTGCGCCGGGACTACTTCCTGCTGGTGCTGCGGAAGCCTGTGAAGAGCTGATTCGGCCGACCGGCCGATCGCCGTTGCTGCCATCACCAGGTGGCATCGGGCGGACGGGGGATGGCCACGTTCCAGTGAAATTACGTTGAGTATCTAGTGTGAAACTGAACGTAATTTCTGTGGTCTGGGGTCACTCCAAGCATGCGTAAAGCGCCCGTTTTCCTCTTGTCCTGCCTCACCGTCGCGCCCCTGCTCACCGGCCTGACGGCGGCGAGCTCCGCCGCAACGGCCGACGGGCCCAGGGTGGTCGAGCCGTCCATCGTCAAGATCGATCTGGGACGAGGTATCTCGTCCGCGGCCGGGAAGCCGGCGATCCTCACCCGGCAGCTGTCCACCGACGACTTCCAGACCGTGGGGGTGACCTGGCCGGGGCGTGACGTCACGGCCGAGAACCTCCGGATCTCGGTGCGCACGCTGCAGAGCGGCGTCTGGGGTGGCTGGCAGGCCCTGCACAACGACGTCGGTGACGATGCGGTGGCGAAGCAGAACGTACGAGGCGGCACTGATCCGCTGTACGTCGGTCCGAGTGAGGGTGTGCAGGCCCGGATCGAGGTTGCTTCTGGGGAGCTGCCTTCCGACCTCAAGCTCGAACTCGTCGACCCCGGCACGTCGGCCTATGACGCGATCGCCGCCACCAGTACCTACGGTGCAGCCCAGGCGGCCGAGCCGACCATCCTGCGCCGGGCGCAGTGGGGGGCCGACGAATCGAAGCTGAACTGCCCCCCGGAGCTCACTTCCACGATCAAGGCCGGGGTGCTGCACCACACCGCCGGTTCCAACCGCTACTCCGCCTCGCAGGTGCCCTCGATCCTGCGCGGCGACTACGCCTATCACCTGTCCCGCGGCTGGTGCGACATCGGCTACAACGTGCTCGTGGACAAGTTCGGCCGGATCTGGGAAGGCCGGGGCGGAGGTCTGGAGCGGGCCGTGACCGGCGCTCACGCGGGCGGTTTCAACACGAACACGTTCGGGGTGTCGATGATCGGCAACTACGACACCGCGCGCCCGAGCGCGGCTGCGGTCAATGCCGTGGCCAAGGTCTTCGCCTGGAAACTGCAGCAGTACCACCGTGATCCGAAGGGGAAGGCCACGCTGGTCTCGGCCGGGGGCGGCACCTCGCGTTATGCCTCGGGCAAGTCGGTGACCTTCCCGGTGATCATGGGGCACCGGAACACCGGGCACACCGCCTGCCCGGGCAAGTACCTGTACTCGTACATGGACGAGATCCGTTCCAAGGCGACGAAGCTCATGCAGGCCGCGCTGGTCAACCCGAGCACGCCGAAAAGCACCGCACCACGCGGCAGTGCGCTGACCGTCACGGCACGGGCGTTGCGAGCGCAGAGCTGGCAGCTCGACGTGACGGCTCCTTGTAATGGTGGACGAGTGGCGCGCCTTTCGGGGAAGGCGGCGGCTGGTAAGGAGATCCGGGCCACCTGGAACGGGCGTCTGGCCGACGGCACGCCGGCCCGTCCCGGCAACTACACGCTCACCCTCACCTCGTCGTCCAGTGCCGGTAAGGCTCGGCCGGTGACGAAAACCGTTCTCGTGCTTCCGCCCAAGCAGGCGGCCCAGCCGATGACCGAACCCTCGAACGGTGCCGGCGGCTACGTGCCGGTGACCCCGGCCCGGCTGTACGACTCCCGCGCCGGCCTGAACATCGGGGTGGGCCCGAACGGGTACGCGCGCATCCCCGTTCTCGGCCGGGCCGGAGTTCCGGTCAGCGGCGTCACCTCGGTGGTGCTGAACCTGACCGCCTCCTGCGCCACCGCCGAGACCACGCTGACCGCCTACCCGACCGGTCGTCCCTCGGCCCGTCCGGTGGCCACCGTGCCTGCCGGTGTGACCCGTTCCGTGCTGGTCACCACCCGGGTCGGTGCGGACGGCTCGATCAGCGTGGGGAACGCCCAGGGGGTGACCGAGCTCGATGCCGACATCGTCGGCTACTACACCGACGAGGTGCCCGAGGCCGGCCAGGTCCAGGCCGTGGAGGGCACCCGGGTCTTCGACAGCCGTGCCGAGGGAGGCCTGCTGACCGAAAGCCAGCCCCGCACCGTCGTCCTCCCGGCCACCGTCGGGGGCGTTGACTCGTCCACTGTCAGTGCGGTTCTGGTTGATGTCTCGGCAATCGGGCCCTCGGGCGCGGGAACGCTGACCGCCGGTCCGGGCGACCTGCCCACGCTGTACTACCGCAAGGGCGAGACGATCGACAATCTCGCGATCGTCCCGGTCGTGAACGGTCAGCTGTTGCTACGGAACTCCGGTTCGCCCACCAATGCGGTGCTCGACGTACGGGGTGTGATCACCAGCCAGGTGGCGGGTCAGTTCACGGCGGTCAAGCCGGTACTGCTCACCAGCGCCACGCTGAAGCACCAGACGCCGAAAAAGGTGACCGTCACCGGTAGCCAGACGGCCGTACCCAGCACCGCCTCGGGGGTTCTGATCAGCCTGACTGCCGACAAGCCCGCCTCCAGTACCGCGCTGGGGGCCTACCCCTGGGGGCGCTCAGCCACGAATGCTGCCGCTCTGAGGGTGGCCAAGGGAGCCACGCGTTCCAACCAGGTGCTGGTGCCGATCGGTACGGCGGGGGCCATCACCTTGTTCAACAACGCGGGGAACACCGGAGTTCGGGTGGATGTCCTCGGATATGTGCGGTGATGGTGGGTAGATCGCTCACCCACAGTTCCGCATCACCCGTTCCGTTGGGCTCAAGATCGGCAAAGGTAGCTCCGAGGAGTCGAGAGAAGCGCCAGGAGAGTGGTGGACTGCTCTCTACAGGGGACGGGCGGCGTGCTGCGGGGGCCGGAATGCGGCTGGTTCGTGGACTTTGCCTACGTCTCCTCGGGGTTACTCCGGACGATGGGCGCCGGGGGCGACCCCTCACCCGTGCACGGATGCGGCCGATGGACACCTCGTGGCCGGCTGAGACGAATCAGCCCGGCCACCCTTGTGTCCACAACCCGAGGGAGCCCCACCCGATGCGCCGTCCCCGCTCGATCACACTGACCGTCCTGGGAACTGCACTGGCCGTCATGGCGACCTCGTCCGCCGCGGTGGCCGCCTCCACGCCCACCGAGATCGGCGCCCAGGGCAAGTGCCCTTCGTCTTCGGGCGGCAAGCTCGGTAAGGCCTCCGTGCCGGAGGGCGAGGTCAAGATCTACGGCCACGGCTGGGGCCACGGCATGGGCATGAGCCAGTACGGCGCCCAGGGTGCTGCCCGTCTGGGGTGCGACTACAAGACCATTCTCAAGACCTACTACCACGACGCCTCGATGGTGAAGAAGGACCTGAACGCGCCGGTGGTCCTGAACCTGGCCTCGGGGGCGAAGACCTCCCGGCTGGAGGCCGAGACCGGCACCGTGCGCTGGTCCAGCAGCGTCCGTAGCGTGGTGCAGCCCCGGGGGACCACCTGGACGGTCGGCCGGAAGACGATCAACAGCCGGCCCGGCATCGCTCTGTTCGACCACACCGGCAAGCGGCGGATGTTCGTGCCCAACGCCGGGGTCATGTCGGCCGCGCACACCGGCAAGGTGGTCAACGTCTACCCCTACGGCGGGTCCTCGGCCCTTTCCACCCGTTACGACACCGCGCGCTACGTGGGGTCCGACTCCGGCATCAAGGTCACCGAGACGATCACTGCCTCGGACGGGCAGAGCGCGGTGCAGAAGTACCTGATGGGTCTGGGTGAGGTGCCGGTGGCCTGGCCGCTGGAGGCGCTGAAGGCCCAGACCGTGGCCGCGCGCACCTTCCTCAGCTCGAAGTACAGCAGCTCGGCCGGGGCCTACGTGCTCAGTACGACCACCTCCGACCAGGTCTACAAGGGCTGGGACGTGGAGTCGGTCGACGCCCGCTACGGCGGCAACTGGCGCAAGGCCGTGATCGCCACCGGTGACCAGGTGATCGTGGACGGTTCCGGCCGCACCATCGAGGCGCTGTACTCCTCGTCGATGGGTGGCTACACCGAGAACCGCGAGTATGTCTGGGGCAACTACGAGATCAGCTACCTGAAGCCGGTCGACGACAGCCGGTGGGACGCCGCCTCCGACAACCCGTACCGCAACTGGAGCGTCGGGATGACCCGGAAGGTGTTCGCCAAGAAGCTCGGGTTCGACTCGGTGAGCTCGTGGTCGGTGGCCGGCCGGGGCAAGGCCTCGCGGCTGGCCGGGGTGAAGGTCACCGGGAAGATCGACGGCAAGAAGGTGACCAAGACGTTCACCGGGGCCGACGTGCGCTACCGGCTGGGCCTGCGCTCGCCCGGCTTCGTGTTCGGGTAAGGGCTTCAGCAATTGAGGACGGGTCGTCCCCGACTTGGTCGGGGACGACCCGTCCTCAGTTTGGAGTTCTAGAGGGAGGGCCCCAGGTCGGTGACGGTGACCTGCTCCTGTGCGGCCAGGTGTTCGCGTTCCTCGTTGCTCAGGTTCGCCAGATCGTGGTGCAGCACCACGGAGCCCCCGGCCACCAACGGCGCCAGGTAGGCCTCGATCGCCCGGGAGGGGCCCGCTCCGGTCAGCAGGCGCATCCCCGGCTCGCCCGCCGCCGTGTTCGCCTGCACCAGCAGATCCCCGTAGCGCACGGTCAGTTCCCCCACGGTCAGCGCCGGCGCTTCGGGGCCGGCCGTGGCGTAGGGAGTGAACACGTCTCCCTGCAGCCTGATCTCGGCCGCCGCGTCGATCGCCCCGGGGGGAACGTCGCCGGTCCAGCGCGTGGCCAGCGACGGCAGCGCCACCACGACCAGTTCGGCCTGGGTGCTGCCTTCCGGCGGGGCGGTCGGGCGGTCGGTGACCAGCACGTCGAACGTCAGATCGGTGCGGGCCGGGCCGAGGTTCTCGTCGAACACCACCACGTGCGCCCCCACCGCCCAGGCCGCGAGCAGCCAGGACACGCTGCGCCAGTGCACCGGCAGGGCGATCGCCACGGTCGACCCGGGTTCGCAGTCCAGCTCGTTGACCAGCAGGTTCGCCGTCTTGGCGACCCAGTTGCCGAGCGTCTTGGCAGAGAACTCGACCCGTTCGGCGTTCGGCCCGTACCAGGTCACCCGGGGGCGGGCCGGGTCGGCGGTGAGCAGGGACGACATCAGCGCGGCGATGTCCGCCGGGGCTTGGGGAGTCACGGGGGTCAGCCTAGGGAATGTCGGGGAAGTCGCTGCCCGATCGGCTCAGCTCAGCCCAGCCCAGGGGCCGTTGGGTACCGAGCGAGGGCTGCATGTCCAGGACCCGACCGCCTGCCTCGGCGCCCTCAGAAGGTCTCTCGCGGGGAGAGGGGGACGTTACAAGAGGAGTTGCCGGTCAATCGGTAAAGCCAGCGCCACAAAAGATTATGGATCGTCGCGTTGCCTCGCATACGAAACCCTTGCTCTCGTGCCGTTCGGCGCCTCCCGTCATGTCCGGGGGATCACGGGACACCGCGCGGCTTGATCATCGGCAGTTCGCCACGGGTTCGACGGGCGGGATTGGAGCGCACCGGGAGGTGTCTCGTAGGTTTGGCGCCCGACGCCGGTAGAGCCGCTGGCCGTACACCGCCGCACCCCCGACGGCGGTGCCCGCACGACCGAAAGTTGAGTGCCGTGAGCCAGCGGACGAGCACGGAACCCCCTGCCGCCCCCGACTCCCTTCCCGGGCTGCGCGGTGAGCAGCTCTCCGGCCTGGTGCTGGCCCGGTCCGGGCCGCTGGCCGCCGGGTTCGCGGCGGTGGTCGGTCTGCTGGCGGCCGCGCTGGTGCCGTTCGGCGGCTGGCGGCCGTGGCTCGTCGTGCCGCTGGCCCTGGCCGGTTTCGCCGGAGTGGTCTGGCTGGTGCGCTGGATCCCGGCGAGCACCGCCCCGCGCTGGGCCGCGCCGGCGGTCCTGGCAATTGCCACCGGCCATGGGGTCTGGGCCGCGCTTACCCATGCCGAGCACGTGGTGCTCCGGCGAGATGCCGGCTCGTACGCGCTCTACACGCAGTGGATCTCCACGCGGCATGGCCTGCCGATCCCCTCTTGGCTGGAGGCGTTCGGGGGTAGCGGCGCGCTGACCGAGCCGGCCTTCCGGCTCTCCAGCCCGGCGTACTACCAGGTGGTGCACGGCAGCGCGGGGGCTGCGGGCACCACGGTCGACATCGTTCCGCAGTTCCTGCTCGGCGCTCCGGCGGTCTACTCGCTGGGCTGGTGGGTGAACGGCTGGGGCGGGGTGCTGGTGATGCCGGCGATCTTCTCCGCGCTAAGCCTGCTGGGGTTCGCCGGGCTGGTCACCCGGCTGGTGGGGGCCCGTTGGGCGGTGCTCGCCACGGCCTCGCTCGCCCTGGCCCAGCCGGTGCTGCACGCCGCCCGCTCTACCTACTCCGAACCGATCGCCCTGCTGTTCGTCGCCGTTGCGGCGGCGCTGCTGGTGGATGCCGTGAAGGCCGGGAACCAGCTGGACGACCGGCACGCCCGCCTGCTGGGCCTGGCCGCCGGGCTCACCTTCGGGCTCGCTGGGCTGTTCCGGGTAGACGCCCTGCGCGAGGTCTCGATGCTGCTGCCGGTAGCCGCGGTGCTCGCCCTGCGCAAGCATCCGGTCTCCCGTCCGCTGGTGGTCGGGGCGCTCGGAGGCACGGCCGTCGCGGTGATTCCGGCGGTCTGGCTGTCGCGTCCTTACCTAGGGACGATCGCCGGCAGTTTGGTCCCACTGATCGCGGGTGGGGTGGTGCTCGGGTTGGGCAGCTTGGCTGCGGTGCAGATCGCGCGCCGACGTGAGGGGAAGACGTCGGCGCTGGGGCAGAAGCTGACCAGCGGAGTGTGGCCGGAGCGCTGGCCGTGGCTGTTGGGCGGGGCTGTGGCGCTGCTCGGCGTGCTGCTGGCCAGCCGCCCGCTGTGGATGATCACCCGGCAGGACCCGAACGACCCCGGTTCCCGGGTGGTCGCGGCGTTGCAGGCGGTGCAGGGCCTGACCGTCGACGGCGGCCGCACGTACGCCGAGCACAGCCTGAACTGGCTCAGCTGGTACCTGGGCCCGGTGATGCTGGTGGCGGCCTGGGTGACGTTCACCTTCCTGGCGGCGGCCACCGGGCGCTGGTGGCTGGCTTCGATGCCGAACCAGAGGACGGGTGCGGTCGGGTCGGGTGGTCCTGGCTCGGCTAAACCGGTGTCGGCCACGGCGACCGAAACAGCCGATGGTGAGCCCGCCACCGACCGGGTGCCGGTGCCGCAGTCGCCGGGCCGATCGTCCATCGGTCGTTCCGGGGTTCCGGTCTGGCTCGGCCCGGCTGTTGTCGCGTTCGGCAGCCTGGTGCTGTCGGTGTACCGGCCCAGCATCACCCCCGACCACCCGTGGGCCGACCGCCGGATGGTCCCGGTGGTCATCCCGGCGCTGGTGATCGCGGCTGTCGTGGCCATGGCCTGGCTGTCCCGCCGGGCCCTGCGCCGCTGGACGGCGACCGCCCTCACCGGGGTGGTGGCCGTGGCCGTGGTGATCATGCTGCTGCCGCCCTGGCTGGCCACTCAGCCGGTGGCCGGGCAGCGCACCGAGAAGGGGCAGGTCGCGGCGGCCGAGAAGGTGTGTGCCGAACTGCCCGCCGATGCCGTGGTGGTCGCCCTGGACAACCGTGCGGCGAACGAGTGGCCGCAGGTGGTGCGCGGTTTCTGCGACCGGCCGGCGGCCTCGCTGCGGGTCGTCGACATCGAGGACACGCAGACCGTGGCCGACTCGGCCCGGCCGATCGTGCGGCGGATCGCCGAGGCCGGGAACACCCCGGTGCTGCTGGCCGCGACCGAGCAGGGCGAGGCCGTGATCGACGCCCTCGGACTGACCTCCGAGCAGGTGGTGGACCTGGTGTCGAACGAGGACCAGCGCTATCTCACCCGGGTGCCGGACGGTGAGGAACGGCTCGATATCGACGTGTGGCTGGCCGATGCCTCGAACGTCACCTGAGAGGGCTCAACGGGCGATTCTGCCCCAACCGTTATCCACAGGGACCCGGGCATCGTCCGGAACGTCCTCCGGCAGCCGGTAATCTCACCCCCGATGAGTGCTTCGCCCGTGGCCCCCGAGTCCCCGACGTCTCCCCAGCCGATCGGGCAGCCGGTCGCGCCCGAGCCCGGTGGGGTGACCGCCACCATCGTGCTGCCCTGCTACAACGAGCAGGACCACGTGCTCGCCGAGCTCGAGCGCATCACCGCCGCGATGGACGCTTCCGGTCTGCCCTACGAGGTGCTCGCGATCGACGATGCGAGCACCGACAACACCCTGGCGGTGCTGCGTGAGGCCGCCACCCGGATGCCGAGCGTGCAGGTGCTGGCGTTCCGCCGCAACGGCGGTTCGGGCACGGCCCGGCGCATCGGCACCCTGCGGGCCCGCGGCGACATCGTCGTGTGGACCGATGCCGACATGACGTACCCCAACGAGCGCATCCCCGAGCTGGTCCAGATCCTGCTCACCGACCCGAGCTACGACCAGGTGGTCGGTGCCCGCCTCACCGAGGAGGGCACGCACAAGTGGCTGCGCGTGCCGGCGAAGTGGCTGATCCGCAAGATCGCCGAGCGGCTGAGCAACCAGAAGATCCCCGACCTGAACTCGGGTCTGCGGGCGTTCCGGCGCTCGGTCTCGCTGCCCTACCTGCGCCTGCTGCCGCCCGGGTTCTCCTGCGTCACCACGATCACGCTGTCGTTCCTGCAGAACCAGCACGACATCCGCTACGTCGAGATCGACTACGCGAAGCGGGCCGGCACCTCGAAGTTCCACTTCGTCCGCGACGCCTACCGCTACATCCTCCAGGTGCTGCGGATGATCATGTACTTCGACCCGCTCAAGGTGCTCATGCCGCTGGCCCTGTGGCTGCTGGCGATCGGGTTCGTGAAGGGGATCGTCGACATGGTCCGGCACCCGTTCTACTTCCCGGCCAACACCATGCTGCTGGTCATGGCCGGTCTGCTGATCGCCAGCATGGGCCTGCTGGCCGACCTGATCGTCCGCTCGCGGGGCGACAGCGCGCTCGATCCCGGCGTGCACGAGGGCTGAGGCGTGGCGCCCCGTTCAGCGCGCTGCACGGCGCCCCGGCTCGTCGGCCCGCGCTCCACGCGCGACTCCCGCACCTGCCGCTACCTGTTCTTCCGGTCGGCGCGGCGCGGTTGCCGGGGGTGGCGTTACTGATGACCAGTTCTCTCGTCTCGAACGGAAGCGCGTCGAAGGTGAACCCGGGCGGCCTGCGCATCGCGGTCGTGGGCCCCTCGCACCCGTTCAAGGGCGGCGTGGCGGCGCACACCACGCAGACCGCGCACGCCCTCTCGGCCGCCGGGCACGACGTCCAGCTGGTGTCGTGGTCGCGGCTGTACCCGCACGCGCTCTACCCGGGTGAGCAGGCCGTGCCCGACGGCGGCCCCGACCTGCCGCCCTACCCCGACACCGTCCGCCCGCTGCGGTGGGACCGGCCGAACACCTGGTGGAGCACCGGCAAGGCCCTGCGCGAGGTCGACCTGGTCATCGTCGTGGTGGTGGTGCCGATCCAGGTGCCCTCGCTGCTCACCCTGGTCCGCTCGATCCGGGTGGCCTCGCGGGGGCTCAAGGTCGGCTCGCCCCGGCCGCGCATCGTGGCCATCGCCCACAACGTGGTGCCGCACGAGACGCACCCGGGCGGCGAGATGCTGATCCGGCAGATGCTGCGCTCGGTCGACGGCATCGTCGTGCACTCGGCCGAACAGGCGCGCCTGGCCCACGAACTCGGCCTCGACCGGCGTCCGGTGGTCACCGTGCCGCTCGCCCCGCACCTGCCCGGCGGCCTGCCCGACCCGGCCGGCCGGCACCTGGCGGCCACCCGCGAACCGCGCGCCGAGGGCGATCCGCTGCGTGTGCTCACGCTCGGCATGGTGCGTGAGTACAAGGGCTACGACCTGCTGCTCGAGGCGACCAAGGGCGTGCCCGAGGTCACCGTCACGGTGGCCGGTGAGCAGTGGGGTCAGGCCGGTGAGCGGGTGCGCGAGCTGGCCGGTGACCCGGGGCTGGCCGGGCGGGTCGACCTGCAGCCCGGCTACGTGGCCGGCATCGACGTCCCGCCGCTGCTGGCCGCGCACGATGTGCTCGCCCTGCCCTACCGGCACGCCACCGCCTCGCAGAACGTGCTGCTCGGGCACGCCCACGGCCTGCCCGTGCTGGCCACCAGCGTCGGTACCTTCGGCGAAGACGTGCGGGACGGGGTGGACGGCCTGCTGGTCCCCCCGGGCGACGTGCCCGCCCTGGTCGCCGCGCTGAAGCGGCTCGCCGCCCCGGGTGAGCTGGACCAGTTGCGGGCCGGCCTGCCCGACATCGACCTGGCCGGGCCCTGGGCCCGCTACGTCGAGGCGCTCACCGGAGTGACTTCCGTCGAGTCCCGGCGGTGAGCCCGGTGGCCGGCGACCCACGCAAGCCCGACCAGGATTTCGGGTCGGGCCCGCGGGTGGGCGCCGGGGCGCCGGAGCCGGGTGAGGTTTCGCAGCCGGGCGAGGCCGGCGGCCCGGGGCAGACGGGGCAGACGGGGCAGGGTCCCGCGAGCGGTTCACCGGCTTCCGCGGCCTCGGCTGACGAGGCGGCCCCGTCTTCGGGGTCAGGCAGCAAGGCCCTCGTCGCCCGGCTCGGCTCCGTCGCCGGTCAGGCCAGTGAGCTCAGCCGCACGCGCTGGTTCCGCATCTCCTTCGGCCTGCTCCTGGTGGCCCTGGCCGCCTGGGCCGTGCTCTCCCAGCGCGAGCAGGTCACCGACGCGATCAGCCAGCTCAGCCCGGGCTGGCTGGTGCTCGCCGCGTTGGCCACCATGGTCAACGTGGCCCTGGCCGGCATGGTCTGGCGCACCAACCTGGCCGACCTCGGCTCCCCCCTGAAACTTCCGGTGGCCGCCCGCATCTTCTTCGTCGGCCAGCTCGGCAAATACCTGCCGGGCAGCGTGTGGCCGGTGGTCATGCAGACCGAGCTGGGCCGCGACCATCACGTGCCCCGCCGCCGCACCGCCACCGCCACCGTCGTGGGCATGCTCCTGTCGGTGCTCAGCGCGCTGCTCGTGGTGCTGATCGCCGTGCCGTTCGCCCCCGAGGCCCTGCCCGACGGCTTCGGCTGGGCCGTGCTCCTGGTCGTCCCCCTGGCCGTGGTGCTGCACCCCGCCGTCATGGGCCGCCTGGTCGACCGGGCCCTGCGCATCGTCAGCAAAGAGGGCCTGCCCGAGCGCACCTCCGGCCGGGGCACCCTGACCGCCACGCTCTGGGCCATCGGTTCCTGGATCGGCGCGGGCCTGCAGGTGTTCGCGCTGAGTGTGCCGCTGGGCGCCGACGCCACGCTCTCCACCGCGATCCTGCTGATCGGCGGCTACGCCCTGGCCTGGGCGGTCGGCTTCGTCATCATCATCGCTCCGGCCGGGGCCGGCGCTCGTGAGGTGGCGCTGGCGGCGGTGCTCGCGCAGGTGCTGGACAGCCACGGCAAGGTGGTCGTGGTGGTCCTGGTGTCGCGGGTGCTGTTCACCCTGGTCGACCTGGTCGCGGCGGGCGCGGGGATCCTGGCGGCCCGGCGGCACCAGCCGGCCGCTCACCCCTGATCGACCCACCTGCGGCCCGCCCGCGACCGGGCAGCTCGACCTACCTGCGGCCCGCACTCGACCGGGCAGCTCGACCTACCCAGTCCGGCCCTCGACCGGTCAGCTCGACCTACCCAGTCCGCCTCCCCGTCGCCCCGAGTAACCCGCGTCACATTGGTCCCATCACCTGACCGATTGCGACCAATCTGTCACTGATAGATGTCGGGGTCGGCTCCGCCAATCCGCGTGGTTGCCTCCGCTGGCGCAGATCGGCAGGGCATGCTGGGCCTGTGAACTCCAGCGGCGACTTCTCCCGGCAGGCCCCGGCCGGCTCGGTCGGTCGTAGTCGTCCGGGCGGTGGCCCGAGCCGGGGGCGCCGGGCGATGAGCCGTGTTCTGCCCACTCAGGTGTCGGGCCTGGCCGGGGCTTACACAGCTGAGCCCAAAGTCAACGGCGCCAAGAGCGGCCAGACCAACAGCGTCAAGAGCAGTTCCGTGCAGTCGGCGAGCCGGGTCTGGCGGCCGGGGACACCGATTTCCATCCACCAGACGCTCTCAGGCCTGCGTCGGGGCGGTTCCGACCCCTGCTTCCGTACCCAGGCCGGCGCGCCGATCTGGCGCGCCACCCGTACGCCAGACGGCCCGGCGCTCCTGCGGCTGGTCGCCCGGGCGAGCGCGGGCGAGGTAGAGGCCACGGCCTGGGGCCCGGGGGCAGACTGGGTGCTCGACGGAGTGCCGGAACTGCTGGGGGAAGCGGACGATCCGTCGGGGTTCGTGCCCCGGCCCGAGCACACCAAGCTGGTGCAGGCCTGGCGCTCCCGCCCGGGGTATCGGGTCCCGCGCAGCCGGGCGGTCTTCGAGGCACTGGTCCCGGCCGCCCTGGAGCAACGGGTCACCGGCCTGGAGGCGCGTCGGGCCTGGCGCATTCTGGTGCTGAAATTCGGTGAGCCAGCGCCCGGCCCCACGTCCGAGGCGTCAGGTATGTACGTTCCGCCGGATGCAGCGACCTGGCGGCAGATCCCTTCGTGGGTATGGCTGAAGGCCGGGGTAGACGAAGCTCGCCGCCGTGCGGTGCTCAACGCTGCACAGGTGGCCGGCCGGCTGGAAGAAACCGTGGGCCTGTCGCACGACGAGGCCGCCCGACGGCTGCGGACCGTGCCGGGGATCGGGATCTGGACGGCGGCTGAGATCCGGCAGCGGTCCCACGGAGACCCGGACGCGTTCTCCTGGGCCGACTATCACGTGTCCCGCAACGTCTCCTGGGCTCTGACCGGCACCGTCATGGACGATGCCGGCTGCGCCGAGGTGATCGAGTGCTACCGAGGGCAGCGCTATCGGGTGCAGAAGCTGCTGGAACTGGACGCCGTTCAGCGGCCTCGCCGAGCACCCCGCATGACGCTGCCCACGCACCTACCCAGGTAGCAGGCGAAGCCCGCGGGGCTCCAACGTGATCGTCACCGTCAGGTCTTCCGACCAGGCGGCGGCGGAGAGACGCTGAGCCAGTGCGCCGAGCGCAACGGGGTCGGCCGGGAGTTCGGGCACCACGAAGAGCCCGGCTTCTTCCACATTCACCACGCACACCGGCGCAGCCACTCCCGGCAACGGGGACGGCGCCGCAAGGGCGACCTCCACTGCCCGCAGCAGTCGGTCCAGCACCGGCCCGGGAGGTGCCGTAGGCGCCTCGACCAATTCCGGATCTACCCCGAGTGCCCAGCGCACAGCCTCGACCTGGCCGTACCGAAACCAGTCCGATGCAGCGGGACGCAACAATGCAGCGGCACCCGGCCCGTCCTCGTCCTTTGGTAGAACGAAATCGCCGTACCCCCGCACCAGAGCCACGGGGACGCCACTGAGCTTGCCCTTCACCAGATCCGCAGCCCCAGCCAACTCGTCGGCCACCGCGCGGATCGTCACCTCCATGCGCTGCCCGTGCGTGTCGTTCTCACCCCGCAGATCTTCGGTGGGGGAGAGGCCGGCGCAGCCCAAGGCGAAGTCGGTCTGCCCATCGCGCCAGGCCCGACCGGCAGTGTCGGAGACGATCACGCCCAGACGGAGCCCGGTGCCGGCGGCCAAGGCTGAACGCAGAGCGCGGGCGGAGGCATCCGAGTCGACCGGCAGGAGCAGCACTGTGCCCGGCGCGACGTTGGAGTTGTCTACCCCCGCCGCCGCCATGACCGGGCCAGCCGCGGCCTCGACGATGCGGGCGAGCCCACCTGGAGTACGTCGGGCCGCGACCAGGCGCCGCGACTGAGCGGTGATCTGCTCGTCGCGGTCCTGCGCCCCGACCGTGCGCCCCTCGGCCTTGGAGACGATCTTGCTGGAGACGACGAGCACGTCGCCGTCCTGCAGCACCGTCCCCGCGGCGGCCAGGATCAGAGCCGCCACGTCGTCCCCGGCCGACACCTCACCGATGCCGGGCAGCGGAACGACCCTCAGCTCACCGTTCATCGTTGCCTCTCCTCGTCCGGATCGCGCCGGTCAGGGGCGACCGGACGGCTCATCCCAGCTGGGTGGCCAGGTCGAGAGCGGCCGCAGCGATCGCGGCGGTCGCCTCCACATCACTCATCAGCAACGGCACCGCGCGCAGGGCAACACCTTCAGGCATCGTGCTGCCGGCATCACCCGGCGCCACCAGCCAGCCACCGAGGAAGTCGGAGTACAGGTCGGCCACCGCCGCCGCCGACGTCTCCACCCCGATCGCACTCAGGCAGGCATCGGCCATCCCGCGCACCGGAGCGCCCCCGATGATCGGCGACACCCCGACCACCGGCGCCTTGGTCGCGCGGATCGCGTCGCGGATACCGGGCACCGCCAGGATCGTGCCGATCGAGACCACCGGATTGCTCGGCGGCAGCAGCACCACGTCGGCGTCGGCGATCGCCTCGAGCACCCCCGGGGCCGGC
Source organism: Kineosporia sp. NBRC 101677 (assembly GCF_030269265.1). Classification (NCBI taxonomy): domain Bacteria; kingdom Bacillati; phylum Actinomycetota; class Actinomycetes; order Kineosporiales; family Kineosporiaceae; genus Kineosporia; species Kineosporia sp. NBRC 101677. Next base: position 863,735 of record NZ_BSTA01000002.1, read on the forward strand.
TTGGCCTGGTCGATGCCGACCGCGAGGATCTGCCGGGCCGGGGCGGCGGCGTGCAGCCGGACCCACCACTCCTGGAAGTGCACCGCCTTCACCGCGGGCGTGCCGTCGGCGTGCGCCTCGCCCTCCGGATCGTCGATCACCACGTGGGTCTCGATCGGGTCGTCACTCATCGGCAGCAGCCGGACCCCCGGCTGCCAGCGGGCGCACAGCGCCTCGGTGACCGCGGACAGCGGGTAGCCCAGACCGAGCATGCGGGTGCGCACGAGGTGGGTGGCGATGTCCCGGTCGCCGAGCGTGAACCACTGCGGTTCGGCCCCGTAGGCGGCCAGTTCGGCGGCCACGCCGAAGGTCTCGCCGGCCCGGCCCCAGCCCTGTTCCGGGTGGATCCCGCCGCCCAGCGTGTACATGACGGTGTCGAGGTCGGGGCAGATCCGCAGGCCGTGCAGGGTGACGTCGTCGGCGGTGTTGCCGATCACCGTGACCTCGTGCGGGCCGTCCGGGCCGGTCGGGAGGGAGTCGAGATGGTGCAGAAGGCCACGGAGGAATCGTGCGCCGCCGACCCCACCGGCCAAAGCCGTGATGCGCATGGCTTGATCCTTTCAGACTGCTTTTCGCATCGCGGTTCGGGAGCACCCAACCGCATCGGGGGTGGGGCCATCAGTGCAGGGGCGCACCTGTCGGTCGGGGATTGCGGGGATACGGCCGTGCACTGTCGATCCGATCGGTGTGAGGGGCATCATTCGGGACCCATCGGGACTCATCACAGGGAACCGAACGGACACAACCGGGAGTTGGCACCTGCACCGGAGGATTTCGCCCCGACGAACGGGGGAGGGGAGCGTCGCATGCCCGGATGACATTTTCTCGGCCCATTTCCGGCGAGTGCGTCCCGGAAGCGGTGACCATGATCGCACCGGTAACAACCGCCCCATGCGTCGCGGAGCGAGATGTCCTATCTTCTCCCGATCAGGGTGGGTGAAAAACCGCTTCTTGCACGCACTCGTGCAAGTGTCAATTTGAGCCGTCTAGCAGATTCCAGCTTGACGCCTTGGGTACGACACGCGTGTAATTTCATTGGTGTCAAGAGCAGGAAATCACCTAACGTATGCGCGCCATCACGCTTAGTGGGGGGAACGCCCTGTCAAAGGGGCCCGGGTCGAGGGAGGCGCCAAGTGCACGAGCTCATGGCGGCAGGTGACATCATCATCAGCGAGAGCACGAACGACGGGGAAATGTCGGAGAATTCGGCCGAGCTGGATGTCCTCACCCTGGTTGCCACGAGTTCCGACGGCCTGCCCCCGGAGCTGGCCTGGCAGGAGCGGGCACTGTGCGCGCAGACCGACCCGGAGGCGTTCTTCCCGGAGAAGGGCGGCTCCACCCGTGAGGCCAAGCGCGTCTGCATGTCGTGCGAGGTGCGGGCCGAGTGCCTGGAGTACGCGCTGGCCAAGGACGAGCGGTTCGGTATCTGGGGCGGTCTGTCCGAGCGTGAGCGCCGCCGCGTGAAGAAGCAGGCGGTCTGAGCCCGGCCGAACAGTTCCCGTTGTCATGAGAATCTCGCTGTGAGTCCTCGTGGCCAGGCAGCACCAGCCGGGTCCGGCGCCGACAACCGGCGGCCGGACCTGCTTTTCGTCGACCCGGAGCTGGAGCCGCCGGACGAGGAGATCGACTGGTCGTCCTGGCAGCCCCCGCAGGAGCCGGGTCCCTCGGTCGTGGTCACCGCCGTCCTGGTCGCCCACGACGGTGCCGCCTTCCTGCCGCGCACTCTCGATGCACTCGAGGCCCAGACCCGCCGTCCCGACCGTCTGATCGCGGTCGACGCGGGCTCGGCCGACGGCAGTGCCGACATGCTCGCGATCGCCACGCCCGACCTGGTGCGGCTGGGGCCGCAGACCGGTTTCGGGCCGGCGGTGCGCGCGGCTCTCGATTCCGTCGGGTCCCAATTGAGGACGCCGGTGAGCACCGCGGCCGGGTCGGCCCACCGATCGCTCGGGTCGGCTGTGGAAAACCCGGCTGTTCTGGCGATTTCCGGAGCTCTGGCCACCCAGGGTGACCAGCCGCCGGTGGAGTGGCTCTGGCTGCTGCACGACGACGGGGCTCCCGCGCCGGACGCCCTGCAGAAGCTGATCGAGACCGTCGACGCCGGTCCCTCGATCGGGATCGCCGGCTGCAAGCAGGTCAGCTGGGCCGACAGCCGCCGCCTTCTCGACGTCGGCTTCACCACCTCGCGCTTCGGGGCCCGGGTGACCGGGGTCGACCTGGACGACATCGACCAGGGGCAGCTGGACCACCGCAGCGACGTGCTGGCCGTGGCCACCCCGGGAATGCTTGTCCGGCGCGACCTCTGGGAACGTCTGGGCGGTCCCGACCCGGCCCTGGGCAACGCCCGCATCGATCTCGACCTGTGCCGTCGGGCTCATCTGGCCGGCGAGCGCGTGGTGGTGGTGCCCCAGGCGGTGATGGCGCACGCCGAGGCGACTTCGTCCGGTCTGCGCGGGACTTCGAAGAGTGTCGGCTCGGCCCGGAGCATCGCCGCGGCCGGGGCCCTGCGCGACCGGCGGGCCGCCGTGCACCTGCGGCTGGCCTCGGTCGCCCTGCCCCTGCTGCCCCTGCTGATCGTCTGGCTGGGGGCGGCGGCGGTGGTCCGGGCACTGGCCCGGCTCGCGCTCAAGCAGCCCGATCGTGCGCTGGGCGAGATCGCCGCGTACCTCCTGGCCCTCTGCCACCCGGTGGCCTGGATCAGGGCGCGCTGGCGGGCGCGCAAGGGGCGCACCATGTCACGCCGCGAATACCGGCGTCTGCTGGCGGGAATCCGGCCGACGCTGCGCCAGCGGCGAGACCGGCTCTCCTCGTACCTACGGGCGCAGGAGGAGGCGTGGGCCGAGCCCGCGCCTGGAGCAGGCGTTCCGGTGCCCCCCTCAGCCCGCCCGGCGGTCCGGAAGAAGGGCCGCGAGGTAGCGCGTCCGGGCCGGAAGGCCCCCGATGCGCCCCGCCGAGGATGGGCGGTGCGCAGGCCCCGGGTCGACGAGCTCGCCCAGACCCCGACCACCTCGGTCGGGGCCGAGGGCCTGGTGATCGACGTTCGCGATCACACCGACCTAGCCGGAACCTCACCCGGCGAGGCCCGGCACCCGTTGGACGACCCGGACCGCGACGACGCCCCGATCACTCCCGCGCCGGTGGCCTTCCCCTCCGAGGACGAGATCCGGTTCGACGACGAGCGCGAACTGCCGCGCCGGCCGGTCTCGTTCCGGATCGGCCTGCTGGTGGCGTTCCTGACCGGGGCCGCCGGCCTGGTGGCCCTGCGGGTGCTGCTGCGCGGTTCCGGGGTGCCGGTGGGCGACGCACTGATCCCCGCCCCGGCCGAGGCCGGCCGGCTCTGGGCCACCGGGCTGGCCAGCTGGCGCCCGACCGGCCTGGGGGTCTCGGCCGCCGCCGACCCGTTCGACCTGGTGCTCGCGCTGATCTCCTGGCCGTTCGCCGGATCCACCCGCGCGGGCACCGAGTTCCTGCTGCTCGGCGCCCTGCCGCTGGCCGCCCTGGCGGCCTGGGCGGCGGCCTCGGCGCTCACCCGCTCGCGCGCTCTGCGGGCCTGGGCCGCGCTGGTCTGGGCCGCCGCCCCGTCGCTGATCCTCTCGGTCACGGCGGGCCGGCTCGGCGCGATCGTGGCGCACCTGCTGCTGCCGCTCACCGCGCTCGCCCTGACCCGGGCGGTCGGCCTGCGCCCGCTGGAACCGCTCGGCCCCTCGATGCCGGGCATGGTGCGCCGCCGCCGGGCCTCCTTGGCCGCAGCCTCCGGCGCCGGTCTGGGCCTCACCGTCCTGATCGCCGCCGCGCCCGCCCTGACCCTGCCGGCCCTGTTCACCGTCCTGGTGCTCCTGGCCGTGGCCAGGACCGGGCGCCGGCTGCTGCTGTGGACGCTGGTCGTACCCGCAGTCCTGCTCGCCCCCTGGTGGCAGGCCGTGGCCCGAGACCCGCGTCTGCTCCTGGCCGAGCCCGGGGGAGCCAGCACGGACCGGCCCGGTTCGCCGGGCTGGGCTGCTGCCCTGTGGCCCGCCGACCCGGCTGTCATCAACCGCGGCCCGGTGCACGACCTGGCCCGGATCGTCGCCGAACTCACCGGCATCGGCGGTTCCGGCCTCTGGCTGCGTGCGCTGGCGGTGTTCGTGGTGGTGCCGCCGATCCTGCTCGGCCTCACCGCGCTCACCGGCCGCCTCCGGCGCCGGATCGCCGTGCTGGCCTGGCTGGTCGGCCTGGCCGCGCTGGTCACGGCGGTGGCGATCCCGGTGGTGGTCACCCGTCCGGGCCCGGACGGGATCCTTCACGGCTGGTCCGGACCGGCCGTCTCACTGCTTCTGCTCACGCTGGTGACTGCGGCGCTGTCGAACCTCGATGGTGCGGCGGGCCGCTTGCGGGCGCGGAGCATCGGGTTCGGGCACTGGAGCGCGGTCACCATGGGCGCGCTGGCGGTGCTTACCCCCGTGCTGGTTCTGACCTCCTGGGCGGCCGACGGCTGGACGGGGAGCCCGAACCGCTGGGTGCACCGCACCGATCCAGAGGTGCTGCCCGCAGTGGCGGCGGCCGAGGCCGACGGTCCGGCGGCCACTCGCACGCTGGCCATTCAGCCCGCGGCCAACAGTGTGCGGTGGACGCTCTACCGCACCGGTGGTCCGCAGATCGGGCAGGAGTCGGCGGCCTCCCTCACGCCGTCGGCGCTGGCGGCGCGGGCCGGTGGCGACGAGCCGGTGCTGAAGGCCATCGGTGCGCTGTTGTCCGGCTCGGACGAGGACCAGCGCGAGCGTTTCGCCGACCTCGACGTCGGCTCGGTGCTGCTGCTCACCGGCCGCCCCGCTGATCCCGAGGCGAGCGAGGCCGCGCTGGCGGCCTTGGACGTGGCGCCCGGGCTGGTCCGGGTGAGCAACTCCGGCGGCAAGGTGCTGTGGCGGGTGGAACTGGCCCCCGGCGCCGCGGTCGAGTCGGGAACGGAAGACGACGAGGCTGCCCCGACCCGCCCGGCGCGGGTCCGGCTGCTGTCCTCCGAAGGTGAGCTCATCACCACCGTGCCCGCTCCCAGCGTCAACTTCACGGCGCAGATCCCCAGTGGTGAACCCGGCCGGATGCTCGTGCTCAGCGAGCGCGAAGACTCCGGCTGGCAGGCCACGCTCGGCGGATCCGACCTCGAACCCGCCACTCACGCGGGCTGGGCCCAGGCGTTCGAACTGCCGGCCGAGGGCGGCACCCTGGCGGTCCAGCACGAGCCGGCCACCGGCAGCGCCCACAACCTGACCAGGCTCGTCGTTCTCGGCCTGGCTCTGCTGATCGCGGTTCCTCTGCCGCGTCGCCGGCTCCGTCTGCTCATTCCGCAGAAGGGCTGGCGTCCGCAGTCTCAGCAGTCCTCGGTCGCTCCGCCGGTCAGCACCGGCCGCCGGGTCCGGAGGCCGGGAGACGCCGCCGATCGCCCGCGTCGGGGCGAAAAGACGCGTACGTCAGGGCAGTCGGGTGGTACCGATCCGGCGCAGGCCTATGCCGAGCATCAGGCCCGGATGACCGATCTGGCCCGCCGTCTGGCGGTAGAGGCGGCCGACGGTGACGATCCGATGGCGCAGCGGCCCTCGCGGCGGCGTCGGCGGGCGGCCCGCCAAGCGGCCGAGGCGCTGGCGGCGGAAGCAGCGGCCGCGCAGGCCCGTCAGGCGGTGCAGGCCCGGCTGGCGGCCGAGGCTCGTCCGACAGTCCAGGCGCAGGAGGAAGCGCCCGAGACCGTCGTTCAGGACGAGGAGCCGGTTGCCGAAGAGGTCCTGGAGTCCGGCGAAACCGACTCCACGCCAGTTCAGCCCGACGACCCGGACGTGGAGCCCTCGCCCGAGCCGGCCCACCACGAAACCCAGGATGTAGAGGCCGAGTCGCCGGAAGCGTCCGTAAACGACCCGGAGCCGACCGGAGTCGAAGGTGAGCCGACAGCGTCGGGGCTCGAGGACGTCCAAAAACCGCTTGAGACCCGGCCCGGCACCGAGGCGACCTCTCCGGCGCTCTTGCCGCCGGGTCCTCGTACCTCTCACGAGAACGAGCCGGCCGAAGAGGATGTGACTGCGGTCGCAGAGATCACCGCCGATTCGGGTGATTCACCACTGGTCGAAAGCGCGCCGAATCCGGCGGGTTCCGCCGATAGCGCGGCGGTCGCCCCCCGAAGTGGGGACGCAGCAACACGCCCGGACCAGGGGGAGACTTCCGATGGTCCGGTCCGTCAGCAGGGCCGCGAGCGCGGCCGGGAAGCGGGTCACGACGCTCCGGCCGACTCTGGGGAGGAAGAGAGTTCGTGAACCAGCGCGCACGTGGGGCACTTTCGGTGACAGGAGTGCTGACGGTGGCTGGGGGCATCGCGGTCGGTGCCGCAATGCTGCCCGAGCAGATCGGCGTCAGTGCGGTTTCCAGCACCGTCTCCAACCGGTTGCCGGCTGCGATGGCCGTGCCCACCCTGGCCTGTTCGGGGCCCGAGACGCTGGTGGTGCCCGAAGGTGGGAAGGCAGTCAGCCCGGACGCCGGTGTGCTGATCAGCGCGCTGCTGGCCTCCGAGGGCGAGGCCGAGGCCGAACTCCAGGCCGAGGGGAAGAACTTCGACGCCATCCGGCAGCTGAGCGAAAGCGTTCCCAAGACCGGGTTCTCGGTGCACCCGGGCACCCGGGTCGAACTGGAGAACGAGGAGGGGCAGGCCTCGGTCGCCGGCCTCTCCACCTGGAACCTCGGTCCGATCGTGATGACGGCGGAGGCCGGACGATCCGGCGACGCGCCCGAACTGGCCGCTGTGCAGTCGACTCTCACCGCCAAGGGCGACCTGCGCGGGCTGTCCGCGAGTCGCTGCGACCAGACCTCCGGCGATGCCTGGCTGGTCGGTGGGGGCACCCGGACCGGTCAGCGACTGCGGCTGGTGCTGTCCAACCCCACGGCTTCGGCGGCGGTGGTGGACGTGACTGTGCTGGGGGCCGACGGTCGGGTGGAGGCGCCTTCCGGAGATGGTGTGGTGGTACCCGCAGGCGGCCAGACCCCGCTGTTCGTAGACGCTCTCGCGCCGGACCAGGAGCGCGTGGCAGTGCACGTGGTGGCCCGTAGCGGTCAGGTGGTCGCGCGGATGCACGACTCGAGGCTGCGAGGCCTGGTGCCCAGTGGGGTGGACGTGGTCTCGCCCTCTGCCGAACCGGCCCGACGACAGCTGATTCCGGGCATCTCGCTGGTCAACGGATACTCCCGCACGGCCGACGATCCGGCGGCCCCCGGCTCCACCTCGGTTCGCGTGGCGGTGCCGGGCAGCGAGGAGGCCGTGGTCCGGGTGCGTCTGCTCAGTTCTTCCGGTGAGGCCGAGATGCCCACTCCGGCAGTGCTCAACATTCCGGGCGGCGGTGTGGCGGACGTACCGGTCTCGGGTATCGCGTCGGGTACCTACACGGCGGTGGTGGAGGCCGACGTTCCGGTGGTCGCGGCGGCTCAGATCGGCCGCCTGGGCAGCCCCGGGCGCCAGGCCACCGAGTTCGGCTGGGCCCCGGCGGTGCCGGCCCTCGACCGCGGCGGCTACTCGGTGCTGCCCGCAGGCAGTCGGGCGACGGTCTCGCTGGTGGCGGCGGGCCCGGACAGTGCCCTGACGATCACCCCGATCGATGCCGAGGGGCGCGAGCTGAAGCCGGTGAAGGTCGAGATGAAGAAGGGCACGGGCTCGGCGTTCCCGCTGGAGGAGAAGACGGCGGCGTTCCGGATGTCCCGGCCGGAGGGCGGGCCGGTGGCTGCTTCGCTGGTGGCGACCTCGACGGACGAGTCGGGCACCTCGATCACCGTGCTCGGGGTGCAGCCGGCCTCGGCCGACGACGTGCCGGCCACGGCGGTCGCCGACACCCGGGTCGGTCTGCGGTGATCAGCTGTCGCGGTTGTAGCGCGGGTCGACCTCTTCGGGGGTGAGGTCGAGCAGGTGGGCCACCTGCTCGACGACCACGCTCTGGGCCAGGTCGCCGATGTCCTGTGCGTCGGCGGCCCGGGTCTCCACCGGGCGGCGGTAGACCACGATGCGGGGAGGCAGGGCGCCGTCGGCGGGGAAGAACCGGCCCAGGGGGATCTCGCCGTGCTCCCAGGGCGACGGGTCGCTCGGGGGTACGTCCTCCACCGCGAACTCGACGTCGCTCAGTTCCTTCTCCCAACGCGCGGACAGGTGGTCCACCGCGTCGAGCACCAGGTCGTCGAAACGGTCGGCGCGGCTCTTCCAGGCCGGGACGGAGCGGGGGAGCAGCTGGCCGCGGATGCCGCGCCCACGCCGGTCACGGCGTTTCGGGCGGCCTCCGGACGAGCCTCCGGGGGAGGCCGGATCCGGGATCACGCGAGGTCGGGCCACCCGCTGAGGATACTGGAGGACGTCCGTCGGCCCTCTGATCCGCCCGGAACCCGCCCGGAATTTGTGCGCGCGGTGATCTGTGGGCTCGGCATCCGTGACGTCCGGGGACGGATCGGGCAAGATGAGTGCGTCCTCACCGGTCAGGAGCCGGTGGTGGCGACGACACGAATCGGGTGGCGCGCCGGTGCGGCCGGTGCGTCTGATGAGGGAGTAACTTCTCAATCGTGAGTGGAGTGCGCCGTTGTTCCCGGACCGCTTGCCAGCGGGTAGCGGTCGCCACGCTCACCTATGTCTACTCCGACTCCACGGCGGTGCTCGGCCCGTTGGCCACGTACGCCGAACCGCACTGCTACGACCTGTGCGCGGTGCACGCCGAGCGGCTGACCGCCCCTCGCGGCTGGGAGATCGTCCGGCTCGCACCGGGGGAGTTCGTCCCGCCGCCGCCCTCGCACGACGACCTGCTGGCCCTGGCCGACGCGGTGCGTGAGGCCGCCCGCCCGCCGGCCGGTGAGCTCCCGCCCGACGCCGACGCCGAGCTGTCCACGGTCGAGGTCGGGCGGCGCGGGCACCTGCGCGTTCTGAAGGATCCGATCCTGGGCGAACCCCTCACCTGAGAAGTCCGCATTTCGCTGCTTCGGCGCCGGTCCGGGTGGGATGTCAGGACACTCCGGTGACTCAAGGTGCCGGTGTGACTCGCCGAATGACAGGGAGCATCGCAGCAGCCTGCGTTCGGGTGACTACCCGGCGTGGGTCACTTCCCCTGTCGTCCGAAGCAAGGATCTCCCCTCCATGACTTCTCAGTCCCGGGCCTCCACAGCGGACTCGGCCTCGTCGGCAGCAACCACGCCGACCCGTGGCCGGCGCCGCGGCCGTACGGCGGGCCCGTCGATCCCGCTGGGGTCGCTGACCCAGCGCGAGCACCGGTCCGAGATCCAGTGCCAGGCCTGCGGCAGCAGCCGGGTGACCCGGCTCTCGATGAACCTGACCGACGGCACCCCGGTGGAGTTCACCTCCTGCCACCGCTGCGAGCACCGCACCTGGGAGCACGGCGGGGACGCCCTGAGCGTCGCCTCCGTGCTCGACAAGGCCCGAAAGAACTAGATAAAGGACGTTTGTGGCGGTCCGGCCCGTCCGAACGGGTCGGACCGCGCCAACGAGACCTGGTCGTGTCCGTTCCGGGCCCGGGGCCGGTGGCGGCTCAGATAGCCTTCCCCGGTGGCTCAGCTCACCGAAATCGTCAAAGCCAACGACATCCGTGGCCTGGTCGGCACTCAGCTGACCGAGCGGATCGCGCGCGCCCTGGGATCGGCGTTCGCCCGTGCGGTGCTCTCCCCGACCCCGGACGGCCGGCCCGGCCGGGTCCTGATCGGCCGGGACATGCGCGACACGGGCGAGGCCCTGGCGCAGGCCTTCGCCGCCGGCGTCACCGGTGAGGGCGGGGAGGTGGTGATGATCGGCCTGTGCAGCACCGACGGCCTCTACTACGCCAGCGGCGCCCTCGACGCGCCGGGTGTGATGCTCACCGCCAGCCACAACCCGGCCAGCTACAACGGGATGAAGATGTGCCGGGCCGGGGCCCGCCCGATCGGCCTGGACAGCGGTCTGGCCGAGATCCGCGACCTGGCCCAGAAGCTGCTCGACGACCCGGCCTGGGGGCTCGACGAGCCGGCCCGCCCGGCCGTCGGGGAGCGCGACACGCTGCGCGGCTACGCCGAGCACCTGCGCGGCCTGGTGCCGCTGGGCTCGCGCCGCAAGCTGAAGATCGTGGTCGACGCGGGCAACGGGATGGCCGGCCTGACCGTGCCGGCCGTGCTCGGCGCCGCGATCGGCCTGCCCGAACTGCCGCTCGAGATCGTCCCGATGTACTTCGAGCTGGACGGCACCTTCCCCAACCACGAGGCCAACCCGCTCGACCCGGCCAACCTGCTGGACCTGCAGAAGGCCGTGCCCGCCCACGGCGCCGACCTCGGCCTGGCCTTCGACGGCGACGCGGACCGGTGCTTCGTGATCGACGAGCGCGGCGAGCCGGTCAGCCCGAGCGCGATCACCGCGCTGGTGGCCGCCCGGGAGATCGCCAAGGAGCGCGCCGCCGGCCGCGAGGCCACGGTGATCCACAACCTGATCACCTCCCGCGCCGTGCCCGAGGTGATCGCCGAGAACGCCGCGAAGGCGGTGCGCACCCGGGTCGGTCACGCGTTCATCAAGGTCGAGATGGCCAACCACGACGCGGTCTTCGGTGGCGAGCACTCGGCCCACTACTACTTCCGCGACTTCTGGTTCGCCGACACCGGCATGCTGGCCGCGCTGCACGTGCTGGCCGCCCTGGGCGAGCAGGACGGCCCGCTGTCCGGGCTGGTCGCGCAGTACGAGCGGTACACGCCCAGCGGTGAGATCAACTCGGTGGTCTCCGACGTGGACGAGGCCACCGCCCGGGTGGCCAAGGCCTTCGAGAGCCGCCCGGGCGTGGTGGTGGACCGGCTCGACGGCCTGACCATCAGCCACGAGGCCGACGCCCCGGCCGGCGAGGGCAGCTACCCCGGTCTGTGGTGGTTCAACCTGCGCCCGAGCAACACCGAGCCGCTGCTGCGCCTGAACTCCGAGGCCGCCGACCCGGCGGTGATGGCGGCGCTGCGCGACGAGGTGCTCGGTCTGGTCCGGGCGGCCGAGGTCGCCAGCTGACGACGGGATGCGCCAGGATGAGCCGGTGACCGCTATCGAATCCTGGCTGCAGGACATCCTGCGCTGCCCGAGCTGCCGTTCCACCCTGGCCGAGGGGACCGGCCCCGAAGGTTCGCCCGAGCTGCAGTGCACCGGCTGCTCCCTGGCCTACCGTGTCGACGACGGCATCCCGGTGCTGCTCGTGGACGAGGCCCGCACCCGGTCCTGACCACGGTGAGGGGCCGGCCCGCCCGCTTCTGAACTGCACCGACGGCTTCGCTGGAGAATCTGCGCGATGGCACTGGACGAACAGCTGCTCGACGACCCCGACGGCCTGGCCGCGGCCGACCCCTCCGGCAGCCTGCGGGCCCTGGCGATGGCCGGGGCGCAGGTCCGGATGGCCCTGTCCGCCACCGCCGAGGCCCAGATCGCGAAGATCGTGGCCGACGGCCGCCCGCGCGCGGTCGTGGTGGCCAGCCTGGGCGGCTCGGCCGTGGTTGGCGACATCCTGATCCTGATGGCCGGCAGCAGCGCCCCGGTGCCGGTCTCGGTCCGGCGGGGTCTGCCGCTGCCGGGCTGGGTGGGGCCGCTCGACCTGGTCGTGGCGGTGTCGATGTCCGGCCGGGCCCCGGGCCCGCTCGGGCTCGCCGCCGAGGCCGCCCGCCGGGGCTGCCGGTTGCTCACGGTCGGTGCTCCCCGCTCGCCGCTCGCCGAGGTCTCCGAGCGCACCGGCGGGGTGCACGTGGCCGTCCCGCGCAACGAGACCCCGGCCGCCCGGGCCTCCCGGATGGCGCTGTGGTCGCTGACCGTGCCGGTCGTCGCGGTGGCCCACGAGCTGGGCCTGACCGACGCCTCGACCGAGGTGCTGGAGCGGGTCGCGAACCGGCTGGACGCCCAGGCCGACAAGTACCGGCCCTCGTCCGACGCCTTCGTCAACCCGGCCAAGTCGCTGGCCCTCGAGCTCTCCGGGGTCATGCCCGTGGTGCTCGGTGACGGCGACGTGACCGGGGTGGCGGCTCTGCGCGCGGTCTCGATGCTGGCCCGCACGGCCCGCGTCCCGGCCATGCGCGGGGCCCTGCCGGACGACGCGGGTGACGTGGTCGCCACCTTCGACGGCCCCCTGGCCCGGCGGCCGGAGGCGGACATCTTCGCCGACCCGGAGTTCGACGACATCCCGGCGGCCGGCCCGCAGATGCGCCTGCTGCTGCTGCGCGACGCGGCTCCCACGCTCGACCGGCCCGACGGTTCGTGGCTGGAGACGGCCCGCACGGCCGACGCGGTCCGGCTCACCGCCGAGGACGCCGGGGTGCGGGTCACCGAGGTGGCGGCCGATCCGGGGCATCCGCTGGAGCGGCTGGCCGACCTGGTCTCGCTCACCGACTTCGCCTCGGTCTACATGGCGCTGGCCGGCGGGATCGACCCGCTCACCTCGCCACACGTGGCCGACCTGCGCGACCGCACGCAATAGCCCCCTCTCGACATTCGGTGTCCCTGGGCAAGTAGTACGTTTCTCCCGCTCACAGCTGTGTAGAGGCGGGAGAACGACGAACCATGTCCACCGAGGGTGGCTCCAAGGCGATCATCGCGGCACTGTCCGCCAATCTGGGTATCGCCGCGACCAAGTTCGTCGCCTTCGGGCTGACCGGATCCAGCTCGATGCTGGCCGAGGGCATCCACTCGGTGGCCGACTCCGGCAACCAGGTGCTGCTGCTGGTCGGTGGCCGACGGGCGAAGAAGAAGCCGAACGAGGAGCACCCGTTCGGCTACGGCCGTTCCCGGTACCTGTTCGCCTTCCTGGTGTCGGTGATCCTGTTCAGCGTGGGTGGCCTCTTCGCCCTCTACGAGGCCTGGCACAAGTGGGACCACCCGGAGCCGATCGAGAACTGGCAGTGGGTCCCGGTGGCCGTGCTGGTGGCGGCGATCGCGATGGAGGGGTTCAGCCTGCGCACCGCCGTGCACGAGGCCACCCCGCACCGTGAGGGCCGCAACTGGTGGCGGTTCATCCGCGAGACCAAGTCGCCGGAGCTGCCGGTGGTGCTGCTGGAGGACACGGCGGCGCTCACCGGTCTGGTGTTCGCCCTGTTCGGCGTGGGGATGACGCTGGCCACGCACGACGGCCGGTGGGACGCGGTGGGCAGCGCGATGATCGGTCTGCTGCTGATCGCGGTGGCCGTGATCCTCGCCCTGGAGACGTCTTCGCTGCTGGTCGGCGAGGGGGCCTCGGCCGAGGACCTGGACCGGATCAAGACCGCCCTGGTCGGGGCCGGGGTGCACGGGGTGATCCACATCCGCACGCTGTACGTCGGGCCGGAGGAGCTGATGGTGGCGGCGAAGATCGCGGTGGTGCCGACGGAGTCGGCGGTGGAGGTGGCCGAGGCGATCGACGAGGCCGAGGCACGGGTCCGGGCCGCCGTCCCGACCGCCAAGCTGATCTTCCTCGAGCCCGACATCGCTCGCGGCACCGGTGGGCCGGCCGGCGTCCCGGCGAACTGACGAGAAGGCCCTACGACGACGTGTCCCCCTGATGGTGCAGGGGGGCACGTCGTCGGTCTTTGTGGCTGGGTAGCCGTTGACATAGGAGTGCTTTAACGATGTGGACGCCGATAACGCTGGCCTAGCAGGCATTTGACCGTCGATTCGGGTTCTGTGGGTAGCGTCGGAGCCGATCCGCAGCCCCACCTTGTTCAGATATCTGTCACTTCGAGTCAGGAGGCCGTCGTGCGCGCTCATCCCGCACCCCGCACGCTCCGACCTGTCCTGCCGCACGACCATCCTCTGGCGGGCCGCCGGCCGGACCGCTGGACGCAGTACCCCGACGGCGCCGAGCCGCAGCGCTTCGGCTGGTTCGGCCGCTGGTCCCGGCGGTCCCGGCTGGCCGCCACGGTCGTCGTCGTCGCCTCGCTGGCCCTGGTCGGCGCCCTGGTGATCAGTTCCGCCCAGGCGGTCAAGGCGGTCGCCGGCACCAACGAGCACTCCCGTTACGGGCAGTACACCGAGCCACCGCTGCAGCCGGAGGCCGATCCCGCCCCCGGGCACCTGCCGGGGGCCTCCGGCTACAGCAAGGCCGGCCGTTCCGGCGTCACCCCGGCTCCCTGACGGCGCACTGCCTAGGATTGGCCGTCCGACCGGCTGACCCCGGTTCCAGCGCGACGGTTCCAGGGGAGGGGCGATGTCCACGACACCCCGGGTGGGCGGCCGGCGCCCACCGCAGCACGTCCATCCCCACGACGTGAGCATCGAGACGGCGCTCACCGCCCTGGCCGACCCGGTCCGCCTCTCGATCGTGCGCTGCGTGGCCCGGGCCGGTGACTGGGAACTGCCGTGCGGTTCGCTGGAGGTCGGCGTGGGCAAGGCCACGCTGAGCCATCACTTCTCCGTGCTGCGCGAGGCCGGACTCCTCGAGCAGCGCGACGAGGGCGCCCGGCGCACCATCCGGCTGCGGCGCGCGGAGTTCGACGAACGGTTTCCCGGCCTCCTCGCCCTCGTCCTGACCGACGCAGGCGCAGGTGACAGCCCGGGTGACCACCCGCGTCCGCTGTTCGGGCGACCCGGTGAGCACAGGTGAGCACAACCAAACCGGACCGGCGGATCGGCGAACCGTGACCTGATTGCTATCGTGGACCGTGTTCCGGCGTAGGTGATGCCGACGGCCTAGAGGGGCCGCGCCGGGTCTGGCAAGGCGCACGTTCTCACCGGGTTCACCCTGCCCGGCATTTCCGAGGGCCTGCACCGCCATGCCTCAGACCCGCCCACCTGCGACTGGATCTCAACCGGGTGATCCCCGTCTTCCAGCCGCATCCGACGATGCCGAAGGACAAGGTATGACGTTCGACTTCAAGGTCGCCGACCTTTCGCTGGCCGAGACCGGCCGCCACGAGCTCCGCCTCGCCGAGCACGAGATGCCCGGCCTGATGGCCCTGCGCGCCGAGTTCGGCGAGAGCAAGCCGCTGTCCGGCGCCCGCATCACCGGCTCCCTGCACATGACCGTGCAGACCGCCGTGCTGATCGAGACGCTGACCGCGCTCGGCGCCGAGGTCCGCTGGGCCTCCTGCAACATCTTCTCCACCCAGGACACCGCCGCCGCGGCGGTCGTCGTGGGCCCCAACGGCACCCCCGAGAACCCGCAGGGTGTGCCGGTCTTCGCCTGGAAGGGCGAGACCCTGGAGGAGTACTGGTGGTGCACCGAGCAGATCCTCAACTGGGGTGAGGGCCAGGGCCCGAACATGATCCTGGACGACGGCGGCGACGTGACGCTGCTCGTGCACAAGGGTGTCGAGTTCGAGAAGGCCGGCGCCGTGCCCGCCACCACCGAGGACGACAGCGAGGAGTACGGCGTCATCCTCGAGGTGCTGCGCCGCTCGCTGACCGCCACCCCGGACCGCTTCACCAAGATCGCGGCCGAGATCAAGGGTGTCACCGAGGAGACGACGACGGGCGTCCACCGCCTGTACGAGATGTACCGGGCCGGCACGCTGCTGTTCCCGGCGATCAACGTCAACGACTCGGTCACCAAGTCGAAGTTCGACAACAAGTACGGCATCCGTCACTCGCTGGTCGACGGCATCAACCGCGGCACCGACGTCCTGATCGGTGGCAAGGTGGCCGTGGTCTGCGGTTACGGCGACGTGGGCAAGGGCGCGGCGGAGTCGCTGCGCGGCCAGGGCGCCCGCGTCATCGTCACCGAGGTCGACCCGATCTGCGCGCTGCAGGCGGCGATGGACGGCTACCAGGTGACCACCCTGGAGGACGTGCTGGCCCAGGGTGACTTCTTCATCACCACGACCGGCAACTTCGACGTCATCACCGCCACGCACATGCAGGGGATGAAGGACAAGGCCGTGGTCGGCAACATCGGCCACTTCGACAACGAGATCGACATGGCCGGCCTGGCCAAGATCCCGGGCATCACCAAGACCGAGATCAAGCCGCAGGTCCACGAGTGGACGTTCAGCGACGGCCGCTCGATCATCGTGCTGTCCGAGGGGCGCCTGCTGAACCTGGGCAACGCCACCGGCCACCCGAGCTTCGTGATGTCGAACTCGTTCGCCAACCAGGTGATCGCGCAGATCGAGCTGTTCACCAAGCGCGACGAGTACGAGACCCAGGTCTACGTGCTGCCCAAGCACCTGGACGAGAAGGTGGCGCGGCTGCACCTGGACGCGCTCGGCGTGAAGCTCACCGAGCTCACCAAGGCGCAGGCCGAGTACATCGGCGTGCACGTCGAGGGCCCGTACAAGCCGGACCACTACCGCTACTGATCCTGCCTCGGCACCTGGATCGGCTTGGCCGGGCGCGTCTCTTCCCCGCGGGGAGGGGGCGCGCCCGGCGCGGTTTTGTCGGGTGGGCCCCCGCTCGGGGTTCTTCGATCTGGCGGACTTAGGACAACGGGGCAATAAAGCCTGCTAGAGCCCGACTTTGTTGCCCCATTGTCTGCCTGCCCGGGCAAGCCAGCAGCAGGAACAAGCCTCAACACCCAGGCAGGCGGTGGCCAGAGGGATCCTGCGATGAGACGGGTTGGTCGGTCCACGAACTCGTGGCCGTGGCCGTCCGCGCTCTACGACGCGCGCTGGGAAGCGCATCGACCACCGGTCGGGAGTTCAGGCGGCTGCGGGCGGCCTGATGAGCGCGCCCCGAGCTCAGGCCAATTTCTTCGGTGACCTGGCTGCGGGCGACCCCGACGCGGCCCAGCCGGCGTCACGCATCGTGGACAGCACGTTGGGGCCCATCCCGTCCGTGCAGCACCGCATTTCGGGAACCATCCCGTGCGTGCAGCACCGGATCAAGCAGCAACTATCGGGGTCGATGCACTCCTCGCCGTCGAACGCTGAACCGGCTGCGCAGCAACCGGATCCGCGGCCCTGGTGACCGGTGCTGGGGCTAGATCTCGGGTCGTCGAGCGCTGAGCCTGGCTGTGCGGCTCCCGGAACCACGGCCCTGGCGGCCGGTGCTGGGGCTAGATCCCGGCCTGTCGAGCGCTGAGCCTGGCTGTGCGGCTCCCGGGTCCATGGCCCTGGTGGCCGGTGCTGGGGCTAGATCCCGGCCTGTCGAGCGCTGAGCCTGGCTGTGCGGCTCCCGGGTCCATGGCTCTGGTGGCCGGTGCTGGGGCTAGATCCCGGCCTGTCGAGCGCTGAGCCTGGCTGTGCGGCTTCCGGATCCACGGCTCTGGTGGCCGGTGCTGGGGCTAGATCTCGGGTCGTCGAGCGCTGAAGCCGGCTGTGCGGCTCCCGGATCCACGGCTCTGGTGGCCGGTGCTGGGGCTAGATCTCGGGTCGTCGAACGCTGAAGCCGGCTGTGCGGCTCCCGGAACCACGGCCCTGACCGCCGGCGCTGGGACTAGATCCCGGCCCGTCGAACGCTGAGCCTGGCTGCGCGGCACTCGGAACCGCGGCCCTGGTGGCCGGTGCTGGGGCTAGATCTCGGGTCGTCGAACGCTGAAGCCGGCTGTGCGGCTCCCGGATCCACGGCTCTGGTGGCCGGTGCTGGGGCTAGATCTCGGGTCGTCGAACGCTGAAGCCGGCTGTGCGGCTCCCGGAACCACGGCTCTGGTGACCGGTGCTGGGGCTAGATCCCAGGCCCGCCGAACGCTGAACCTGGCTGCGCGGCACCCGGAACCACGGCCCCGGCAACGAGCGCTACGGCTAGATCCCGGGGCATCGGACGCGGAAGCCAGCTGCGCGGCACCCTAACCGCAGCCCTGGCGACGAGCGTTACGGCTAGACCCTGGGCCGCCGAACGCCGAACGCCGAACGCCGAACGCCGAACGCCGAACGCCGAACGCTGGCTGCGCGGCACCCGAACCGCAGCCCCGGCGACCAGTGCTACGGACTAGACCCCGGGGCGTCGCCGGACGTCCTCGGCCGGCCCTGGTGGACTCCGCTGGTTCTGTCGTCGTCCGTTCAGTCGTTGCCCGCTCAGTCGTTGTCAGGCAGGCCGAATCCTGTGGCCGACAGGGGGCTGGCCGCGGCGCGGCTGGCCCGGCGGGCGGCGCGCTGCTGGGACTCGCGCCAGAGACGGGCGAAGTCGCGCTCGCGGCGTTCGGCCAGGACGGCGGCGAGGAAGTCTTCGGGGTGGGTGCCGGGCGGGGGTGGGGGCGCGACCAGCTCGCCCACCTGACCGGCCAGGGACCAGCCCAGGCGCTGGCGGGCCTCGGGGGCGAGGCGGTCGGCGCGGGCCAGGAACTGGCGGCAGGCGCGGGCCAGCGGGTCGGGGAGGCGACCGAGGTCGGCGTTGCGCACCCAGGGGGCCAGGTGGGGCGGCATCTGGACGGCGGCGGGCAGCTGGCGGGGCTGCCGTTCCCGGATCACGTAGGTGCCCGCAACCAGGTCACCCAGGCGTTTGCCGCGTTTGTTGAGCAGCGAGACGACCAGCGCGACGGCGCCCAGCGACCAGTAGATCTCCAGCACCGCGAGAAGACCGCGGATGAGCGCGTGCCGGGCCCGGATCGGCCCGCCGTCGTCGCGGACCACCCGCAGACCGGCCATCCACTTGCCCAGGGACCGGCCCCGGGTCAGGGTCTCGATGAGGATCGGGATGCCGATCAGCACGGCCAGGGTGGCGACCAGGCCCAGCGCGCTGCCCGCAGCCGGGTCGATCTCGCCGGTGGTGGCGTAGAAGAGCCAGTAGAGCAGCAGGATGCCGACGACCGTGACCAGCACGTCGGCGGTGACGGCCAGGGCCCGGGTGATGAACGAGGCCGGCCGCAGCTCCAGGACCACCGCCTCACCGGTGATCAGCTCGTCGGAGAAGTCCAGCTCGTCGACGCCGGTCAGGCCGGTGACGGCGGCACCGGACTCTTCCGGCAGCGGGGCGAGCGGGTCTGTGATCACAGGAGCCAGACTACGTGGGGCCTACGACAGTCTTCCCGGTTAGGCTCGCAACCGTGGACTTGGATGCCTTCGTCGCGGTGCACTCGGCCGACTGGGACCGCCTGGACCGGCTGACGAAACGGCGCCGGCTCTCCGGGGCCGAGGTGGACGAGATGGTGCTCCTGTACCAGCGGGCGGCCACCCATCTCTCCGTCGTGCGCTCGTTCTCGCCCGACGCCGGGGTGGTGGCCCGGCTCTCCGGCACCGTGGCCCGGGCCCGCACCGCGGTGGCCGGGGGCAACGAGCCGCTGATCCGCGAGTTCGCCCGGATGGCAGCGGTCTCGTTCCCCGCCGCGGTGTACCGGTCGCGCTGGTGGGCGCTCGGCGCGGCGCTGGGCACGGCCGTGGTCGCGGTGGCGTTCGGCGCCTGGGTCGCGGCCAACCCCGAGGTGCAGGCCACCGTCGGAACCGAGCAGCAGATCCAGCAGCTGGTCCAGAACGACTTCGAGAACTACTACTCCGAGAACGCGGCCTCGGGCTTCGCCGTCCAGGTGTGGACCAACAACGCCTGGGTGGCCGCGCTGTGCTTCGTGCTCGGCATCACCGGTGTGGGCGTGCTCTGGGTACTCGGCCAGAACGCCGTCAACATCGGGCTGACCGGCGGGCTGATGGCCGCGAACGACCGGCTGGGGCTGTTCTTCGGCCTGATCACCCCGCACGGCCTGCTCGAGCTGACCGCGGTGTTCGTGGCCGCCGGGGCCGGGCTCAAGGTGTTCTGGGCCTGGGTCGATCCCGGACCGCGCAGCCGGACGCG
This sequence comes from Kineosporia sp. NBRC 101677, assembly GCF_030269265.1. Taxonomy (NCBI): domain Bacteria; kingdom Bacillati; phylum Actinomycetota; class Actinomycetes; order Kineosporiales; family Kineosporiaceae; genus Kineosporia; species Kineosporia sp. NBRC 101677. The sequence goes on from NZ_BSTA01000002.1 coordinate 883,377, forward strand.
GGCGATCGGCGAGGAGGGCCGCGCCATGGTGACGATCGCGATCGGCCTGGTCGTGGTGCTGCTGGTGTCCGGCGTGGTAGAGGCCTTCGTGACCCCGTCCCCGCTGCCGACCTGGGCCCGCATCGCCATCGGCTTCGTGGTGTGGGCGGCGTTCATTGGCTATGTCTGGCGCTTCGGCCGGCCCGCCGCCCTGGCCGGCGAGACCGGTGACCTGTCGTCCGAACTCGCCGGGGACGTCCGCCCGGTCGCAGGCTGAAAGGCGCCGAAGACCTCAGACGTGCCGGCGTAGGCAGACCGTGGCGCCGGCGCCCGGCCGGGCGACCAGTGCGTCGAGCACGTGCTCGATCTCCGGGCCGGTCGGCACCCGCGTACTGATCGCCCCGAGCAGACCGCTGGGCCGCTCGAGCGCTCCGGCCGAGTTCACGATCAGCAGGTCGGCCGGGGACAGCCGCTCCCCGATCTGACGCCGTGCCCCCATGTCCCCGAGCAGCCGGGCCGGCCGCCCCGGACTCAGCAGCAGAGCCGGCGGGGCGTCGTGCACGAGCAGGGTGAGCAGGCCGTCGTCGGACAGGTCGGCCACCGCCACCCCAGAGGCGGCCTCGTCCGGGTCGCGCCGCAACTCCTCGGCCAGTTCGGACAGACCGGCCACCGCCATGGCCCGGTCCAGCACCCTCGACCGGAGCCGGTCGGCATCCCCCTCGGTCTGGGCCTCGCACACCACCAGGCGCAGCCCGGTCGTGGTGCGCAGAGCTACCGCGACGGCCGGGTCCCGCTGCAGGATCAGTGGTTCCCAGCCCTCTCCGGCCGGCCGGGCCCACGGGTAGGACGGCCGGGATGCGCGCACGGTATCGATCATGTGGCTCGCCGCCGTTCCTCGGACTGCGGTTCGTGGGCCAGCACCTGGTCCAGGCCACTGCGGCGCAGACTGCGCTCACCCTGCCGGCTGAGTCCACGCAGCAGGACGGCCCCACCCCGGGCCCGGCAGCGCCGCTGGGCCCAGAGCAGGGCGGTCACCGTGGTGGAGGAGAGCCGGCGTACGTCGGAGACGTCGACGACGACCGTCGGCGACGGGGATCGCAGTGCCGTCGCCACCCCGGCCCGCAGCCCGGCGACGTCCGCGGAACGGATCGGCTCGCCGAGCCGGACCGACACGGGCTCGCGGCCGGCTCCGTCGGCGGCCGTGGGGCTGGGCGCAGTCGGAACCCGGACCGCGCGGAGACCGTTCTTCGCGCGGCCGGGAGTTCGCCTGCCTGCCTCGAACACCACGCGTCGAGCCTGCTCGAGGCGTTTTGCGAACGGGTGGACGGCTTCTTTGCGGTTTCGTGACGATCCGCCGGTGACCGACAGTCGGCCGGTAGCGCCGGCGCCGGCTGGCACGATGGGTCCATGCGGCTGCTCTTGCTGGAGGACGACCACAGCATCCGGCTCGCGCTGCGCCTGGTTCTCGAGGACGAGGGTTACGAGGTCGAGGAGTTCGAGCGGGCCGAGACGGCGCTGCAGCACGCCCGGGGTGAGGACTTCACGGTGATGCTGGTCGACCTGATGCTCGGTGGGATGGACGGCACCACGTTCATCCACCGGGTGCGCGAGCAGTCGGACGTGCCGATCGTGGTGATCAGTGCACGCAGCGACACCTACGACATCGTCGCCGCCCTGGAGGCCGGAGCCGACGACTACGTCACCAAGCCCTTCGAGGTCCGCGAGGTCACTGCCCGGCTACGGGCTCTGCGGCGGCGCGGTCGGGTGCTCACCCCCGACCGCCAGGCCCCCGGGGGTACCCAGATCGCGCTCGGCGACCAGATCGTGCTCTACCCCGAGGCCGGCCAGGTGCGCCGCAACGATGCCCCGGTGCACCTGACGGTCACCGAGTTCCGGCTGCTCTGCGAGCTCGCGGCGGCCTCCGGGCGGGTGCTGAGCCGTCAGCAGCTGCTCGAGAAGGTCTGGGACAGGGGATACTTCGGTGACGAGCGGATCGTCGACGTCCACATCCGCCGGCTGCGGGCCAAGGTCGAGCCCGATCCCGGCACACCTCGCATCGTGGTCACCGTGCGCGGTCTGGGATACCGCCTGGACCAGGGATGAACTGGCGCCTCCGGTTCCGCCGTCGTCGCTCGGGCCTGCGCATGCGGACCGCTCTGGCGTTCGGGGCGGGAGCGGTCGCGGTGGCCATGGTGCTGGCCGGGGCAACGCTGCTGATCGCTCGGGAGTACCTGCTGGAACAGCGTCGCCAGTCAGCCTCCCGTCAGGCCTACGCCGATGCCGCCGTCCTGCGGGAGCGCCTTCTCACAGCGGGCGTGTCCCCGGCCGAAGCGGTCGGTGACCTGGCTCCCCGAGAGGGCACATACGTCCTTTTGCGGGTCGGTCTGGAGTGGTACTCCTCGGCTCTCGCCCCCGGCAACCAGGATCTGCCGCTGTCACTGCGCACTCTGGTCGTCGAGGGGCAGCCCGGTTTCGCCTGGGCCACCGTGGGCGGTCAGCGCTCGATCGTGGTGGGAACACCGTTGCCCGCGGTGGATGCGGCCGTGTTCGAGGTCTCCTCGGTCGACGAACTGGACGACACCCTCGACGTTCTGCGCACCGTGATGCTGCTGGTGGCCAGCGTCTGCGCAGTGGGTGCGGCGATGCTGGGCTGGGTGGTCGCCGGCCGCGTGGTGCGGCCGCTCGACAGGGTGGCCGAGACCGCGACGGCCATCGCCGGTGGCCGTACGGCTACTCGGCTGCCTCCCACCAGCGATCCGGAACTGGTCGGCATCGTGGGGTCGTTCAACGCCATGGTCGACGCACTGGCCAGCCGGATCGAGCGGGAGAGCCGTTTCACCGCCGACGTGAGCCACGAACTGCGTACCCCGCTCACCGCCCTCACCACGTCGGTGCACGCGCTGACCACCCAGCGCCGGCATCTGCCCGAACGCTCGCACCAGCTGCTCGACGTGATCGACACCGAGGTGCAGCGACTGCGTAACACCGTGGAGGACCTGCTCGAACTGGCCCGGATGGACGCCGGTACCTCGCCGGTCGACCTGACCACGACCCGGCTGGACGAGCTGGCCCGGTTCGCGCTGGCCGAGTCGGGCCGCTCGGAGAGCCTGCTGCACCTGGACCACGGGCCGGAACGGGCCCCCGACGACCTGGAGGTGCTCGCCGATCGCCGCTCGATCGGCCGGGCCCTGATGAACCTGGTCGACAACGCCGAGCGGCACGGCGGTGGCTGTACCTCGGTGACGTTGAGGTTCACCGGCCTGACGGCGGAGATCGTGGTGGACGATGCCGGGCCCGGAGTGGCCGAGGCCGACCGGGAGCGGATTTTCGAGCGCTTCGCCCGGGCCGACGGCACTGGACGTACGAAGACGGGATCGGGGCTGGGGCTGAGCCTGGTGGCCGAGACCGCAGAACGGCACGGGGGGGCGGTGTGGTGTGAAGACGCGCCGGGCGGGGGTGCCCGGTTCGTCCTCGTGCTGCCCCGTCGGGCGAAACCGGCGGAGGTTCACCCGTGAAGCCTTGGTGCAGAACGCTGTCCGGGTTGGCCGTGGTGCTGGCTCTGGCGTCGTGCGGTGTGCCGCAGGACGGTCAGGCCCAGGTGCTGGACGCCGACCGGGTGCCGTACGGGCTTCTCGAACCCGGACCGACCACCAGCAGTGCGGTTTCACCGTCACCGGTCCAGGGTGAGCTGTCGCTGCCGATCGCCTGGGTGGCCTCGGACGACGCGCTGACTCTGGTCGACCGGACGGTGCCGGGCGGAGCTGCGGAGACGGTTGCCACCGAAGTCCTGCAGGAGCTGGCGGTCGGCCCGAGCACGGCCGAGCGCAACCGCGGGCTCCGGTCCAGTCTGCCGGCGGGCACCGATCTACGGCTGACCTCGCTCGACGGGGAAGAGGACGTGGCCGTGGTCGAGTGGCCGGCCAGTGTGCAGGTGCTGGCGGCCGAGGAGGTGCCCCTGGCCGTCGGGCAGGTGGTGCTGAGCCTGACCTCGGTGACGGGTATCCGGGCAGTGAGCCTGATCCAGGACGGGGAGACGGTACCGGCCCCCGAACCGGGCGGGTCGCTGATCACCCGGCCGCTCACCCGCGCCGACTACGAGGCCCTCTTGGGGACGTCCGCCGCGCGCCGGACGGTCGGCGGGCACCCCGGCTGAGTCGTGGTGGTAAAGCACGGACGGGCTGTGGGAGGGTGAGGCGCGGACCGTACAGACGTTCGAGGGGAGCCAGTGATGGCCGAAGTTCTGTTGTTCCACCACGCCCAGGGGCTGACCTCCGGGGTGCGTGAGTTCGCCGACACGCTGAGCGGGGCCGGGCACACGGTGCACACGCCAGACCTGTACCAGGGCAAGACGTTCGGCACGCTGGACGAGGGGGTGGCGCACGCCCGCTCGACCGGCTTCGACGTGATCGCCGAGCGCGGAGTCGCCGCCGCCCAGGACCTTCCGGAAGATCTTGTGTATGCCGGGTTCTCGCTGGGGGTCCTGCCGGTGGCCAAGCTGGCCACCAGCCGTCCCGGGGCGAAAGGGGCGCTCTTCCTGAGCGGTTTCGTGCCACCGTCCGAGTTCGGCACCTGGCCGGGCATCCCGGCGCAGGTGCACGGCATGGATGCGGACCCGGAGTTCGCCGATTCGGGCGATCTGGCCGCGGCCCGGGAGTTCGCGATCCAGACGGGCTACCAGGCCGAGGTTTTCGTCTATCCCGGATCGGCGCACCTGTTCGCCGACGGCAGCCTGGGGGAGTACGACGAGTCGGCCGCCGGCCTGCTCACCGAGCGGGTGCTGGCCTTCCTGGCCAAGGTCTAGAGAAGACCGGCGGCCTTCAGCGCCAGGTAGCGATCGGCCAGCTGCGGCGGCAGTTCCTCGGGCGAGGCGTCGACCACGTCCACACCCATCCGCCGCAGTTCTGCCGTGGTCGCCGTGCGGTCGAGTTCGGCCCGGCCCGCAGCGGCGGCTCCGTACACCGCGTACGCATCGCCACGGCCGTCGGCCATCGCGGTCATCCGGGGGTCGGCGACCGACGCCACCACCACCCGGTGCCGTGAGCAGAGGCGGCCGATCACCGGCATCAGGCCTTCCTCGATCGCGGCCCCCTCCAGCGGTGTCAGCAGCACGACCAACGCTCGCTGGGACATCCGGGAGAGCACGGTGGAGACGATCGCCGCCCAGTCCGCCTCGACCAGGTCGGCCTCCACCGGGGCCATCGCGGTGACCAGGCGGGGCAGCAGATCGCTGCGACCGGCGCCCTCCACCCGGGCCCGCACCCTGCGGTCCATCGCCAGCAGGTCCACCCGGTCACCCGCGCGGGAAGCCAGTGCCGCCAGGAGCAGGGCGGCATCCATCGCGGCGTCCAGCCGGGGTTCGTCGCCGACCCGGGCCGCCGACGTGCGCGAGGTGTCAAGTACGAGCAGCACCCGGCGGTCGCGCTCCGGGCGCCAGGTACGCACAACTACCTGCCCCCGTCGCGCGGTGGCCCGCCAATCGATCGAACGCACGTCGTCGCCGCCGACGTAGTCGCGCAGCGAGTCGAACTCGGTGCCCTGACCACGAACCCGTAGCGACGTGCGTCCATCGAGTTCTCGGAGGCGGGCCAGCTTGCTGGGCAGGTGTTTACGCGAACCGAAAGGCGGCAGCACACGCACGCTTCCGGGGGCAGGAAGGGAGAACTGACGCGCGGCCAGGCCGAGGGGGCCGAAACTGCGCACGGTCACCTCACCGGCCCGGCGGTCGCCCCGGCGGGTGGGGGTGAGAGTTGTGGCCAGACGGCGGCTCTGCCCGGCCGGAAGATCGACCGGATGACGGTCGACCTCAGCTCCGGCCGAGGGCTGCCAGGCGTCGCGCAGGGAACCCCGTACCTTGCGGCGCCCGGCGTTGGTGAGCACGAACGACGCGGTGGTGGCGGTACCCAGCCGAACGGTGGCCACCGGCTCACGGCGCACCCGTAGAGCCCGGGGAGAGCCCGCCAGCAGGAGATCGGCCGCGACCAGTACGACGAACAGCCCGGCCCAGCCCAGCAGCGATCCCCAGCCCGGCCAGAACCCGACCGGGAGCAGACCGATCGCGGCCAGGAGTACGGCGCGCCCGCTGATGGTCACGCCGGTCAGCGGGGGACGGGGACGCTGGCGAGCACGCTGTCCAGTACGCCGTCGGTGGTGACGCCCTCCAGTTCGGCCTCGGGGCGCAACTGCATCCGGTGCCGGAGCGTGGCCGGGGCCAGCGCCTTCACGTCGTCGGGGGTGACGTAGGTGCGCCCCTGCAGCCAGGCCCAGGCCCGGGAGGTGTTGAGCAGGCCGGTGGCACCACGCGGAGAGACGCCCAGCGCCAGCGACGGGGAGGAGCGGGTGGCCTGCACCACGTCGACGATGTAACCCATGACCTCGCGGCTGATCTCGACGGTGCGGACCGCCCGGGTGGCGGCGGCCAGGTCGGCGGGACCGGCGACCGCCCGGATACCGGCGGCGGCCAGGTCGCGAGGGTCGAAACCGGCGGCGTGCCGGGCCAGCACCTCGAGCTCGACGTCCCGCGGGGGCAGGTGCATGTGCACCTTGAGCAGGAAACGGTCGAGCTGGGCCTCGGGCAGCGGGTAGGTGCCCTCGTACTCCACCGGGTTCTGGGTGGCCGCCACCACGAACGGGTCGGGCAGCGGGCGGGGCCGGCCGTCGACGGTGACCTGCCGCTCCTCCATCGCCTCGAGCAGGGCGGCCTGGGTCTTCGGCGGCGTACGGTTGATCTCGTCGGCCAGCAGCAGGTTGGTGAACACCGGGCCGTCGCGGAAGGAGAACTCGCCGCTGCGGTTGTCGTAGACCAGCGAGCCGGTCACGTCACCGGGCATCAGGTCGGGGGTGAACTGCACCCGGCTGGTCTGGAGCTGCAGGGCCGCCGAGAGCGAGCGCACCAGCAGCGTCTTGGCCACCCCGGGCACCCCCTCCAGCAGCACGTGGCCGCGGCACAGCAGTGAGATGACCAGCCCGGTCACCGCCTCGTCCTGGCCCACCACGGCCTTGGCCACCTCGTGGCGGACCCGGCTCAGGGCCTCCCGGGCGGCCTCGGCCTCACCGGGCCGGTCCTGGGCGTGTGCCTGCGGGTGGGACCCCGAGTGGGTGGTCGGGAAGTCGGTCACGAGGCGAGCCTCTCAGATCGTGAGGTGATCAACGGTTACGGGTGGGGTCGTGCGGGACGCCGGCGACCCGTTCGATCTCGTCCAGCCGGTCGGCCAGCTCGACCAGGGCGCCGTCGGAGTCCGGGGCGGGGCCGATCAGGACCTGGCCGACCTCGTACTGATTGCGGCCGGTGGCGGCCGCGACCAGGACCACCAGCTGCTCGGGGGTGGTCCCGGCGGGGGCCGCGAGCCGGGTGGCCAGGCGCCGGAGGCTGGCGGTGCGCAGGGTGGAGGCGGCCCGCCCGCGGGCGTGGAACTGCCGGTAGAGCCGCGCCCGGCCTTCCTGGGTCTCGGCCGCCCGGACGATTACCGGCAGCGGTTCGCCGACCAGCCGGCCGAACCGCCGAGCCCGCCAGACCATGGCCAGCAACGCCACCAGCGCCAGCTGGATGCCCACCCACAGCACCCAGTCGGGCAGCAGTTCGGTGAGCGATTGCCGTTGGCCGGCGCCCACCTGTTCCAGCGGATCGGGCATGTACCAGACCAGGTCCGGCTGGGCCCCGAAAGTGTGCAGAGCCAGCGCCGCATTGCCCTGCCCGGCCAGGTATTCGTTCGTAAGCAGGTCGGACTGGCCCACCACGACGACCTGCTTACCCCCGGCGGCGGTGACTACGTACGAGCCTCGCTCTGTGGTGCTGTCCACGTCGGAGGTGTCGTCCGAGTCCGACTGGGGGTAGCAAATGGTGACTCCCCCTGCCGTGGATCCGCCGGAGCGTGCGTACAGCTGCCCGCCCCCACGTACCGCGCCGGCGGTGACCGCCGCGGAGACCGAGCAGCCCGGGGCCCGTTCGTCGGTGCGGTTGCTGTAGCCGGCTGCGCGGACCTGCGGGGCGAGCACACTGAGCGCGATCTCGTCCGGCTCGATCAGGATCAGCCGCGAAGCATCGTCCTGGGCCAGCCGGTTCAGCTGCTCGGGGGCCAGCAACGTGGTGTCGGTGACCACCAGGGTGCTGCCCGACGTGGTGGCTTCGGTGACCTCGTCCGAGCGGTCGCCCGAGACCACCTCGACGCCCTGTCGCTGCAGCACCTGGGCCAGCCCGCGAGCACCGTCGGGGGCAGGGTTCTCCGGGCTCAGCCGACGGCCGTCCTCCGACGTGGGCACGGTCAGCGCGACCAGGGCGACGGCGGCCACGACGATCGCGGCGACCGTCAGTGGCCAACGCCAGCGGGCGGCCAGCCCACGAAGATCCTGCTTTAAGGACGGGGTGGGCACCGATGGTTCCGATGCCGGCTCTGCGGGGGGCGGGGTCTGTGTTGCGGGCTGCGTCATACCGGCGCCACCGTTTCGGCCTTGGCTGTGCGCACCCGTTCGTCCAGCCCCCGCAGGAACTGGTCGGCCTCCGTCCCCGCCGACTCCGTCAGCTCCAGATGGCCGTAACACACGTCGTCGAAATGCCGCGCAGCCGTGCGCAGATCGGCCGCCAGGGAAGGCAGGGCACGCCCACCGTCCCGCGCCACCTCGGTCGCCGTGGCGCCGGGAGTGGCCGGTACCAGCGTGCGCTCGGACAGCTCGCGCGCGATCGCCCGGAAGCGTTCCAGCACGGCATCGCCCCACTGACCGGCCGCGGCGTGCTTGTCGGCCGCGGCGCGGTGGTCGGCCGCGTTGGTGACGTAGTTGGGCAGCACCGCCGGGGCCTTGCGCCGGAACTGCCGGCCCACCCCGCCGGAGCGCCAGATCGCGAAGGCCGCGGCCGTCACCGCCAGGATCGCCAGCACCGTGACGGTGATCTGGACCGGGGAGCCGAAACCGGGCTGGATATTGGCGAACTGCTCCTGGATCCACTCCAGGGCCCGCTCGATCAGACTCGGCCGGGCGTCCTGGTACTCCTTGCGCGAGAGCTCCTCGAGCACCCACTGCCGGGCCTGCTGCCGGTCGGGGTCGACCGGGACCTCGGCCGGCAGGACCACCGGCAGGGCTACCGGGAAGAAGATCACCGCAGCTGCTCCGAGCGGAGCACCTCGACGTCCATGCCCTCCCGCCGCATCCGCAGGTCGAGGTAGAGCAGGGCGACGGCCCCGGCGGTGAACGGATAGACCACCGCACCGGCCAGGATCGTGCCGATGTCGGCGATCAGCAGCTGCACGACGGCGCCGGACATGCCGGTGAAGTCGGCCAGCTCGGCCAGGATCGTGCCGATCAGGCTGAACGGGACGGCGAAGATCTGCTGCACGATGTAGGCGATCACGGCGGTGAGCAGGCTGATCCCGAAGACCCGCCAGAACGTGCCGCGCACCAGCCGGAACGAGCGGCGCAGAGCGGCCACCACGCCCAGGTTCTCGAGCAGCAGCGAGGGTGCCGCCACCGACCAGAAGCCCAGGTAGAAGGCCGCGTAGGCGACCACCCCGAGCAAGGTTCCGACGACCAGCACGACCGCGCCGATCCAGATGTCGTCGGGCAGCAGGAAGAGCAGCAGCCCACCCGGCGCCATGCTCAGCGCGATGATCAGCGGGGCCAGCACGAGCAGCAGCAGGGCCAGCCCGAGCACCGCCCACAGCCGATGGCGGGCGCGCTGCCAGAGCGCCCCGGGCGCCAGGGCCTCACCCCGGACCGCCGCACCGACCGCGACGATCAGGAGGCCGGTGATGATGGTGGTGGACAGCACCGACTGGACCAGCCCGATCAGCACCGACAGGCCACCGGCGCCGATCAGTTCGGCCACGTCGCCGGTGGTGATGTCGTTGGGGTCGGCGGTGCCGGTGCTCAGCGGGCTGTTCAGGATCGTGTTGAAGGCGAACGCCTGCGGCAGGGTGCCGAGCAGGGCGATCACGGCGCCGACCACGGCGGAGAAGCCGACCATGGTGCGCGGGTTGGCGCGGATGGCGCGGATCGAGCCGTCGTAGATCTCGCCGATGCTCAGCGGACGCAGCGGGATGATGCCCGCGCCCCGGCCCATGCCGCGCTGCCAGCCGGGCTGCCCCGGCGCCGGCGAGCCCCAGCCGCCCTGCTGCGGCGGAGCCCCCCACCCGCCGTTGCCCGGTGGGGGAGCGTTCCACGCGTTGCTGCCCGGCGGGGGCGCGTTCCAGCTGTTGCTGCCCGGTGGGGGGACGTTCCAGCCACCGTTACCCGGCGGCGGAGCATTCCAGCTGTTGCCCCCGGGGGGCGGAGCGTTCCAGCTGTTGCCGCCGGGAGGCGGGGAGTTCCAGTCGTTGCCGCCCGGGGGCGGGGAGTTCCAGGCGCCCGGCTGCTGGGGCGCGCTCCAGTTGTTTCCCTGCTGACCATGCGGACCCTGCGGACCGCCCCAGCCGGGCGGCGGACCGCCCGCCGGTTGCCCCGACGGGTTCTGCCCAGGGGCACTCTGCCCGGGGGCGGTGCCTCCCCAAGGCTGCGGGGCCGCGTTCTGCTGCTCCCCGGAAGGGTTCTGTAGTTGCTCGTTCTGCCCGGCACTGTTCTGCCCAGAAGCTTGCTCCCCGGAGCCGTGCTGCCCGGGAGTCTGGCCGGTGCTGTTCTGCCCGGGAGTCTGGCCGGTGCTGTTCTGCCCGGGAGCCTGGCCGACGCCGTCCTGCCCGGATGCCTGGCCGACGCCGTCCCGCCCGGATGCCTGCCCGACGCCGTTCTGATCGGGGCCGTTCTGCCCGGAAGCTTGCTGACCGGGAGCCTGCTGCCCAGCACTGTTCTGCCCAGGAGCCTGCTGCCCCGGAGCGGACTGCCCACCAGCCCCCGGCGCCTGCCCCCACCCCGGCGGTGGCGCTCCCCAGCCCGCCTGCGCCTGCTGCTCATGAGGGTTGGGCGCCTGCCCCCACCCCGGCCGACCAGGCTGGGAGGCCACCTCGGGCCGGGAGGCGGGAACATCGTCCGTTAATTGGGAGGGTTCCTGCCCCTGGGCGGAATCCTGCTTCTGGGAGGTCTCCTCGACCGGCGGCGGGCTCGGCCTTTTCTCCGGTTCGCCGCCGGGGACCGTCCACCCACCTGGTTGCTCGGACACCCGACAACCCCTCCCAGTCGCTGCGCACCGGCCTGGCCCGATCCGGCCTCGTCGTCCGGGACAACGAAGATCCCGGCGCCGGGGTTCATCCTGGCATGTCGGGGCAGACCAGGCCGGTCGGCGATCACCGGTGACCGCTGCGCCAGGAACCCGCTTCGTGTTTTGGCCCAGGTGTTTGACACCATGTCCCCCATGAGAGGCCGGGTTCTCGTCGTCGATGACGACAATGCGCTGTCCGAGATGCTCGGGATCGTCCTTCGGGGCGAGGGGTTCGAGCCGGTTTTCTGCGCCGACGGTGCGGGTGCGCTGGAGGCCTTCCGGGCCACCCGGCCCGACCTGGTGCTGCTCGACCTGATGCTGCCAGGGAAGGACGGCATCGAGGTCTGCCGCCTGATCCGGGCCGAGTCGGGCGTCCCCATCGTCATGCTCACCGCCAAGACCGACACGGTCGACGTGGTGCTCGGCCTGGAGTCCGGCGCCGACGACTACATGGTCAAGCCGTTCAAGCCGAAGGAGCTGGTCGCCCGGGTCCGGGCCCGGCTGCGGCGCACCGAGGAGCCGGCGCCCGAGGCCCTGGAGATCGGCGAGGTGTCGATCGACGTGGCCGGCCACGTGGTGCGGCGCGCGGGCGAGGTCATCTCGCTCACCCCGCTGGAGTTCGACCTGCTGGTCGCGCTCGCCCGTAAGCCCTGGCAGGTGTTCACCCGCGAGGTGCTGCTGGAGCAGGTGTGGGGGTACCGGCACGCGGCCGACACCCGACTGGTGAACGTCCACGTGCAGCGGCTGCGGTCGAAGATCGAGAAGGACCCCGAGCGTCCGGAGATCGTCGTCACCGTCCGCGGCGTGGGATACAAGGCCGGACCGGCCTAAGCGGTGGCCGAGGGCCAGGCGGCGCAGCCCGCGGGCAGGGCCGGTGCGGGTGGTGCCCGGCCCGACGCCCCCGGTCCCGGGAAGCCGAACGGGACCAAGCCGGGCCCGAAGCCATCAGGGGCCAAGCCGAACGGCACGAAAGCGAACGGCGCGAAACCGAACGCTGCCAAGCCGAACGCTGCCAAGCCCAACGGCGCGAAACCGAACGGCGTCCGGGGTTCCGTCATCGCCCGGATGGCACCCGAGCCGCGCAAACCCCGCAGGCCCCACGGGCCTGTCCGTCGCTTCGTCGGGCGGGTGCGCCGGGCCGTCCTGTCCCGCATCAAGAAGCTGCTCAAGAAGATCCGGCGGCGCTGGAGCCGGTCGATGCGGCTGCGGGTGGTCGCCACCACCATGCTGCTCGGCCTGGGCGTCGTCCTGGTGGTCGGCAACTTCCTGCTGATGCGCATCCGCGACGGCCTGATCGACTCGCGCACCGAGACCGCGATGGCCGAGGCGGCGGCGCTCACCCGGGAGGCCAACAAGTCCCTGGCGGTCAACGACTACCAGGACCCGGCCCGCCAGGAGAGCGACATCAACGACCTCCTGGCCCAGCTCCAGGGCCCCGACGGCCCGGACAGCCGCGAGGTCGTCCTGCGTCGCGCCCAGCGCTCCACCCAGCCCACCGAGCTGAAGGACCGGGCCACCCGGGGCGGTCTGCTCGACGTGATCCCGGCGACGCTGCGCGATGCCGTGAACGCCCGCGGGCGCCAGCAGTCGCAGATCACCACGGTTCCGGTGAGCGGTGGTGAGCGGGAGCCGGCGCTGGCCGTGGGCACGATCATCAACGTGCCGCTGTCCGGCGACTACGAGCTCTACTTCGTCTTCCCGCTGGAACGCGAGACGCAGATCCTCGACCTGGTCCGGCGCACCCTGCTGCCCTCCGGGCTGGGGCTGGTGCTGCTGGTCGGAGGCGTCGCCTACGTGATCACCCGGCAGGTGGTCACGCCGATCCGGCAGGCGGCCAAGACCGCCGAGCAGCTGGCGTCCGGACGGCTGGACCGGCGGATGAAGGTGCGCGGGCAGGACGACATCGCCCGGCTCGGCCGGGCCTTCAACGGCATGGCGGCCAGCCTGGAGCGGCAGATCCACCAGCTGGAGGAGCTGTCCCGGGTCCAGCGCCGGTTCGTCTCCGACGTCTCCCACGAGCTGCGCACCCCGCTGACCACGATCCGGATGGCCAGCGAGGTGATCCACGAGAGCCGCGACGAGCTCGGCGACCCGGTGCTGCGGCGCAGCGCCGAGCTGCTGCAGGCCCAGGTCGACCGGTTCGAGCTGCTCCTGGGCGACCTGCTGGAGATCAGCCGGTTCGACGCCGGCGCCGCGGTGCTCGACGTGGACTCGGTCGACGTGCGGGAGGTGGTCGAGCGCGTGGTGGACAACCTCGTGCCGCTCGCCGAACGTAAGGGCAGCACGATCGTCCTCCAGCTGTCCCTGCAGCCCTGCGTGGCCCAGATCGACTCGCGACGGGTCGAGCGGGTGGTGCGCAATCTGGTCGGCAACGCGATCGAGCACGGTGAGAGCCGGCCGATCGAGGTGCAGGTGGCCGAGTCGCCCGACGCGGTCGCGATCGCGGTGCGCGACCACGGGGTGGGGCTGAGTTCCGAGGAGCTGAGCATGGTCTTCAACCGGTTCTGGCGGGCCGACCCGGCGCGGGCGCGAACCATCGGCGGCACCGGGCTCGGGCTGTCGATCTCCCAGGAGGACGCGCATCTGCACGGCGGCTGGCTGCAGGTCTGGGGCGAGCCCGGGGTGGGGGCGGTGTTCCGGCTGACGCTGCCCAAGAAGGTGGGCGCGCTGCTGGTCGGCTCGCCCCTGCCGCTGGTGCCGCACCTCGGCGAGGACACCGGCTCGTTGCCGGTGCTCACCGCCGGTCCCGAGATCGAGGGGCAGCTGGAGGAACCCGGAGTGGGGTCAGGACAGTCGTGACGCTTACGGGTCGTGGGGTCTCCGATCAAGGACGTTCGTCAGCCTCGGTCAGGTGGCGGGGACGGGCGTTGCTGGTCTCGGCGCTGGTCTCGGTGCTGAGCCTGGCGGCCTGTGCCACGATTCCCGACCACGGCCCGGTGATCAGCGGCGACGTGGTCAACGACGACCCGCTCGAGGGCGTCTTCCAACTGGCCCCGGAGGGGCCCAAGACCGGCCAGAGCCCGGTCGAGGTGGTGCGCGGCTTCCTGGCCGCCAGCGCCGGTTACAGCGACGACCACGCGGTCGCCCGCAGCTTCCTGAGCCCCGAACGCCGGCTGGCCTGGCGTCCCGACGCCTCGGTCACGGTGTACCGCTCGCTCGACACCCTGACCACCCGGCAGCTGTCCGAGGGGGAGGAGATCCCCGAGGGCGAGGCCGAAGCCACCACCGCTGACACCCCTGCGCAGGGCGCCCGGGCGGCCGCCGGATCGTCGGCGACGGCCGAGGCGGTCTCCGCCACCACCGATCCGTCGCCCGCCGCATCAGGGGCTGCCGACGGTGGGCCCGAGGTCGCTCAGGTAGCGGTGCAGGCCCCGGCCATCGCCCAGGTCGACGGCACCGGCCGGTACAGCGTGGTGTCGCCCGGGGCGAAGGTCGAGCCCCGCTATTTCGGGCTGGTGCTGTCCGACGGCCACTGGCGGATCAATTCCCTGGACGACGGGATCCTGATCACCCGTAACGACTTCAAGGTCACCTTCAAGCCGTACTCGGTCTACTTCCCCGAGTCGCACGGCGAGTACCTGGTCCCGGACCCGCACTGGTTCCCCAGCGCACCGGGCTCCCCGGAACTGCCCACCGCCCTGGTCCGGGCCCTGCTCGAGGGCCCGCCGGACTGGCTGGCCGATGCCGTGGCCTCCAGCGTTCCCCCGGGCACGGAACTGTCGGTGAGTGCGGTGACGGTGGAGAACAGCACCGCCACGGTCGATCTGACGCCTCAGGCCCGGCTCGCCGACGACCGGCAGCGGCAGCTCATGCTGGCCCAGTTGCAGACCACGCTCGGCCAGTTGCGCTCGATCTCCTCGGTCCGGATCACCGTCGACCGGGTCAGCTTCAACATCCCGCAGAACTCCGGCCCCCGGCCGGTGGTGGACCCGTCGGTCGGCGGGAGCGCGGTCGCCATCGACACCAAGGGACGCGTGGTGCGTCTCGGTGCCGACGGGAACGAGGTGGTGAAGGGGCTGGAGGCGCTCGGTCAGTACGACGCGCTCTACGGCCTCACCTCCCCGGCCGTCTCCTACGACGGGGGCTGGTTCGCGGCCTTGTCCAGCGACGCGTCGCACCTGTTCCTGTCCGAGGCGGGGGCAGACAGCACCACGCAGCTGCGGGGCACCGGGCTCACCGCGCCGTCGTTCGACCCCCGGGGGTGGGTCTGGTTCGCCGGAGGCGCCGGGGTCGAGGCGGTGGACGTCTCGGACGCCCGCTCGAAGGCTGCGCGGGTGAAGGTGAGTGCCGACTGGCTGGAAGGCTTCGAGGTCGAGGCCATGCGGATCTCCCGGGACGGTACGCGGGCCGTGCTGGCGATCACCGACGGGGGCACCCCGCACGTCTTCCTCACCGGCATCGTCCGCGACGAGAAGGGCCGTCCCGCGCGGCTGACCCAGCCCGAGGGTCTGGTGCCCGACCTGGTGACCGTGGCCGACGTGGCCTGGGTGGACGAGAAGCACATCGCGGTGCTCGGGCGGCGCCAGGCCGGGGCTGCCAACGCCGGTGACGAGCAGGTGCAGAGCAACGTGGACCGGCCCTGGATCGTCGAGATCGGTGGTCAGATCCAGCCGATCACCGCAGTGCCCGGGGCCGAGACGCTCGCTGTCGGGGACGGGCAGTCGAGCCTGTTGGTGGGCACCGGGAACGACACCCAAGGACGCTCGGGGGCGTCCTGGGCGGAGCTGTCCAGTGCTCGGTGGCCGGCTTTTCCGGGATAGCCCTCCCGGGTCGCGTAGGTTAATTTCGGAGGGCGCTCCGGATTGCCCTCGGTGCCATCCTGCGGAGCCGTTTCCTGGCCCGGCCGTGATCTCCTCGTGATCACGCGACTGCCCTCAGTGCCAATGCGCTTCGTGATGCAACCGTGATCGCCTGTGAAAAAGCGTGGTCGGAGCGGTGAAATCGACTTTCGCCTATTCGGTCAATTCCCCCGGAGGTGATCAGTTCCCATTCGGAGGATGCTCCGCATGATTCGGCCGTACGGGTGAAACCGGAATCGGCTACCGGGTCGGATGTCGGTCATGTTTCCGGACCTTCGGCCCGGGTGCGCCGCAGGCCCGCGTTCTACATTCCACAGGTAGGCACGAAGCGGTAGTTATCCACAGATCGGCCGTCGCGGGCGCGGCTGCGACCGGTGGACGGGCAGGGTGGCAAGCATGCTTTTCGATGCGGAAGCCGAGTCGTTCGCGTCGGGACCGGCCGCCTGGCGGCAGGCCTGCCGGCGACTCGGTCTGGGGCTGATCTGGCCGGTGGTCTGCGCCGGGTGCGGCGCTCCCGACGTGCCTCTGTGCGTCCTGTGCCGCCGCGTGGTGGCCGGTCCCGCCTTCTTCCAGCCGATGGTCGGCTGGCCGCCGGGCTGGGGCGTCTGGGGCGCCACGGCCTACGGGGGCACTGCCGCCAAGCTGGTCCTTTCCTGGAAAGAGCGAGGTCGGCACGACCTGACCGGACCGTTCGGCGCAGGTCTGGCCTCCGCCCTGGTCGCGTGCCGGGAGGCCGACTCGGCCTCGGCCGGGTCCTGGCAGCTCGTGCCCGTCCCGTCCACCTCGGGGGCCCGGCGCCGACGGGGCGGGGATCTGGTGGCCGGCCTCGCCCGGCGCGCTGTCCGCAGCGCCCGCCCCGCTTGGCTGGCGGGTGGCTACGGGCCGCCGCCCGGCGTCGCCGAAATACTCACTCATCGGCGGGTTGTCCGGGATCAGGGAGAGCTGTCGTCCAGGGCTCGGCGAAAAAACCTTGCCGGTGCACTTGCCGTTCGCCCGGGGCTGCGCTTTGCTCTCCTGCAACGTGATTGCGTCATCGTCGATGACGTTGTCACGACAGGTGCGACCGTGGCCGAAGCCGCACGTGCGCTCACCTCTGCGGGTGCACGCGTGGTCGGGGTATGCGGCCTCTCGGTGACATTACGTCGGCAGGGGGTATCCACATCCGAATACCTGCTCTAACCTCGTCAGACGGTGGTCACAGCGCCACCACTTCCGCCCTCCGTGCCGAATTCCGCGCGGATTGCAGGAAGGAGGATGTCAGGAAGTAGCCGGCCCACTGCCGGTGATTCCCCATTGATGCTCAGGCGCACGGTGCCAATTCCCGGCCGACCGGAACCATTCGCGAACGCGCTCCGTTCGGTGAGGCACATGAGGCGTAGCAACGGCTACAGGAGGATTCTTCGTGGACATCGTGATCACAGGTCGGCACGTCGAGGTTTCGGACCGCTTCCGGCGGATCGCCGAGGAGAAGCTGGCGAAGGTCTCCCAGTTCAGCCCCTCGGCCTTCCGCATCGACGTCGAGCTGTCCCACGAGCGCAATCCTCGCCAGTCCAGCCAGTGCGAGCGGGTCGAGATAACCGTGAGCGACCGAGGCCCGGTGATCCGCGCCGAGGCCTGCGGTCAGGACGAGCTGTCCGCCCTCGACATCGCCTTCGGCAAGCTGCTCGAGCGCCTGCGCCGGATGAGTGACCGCAAGAAGGTGCACCACGGCCGGCACGCCCCCGCCACGGTGCGCGGGGCCGGGGCCAACGGCCGGGCCGGGGCGATCGCCCACGCCGGCATCGCGCTGGCCGAACGGCCGATCGAGGGCGCCGCGACCGGCGGGAGCGCGCTGAACGGCACGGCCACCAAGCCCCGCAGCCCGCTCGACGACGCGGCCGAGGAAGAAGACGGCTTCGCCGCCACGATGGACTGGGCCAACCTCCCGGAAGGGGCCGAGGCCCTGGCCGACAGCCCGGTGGTGATCCGCACGAAGGACCACCCGGCCGCCCCGATGACGATCGACCAGGCGCTCTACGAGATGGAACTGGTCGGCCACGACTTCTACCTCTTCGTCGACGCCGCGTGCGGCAAGCCCTCGGTGGTCTATCGTCGGCGCGGGTGGAGCTACGGCGTGATCCGACTGGCAGTCGACGCGGAGGCCAAGGCCGGCGCGGAGGCCTGAAACCTGCGGCAGAACCTGACAACAGCCCGGTAGTCACTGGGGAGGAACGCCCGCCGGGCCTGGCTCGAACAGGCCCGGCGGGCGACCCCGGCGCACTGCCTACGCCGCAGGGCGGCGCGGCGGCGGGCAGCGATGCGGTGCCCGGCAGCGCGGCAGCGGTGTCCCCGGTCGGTCGGCGTAAGCCGTCGCGGGCCAGTGCGCCCGAGCGTCTCTCGCTTGCTCAGGCCCGCCGGATTGCCCTGGCTGCCCAGGGGTTCGGGGTCGAGCGGCCCACCGGTCCGATCACCGCCCGGCACCTGCAACGGGTCCTCGACACCGTGGGCGTGCTGCAGATCGACTCGGTCAACGTCCTGTCCCGCAGCCACTACCTCCCCGTGTTCAGCCGCCTCGGCGACTACCCCCGTCCTCTGCTGGACAAGGCGGCCAACAGCGCTCCCCGGCGCATGGTCGAGTACTGGGCCCACGAGGCCTCGTTCGTCACCCCGCAGACCCACCGGCTGCTGCGCTGGCGGATGGATCGGGCGTCGCACGAGGCCTGGGGCGGGATGCAGCGCATCGCCCGGGACCGCGCCGACCTGCTCGACGAGGTGCTGGAGGTGGTGGACCGGTACGGCCCGCTGACCGCAGCGGCCGCCGAGAAGATCCTCGACGACGGGATGCCCCGGGAACGCACCGGCGAGTGGGGCTGGAACTGGAGCGACGTCAAGCGTGCCATCGAGTTCCAGTTCTGGGCCGGAAGGATCACCTCGGCCGGTCGCACCCAGCAGTTCGAGCGTCGCTACGCGCTTCCCGGCCGGGTCCTTCCCCCGGCCGTGACGGCCGCTCCCGACCCGGATCCGGAAGAGGCCCGGCGCGAGCTGGTCCGGATCGCGGCCCGGGCGACGGGGGTGGCCACCGAGCGATGCCTGCGCGACTACTTCCGGCTCAAACCAGCCGAGTCCCAGTCCGCGGTGCGGGATCTGGTCGAGGCCGGCGAACTGCTGCCGGTCGCGGTCGACGGCTGGGGTCGGCCCGCCTACCTGCATCCCGGCGCCCGGATCCCCCGCCGGATCACCGCCCGGGCCCTGCTCAGCCCGTTCGACTCGCTGGTCTGGGAACGACCGCGCACCGAGGTGCTGTGGGACTTCCGGCTGCGTCTGGAGATCTACACCCCGGCGGCGAAACGCGAGTTCGGCTACTACGTCCTGCCGTTCCTCCTGGGCGACCAGCTGGTCGGCCGGGTCGACCTGAAGGCCGACCGGGCCCCGGGCGGGGGTGGCACGTTGCTGGTGAAGGCGGCCTACTCGGAACTGGGGGTGCCCGCCGCGGCCGTGGTGGGCGAGCTCGCCGAGGAGCTGCGGCTGATGGCGCAGTGGCTGGGGTTGGACGGCGTCAAGGCCGAGAAGAAGGGCGATCTCGGCCCGGCGTTGACCAAACTGTTCCGCTCCTGAAGCCGGCGCTGCGCACCCGCGTGCTGGCAAACGTCCATTGGTTCTGGCTCTTGATCTACGGTTCCGGATCAGAGGCGAGCCGGGCGTGCAGGTGCTCGTCGGACCGCCGGCCGTCCACCGGATACAGCATGGCGCCCCGCATCACGCCCTCCTGCGGGTAACCCGCCCGCCGGGCCACATTGCACGACCGCCGGTTCTCCACCGCGTGGCAGAGCTCGAT
This sequence comes from Kineosporia sp. NBRC 101677, assembly GCF_030269265.1. Taxonomy (NCBI): domain Bacteria; kingdom Bacillati; phylum Actinomycetota; class Actinomycetes; order Kineosporiales; family Kineosporiaceae; genus Kineosporia; species Kineosporia sp. NBRC 101677. The sequence goes on from NZ_BSTA01000002.1 coordinate 903,085, forward strand.
CCGGTGCCAGCTCATCCGGCGGAACACCACCGAGCTGGCCCGGGTGAGCGCCTGCCCGGCCAACCCCCGCCCCCGCGCCTCGGGGAGCAGCCAGTAGCCCACCGAACCAGCGCCCAGGTGTTCGTCGAACAGGCCGAACCGGATCTGGCCCAGCAGTTGCTCGCCCGGGCCGGTGATCGCCCAGGCGGCTCCGTTGCCCTGCCCCCAGCCATCGGACCAGGAGTGGATGGCCGCGAGCGCCGCGTCGCGGTCGTCCAGGAGCTGCGAGGCGTACTGCCGGATCAGCGGATCTGTCATGGCGAGCGGGATCATGGGGGCGTCGGCCGTGCTCCAGGGGCGCAACCGGTGCCCCGCGGAGAGGTCGAGTTTGGGCTGACGCCGTTGGTCAGCCACGGGGGTAGTCCAGCGTGGCCAGGTCTGAGGGCACCATGTCGTACTTCGCCAGATCACCCCGGGGGCCGCCGCCGGGCGGCTGGTACAGCCCTCGCTCCAGCCCCAGGCGCCGGAAACCCGCCTTCTCAGCCACCCGCTGCGAAGCAACGTTGTCCACGCTCGCCCGAAGCCCGATGTTGGCCCACCCCAGCCCGCCGTCCTCGACGGGAAGCAGAGCGTGCCGCGCCGCCAGGAAAGTCGCCTCGGAAGCGAGCCCGCGTCCCCGGGCGTCGGGGTGCATCCAGTAGCCGATCTCGCCCTGACGGTCACGCAGGCTGTGCAGGAACACGACGACCTCGCCGAGCAGCACGTCTTCCTGCGGATCCGCGATCGCCCAGCTCAGGATCCGGCCGGCCGCAGCCCCCTCGGCGTCCCGGCTCAGGTGCGCCAGCGCGTCCGCCGCCGTGTACTCGGCCTTGATCCCGGGGATCCAGCGCTTGTTCGCCGGGTCGGCGTGGCCCTCGACGAAACGGGGGACGTCGGACTCGCGTGAGGCTCGCAGTCTCACCTTGGGTCCGTCGATGGTGACCGGTTCGAACCAGGGGTGGGCCGGGACCAGCGTCGTGTTCTCGTCCAGGCGCATCGAGGCGAGCCAGCCGTCGGTGATCCGGCCCCGGTGTTCCAGCAGACCGGGCAGCACCCCGTCGACGGTGAAACCGACCGACCAGGCCGCTCGCCGGCTGGCCCAGTTGCCGACGTTGGCCCGCCACTGCACCACCTGGATGCCCTGACGGGCTCCCCAGGGGAGCGCCAGCCGCAGTGCGCGCGACATCAGGCCCTTACCCCGGGCCTGCGGCGCCAGGGCGAAGCCGACCTCCGCGAGGGCGGGCAGAACCGGCCGGCGTAGGTCGATGGCCCCGACCAGTTCGCCCTCGTGCTCGATACCGAAGTCGAAGCGTGACCCCTCGGCCCAGGAACGGCGCCCAGCTGCCACGTACTCCAGAGCGTGTTCGCGCCGATACGGCCACGGCACCGTGGTCCAGCGTTCCATGGCCGGGTCGTTGCAGTAGGCGACGATCGTGTCGGCATCCTCCTCACGCAGTTCGCGAAGGGTCACCAAACCGTCGGTGAGCTGGGGGACTAGGCCGCTGGAGGAGGACGACAGACCGGACACAACGCGAGCCTGACCCATGTTGGGGGGTGGAGCAAACACGTTTGGGTGCCAAGCCTGTCTACGATGGAGGGCACGGCGCCGGACCGCCGTTCGTCATGCCTAGAAGCGGCAGTGTGACTTCTCCTGGTTGCGCTGCCGGACAAGCACGGTTGAAGGACTTGGGAGAGCGCCCCGTGGTGAAGATCGTCGAGAAGCTGCTGCGAGCCGGTGAAGGCCGCACCTTGAAGCGGCTGCAGAACCAGGCCGCGCAGGTCAATGCGCTCGAGGACGACTTCGTGAGGCTCAGTGACACGGAGCTGCGTGAGGAGACCGAGCGGTTCAAGGCGCGCTTCGCCGACGGCGAGAGCCTGGACGCGCTGCTGCCGGAGGCCTTCGCCACCGTGCGCGAGGCCGCGAAGCGTACCCTGGGCCAGCGTCACTTCGACGTGCAGCTCGTGGGTGGGGCCGCGCTGCACTCGGGCAACGTGGCCGAGATGAAGACCGGTGAGGGCAAGACCCTGGTCGCCACCGCCCCGGCCTACCTGAACGCGCTGGCCGGCAAGGGTGTGCACGTGGTCACGGTGAACGACTACCTGGCCGAGTACCAGTCCGACCTGATGGGCCGGGTCTACCGGTTCCTGGGTCTGTCGGTGGGCAACATCCTGTCGCAGATGACCCCGGCGCAGCGCCGCGAGTCCTACGCGGCGGACATCACCTACGGCACCAACAACGAGTTCGGCTTCGACTTCCTGCGCGACAACATGGCGTGGAACGGTGCCGACCTGGTGCAGCGCGGGCACGCCTTCGCGATCGTCGACGAGGTCGACTCGATCCTGATCGACGAGGCCCGGACGCCGCTGATCATCTCCGGCCCGTCGGACCAGCCGACGAAGTGGTACCAGGAGTTCGCCAAGATCGCCCGCATCCTGCGCCGCGACGAGGACTACGAGGTCGACGAGAAGAAGCGCACCGTCGGCGTCCTGGAGAGCGGGATCGAGAAGGTCGAGGACCACCTCGGCATCGACAACCTGTACGAGAGCGTCAACACCCCGCTGATCGGCTTCCTGAACAACGCCGTCAAGGTGAAGGAGCTGTTCAAGCGCGACAAGGAGTACGTGGTCGCGAACGGCGAGGTGCTGATCGTCGACGAGCACACCGGCCGCATCCTGGCCGGCCGTCGCTACAACGAGGGTCTGCACCAGGCGATCGAGGCCAAGGAGGGCGTGGAGATCAAGAGCGAGAACCAGACGCTCGCCACGGTCACCCTGCAGAACTACTTCCGGATGTACGACAAGCTCTCCGGGATGACCGGTACCGCCCAGACCGAGGCGGCCGAGCTGATGTCGATCTACAAGCTCGGCGTGGTCAGCATCCCGACCAACCGCCCGATGCAGCGGAAAGACCAGTCCGACCTGATCTACAAGACCGAAGAGGCCAAGTTCCAGGCCGTGGTCGAGGACATCGCCGAGAAGCACGCCACCGGGCAGCCGGTGCTGGTCGGCACCACCAGCGTGGAGAAGAGCGAGCACCTCTCCGAGCTGCTGCGCAAGGCCGAGGTCCAGCACGAGGTGCTGAACGCCAAGCAGCACGAGCGGGAGGCGGCGATCGTCGCCCAGGCCGGGCGCAAGAACCAGGTCACCGTCGCCACCAACATGGCCGGCCGAGGCACCGACATCATGCTCGGCGGCAACGCCGAGTTCACCGCGGTGGCCACACTGAAGCAGCGCGGCCTGGACCCGGTGGAGACGCCGGAGGCGTACGAGGAGGCCTGGCCGGAGGCCCTGAAGGCGGCCCAGCAGTCGGTCAAGGACGAGCACGAAGAGGTCATCGAGCTCGGCGGGCTCTACGTCCTGGGCACCGAGCGGCACGAGTCGCGGCGGATCGACAACCAGCTGCGCGGTCGTTCCGGCCGTCAGGGCGACCCGGGCGAGAGCCGGTTCTACCTGTCGCTGCAGGACGACCTGATGCGGATGTTCAACTCGGCGATGGTCGAGTCGTTCCTGACCGCGGCCAAGGTGCCGGACGAGATCCCGATCGAGTCGCGGATGGTCACCCGGGCCATCCAGAGCGCCCAGAGCCAGGTCGAGGCGCGCAACTTCGAGATCCGCAAGAACGTGCTGAAGTACGACGACGTGCTGAACCGTCAGCGTGAGGTGATCTACTCCGAGCGCCGCCGGGTGCTGGAGGGCGCCGACCTGAAGGAGCAGATCCGCCACTTCGTCGACGACGTGCTGAAGAGCTACATCACCGCGGCCACCGCCGAGGGCTTCGCCGACGACTGGGACCTGGACCAGCTCTGGGTGGAGATGAACCGGCTCTACCCGGCCACGATCACGCTGGGCGACGTGATCGAGGAGGCCGGCGACCGCGGCTCGATCACCCAGGACATGCTGATCAAGGAGCTCACCGCCGACGCGCAGCTGGCGTACGACAAGCGCGAGGAAGAGCTGGGCGAGAAGACGCTGCGTGAGCTCGAGCGCCGGGTGGTCCTGTCGGTGCTGGACCGCAAGTGGCGCGAGCACCTGTACGAGATGGACTACCTGCAGGAGGGCATCCACCTGCGGGCGATGGCCCAGCGCGACCCGCTGGTCGAGTACCAGCGTGAGGGCTACACGCTCTTCCAGGCGATGACCGAGGCCATCAAGGAGGAATCGATCGCCTACCTCTTCCACGTCGAGGTCGAGGTCCAGCAGCCCGCAGAAGAGGCGGGCCTGGCCGAGGACGCGCCGGTGCTGGTCGCGAAGGGCCTGGTCGGCGGGCAGCCGCGCCCGGCGCAGCTGCAGTACAGCGCGCCCAGCGAGGACGTCGGTGGTGGCGTCGAGGTGCACCAGGAGAACGCCAACGGCACGGTGACCCCGGCCGACGAGGACGGCACGCCGGTCAACCGGGCCTCTCGTCGGGCCGCGCGGAAGAAGGGGCGCCGCTGAGTCTGCCTCGGCAGATGAAGGGCTGACCCGTTCTGGGACGGGCGGGGTTGTCGGACACTCGGCAATCCCGCCGGAACTCCTGTTGGGTGGCAAGGTGCTCGCTCGTCACGGCGCCGGGCCTGAGCCCTCAGGAGAGTCACGGTGCTGGGGCTGAGCCTTCAGACGAGCCGTGGCGCTGGGCCTGAGCCTTCGGACGAGTCGTGGCGCTGGGCCTGAGCCTTCAGCAGAGTCACGGGTCCGGGCCTCAGCTTCCATAAGAGTCGCGGCGCCGGGCCTGAGCCTCCGGGGCAGTGCGGTGCGGCCTTCTGACCGCGGACCCATGGCAACGCGTGCGGCCCGCCACCGGAGTTCGGTGGCGGGCCGCGGCCGTTCTGCCGGCCATCCTTTCGCGAACAGCCTCCTCGCCGCACGAGCCTGTGCCCGGAGCCAGGCGGTCGTCCGGTTGTCGCCGACCTGCACGGCCGACTGACCGGAGCTCACCCTGGGATCCGGCACCAGATCCCGCTCACCCGGCCGGCGCCGGCTCGCGGTCTGCTGCCCGAAACTGACGGCTCCCGAAACCGTCAGCGTCCAGACCGGCAGCCGCCGGACCATCAGATCTGGCGATCCGACGGTGCCGAGCCGACCCGGCCGGGGGCCGAGTCGGCACCCCGCGTTCGCGAAACCTGTTGGTCTGGCTAGCTCTCCAGCCTTCCCTGCATCTGGAGTTCGGTGACCCGCCAGCGACCGTGCAGCCCTTCCATCCGGAAGGCCACCGCCCGAACCCGCTGAGGTTCGGCAATCACCGCGCTGACCTCGCACACGCCTGGCCGGGGACTGCAGAGCACGAGCGCCCGAAGGCGAGGCTTGACGCTGAGCCCGGCGCTGTTGCGCATGGCCCGCGCAGTGAGAGCTCCCCGGCGGACCAGGGCTCCGTGCACATCCGGCGTGGTCCACCGGACCAGCTGGGTGGACGGACGCAGCCCACAAGCCACCTCCATCGCGGCCTGAATGAAAGCCGCTGCCCAGGGACGAGGCTCGGGCAGGAGACCGCTGCTGTCCACGGTGTCCAGGGCGCTTGGTGCCCGACCAGCGCCTGCACCGTTCGCAGCGCGCCGGGATCTGGCTGAGGAGGACTTGCGGGCGGGCGCCAGGCCGGACCCACCTCGGCTGGAGGGTGAGGGCTTGCCCGCGGGCGTCAGGTCGGACCCACCTCGGTTGGAGGGGGAAGCGGTACGGAGGCGGTTGTCTGATGTGGCGGGAGCCGTACCCGGTGGATCGGTACGGGCAAGTGCCCCAGGGATGTCAGTCGTGACTGTGGCTGCCACACCAGAGATATCGTTGGATCGCTGGGAAGATTCTGCGGGCTCGTCGATGACGCCCCAGGTCACTCCGGCCCGCACAGTCGAGGCCGGGCTGTCTCCCAACCCCGCGGCTTGGCGCTCGTCCTCGGGAAGGTCCGACTCGGCCCTTGAGACGACGCCCTCGGAACTGGCCGCTGCGTTCGGTGCCAGCAGCCTCGTCTCTGATTCGGTCTGGGTACCCCCGAACTCGCGCTGTACGTCGTAGGGGAAAGCCGAGAACGGATCCATCCCCGGAATCACCAGGGCCAGCACTTCCTGATCCGGGTGAACCGTCGGCTGCGGGTCGTGTGGATCGATGCGTGCCGCAGCGCACGGCGCATGCCGCGGGACCGGCAGCGCCCGCAGCGGCGGCAGCGGAGCCTGAGGTGCCCTGGCCTTCGGACGGCGACGGGACTTGGTGCTGGAAGGTGCGGACGGCGGCGTCATCGGCCGGTCTCCTCAAAGTTGGTCCGAAGGGTGCCGGACTCGCGTGTGCCGTTCTCGGATGTGCCGTTTTCACGTGCGCTGGACTGGTGTGTGCCGGGCTCACGGGCGCCGTTCTCACGGGCGCCGTTCTCATGGGCGCCGGACTCGTGGGAGCCGGGCTGCGGCGTGCCGGACGGAGAGGCGCCGGGCCGGGGGAGCGCCGCGGCGTGCGGGGAACGGAGTCGTTCCCCAGGTAGGAGGCGGTGCGGGTCGGCCCCGATCAGATGCCGGTTGACCCGGTACCAGCGCGGCCACTCACGGGCGATCTCGGCGTCACCGGCGGTCGGGCCCAGATGCCGCGAGGCGATGGACCAGAGGGTGTCGCCCACGAGCACGACCACGTAGTCCCGGGTTCCGTCCGAGGTCGCCGAACGGCGTGGCCTGGGCGCCACGACCCCGAGGTCGCTCTGGCCGGTGGGCGAAGCAGTGGCCGTGGGCCGAGGACGTTCAGGTGTCCACCCGGGCGAGAGAGTCTGCAGCAACTTCTGTCGGCCGCCCGGAGTCGGGGTGTCGGAATGGGTGAAGGCGCCGCCCGGGACAGAGACCGAGACCAGTTCGGCGATCGACGGTCGTGCGCGCGCGGTTGCCGCCGCCGGCCCCGAGACGGCCCTTTCGGCCTTGAACAGCGAAGGTGACGCAAGGCCTTCCGTGTGACCCCAGGCATGAGGCATTGCCGCCGCAGTCGACGAAACACCGGTCTGAGGAACGGCTTGTGCATGCGCAACCGTGGGAGCCGCGATCAGGACGACGCCCAGCAGCGCGGCAACCGCGTTGCGTACGGCCGCAGGAGCGATGTGTCGCGCGGCCGGCGCAGCCAGGCGGGATCTGCTGCTCAGTGCGGCAACTGTGCTGACGGTCAGGGCGGTCAGCAGCCAGAGCGACACGCCGGTGCCCGCTGCGCTTGCCAGTAGCCCGAGCGCCTGGTCGGGCAGGACCGGACCAGCAGCATGCAGTTGAGCCCAGGTGTCGAGAGTGAGACGGCCCAGCTGCAGCGCCAGGCCCGCGACCAAGGTGAAGGCCGCAAGCAGGAGAGCGGCGCCTCTCGAGCGAGATGCGCTCCCGTGTATCCGATGCGCTTGTGACATTGAGACCCCCGTGGTCTACGCATGACACCAATCAATGCCTGGAACGACATTTGATGTCGTTTGATGACCGTTAGTCTCGCCGGAGGTCGCAGCGAACGTCCACCCGCTCGGCAAACCTGTGGATAAGTCCGTTCTTGCGTAGCCTGTCGACTACCGCAGGTAACCTTCGCCAGATGCGCTGGGAGGAACTCTTCGACGACCTCGAGGGCCGGTTCGAGGAACAGGAACGGTCCGAGGCCGAATCCGATCTGGTCGACCTGGTCCGGGGTGAGCGTGATCGGATCGGCTTCGTGGATCGGCTGCGGGCGCATCGGAACGCCTGCGTCACCCTGGACCTCAGGGACGGGAGCAGCCGGCGGGGAACACTTCTCGACGTCGGCAAGGACTGGGTCCTGTTACGGGCGTCCGGGCGCGAAAGTGACCTGCTGGTACCGGTGAACGCGGTGACTTCGGCCGCCGGCCTGTCTCAGCTGTCGCTGGCCGCGGGGGAGTCGATCGGCCGCCGACTGCGTCTCAACTCGGTGCTGCGAGGACTCGTCCGGGACCGCGCTGGTGTGGCCGTCGACCTGTGGCCCACCGGCCATCTGGACGGCACGATCGACCGGGTCGGTGCCGACCATCTGGATCTGGCGATCCATCCGCCCGATGCGATGCGACGGGCCCGTGAGGTGCGGCAGGTGCGTACGGTTCCGTTCGAGGCGGTTGCCGTGGTGGCGGTGCGCTGAACGGGTAGGTGGGGGAGCGGCTCAGTCGGCCTCGCCGGAAGGGCGGCCGCGCACCATCTCGCGCGTCTCGGCGTACTTGCGCTGGATGTACTCCTCCAGAACGGCCGTCTCGACGCGCCACTGACCCCGGCCGCCGACCTGGATGGCGGGCAGTTCACCGCTGCGCACCAGTGTGTAGGCCTGTCGCACGGAGATGTTGAGCTCCTCCGCGACGTCGGCGAGTTCGAGGAAGCGGGGAGACACGCAGCCCTCCTGTGGCGGTGGCGACCGGCCTCCGGGCCGGCCAGATCTGGGCTCCAGTCTGTCATGCCGGGGGCCGACGCTCGCGAGTTGTCCACAGCCCGGCGCAAATCGCGCTTTGTCCACAGGGCGCCCAAACCTGCTTCCGTTTGGTCCTTTTTCTGTCACGATATGCGCACGCAGTGACCACTTGGTCGCTTTCTGCTCCCATTTCAGGTGGGAGCCGCGTGATCGGTAGGCATTTCTCAAGGGGGGCGGCATGGCGGTGTCCGAACTTGCGCCGGTGACGGCTACGGCGCCACGGTTGCGGAGGCCGGGCTGGCGGGACCCACGGTTGATCGTCGGTCTGGTCCTGCTCTTCGGGTCGGTCGCCGCCGGCGCCCGGCTCATGGCCGAGGCCGGGCAGCTGCGGGCGGTCTACGCGGCCCGCACCACTCTTCCTCCCGGGACCGCTCTCACCGCTGACGTACTCAAGGTGGTCCGGGTCAGGGTGGAGGGCTCGGGCGCGGGCTACCTGGACGCGGACAGTCAGCTGCCGGTGGGGGCCGTGCTCACGCGCACCGTCGGCGAGGGCGAACTGATCCCGATGGCGGCGATCGGCTCGGCCGCCACCCTCGCGGTCCGTCCGGTCGCCATCCCGTTCGACGGTCCGCCTCCCGCCGGTCTGGTGGCCGGTGGCCGGGCCGACATCTGGGCCGCGGTCCCGCATCGCGAACAGTCGCGCAAGGGCTACCAGGCGCCGCGCCAGATCGCCTCCGAGGTGGAGGTGTTCGCGGTTTCGGGGCCGGGCACCGGCCTGAGTTCCGGGCGCTCCGGGTCGCTGGAGGTGCTGGTGCCCGAGCAGTCCCTCACCGAGGTGCTGGAGGCCCTGGCCAACGAGGCCAAGCTCAGCGTCCTGCCGGTGCTCGGTACTCCTCGCCCGGCCACTGCGTCGTGACTCTCACCGTTCTCACCGCGGTGGTCGGCGATCGTGAGGCACCCCTGGTCTCCGGACTGGAGAGGTCACCGGCCGGGGTCACCGTGGTCCGGCGCTGCGTCGACGTCCTGGATCTGCTCTCGGCCGCGGCCGCCGGCCTCGCCCACGCGGTCGTCCTCTCCGCCGATCTGCACCGGCTGGACCGGGATGCGGTGACCCGGCTGCAGCTGGCCGGCCTGGCCGTGATCGGCCTTGCCGCTCCGGGCGACCGAAGCGCGGCCGAGCGCCTGACCCGTCTCGGGGTCGACCCGGTCCTGGCTGCCGACGCTCCGGTGGAGGAGATCGTCGCAGCGGTCACGACAGCAGTAGCCGAACTGGCCCGGCAGCAGAAGCTTCTGGGCCGTCCGCCCGGCCAGACCTCGGCAGCGGACCTCGGGCTGGGCGATCCGGCCGGGGCTCTGCCCGGGCCGCCGGCTGCCAATTCCCAGGCGGACGACGCGCGTCCTCGCCCTCCGGGCCGGATCGTCACTGTCTGGGGGCCGGCCGGGGCTCCCGGCCGCACCACGGTCGCCGTCACCCTGGCGTCCCAACTGGCCGCCGCCGGACAGGAGACACTGCTGATCGACGCGGACACCCACGGTGCCAGCGTCGCCCAGACGCTCGGCCTGCTCGACGAGTCCGCCGGTGTTGCGGCAGCCGCCCGCGCGGCCAACCAGGGCGCTCTCGACCTGGGCAGGCTGGCCGATCTCGCGCCGCCGGTGAGCGCCGACCTTCGGGTGCTGACCGGCCTGCCGCAGTCCCGGCGCTGGCCCGAGCTGCGGGCCTCGGCCCTGGACGTGGTCTGGGAGCAGGCCCGCAAGCTGGCCGCCTGGACGGTGATCGACGCGGGGTTCGGGCTCGAGGCCGACGAGGAACTCATGTTCGACACCGCCGCCCCACGCCGCAACGCCGCCACCCTCAGTGCGATCTCCGCCGCCGACCTGGTGCTGGCCGTCGGCTCGGCCGAACCCATCGCCCTGCAGCGCCTTATCGCCGGGCTCCCCGAGCTGACCGACCTCACTGGCCCCGACGCCGTCCGGGTGGTGGTCACCCGGGTCCGCGACACCGCGGTCGGGCCCCGGGCCGGCCGCCTGATCAGCGAGGCACTGCAGCGGTACGCAGGTGTCGGCGACGTGGTCCTGGTCCCGGACGACCGGCCGGTCCTCGACGCGGCGATGCTGCACGGCAAGTCACTGACCGAGCACGCGCCCGGATCCCCGGCCTGCCTTCCGTTCGCGAACCTGGCGGCCGATCTGGTAAGTCAGTTCGGCCCGGCCCCGTCGACCGGCCGACCCCGTCGCCGGGGCCGATGGTCCCGGCGCAGCGCGTGAGGGCTCCGTCCCGCGACTTCTACGATGCCCGGATGGAGACGAGCGAACTGCGCGGCCTGATCGTCGACTGGGGTGGGGTGCTGACCGCTCCTCTGGACGAGGCCATCACCCGGTGGGTCGCGGCCGAAGGCATCGAGCTGGAGGCCTATGCCCAGGTGATGCGAGGGCTGGTCGACGAGGCCGAGTCCCCGATCCACGAGCTGGAGCGGGGCAAGCTCAGCCCGGCCGAGTTCGAGCAGGTCCTGGCGGCCCGCCTGCGCGGGCAGGGGCTCCAGATCGAGGCGGACGGCCTGCTGGCCCGGATGCTCGAAGGGCTGCAGGCCCTGTCCGAGGACATGGTCGGGCTGCTGCGCCGGGCTCGGGCAGCAGGGCTGCGCACCGCATTGCTCTCGAACTCGTGGGGCGAGCACTACCCCGAGCACCTCTGGATCGGGGCCTTCGACGAGGTCGTGATCTCCGGCCGGGTGGGTATGCGCAAGCCCGAGCCGGAGATCTTCGAGCACACCTGCCGGCTCCTCGAACTACCGCCGCAGCAGTGTGTTTTCGTCGACGACATGCGGGTGAACGTGCTCGGTGCCGCGCAACTGGGACTTGTCGGGGTCCACTTCACCTCCTACCAGGAGACGGTGCAGGAACTGGAGATCCTGTTCGGCCTCGATCTGCGCTGAGGGCCGGCAGCCGCCAAAATGGGGCTCCCCACCGGTCCGGGAGGTGTTGATGAGGCCGCGACCGCGGCGCGCCCGAACGCCCTTCGCCCTGCGGGCGGCCGAGCGGGCCACCGGCATCCGGATCGATCCTGCCCACCGGCGTCCGGCCCTGCAGTTGCCTTCTTCTGGTACCCGGACGATCGCCGAAGGGGGTCGTTGGGGCCTGGTCCTGGGCGGTGGTGGGGTGCTCGGCGCGGCCTGGCTGATCGGTGCCCTCACCGCGCTCGAGGAGGCCCGCGGAATCGACGCCCGTGATGCCGACCTGATCATCTCGACGTCGGCCGGGTCGGTCATCGGGGCACTGCTGGCCGCCGGCGTCTCGGTCGCCGAGCAGCGCGAGCAGCAGTTGGGCGCCGAGACCCCGTTCGGCCTGCGGATCCGGGACTCGTTCGACCCGGACCGGCCGGTGGGCGGATCCGCTCCGCCTTTACCCAGGCTGCTTCCGGGCGGTACCTCGATGCTGCGCAACAATCGCCGGTCTCTGCACGAGCTGCCGTTCATCACGGTGCTGGCCGGGCTGGCCCCCATCGGCCGTCAGCCCATGGACGGGGTGCGGGCGCTGATCGAGGCAGCGGTCCCGGCCGGGCAGTGGCTGCCGCACGACCGGTATCGGGCGGTCGCGCTGGACTACAGCAGTGGGCGGCGGGTGATGTTCGGGGCCCCGGGCGCGCCGGTGGTGGGCTTGTCGGACGCAGTGCTGGCATCGTGTGCCATCCCCGGATGGTTCCAGCCGGTGGATCTGCTCGGGCGGAGGTACGTGGACGGCGGCATGTGGTCCAACAGCAACGCGGATCTGGCCGCCGGCGCCGGGCTGGACGAGGTCTTCGTGCTGGCCCCGATGTTCTCCGCGTCCTACGACGAACCGGACGACTGGCGCGACCGGACCGAGCGCCGGGTCAGGGTCGCGAGCACGCGACGCGTGATCAATGAGGCCCGGCGTGTGCAGCGCGCCGGTTCGACGGTTACGGTTCTGGGTCCGGGCCCCGACGACCTGCGGCTGATCGGGCACAACCTGATGGCTCCGTCCCGGAGACGGCTGGTGTTGCGCAGTGCCGTCCGCTCCGGCCGGACGGCCCTCGACGACCCGGCGGTCCCGCCGGACGAGTGAGACGAAAGTGGACCAATGACGAGGGTGTACGTCCCGACCACGCTGACCGCACTGGCGGAGACGGCGAAACGCGGAGTGCTCAACCCGGACGCGGCCGACTCCGCGCCGCTGCCGGCGCACGCGGTGACGTCGGCGATCCGGGAGTGGTACACCGACGACGACGTGGAGAGCCTGGAGTTCGCCGCGCTGACGGAGGCCGCCGAGGCCTCCCTGCGGATGCTCGCCCAGGACCCGCGCTCACCGCGCCGCATCGTGATGGCCCTCGACGTGCCGGCCAAGGCGGTACGACCGGGCGGCCCCTACCGGTCGTCGGTCACCCTCGAGATCGAGGTACCGCTCACCGACGTGGTCAGCCTGCACGTCGACGAGCTGGAGTCCGAGGACACGATGCTGGCCGCGATCGGGGCCCTGACCGCGGCCGACGCCGGCGACGAGGACGCCCAGTTCCTGCTCGAGGAGGCCGGGGCCTGCGACCTGCTCTGGTACGACATCAGTGAGATCGACGACCTGATCGCCGACTGAGTTCCGTTCGTCGCACAAGAGCCTGATTGAGGACGACGGTGGCCACGAGCCGCCGTCGTCCGGCGGATAGTGCCCGCTCACCTGATTCAGACCTGCCCAGACCTGATTCAGACCCGCTCAGACGGTTCGGGCCGGCTCAGGCGTGTTCGGCCAGCCACTGTTCGCCGATCCGCCCCTCGGCATCGATCGCCGCCCGCACCGCGGGCTCGGCCGCCTTCTCCACCTTGCCGCCGAACAGCGGGATCTTCGCCTTCAGCTCGCCGGTGACCTGCTCGCGGCAGCCTCCGTCGGGGGCCGGGGCCAGCGACAGAGCACCGGTCAGGCGTACCGGAACACCGCTCAGCTCCACATCGATGCTTCCGGACCGGCTGCCGTCCGGCGCCGCCGGACCCCACTTCTCGGTCTGGGTGATGGTGATGGTGGTGCTGATCATCGCCCGGAAGGCGTCCGGGACGACCTCCGGCGGCAGCGTGCGGTGGCTGACGATCACGGCCGTGTCGCCTTCCCGCTGTACCCGCACGTCCCAGGCACCTTTGGAGATCCGTCCCACCTTGCGCTCCTGGAACTCCTGGTTCGTGAGCATCGCGAAAACGCGGGCTGGATCGGCTCGGTAGTGCATGTCAGCGGATACGCGCACGGGTGACAACCTTTCGGCTCATACGGACGACGGCCCGATCGAATCGGCGAGACCGTTCGGGCGACCGGACCGCGTTGTCGGCTGGTCGCCGTCGCAGGCAAGGGTAGGGTCACGCTTCGGAGGTCGCGCCGGTGGCGTGGCCACCGCGCATTGGGTTCTCTCTCACATGTTCTGGGGTGCCGCGTGATGCCGGGTGTTCCTTTGACGTTGCCGACGACGGAAGGGGACAGGGAGGCGCTGCTTGCGGGCGCCCAGAAGGCGGGGCGGGAGCTGTCCGCCCAGGAGCCACCGGGCCGCCGGCCCGATGACCCGGGGGAGTTCCTGTCGCGCTACTACCGCAACGTCGCCCTCGACGACCTGCGTGAGCGCGGTCCGGCCGAGCTGGCCGGACTGGCCCTGTCGCACCGTGAACTGGCCGCGGTCCGGCCGGAGGGCACGGCCCTGGTGCGGGTGTTCACCCCCACCGAGGAAAGCCACGGCTGGTCGTGCGGCAACACCGTCATCGAGATCGTCGTGGAGGACATGCCGTTCCTCGTCGACTCGGTGAACGCCGAGCTGGCCCGGCTGGGGTGCGAGCTCCAGATGACGATCCACCCGCAGTTCGTGGTGCGCCGGGACGTCACCGGCACGCTCCTCGAGATTCTGCAGGTGGAACCCCACCTGGCCGCCGCCCGGGCCGCCGGGGCGAGTGGCCGGCCGTTGCCGCGCGACGCCCGGGCCGAGTCGTGGATCCACGTCGAGGTGGGCCGGGAGACCGACCCGGAGCGCGTCGCGGCGATGGAGCGGGGCCTGCGCCGGGTGCTTGACGACGTGCGGGTGGCGGTCGAGGACTGGCCGAAGATGCGCGCCACCGCCGATCGGATCGCCCGCGACCTGCAGAGCACGCCGCCCACCGGCCCGGCCCGGGCCGAGGTGGACGAGGCCGCCGAGCTGCTGAGCTGGCTGGCCGCCGGGCACTTCACGTTCATCGGCTACCGCGAGTACGACCTGATCGAGCGCGACGGCGAGAACCTGCTGATCGCCCGCACCGGATCCGGCCTGGGCGTGCTCCGGCACGACCAGAACGCCCGCGCCGCGCGCACCCTCACCCCGCAGGCCCAGGTCGAGGCCCGGCAGCAGACGCTGCTGGTGCTGACCAAGGCGAACTCGCGCTCCACCGTGCACCGGCCCGGCTACCTCGACTACATCGGGGTGAAGACCTTCGACGAGAACGGCCGGGTGACCGGGGAACGTCGTTTCCTCGGCCTGTACGCGTCGTCGGCCTACACCGCCGACGTGCGCGACGTACCGGTGATCCGCCGCAAGGCCGAGGCGGTGCTGTCGGCGGGCGGGTTCTCGCCGGACAGCCACTCGGGCAAGGACCTGCTCGAGATCCTGCAGGCCTACCCCCGCGACGAGCTGTTCGAGATCCACTCCGAGATGCTCGCCTGGATCGCGATGACCGTGATGCAGTTGCAGGAACGCCGGCGTACCCGGCTCTTCCTGCGGGTGGAGGACTACGGCCGCTACGTCTCCTGCCTGGTCTTCCTGCCCCGGGACAGGTACGTCACCTCGGTACGGCTGGCGATCGAGCGGGTGCTGCGTGAGGCGATCGGCGCCCAGACCGCCGACTACACCGCGCGGGTCACCGAATCCGTCCTGGCCCGCCTGCACTTCGTGGTGCGGGTGCAGCCCGGGGCGGCGGTGCCCGACCTCGACCTTCCGGCGCTCGAGGAAAAGCTGGTGCAGCTGACCCGGAGCTGGGACGACGACTTCGCCGAGGCCGCGGCCCGGCAGGTCGGCGACGCGGACGGGGCCCGGCTGGTGCGCGAGTGGGGTTCTGGCATCGGCCAGGCCTACCGGGTGGACGTGGAGCCCCGCACCGCGGTCGAGGACCTGTGCCGACTGAACGGGATGGACGCGGCGGAGGGCCGTGCCGCGGTACTCGGCGTGAAGCTCTACGAACCGCGCGACGCGGCCCCGGGGGAGCACCGGTTCGTGCTGTACCGCCGCGAGCCGCTGTCGCTGTCGGCGGTGCTGCCGTACCTGACCAATCTGGGCGTCGAGGTGGTCGACGAACGGCCCTACGCCTTCAGCTCGGCCTCCGGGCGCAAGGGCTACATCTACGACTTCGGCCTGCGCGGCGCCCGGCCGGTGGTGACCGGCGCCCTCACCACCTACGAGCGTCTGCACCGGCTGTTCTGCGAAGCGTTCGAGTCGGCCTGGTGGGGCGACGCCGAGAGCGACGGCTTCGAACGGCTGGTGCTGGTGGCCGGCCTGGACTGGCGTCAGGTCTCGGTGCTGCGCGGCTACGCCCGCTACCTGCGCCAGACCGGCTCCACGTTCGGTCAGGACTACATCGGTGACTGCCTGGTCTCCAACCCGCAGATCGCCGTGCTGCTCGTGGACCTGTTCGAAACCCGTTTCGACCCGGACCGGTTCGGTGGGCAGGACGCCACCGGGCCGGACACCGAGAGCCGGCAGGCGGAGAGCCTCGCCCTGGTCGCGAAGATCTCGGCGGCGCTGGACGAGGTCTCGAGCCTCGACCAGGACCGCATCCTGCGCTCGTTCCTGGCCCTGATCCAGGCCACCACCCGCACGAACCGTTACCTCTTCGAGGACGACGCCCAGCCGGCCACCGGAATCCGCCGCGCGCTGGCTTTCAAGCTGGACCCGCGAGCCGTGCCGGAACTTCCTGCCCCCCGCCCGGCACACGAGATCTTCGTGTACTCGCCCTGGGTGGAAGGGGTGCACCTGCGGTTCGGGGCGGTGGCCCGGGGCGGCCTGCGCTGGAGCGACCGGCGCGAGGACTTCCGCACCGAGATCCTCGGCCTGGTCAAGGCGCAGATGGTGAAGAACGCGGTGATCGTGCCGACCGGTGCCAAGGGCGGGTTCGTGGCCAAGCGGCTGCCGGATCCCGCGGTCGACCGTGACGCCTGGCTCGCCGAGGGCATCGCCTGCTACCGCAGCTTCATCGGCTCGCTGCTCGACGTCACCGACAACCGGGCCACGCAGGAGGACGGCAGCCAGCGGATCGTGCCTCCGCCCCGGGTGTTCCGGCACGACGGCGACGACAGCTATCTGGTGGTCGCGGCGGACAAGGGCACAGCGGCGTTCTCGGACCTGGCCAACGAGGTGGCCGCCGGTTACGGCTTCTGGCTGGGCGACGCGTTCGCCTCCGGCGGTTCGGTCGGCTACGACCACAAGGTCATGGGCATCACCGCTCGCGGCGCCTGGGAGAGCGTCGACCGCCACTTCCGCGAACTGGGCCACGACGTGGCGACGATGAGGACCACCGCGGTCGGGGTCGGCGACATGAGCGGCGACGTGTTCGGCAACGGCATGTTGCTGTCCAAGGCCCTGCAGTTGGTGGCCGCGTTCGATCACCGGCACATCTTTCTCGATCCGGACCCCGACCCCGAGAGCTCGTACGCCGAGCGTGCCCGGCTGTTCCAGCTGCCGCGCTCGAGCTGGGCCGACTACGACACCGCCCTGATCAGCGAGGGGGGCGGCGTCTTCCCCCGCACGGCGAAGTCGGTACCTGTCTCCGCGCAGGTCGCGCAGCGTCTCGGCATCCCTGCCGGACAGAGTGCGATGACCCCGAACGAGCTGATGAAGGCCATTCTCGGCGCCCCCGTGGACCTGCTCTGGAACGGCGGCATCGGCACCTATGTCAAGGCCTCGGACGAGAGCCACGCCGACGTGGGTGACAAGGCCAACGACGCGATCCGGGTGGACGGCCGGCAGCTGCGCGCCCGGGTGGTGGGGGAGGGCGGCAACCTCGGCCTGACCCAGCTCGGCCGGGTGGAGGCCGCGCTCTGCGGAGTGCGGGTCAACACCGACGCGATCGACAACTCCGCCGGGGTGGACTGCTCCGACCACGAGGTCAACATCAAGATCCTGCTGGACGCCCTGGTCACCGCCGGGCGCCTGGACGTGGGCGAGCGCACCCAGCTGCTGGCCTCGATGACCGACGACGTGGCCCGGCTGGTGCTGCGCGACAACTACGAGCAGAACGTGCTGCTGGGCAACGCCCGCCGCCAGTCGCGCGGGATGCTGCCGGTGCACCAGCGCTTCATCCAGGCCCTGGAGGCGCGGGGGGCGCTGGACCGCGCGCTGGAGTTCCTGCCGGACGACGCCACCCTGGCCGAGCGGCAGGCCGCCGAGCTGGGCCTGACCTCGCCGGAGTTCTCGGTGCTGGTGGCCTACGCCAAGCTCACCCTGACCGAGGACATCGTGGACACCGCGCTGCCCGACGACCCGTGGCTGGACCGGGTGCTCACCGGGTACTTCCCGCCGCAGATCGGTGAGGCCTACGCCGACGCCCTGGCCGCACACCCGCTGCGCCGCCAGATCGTGACTACCTGCCTGGTCAACGACATGATCAACCGAGGCGGCATCACCTTCGCGTTCCGCTGCCAGGAGGAGACCGGGGCCGAGCCCGAGCAGATCGCCCGCGCCTACATCGTGGCCCGGGAGATCTTCGGCTTCGAGGACTTCGCCCGCTCGGTGGAGGCCTTGGACGGTCTGCTCTCCACCCACGACCAGTCGTCGCTGTACCTGGGGTTCCGCCGGCTGCTGGACCGCGCCGCCCGCTGGTTCATCCAGGCCGTGCCGGGCACCATCGACATCGCCGCCCAGGTGGCCCGCTTCGGGCCCGTGGTCGCCGAGCTGGCCCCGCAGATCCCCGAGCTGGTCGGGCCCGAGCAGCGCACCGTGCTGGTGGCCGAGATCGAGGAGTGGAAGCGGCACGGGGTGCCCGAGCCCCTGGCCCGCCAGGCGGCCGGTCTGCTGACCCGCTACATGCTGCTGGACATCGCCCAGATCGCCGGCCAGGTGGGGGCCGACCCGGCCGAGGTGGCCCGGGTCTACCTGACCCTGTCGGAGCGCTACGGAGGCCAGGGCCTGCTGCGGCGCATCTCCAGCCTGCCGCGCAGCGACCACTGGCAGATGCAGGCCCGGGCCGCGCTCCGGGCAGACCTCTACGCCGCGCTCGAGTCGCTCACCGTGGCCGTGCTCACCCGCACGGGGCCCGGCGAGCCGGCGAGCCGGATCGAGGAGTTCGAGCAGGCCAACGGCGACCGGCTGGTGCGGGTGCGCTCGACGCTGGAGGAGGTGCTGCGCCTGCCCACGCCGGACGTGGCGCCGCTCTCGGTGGTGCTGCGTTCGCTGCGGAGCATCGTGTGATCCCGGCCTGACGACCCTCATGCCCTGTAGACGTTCCGGAAGGGCCCGGATGTGAGGTCGGCGGCGGACTTCTTCACCGCCGCCGGCCCACCGCCACCGGGTGTCTACTACGACCCATAGTTAGAGTGATCGCATGCCCACGATGAAAGACCTGGTCGCCAAGCACACCCACCTCGGCCAGGCCGACCTCGAGTGGCTGCAACTGCTCACCGGCGACTGGCAGCTGCTGTCCGACCTGTCGTTCGCCGACCTCGTGCTCTGGGTCCCGCGTAAGGACGACGGCGGCTGGGTCGCCGTGGCGCACTGCCGGCCGAGCACCGGCGTGACGGTGTACTACGACGACGTCGTGGGCACCGTGGTCGACGCGGGCCGGCGTCCGCTGCTCGACCGGGCCTACGAGCAGCTGCGGATCTGCCGGGAGCGAGGCACCGACTACCAGGAGGACGTGACCGTCCGGGAAGAGACCGTGCCCGTGCTGCGGGCCGGCCGGGCGATCGCCGTCCTGGCCCGGCACACCAACCTCTCGGCGGCCCGGACTCCCAGCCGCCTGGAACTGACCTATCTGCAGTGCGCCGACGAGCTCACCCGGATGATTTGCGAGGGCGAGTTCCCCGCCCCCGGCGCCCCGAGCGGCCCCCGCCGGGGCGCTCCCCGGGTCGGGGACGGCCTGATCCGGATGGACAAGGACGGCAAGGTCACCTACGCCAGCCCGAACGCGGTGTCCGCCCTGCACCGGCTCGGGCACTTCGGCGAGGTGGTCGACCACAGCCTCTCCGAGATCGTCACCTCGCTGCTCGACCAGCCCGGCCTGGTGGACGAGTCGTTGCCGCTGGTGCTGATGGGCCGGGCGCCCTGGCGCAGCCACATCGAGAACCACGGGGCCACGTTGTCGATGCGCGCGGTGCCGTTGAAGACGGCCGGGGAACGGACCGGGGCACTGCTGCTGGTCCGCGAGATCTCCGAGCTGCGCAGGCGCGAGCAGGAACTCCTGACCAAGGACGCGACGATCCGGGAGGTACACCACCGGGTCAAGAACAACCTTCAGACCGTCGCGGCCCTGCTGCGCCTTCAGGCGCGGCGGATCAAGTCCCCGGAGGGCCGGGGCGCCCTGCAGGAGGCGATGCGGCGGGTCTCCACGATCGCGCTGGTGCACGAGACCCTTTCCGAGGGCTTCGGCGAGAAGGTCGACTTCGACGACGTGGTGGGGCGCACGTTGTCCTTGGCGGTCGAGCTGGCCGCACCGTCGACATCGGTGAAGATCCGCAGAGAGGGCCGTTTCGGTGAATTAAGGGCCGAGAATGCCACCCCTCTCGCCCTGGTGCTCACCGAACTGGTCACGAACGCAGTCGAACACGGCTTCCGGGAGCGGGGCGGAACGGTCACGCTGATCGTCGAGCGCAACGCCGCCGACCTTCGGGTGACCATCCGCGACGACGGCACGGGGCTGCCCGAGGAGTTCCGCGCCGGTCAGTCCGGGCTGGGGACACAGATCGTGCAGGCGCTCGTGAGCGGTGAGATGCGGGGCCGTATCTCCTGGGCGCCGGCTCCCGAAGGGGGCACCGATGTCATCGTCGAGGTGACCCTGCGCAAGGCGGCCGCAGCGGTCTCCCGCGAAGAGCTGCCCGAGGGCTGATCTCCCCCAAACATACGATGTCCCGGGGCATCCACGTGGTGATGCTCCGGGACACGCAGTGACCGGCGGAGAGCGTGACACGGGCAACATCCGAATCAGGTTCAGAAACCTGTGGGGGTGCGGTGCTCTTCGGTGTCGCGCTGTCGGCGCCGGTACTCGGTGCTCGACCTGATTCCTGATTGGCCCGCTACGGCAGGCGCTTTCGGATCGTGATCGATGCGTTGCGGCTTTGTTGCCCTGCGAAGGCTTGCCTAAGTGCTGCTGCCGCGGGCTGTCTGACTGAACCCCGGCAGCGGGTACTGCTGATCTGTTCTCTGTGTCGCCGAGAAGCGGCGGCAGGTACTGCGGTCGTTCGACTGCTGACGTTGCAACTGCCGATCGCCGATTGTGTCAGGCGATTCGGCCGAACGTGCTTGAGTGACCGCAGTACCCGCGCCGGCCTGGTCCACGGTGGCTGACGAAAGTCAGCCGGCGCGACGGGCCCGAGCGTTACGGCGCTTCAGCGCGCGACGCTCGTCCTCCGAAAGGCCACCCCAGACACCGGCGTCCTGGCCGGAGTCGATGGCCCAGCGAAGGCACGTCTCGACGACCTCGCATCGACGGCAAACAGCCTTGGCTTCCTCGATCTGAAGAATCGCGGGGCCGGTGTTCCCGATCGGGAAGAACAGCTCCGGGTCCTCCTCGAGGCAAGCTGCCTCATGGCGCCAGTCCATGGGATCGTCCACTCCTCACGCCCGGGTGGGCGGTCGTATACGGTACGAGGCACGGCGGCAGACGCCTGGCCTCATGGGTGTGTGGCCTGCCCCCGGTTTACGGGGTGTGGCCCAGGTGGCCGGAGAGTTCCCGGCCATCGGTGGTAGCGATTTGCTTGCTCCCACCGGATCTAACGTCAAGCCTCACACGCTTGTGCCCGCGTTCACAAGGGTTTTCCCCGAGTGATCTGAGCGACCTTTCGTTGCCCACGGTCACGGTGCAGGACTGTAGTCGTTAGAACACGCTGCGTATATACGTAGCTGGTCATTGCTTAGGCAGAATCTGCCTGGTCGGACGTCGGTTCGGATCTGTCGTGTCCGTTCTGTGACCCTGAGTGTGGGGCAAAGAACGCATTAGGTGAACGTGTTCGCACGGGGCGTACATTCCTGAGTGCACCCCGTGAAAGGGCCAGAAGAGTGGTGTCAGGATTCTTCTGGGTGTTCCACGCAGAGTGATCTGTGCCTTCTCTGACCCTTATATTGACGCACGCGCGACGGGTTCGCAGGCCGAAGTGCCCAAAAGACCCCAATAGGGCCGACCGGGTGCATCGCCGGAAGAATGCCTTTCGCAGCCCTTAAGTCTGGGCTGATGCGGTTGTGACATTCGTTGCGGCGGAACGGTCCTCGCGGGCCGGGAACCGTGGCGCGCTCGGTTTTTACGGTAGCGCGTTTAATCGCTATCGGGTGAATGGATGATGAGGGAGAGGATGTATCCGATGCCGAGGCAGGAAAGCCCGGCCGGGCGGGACCAGGAAGGTCCGGAGGGTCGCGACGGCCTCCGCCTGCTGGTCGCGGTCCTGGTGGGGCTCGAGGCGCTGGCGCTGCTGGCCGGGACGGTGCTGCTGGTGATCGAGGGACTAGGGGCGGAGCGGCCGGCCAACGCCCTCGGTCTGGCGGTCATAGCCGGTCTGATCGGAGTGGCCCTGGCCGGCTGTGTGCGCGGTCTACGGCAGGGCGCCCGCTGGACCAGAGGGCCGGTTCTGACGTGGCAGCTGCTTCAGGCCGGGATAGGCATGCCGGTTTCTGCAAGCGCCTATTGGTACTACGGCATTCCCATCCTTGCCATCGCGGTCGTCGTCTTCTTCCTGATCGCCGGCGGTCACGTGATCGCACGTGAAGAGGACGCGCCCGCCTGAGGGGGCTTGTGGGGCCCGCCAGGGGCCCGGCGCCCCTGCGCTCACCTGAGGGGCATTAAAGGACGTCCGTGGTCCCCACGGCGCCAAACGCGGACCGGGCGTCACGGGAGACCCGTGACGCCCGGTCTGTCGTCGGTCAGAGTTCTTCGGTGAGTCCGCTGCGCAGGATGTTCAGGCTCTTGGTGAGCAGCCGGGAGACGTGCATCTGGGACACGCCCACCTCGGTGGCGATCTGAGCCTGCGACAGGCCCTTGCCGAACCGCAGCTCCAGGATCCGCTGCTCCCGTTCGGGCAGCCGGGCCAGGAGGGGCGCAGGGTCTCGCGTTGTTCCACCAGTTCCAGCCCGGCGTCCTCGAACGACTTGCCCATCCGGTCCGACTCCTCCGCCGTGGTGGGCAGCGGCACGGTGATGTAGGCACTGGCTGTGTCCAGCGCCTCGATCACCATGTCGGCGTCGACGTCGAGGTGCTGGGCGATCTCCTGCACGGTGGGGGAGCGGTCGAGGGTGTGGGTGAGGGTTTCGCGGGCTTCGGAGACGCGGCGGCCGAGGTCCTGGATGCGGCGGGGGATGCGCATGGCCCAGCCGCGGTCGCGGAAGTGGCGGCGGATCT